>JAFKKM010000037.1 GCA_017305555.1 Hyphomicrobiales bacterium | reverse complement strand
CCGTATCCGCGCAATCGTCTCCACGATCAGCATCCCCGACCACCTGCTTCATGACAAAGCAGGCAGCGCAACAGCCAATCTATAGGGGGTCAATTTTGGACGCCGATCCCCCGGCTCAGGGGGTCACTATTGCAGGCCGAATAACAGTCAAGCCAATCCTGTTCTTCAGCGAGTACCAGCCACGCGGCCTCCATGCGCTTGTAACGATTCCGCGCGGGTTCATCCTTGGCTTGGGCGGCAAGCTCGGCGCAGTTGCGCGCGTTCTCTCGGTAATCGTCAGACTTCGTCGTCAATCCTGCTACCCCGGCCTCGGATGCACTGCGATCAATTCCCGCAAGGTTTTCGGCTTTTGATATTTCGCGATCGTCACGCGTGTCAGTTTAACATCCAAATCCGGGCGTTGAGCGCTGTCGCGAAGACAATCCAGGCAAGGTAGGGCACTAACAGGACGGCTGACGCCACATCAACGTATGAGCTGGCAACTATAGTCGCGGCAAGCGTAAAGGTTAGAGCGATTATGACCCCTAGGCCGCCGGTGATGTTATGCGCTCCAAAGAATACATATGACCAACTCGCGTTCAATGCGAGTTGAGTGACGAAAAGCATGAGAGCAACTTTCCGAAATGGCGAGGGTGGAGCTTCCCACAAACGCCAAGCAGCGATTGCCATAAGAAAATACAGAATAGGCCAGACAATCGGGAATGCTATGCGCGGCGGCGTCCATGACGGCTTCACCAGAGATGCATACCAAGTTGGAATCTCGGGAGACGTTACTCTGGCGCCCAACGCAGCCACGCTAAAGCAAACGCCGAGCATGACCGCCAGCGGAAATAGAGATTTGAAGGTTAAACCGAACATTGGCTCCCAGCCGTTAGTGCGCTCCGCAGGTCCTCACTGCATGATCTTAGGGAGCGTCGTACCATAAGCTCTGACGCGGCGACAGGTTTGACTGGCAGGATGGTCGCGCATCGATCCTATCACCCGTGAGGTCGTTATGCGGCCACGCGATAATCGGTTCTGCCGCGCCTGCCGCATGCCAAATTTCCTTCACGACCCGGTCGACAAGGACGGTATGCCTCAACTTCATCAGGTGAAGGACCGCACGACGCCATACGCAGCAGCGCAGCCCGGCGCCGACGTGAGAGCGGGCCCGCTGCCAGGTACGGAGCCTGTTCTTTCGGAAGGTCTTGTCAGAAAACCGCAAGGACCACTGAACCCGCGAAGCGGGCGCAATACGACCGATTAGTTACTGTGAGCCTGCGATCTGAAATGCCATCTGTGGAGGGATATCGAGGATTCAGAGAGTTCCCCACCATCCGATCTATCACGAATTCATGCTGCCCGCTTAATTGCGTATCGCACCGGAGAAGGCAGCATGACCAAGAATCGACTGCAAAATCTAAACGATCACTTGTTCGCGCAGATTGAACGACTCTGCGACGAAGACCTCACCCCCGATGAGATCGAGCGGGAATCGCGGAGATCTATTGCGTTGGCAAGCGTGGCTGAACTAACGGTCCGAATCGCCACGACCCAGCTTCAGGCCATTAGAATGATCTGCGATCACGACGGCCGCAACCCTGCTAACATGCTTAAACGGTTCGTTGATGCGGACTCGCCGACGGTGGTCACAGGCCGATCGTTATCGGTGGTGGCAAAATGAAGCGACCCAACGCAATTTTTGCCGAAGCCGAACTGCAATTCGTCAAGGTGCGCGCCGGCACGATGAAGAATGTCGACCTGCATGCGGCTTTCGTGATGCAATTTAATCGGCTCGACATCACGGCAACGCAGATTAAGAACTATTGCCGCTGCCGCGGTTGGCCTCGTGGTCTGCGGCGGTCGGGCAAAGCCAGATGGCGCCGAGCGGCAAGGAGCAGAAGTTATCTGCACGACGGCTGCCTTGAAGTCGATGACGGATCGGGTAGATACCGTCAGATGCAGCGGATCATGTGGGAGGAAATAGTTGGTCCGATTCCGGAGGGATCTTACCTGATGCCCCTCAATGGCGACAAATTCGATTTCGATCCCTTCAACTGGATCATGCTTTCGAGCAGCATGATGAACCGCTTGCGGCAATCGCCGTTCTTCACCGCACCGCCTGAGTTGCGCTCGACGGTTTTCGCAGCTGCGAAGCTCAAGCAAGCCTTGCGGGATAGAACCGGTAGAACGCTTCAAATCCGGTTAGATCGAGTTGGGAAGAAGCACAGCTAATGTAGGCCAGCACATCCGACGACCACACCACAAAATATCAGCGAAAACGCGAGCCGGGACGTACTGGCGGCTGCGGCGTTCGCTGTCGGGCTTGCCGCGCATATAAGTACAGCTTATCGGACCTCAGGAATTTAAAAATTCCCTCCTGTCACGCCATCTGCGAGGTGGATGTAGTGTTCGATCTGGTGGGGTGAGGTGCGTCATTTCGTTCGCGCTTATGATGGGATGGCGGAGCCTGTCGAGCGACGCCCGATCAGCCGCCGACGCGCTTGCCATGATCTCTGTGGCGCGTCGATTGCTGAATTGCCTGACGCCAGTGTAAGGCAGCGCGGAATACTACGCACTGACTGCCGGACTTGGCGCGTTGGTTAAGGCCACAAAGACGCTCGAAAACGTGAGCGGCGAACGGGCGTCAACATTCGCGGGGCATGAGTGGCATTGATTCTCACTATCGCAGTTTCAATTGTTCTTCTTCAACACGCGTATTCGCCGGCGCTCCGCTGAGTTCCAAATCATCACTCGCCGACCTACTTGACTCCCAATTCCACCAGGAAAGCCTATAGCGAAGATCAGCCACCACCATCTGATCTTCCATGTAGGAGCGCGCGAAACTTCATCCACCGGTGGAAGAGGTGGCGGTGATGCAACGTGTTCCTGCAAGTCGGCAATGTCTCCGACTCGTCGCCAATCTTTGAACCCATCTGTCCAGACCAGCACATTCTCGGCATTAGGCGTGGATAACAGATGAGCTTTTAGCTTCTCGAAACTCAGCGGGCCGCGTTGACCATTGTAGTCTGCGTAGTACCATTTGCCGGTCGACACGTTCCTCTCCATGATCCTTGGCTAAACGGTATCGCGAGCTTTGATCATTCATCGGCCACTTTGACCCACGTCCCCGATGAATCCTTCATATCACGGTGGATCGTATTCTTATCCCAATCAAGACAACGACGAATATCGCCTGATTCGTTGAACGAACATACTTCGCGACGAATGATAATCTCATCTAGATTGCGCGTGACTTTGACCATGACGTCCTTTCCCTTTGATTGGAAAACGACGCCATTATTGCAGGTCTTAAATTCCGGTTGACACACTCTGAACGTCATCGGCTTACCACCATTTTGCTTTGATGAGGCTAGAGCAGCAGCTTTGACCATGTCGTCCCACGAAGGCGGCGCAGCTGCCTTGCTTGTCGGCCTGATGTCCATGGGATTGCTGGGCTCCGTCTGCCGCGGCGCACTGGGAGTTGCTCCTTGAGGGTCGGTAGCAACTTGACTGGGCTTTCCCACCATCGTCGTTCCCATGGATTGCAAGTCGGTTGGTGTGAGCCAGACCATTTCGTTCGGCGGCGTAACGACCATCCGCCCGATAATGGCGTCTGGCACGCCTAGCTCTTTTGCCACCTTCGCCATCGATACGGTAGCAGCGCCGGATCGGGTTGTTTCCTCTCCATTCTGATCGGATGCGCCGTGCACGCCGACACGCGCCGCGTAGTTGGCGAATTTTTTCTCGCCCGCTGCAAAGACCAGGAAGCAGGCGGATGCGCAGGTGCCGCCCTTTGCGACGTTCGTTGCAGCCTTTGCGAACTTGACGGCCGCGGCGAGTTTCACCCCTTCAAGAAGATTTCCTCCGGGCGAGTTCAATCGCACGCCAGACACGAATTTGCCGGCATCATTGGCGGTCTTGATTGCTGCCTTAAGCGCGTCGGAATCACCTTCGGCAATTTCACCCGAGATGAGCACAATGATATGCCCGTCCTTTGTTGCCACGCTTTTGAATGTTGCCCCGAAGGCTTGTCCTATAAACAAAAGGGGAGCGGCCGCGAGCAGGGCCCCTCTAATACATTTGATAAATTTCATTACGCACCTACCAGCCGGCACCTATTCTTCCGCAACCTATGGCTGAGTACAAGATGGCGCGCACGAAAGCATCGGTCGGGACCCGATCTCGTTAGCGGCATCATGAAGCGCGGCGCGAACTATCGAGCGCTTCCTGTATGCTTCCTGCGATTGATTTGGCGAGGTGTAAAATCAGCTAAGTATCTGATTGTAATGGCGCACCCGACACGATTCGAACGTGTGACCTTTGCCTTCGGAGGGCATTAAAAGAGCTTTCCGAACAGTTCCGACGAATGCTGCTCAATAGACAAACTATTGAAAATACCCGTAAATAGCCTATTTCTCGATATCATTCGTTTCCGCTGGCTTCCGCTCGATAGAATGTGCGGTGGCGATTCGGTGGCGATTCGTATTCGGAGTAGGTGATGCCCGTTGTGAAGCTGAACCGGCGCACTGTAACGGCGCTGAAGGCCGGAAAGGTGCCGACATCATATTACGACGATGGCCTGACCGGCTTTGGCCTTCTTATTCGTCCGACAGGCGCTCGCTCATGGTTTGTGGAGTACAGGCCCGGCGTTGGTGGACGTGGTGTTGCAAAACGCCGGATGGTGATCGGCTCGCCCGATACGTTGTCTCCGGAGCGGGCGCGCGATGCTGCGGCGAAGATCCTTGCGAAAGCTGAGTTGGGCGGTGATCCGGCTGCTGAACGAGGTGCGGAAAGAGCCGACATCACGGTTGCCGACCTTTGCGATATCTATCTTCGCGATGGTGTCGAGATGAAAAAAGCCAGCACGATCACGACCGATAGGAGTCGGATCGAGCGTCACATAAAGCCATTGCTTGGCCGCAAGCGCGTTGCTGCCGTGACATCGCTGGACGTCAAGACCTTCATGAAGAATGTCGCTAACGGCAAAACCGCGCGCGACGTTAAAACAGGCAAGCGCGGACGCTCAATCGTTCGTGGCGGCAAGGGCGCGGCGACGCGCACCGTGCGGTTGCTGGGCGGAATCTTCACGTTCGCTGTCGAACATAAATATCGAACCGACAACCCTGTGCACGGGGTTGAAAAGTACCCTGATGGAAGAAATGAACGCTATCTGACGACGGCGGAGCTAAACAGGCTAGGCACCGCGATACATGAAGGCGAGACGGCTGGAATTCCGCATAAGCCATCGAAGTCGAAGCACGCGCCGAAAGAAAAGACTCGGACCGTCGTCGACCAATTCGCGGCAGCGGCAATCAGACTGCTCATTTTTACAGGCAGTCGCCTCGGCGAAATTTTGAACCTGCGTTGGGCTGAAGTCGATCTGGAGCGCGGGCTACTGTTCTTGCCAGACTCGAAAACCGGCCGCAAAACTGTTGTCCTGGCCGGCCCGGCGATTGCCGTTTTGGAGCAACTGCCGAAGGCCGGGATCTATGTGATTGCCGGTGAAACAGCCGGTGCGGAGGATGAGAAGCCCCGTGCCGACCTGAATCGCCCGTGGCGGGCTATCCGAAGGCGCGCCGGACTGGAGGATCTACGACTGCACGACCTGCGCCATTCCTTTGCCAGTGTGGGCGCTGGGGCAGGACTGGGACTTCCAGTCATAGGAAAGCTACTTGGCCATACCCAGGCCAGCACCACGGCACGCTATGCCCATCTTGACGCGGACCCAGTGCGACGGGCAGCCAATACTATCGCCGGCCATATCGCCGCGGCGCTGAAGGGCGGCGAATAGCCGCCGCCGGCCTGGCTTTGGACAACCACGCCGCCCGGCTGGACCCAGCCAGTCCATACTATGTCGCAGCGCACCAAACGGCCCCGTAAATCGGGGCCAAATTTTTCTATAGCTCCCGCGATGTCAGTCCTTATTTGGCGAACGTAACAGCACAGCCGGGCCGAGCCTAAATTTTCTTAGCCTGTCGAAAATCTCTCCGAGAGGCTCAAATATCATTGTCAACACAATCTAATGGGGCTTCATGAGCACACCACCCGTCAGTGATGAACCGCCGCCGCCCGGGCTGCACCTTCTAAACATCGACGACGTCGCGGCCCTTACGGGGCTCAGTGCCAGCACACTGGCCAAGCGCCGATGTGCCGGATTGCCGCCCGCCTTTTTCAAACTGGGACGCATCATCAAGTACGCCGCAGCCGATGTTGACACGTGGATTTTATCGCAGCGGCGGACCTCAACATGGTGCGCGGCCAACGACAATAATCGACGCGGCGAGCAAGCCGCCTAGCAGCCGCCCTCTCGCGGGCAACCCACCACCAACCACCAGGACCATCATGAAGATAATCTCCATCCGCCCGGCGCCACCGGGCGAAGGGAAGACGTTGGCTCGATTTGATATCGAACTGACACCAGAGTTGCGAATGTACGACCTTCGGCTTGTCCAGACCGAGAGTGGTCGACGTCTTACATACTCGCAGAATGCGGCTGGTCGCCGGACGGCAACATTTGTCGGCACGCTGGCGGACGAGATTACGACCCTAGCAAGTAATGCATTTAATGGAGGCTTGAACGCCGATGACCGCACTCGCACCAAGTAACAACAACGTCGCGCCGACCGTCCGCGAGTTGTTTGAGCGCGAAGACACTAACTCGGTGTCGGCGTTGTACTTCGAGATTGCCGACCTTCTCGCTGGGAACATTCGCGTGGCGCCAGAGCACAAGCGCGGTGGTGCTGATTGGTCATCTGTAAAGGAACTGAACTTCACCGTACCCGAGCGTGACGGCGTCCCTGATGGGTTCAAGGAGCTTTGCCGGTGGTTTGTGCTGGTTGAAGACATCGCAGGATGTGCGGCGAACTCGACCTTTGCCGTTTATTTCGATCCGCTAGGCGGCCATGGTGATGGGCCAGTGGTTCGGCAACTGACCGGGCCAGAGATCGACGCGCACATCGGTCGCGCGATTATTTATCGCGAGGTCGGTGCCGAGGGAGATATTCGCTGGGTGCCAACGTTTGCACAGGCACCAGAACTAGAAGCCGCCAACGATAACAACGAGCCCATCGACCTATGGCAGCGCCGCGCGCATCCACCGCTGCCAGTTGGATTGCTTCCGCAGGTTATTGAGGATTTCGCCCGCGCCCAAGGCGAGTTGATGGGCGTCGACCCTGGTGGGCTTGCCGCCGCAGCCTTGGCTGTCTGTGCCGCCGCAATACCGGACTCGATCAAACTCAAGGTGAAGCGTCACGATCCGCACTGGCTAGAATCGGCCCGCCTTTGGGTTGCCCCCATCGGAGATCCTAGCACCAAGAAGTCCCCGCTTATCTCTGCGGCGGCAGCTCCGTTGAAACGATTGGACCGGGATATGTTTCGGTCATACGAGGAGGCGCGCCGGCAATACGATGCGCAGGCTCCGGCGGATAAAAAGGATGGGGCACCGCCAAAGCATATCCGGTTGCGTCTGGAGGACACAACCATCGAGGCCGCGCAGGAGGTTTTGAAGGACAGCCCGGACGGTGTTCTGTGCCTTCAGGACGAGCTTTCTGGTTGGTTTGGCTCGATGGATAAATACAGCTCCGGACGTGGCGCTGCAAAGGATCGCGGGTTCTGGCTGCAGGCGTTCAATGGCGGGCCATACACCATCAATCGCATTGGTCGGGGCGCCGTTCTGATCGAGAACCTGTCGGTGTCGCTGCTCGGTGGTATCCAGCCCGAACCGGTTAGGGCACTAGCTGCTGAGGCACATGATGACGGGTTGTTGCAACGGTTGTTTCCCATTGTTCTCGGGGCCGCTGGCGCGGGTGTTGACAAGCCGATGCCCGATGCAACTGCGGCATACGACGCCACCGTCGCGCGCCTGTCGCGCCTGCGGAGGCCCACCGGCAATGGTAGCCTGGGCGGTTTTGTTGAAGTGCCGCTTCAGTTTGATGAGGCGGCCCAAGATCTTCGGACAAGTCTCGCGCAGAAGTATTTTGAAATGCAGTGCGCGTGGGAATCCGTCAATAAGAAGTTGGCGTCCCACCTTGGGAAGTATGATGGATTGTTTGCGCGACTATGCATTGTGTTTCACTGCATCGAAAGCGAGGGCAGTCGGCCCGCCTCGGTCATTAAGGAGGATACAGCAAAACGTGCTGCGGACTTCCTTGAAAGATTTCTCTTTCCACACGCTGTCGCATTCTACGTAGACGTTTTGGGCATGGCTGACCGCCACGACCACGTGTTGGCTACCGCAGGCTTTATCCTCGCGCACAAACTCAACGTGATCACGGTTCGTGATGTCCGTCGCGGCGATCGTGTAATGCGCGGCATGTCCGTTGACGAAGCGCAAGCCGTTCTGGAACAACTTGATGCCTTCGGCTGGTTAGAACCCGTGCCTTCCATCCGGCGCGACTCAACTACCTGGCAGGTTCTTCCATCCGTCCACAAGCTGTTTGCCGATCGAGCTGAAGCAGAGAAGGCAAGGCGCGATGAAGTGCGAAAGATAATCGCTGGGTCATTGTCATAGGCGAGTGGCCGCAACTGGCCCTTGCGCGCGCGTCAACTAGAGCAGATTCCACCTTTTTCTATGTTCAATGGACGTTAGCTTGTCGGCTAAATCAGCCGACAAGCTGTGCGGCAAAATCGACTTGCTTCCCATTGACTCGCGCGCGCAAGGGACTCTCGCGGCCACTTCATTGGAGAATCGAATGATCGAGCCTGACACGATTGAAGGCGTCGGCGAGTGCGACGGCGAAGCCCTGCTTGTGTATGGCCGTGACGCCAACACCGGCCAGTTGCGGTGGGAGTGGTTGCCCGTTGAGGTGCTGATCGAGGCCGGACGCGGCGATCTGCTGCCCTGGCTCGATGACGCAGCATAGGCCCGGGGGTATCAACTTTCTCTCCGACCATCCCGCTAGTGACCGGCGTGCTCAGGAGAACTTCTCTGCATGCATAACCGTAGGAAAAACATGGTTGAGGAGGGCTGGGTCAGATCTCCCCTCGTTTCGCGTCGCATAGCGGCGCCCCCCAAGAGCAACGAAAAACCATAACATTTTTTTGCATTTGAGCATGGGGCGCGTTCTTGAAGGTTTGCACTAAATGCGGTGAAGGGAAACCAATTTCGAATTTTGCGGACGCGCGTTTTTTATTACCACGCCGGTCGCCAGGTCTAACGGCATAGGGAATCGAACCACCCCAGCCAGGCCGCGCAGACGGCCGGCAGCAACTAGAGCTGCACAAGCGGCCAACAAGCACAGCCACGAACGAGGAGGGCGCTATGCCCGCACTACGTCACGACTACCGCACCACGCTCTCAGCCTGGCAGCCGCGCCAGCCAGCTAACGACAACGCCCCGATTTCGGCCGAAGACTTCGCCAGCCTTGCCGCCCGGCGCGCCTTCATCCAGCGCGAGCAAAGCACGCCTGATCCGGTGTTGGCGCTTCCGACATTAGAACGGCTTGGCCGGGTTGCGCCGGACGTCGTCGCGCTGTGGAAGTTCTGGCGCGATCTGCAATCCGCACCGGCGCCGGATGTCTATGCGGAGCCGGAGATCGTGCACGATCACGCCATCGCCGGGTCGTTGCGGCCGGAGCGCGGCCTGATGGCAGAGGCCGAGCCAATCAATAGTGGTTTCTCGGAAGGCGGTGAGCAAGACCTCGAATGCCGGCCAACCGTTGCCGAGATCGAACGTGCGATGGAGGGAGCAGGCCGCGTTTCGGTTGTCTGTATGGTGATCCGCGGCGTGCGCAGTGATGTGCGCCAGGTGCGTCGGCCGTGCGAGCGCGGCGCCAATGCACGGATTGGCGATCTCGTATTTCGCAATGGCGTGATGGTGCAGTGGGGCGAGACTGCGCGCGGCGTTCCACTTGCTCCCGTCGAGCGTTTACGCGCAAGCAAGGGTAGCCGCAATCCAAAACCGGTTCGCGACCTTCGTTGGTTGGTGCAGACCGACGCACCGATCGCGAAGAATGCAGGATTCTTGGCGGGCGTCACCGCCTCAACGGGGCGCAGTGGCGCGCCGATCGAGTGCTTCGCCGAGGCAGAGCAGGCTCGGAAGGCTGAGGAGCAAGGACTGAGGCAGGCGCTCGGCGCCCGCGCGGAGATCCTCGACCTCGCAATCACCGACGCAACAGCGCGCGAGATTGGCGAGCGGCGCGGATATCGCGGCAAACATGCGGAGCGGCGTGGCATCTTCCTGGTCAATGAAGCCTTTGCCGCGCTGCGCGCGCTGGTTGGCGAGAATATTTTAGCGAAAGTGGCGTAACAGGTCCCTAAACCGGGTTGTCAAAACGTATTTAGATGTAGGCAACGAAAGTTGCCTCGACGTGACGTGCAAACTCGGTCGCGCGCGGACGTACCGCGCGGCCATTCTTTTGCACGGTAGATAATAATTTTCCAAAACAATGAGGAGCGCCATGGTTCGGTCCACGGCGATTGAGGTGCTTGCGCGGCGCCTCGGTCTTAATGTCGGCCGCGTTGCGGCGTTAGCGCAGCGTGCGGCAGAAAGCGGTGCGCTACCCAAGGCTCGGGGGCGCGATGTGCCTGATCTAGGTCCATTGGACTTGGCAAGGCTGTTGCTCTGCGCTGTCGCGGATAGGGGGCTTGGTTCTGTTCCGCAGAGCGTACGTGCTTACTCAAGCCTAGCGGCGAATAACGGCGCGATCCTCGTTGATGTTGTTGAGGGCTGGATCCGCGGCACGGTGCCCATTTCCGGTGTGGGGCATTTGGTCGTTCAGATTGAGCCAGAGCCGGCGGCAACGATCATGTCGCATGGTGGTGCGCATTTTGACTTTGGGCCGGAGCGTTCGCGGGGCGCAGCCGCGCGCACCGTTATCGTGCCTGGCGAATCCCTGTCTGCGATTTGTCACGAGTTCCGCGGCGTCACACCTGATTCCGCTGACGAGATGACCGCCGTCGGCCGTTTGGCCGCGGCTTTGAATTGAGAGGAGATTATCTTGGTAAGAAACACAAACGCCCTCGACGGAATGCCACGTTCGATGGACGAGTGGAACGAGAGACATAATCCAGCCTTCGGCCTTTCAAAGGCATGGGCCGAAATTCGAGAACTCGCCACGCAAGGAAATCCGCTTGCGGTCACGATCGTGAAAATTGACACGGCGATGAAGGCGAAAAAGCGCGCCGACGCAGAGGGCATACCAGTCCCGGCATGGGCGCGCGAGACGCTTTCATTTCTTGATGAATACCAGAACGACGAGGCCGATGGCCTTGACGACGCACTGTCCGCACTTTCGGCGGCGCTGCGATAACCCCGCGCCTTGTGGCGCAACAAAGCCGCATGGCGCGGCACTCTCCAAGAGGACTAAACATTTGAGTGAACTTGCTACCAAGATTTCTGAGATCGCAAACTCGATCGGTGAGATGCGGTCCAGCATCGAAACCCGTGTTGGCGAGCTTGAAAAGCGATGGGCCCGGCTGCCTGACAATGACAATCACATTTCCCGCGGCGACGACTTCTCTCCTGGCCATGCCCTCGCTGCCACCGAGGCCTTCAAACAGCTCGATGGCGGTCGCATGCGTGGTCGCGCTTCTGTTGAGATGGCGACAATTACTAGCGGCGTCGGCACCGTAGGTGCGGGCGCATCCGCTGGCACCTCGCTGGTGCCGGGCCACCGTGTTCCAGGGATCGTAACGCCGGCCGAGCGAGCGTTTACCGTGCGCGATCTGATTGCGCCGGGTAAGACCAATCTGGCGAGCATCGAGTACGTGAAAGAAACCGGGTACACGAATAGCGCGCGGCCTGTGACCGAGGGCGAGACGAAACCGAAGTCGGACCTGACCTTCAATATGGTTACGACCCCGGTTCGGACAATCGCGCATTTGTTCGACGCGTCGCTGCAGATTCTTTCCGATGCAGCGACTCTCGCAAGCTACATCGATGTTCGAGCCACTTACGGTCTAAAGCTGAAAGAGGAAGATCAACTGCTCTGGGGAAGTGGTGTTGGCCAGAATCTACACGGCATCCTCCCGCAGGCGACGACGTTCGATACCGGCCTCCGCAAGGTTGGCGACACGAAGATCGATATTCTCCGGCGCGCTATCCTTCAGGTACGGCAGGCAGAGTATCGGGCGTCGGGTATCATCCTGAATCCTGATGATGTCGCGGACATTGAAACGACCAAGGACAGCCAGGGTCGCTACATCTACATCAACGTGGTCGAGGGTGGAAATAATCGGATTTGGAAACTACCGATTGTTGAAACGACGGCGATGCCAACCGGCGAATTCGCTGTCGGCGCCTGGAATATCGCAGCGCAAGTGTTCGACCGGCAGCAGGCTGTGCTTGAAGTGAGTACCGAGCACGCTGACAACTTCGCCCGCAATATGTGTACCTTCCGCTGCGAAGAACGATTGGCTTTGGCTGTGTACCGGCCCGAGAGTTTCGTCCACGGCGAGTTCGACATCTCGACCTAAACGAGACAGCCGGCGGCAGTTCCTTCGGCTCGCTCGGTCGCAGATCGCGCGCGTGCCGCCGGCTCATTAGACATGCGCGCGCGATCGTGAGCAGCGCCCCGGCGAGACCCCGCGGGAAACCGCGCGCCGGGGCGTTTCCTCCTCGTCATTACACGGAAATTACATGCCTGAAGGGCGGCTCATTAATTACAATCCCGATCGCGGATTCGGCTTCCTCTCCTGCGAGGGTGTCGAACGTGGTCGCGTGTTCGTGCACGTGAATGAATTCGAGAAGATCGGCCAGTTCTTCCCGCGCTCACACCATCAATATGGTTTCGACATCGAGCAGCGCCAGGACGGGAAATGGCGTGCGATCAATCTGCGGGTGGTCGATGATAGCCATTGCTGAACCGTATCCCGCCGAATTCCGCTGCGGCAGTAGATGGCAGCCTTGCGACGTGGTCGGCGTTTGTGGCGATCCGCACGACTTGAAGTTCGTGGTGATCGTCCGCGGGCCAACCGACTATGTCGACGTGGTTGCAGAAGTGCGGAGGCCTGAGCGCGCGCCGGGGCCGTTCGGGTGAAAGTGGGCAGTAGTCGTCAACCGCCGCGGGCAACGTGGCACCGGCTTTACACCACCGCGCGCTGGCGCAAGTTGCGCGAATATCATCTGAGCGTGGAGCCGCTGTGTCGTTTCTGCTTGGAGCGTGAGATTGTTGAGCCGGCAACGGTGGTCGACCATATCGTCCCGCAAAAGGGTGACGTCGAGCTGTTTCACGACCCTGACAATCTCAGTTCATTGTGCAAGCACTGTCACGACAGCACAAAGCAGCGCATGGAATTGGGCCAGGAGGTGGTGACATTTGGGGCAGACGGCTGGCCCCGGGGGGTAACGGAAAAGTCTTGAGGCCAGCGCCCTAGAGACCCGTGCCATCCCTTTTCGCGCGCAACCACAAATCAGACCCCCAGAGGAAAAATTGCCGAGACAACGAACACCCACCGCGAAAGCGCGCGTTGAAGGCCGGCACATCAAGAACCCGAAACGCTACAAGCCCAACGAGCCCACAGCCGACGCAATCGGCGACCCTCCCGCATGGTTGAATGAGCCGCAAGCGGCAGCATGGCGAGAATTCGCAGGCGAGCTACCGTGGCTCAACCGCTCCCATCGCTGCATCGTGGAAATCGCGAGCATTGTGCGTGCTCGGCTGCAGGCCGGCGATGAGGTGGGAACGAAGGCGCTGTCGCTATTGCGCCTATGCTTGTCTTCGATGGGCGCCACGCCAGCCGACGCATCGAAGATTAGTTGGGCGCCGGAAGAGGAGCCGGACGACCTGCTGGACTGAGTTGTTAGGGAATGTCCCGCCGCACCTTTCGCAGCTCAGCCGGTCCGTCCAGCAACTCGCGTTTCCGGCTTTCTATGTCGGCATCGCTGGTACGATCGTCGGTCAATTCGTCGATCGTTTCTTCGGCTAGATCCCGGGCGGTTGCCGACGCGTCGTCGGGCTGATCTTCCGCAGGAGAAATGCCGGTGCCCGGCGCTTTCGTCGGATCGTTGAGGTCGGAACTGCCCTGCGGTCCGGTCGGTCGCTTATCGAGATCGCGATTTTTCGGGGTGTTGGTCATTGGATTCTGGCGCCATCGTCCAAGATCGCATGAATCGCACCTCGTGTGGCCATCGCGCGAAGAATTCCGGCGTTGGTCGCGGCCTGGGTGCTCTCCGCTCGAAGCGGGCCCAACATTGGGGCGATTGCGAACAGGGCGCAGAGCAGCGCAGCCGATGCAGTCAGTGTGAACTTGATCAAAAACATTTCGAATATCCAAAGGCGATACGTGACAACCGCGATCGGGTCGAGATGTTCCATGGGAGGAAAATGCCGGACGATCTTCAGTCATTCCAAAAGCAAATCGGTCAACTGCCAATCAAACTTAAACGTCAGCTTGCCACCGCCATCGCGGTAGAAGCTGAGCGTCTCGCCGACGCCATCAAAGCCGCCGCGCCTGTCGACACCGGTAAACTGCGTGACTCCGTCAAGGTTCGTCGCACCAAGCGCGACCTTACGTTGGAAGTCACCGCAGGCGGCGACACCACCATTCATGGTACGCGCGGACCAGGCGGCGAAGCGGATTACGCGCTGTTCGTGGAATACGGCACCCGCAAGAAGCCCGCGCGTCCATTCTTTTATAGCACGGCCCGGCAGATGCAGCCGGAAATCCAGGCGAACATCGTCAAAGCAGTAGAGGACGTTCTTAATGACTGACACCACCACCAATCCCTGCGCCCGCACCATCATGTTTGCCGGCGAGGCCCGCACCTTCAACCTCAATACCCCGAAGACCCTTGCCGCGATGTCAGCAGGCAACCTGCTTAACGACATGCCCCTAGCTATGAAGTTCGCAGGCCGGGCACCGTTCGAAGGGCAGTACGGCTCGACGCCGGCTGCAGTCCTGAAGCGCTTCCTGCAAACCGAATATTCCGTCAGCGACATCGAAAACGTTATCGCGCTCGGCTTGATTGGTGGCGGCATGAGCGTGGATGCAGCATTCGATCTTGTCGCGGAGCGCGTTACCGGCAAGCCGCTCGCCGCCAACGCGGTGATTGCGTCGGAAGTCATCTCGGCGCTATTCGTTGGCGCGGCGGAGGCAGCTTAATGGCGGCGCCCGCACTTAGGATTCCTGTATCTGCTGACATCAGCAAGTTTCAGGATGACATGAAGAAGACCACCGCGTCTGCGTCTCACGCGACGGCGGTGGTCGCTAAGAATGCTATCAAGATGTCCGCGTCGTTCCTGGAGGCACAAGGGGCGGCTGGTGCGGCAACCCTTGCTTTCGGTCGACTGCTGGGCGCTGTGACGCCGGTATTCCTTGCGGTGACGGTCGTTCGCGACGCCTTCAAATTGATGGCGTATAGCACCGAACTGGCCAAAGCGAAGATCGAGGAATTTCATAAAGTAACCGAGGAGGCCAATGCCTCCGGTTTCAGCACTGAGTTTTTCCAGCGGATTACCAAATCCGGCGGTCAGGCGCGCGACAAGGTCGACGACCTCACGGAATCGCTGAAGAAGTTTAACGCCGAATCCACGCCAAAGCTCGGCGGCTCTGGTTTGCAGAACCGGCTCGATGAACTGACCAAGGCTGGCAACTTCCGGGGCAATAGCGGCATCGGCGCGCTTGCAGGCGCCAACGACTCCGAAGGCCGGTTGCGGGCAGTGGTCGCGCTGATCGATCAGGCCATGCAAAAGGGAGAGCGCCTGGCGGCGATTGATCTTGCCGACCGTGCTTTCGGTCCAAAGGTTGCCGCGGCATTGCGTGCCGATAGCGGTTACTTGGACGACATGCTTAAGCGCGCGGATGCGATCAAGAAGACTGAACTGATCTCGCAGGAAGACCTCGGCCGCGCCGAAGAACTGCGGCGCCGGATGGATGACGCGCAGAAGGTTCTCGCGGATAAGTGGAAGCCCGTGCAAGACGATCTTGCCAAGCTGGGCATGAACTACCACGAGTCTTGGGTGAACATCACCGAGGATCTAGCCGCAGCCGTCGGCTACGCCACGTCGCTCTATCAGGCGCTCAAGCAGGTGCCGGATTGGTTCGCGAACCGCGTTGGCAACGCTTCTGTGTGGAAGTCTCTCACCGACGCAACGGGCGCCGCCGGCCTCAACTCTCGTCCTGCCGATCTAGTCATGAAGGACGAGCCCGGGTTCGGCCAGA
The DNA here is from genome assembly GCA_017305555.1 of Hyphomicrobiales bacterium. Taxonomy (GTDB): domain Bacteria; phylum Pseudomonadota; class Alphaproteobacteria; order Rhizobiales; family Xanthobacteraceae; genus 62-47. The sequence continues at coordinate 41,183 of JAFKKM010000037.1, read as the reverse complement.
CAGAGGCCAATAAGAAACTCGCGGCGGCGCTTCAGAACTATCAGAACGTTACCCGCGCTATGCGTGAAGCTACGGACGTTTCGTCGGCAGTGCGGAAGGATACCTCCAAAGCGCCGGGCCAGGATCAAGTTGCGGAAGCCAATGCGTTCGATCGTGCCACCGATGCCATCGGCAAACATATCGGGCGCCTTCAAGCCGATACGAATGCAGTCGGCCTCGGCACCGCCGCGCAGGTGCAATTGCGAGCGGAGGCGATGCTCACCACCGCAGCCATGCAGGCATACGGCACTGTGTCGGCCGATACCGCTACCAAGGTGAAGGACATGGCGGCGCGCGTCGGGGAAGCGGCGCAGGCATTGGAGAAGGCCAAAGTCGCGGCTGCGATCGACTTCGGACGCAAGACCGCCTTCTTGTCCGATACAGACGTGAACATCGCTCGCCAGCTTGCCGGCATTTACGGAAATGACGTCGCGAAGGCGCTGTCATCGGTCGAGGGAAGTGCGGTGCGGGTCAACAATTCGCTGCGAACTGCGAACGATGAAACCGCCGCGTGCGGAAAGGAAGCCAAATGAGTTCAGTTTTCGTATTACAGCAATCGAAGTCGGTCCACATGATGACGGACGGCTTGGTATACGATCGCAACGGTATTGTTCAGGCGACCAACCTTGCGAAGGCGCACGCCTTGCCGACCTTGCCTGCGGCGGTGTCGTGCACCGGGCCGGCATTCATGAGCCCGCTGATCGCCGAGAAGATCGCAATGGAGTTTTCGTCGTTCGATGAATACATTGATCGCGCCGACGAATGGTTGCCGGCGGTGTTTGACGTCCTGGCGGAAAAGCATCGCGATGGAGATGCGGCATCATCGTTTTACATCATCGGATGGCACGAGCGGGAGAACCGGCCAGCGGCTTATTGTGCCGATCTGTGGACCGACAAGTCTTCGCGCATTGAGCGAATTATGGCGAACAGCGGGAATCGAGAGGTGGCCCGCGCGAAGCTGATCGAGCAAACTTCAATCGCAGGCGTGCCGTTGAAGCCGGACCTTGTCGAGGCGTGCGGCTTCAAGGTTCGCCGCAATGATGAATATGACCCCGAACTAGACCTGCTGCACGTCACTGAAGTTGCACGGCAGGAGCGCATTGAAGGCGCGCACTGGGTCGGCGGCAAGATCCTCTTTACTTCGATCGATGCCAAAGGCATTACGCAGCGCGTTGTACACCACTACCCGCAAGACCGCGTCGGTGCTTTGATCGAGCCCGAGCCGGTGACGGATTGGCAGGCCTGGCGCGCTGCGCGGGAGAAGCCGGCGGGGTCGTGGTTGAAGCGGCAGATTGCGGGGCGGAAAATGAGGAAGAGGGGATGAACTAGCACCCGATCGCTGCACATGACATCCCGCCTTGATATACTGATCGAGGCGGGATGGTGGTGAGGTTACTTCTTACGTTGCCTTACCGCATCGGGTTGAACAACGCCCTTCATGCTTGGAGCTGCGGCAATCGTTTTGGGCTTTTCTTTCTTTGGCTTTTTCTTCTCGCGATTTCCGCGTTGCTCACCTTTAGCCATTGTTCAATCCTCCGGCTCGGAGCGAGCCATGCGTGATGCTAACACCAGACCGCTATCCTGGTCACCAACTAACTAGAGCTATTTCTTTCACTGGTTAGATTGCTTTCCAGCAAGGTCTTGCAATTCAGCGTCAGTGACAGTTTTGATGATCGAACTATATTTTTCATTATAGCCCATGCTCATTGTAATTGGATAAGTGAGCTACATCTGTAGAAAGCGCCGAGAAAATCAATTTTAGGCGCGTTTCCGGAAAGGAAACATCATGTCCGACACACCGAGTGCTTCCAATGAAGCCCCGAAGACCGCCCCTCCGGGCGAGGCCAAGCCCGGCACTCAAGACAACGTGGGCGATAGCAAGCCTTCGCCAGATGCCCCGAAGCAGAAATAGCTTTTTCTTGTTCGCAAGGAAGGGAACCCGGCATGTGCCGGGTTTTCTTTTATCGGGAGGCAATCATGTCGCTTCAGACGCTATTTCGTCTCCGGGACTGGCTCGTTCCGCCGATTATTGTTCCGCTGTTTCTTGGCCTTATAGTTCTTGCCGCCGTCATCCTGCGCTGACGACAGCGATTACGGCAACGCGGAGTTATCGAATTCATTAGGTTCTTTGGGAATCCGGGAGCATGATGCAACCATCACCGCGCTGCCATCGGCCACTATCGGTGAATGAGAGCGCATGCTCCCGCCTGTAACGGATAGGGAGACTTTCTATGCTACACATCATCACGCAAAATGAACGACCGTCGCTCAATGATCGGCTGGCGCATTCCGCTATCACTTTTCGTGCGGCAGCGGGTCGTCTTGCGCCCGGAGCCGAGCACGATGCTTTGATCGCCAAAGCCCATCAGGCTGAGGCTGCCATCGAAATGAACTCGTGGCTGTCGTCTCCAGAACTCAGGTCTCCAACCTGATTGGACCACGTCATGACAATCAGATCCCGTCAGGTCTCCGTAGTTTTCAAGCATGACTTTTACATTGAAGGCATCGATAGAACGTTGCCGCCCGGCGCATATGACGTTGTCACCGACGAGGAAGAAATTGAAGGGCTGTCGTTTCTTGCATATCGTCGGGTAGCAACGTCGTTCAGGGTCACCGGCCCAACCCGGGAGCGTGTGACAACCGAGTCTTTTAGCATTGATCCCGACGATTTGGCGGAAGCATTGCGAATGGACGCCGCTATCTAACCTGCATGCGGATATCGATACGCCCAGACGAGCGTTGCCCTCGCTAGCTTCTTGAGGACATTTCTTGCCGGCTCGATAGGGTCTCGGCGCGGCGCGACGCATTGCCAAGGGCATCGCACGGTTGCCGGAATTTCTGATGCATCACCCCGGCTTCTATTCCCGCGTTGCTGGAAGGCACATCGGCGGCGCCAGTGCAGGGGCGTTTCAACCTACGCCCCCCGTTACTTCCCCCCTTCTGTAACGAAGAATTTGGGGAAGAGTAACGGAGAATTCGTGCGCGCTTTTTGGGCAGTCGGTGCAACTAGGGCTGGTGGTCGTACAAAGCGACGACGTGGGCGGGTCAGTCGAAAAGCTTAGATTTCCGTTTCCTGCGTCGTGGGATCGCCTTTATTTCCGCGATCCGTTCCCGCACATAGTCTGTCATCGTGGTGAAGGCTTCGGCCAGTCGGAGAAACGCTCGTGTCTCATCCGGCATCGCATACTCAGCCATGTTTCGTGCGCCGGCCGTGGACCATCGCTCCATCTTTGCTATGCGGTCCTCAAGTTTTCGTAGCATGGCGACCGTTACATCCTCACTATGGGCAAGCCCGACGACTTCTTCTGGCAGGAGGGCAAGGACTTGCTCATGCTCTCGGAGATGAGTCAGCCAACCATCAATGTCGTCCTGCCGCCGAATCTCTTTTCGCGTTCTGTAGATCGGCCGTATTCGCAAAACGAATGCTATTGCTTCGCGTTTTGCCTCGGATTCCAAGTGATAAGAATCGGAGAAATGAGGCTTGGCGTTCGTATTCTTTGCGACGCAGAACTTCCACCCGCCAAATTCGGTATAAACCGTGATCCTGAGCTTGCCGGCCAAGATCATCGGATTGCCATTGGTGGATGGCTGCCAATCGCCGTGCTCGGCTACAAAAGCCGGTATTCGCCAATCGTCGTCCAAGGTGCTGCCAGTGGAAAAGCGGCATCGTGAGGGTCGAGGGTGGGGGCCGTCAACGTTTTGCCAGCCTCACTCCGGGGCCGCCGCCGTTCGATTCGATAAGGACGACGCCAGCGGCTTCCAGTGCGGCGCGTACCTTGGCGACGGTAGAGTCCTTCACGGTCTCTCCAGCTTCGATGCGTGTAATTGTATCGTGAGAAACGCCCGTTAGATCGGCGCACTGCCGAACCGTCAGGCCCAAAGCTGCCCGAACCATCTTCATCTGGACGGCTTGCATTTTCTGTATCCTATCCAGAATCTGGTTGACATCCAGATAATGTGTGGCATGTTTCTGGACACTATACAGATTCCAGAGGATGCAAACAATGCCGCAACTTACCTTGCCGGCAGCCGATATCGGCTTGCCGATTTCACGAGAACAGATTGAGCGCCACGTCGACGCGCTCATCGATCTGCTCGACACCCTCGACGCCGACCCGGACGACGAACCATCGCTCGGCTGGCAAACGGGGAATCAATCCCCCGAACACCACGTCCAGGACGCCATCGACTTCACCGGAAACGCCAACGCGGGCGATGACCGCGAAGACGAGGACGAGCGCGAACCATCGGAGGACGGCGAAGCTAGTCTCGGCTGGTGCAACGAGGGCAGCCAAACCGGACAATGGGCGGGCAATCCGCTCGTCGGCATTGATCTGGAGGATGGCGTTGGCCCGGTTCGAAAGAAGCGGCCTGCGTCAAAGACGGGCGGCGCGGTCTATCGTGGGTGCGAGGTGCTGCGATGACCGAACTCAAAGACCTGAACGACGTCGGGCTCGAAATCCTCCGCATCGCGACCGGTATCAAAATGCTGGCTGATCATGTCCACGAAGAGCACAGCACAAACACCGAAGAGGGCGACCGACTGCTTTGGTTAATCGATGTCTTGCAGGAGAAGGCGGACGCCCTCAACAGGCGGTTCAGCGACATCCAGCTTGCCGAGCAGGCGAAGCAGGCCTGACGACCGCGGCCCACCACGTCAAAGCCCGCCTTCAGCAATGAGGGCGGGCTTTTTCTTTCGTCGTGGCGATTCGGTGGCGATTCGCGAGAATCGGTCTGCCGATCTTTTTGGCTAACTAATTGATTTCATTGGCGCACCCGACACGATTCGAACGTGTGACCTTTGCCTTCGGAGGGCAACGCTCTATCCAGCTGAGCTACGGGTGCGTGAGGCGTTGTTTAGCCGATCGGGCCGGGCCGGGCAACGGGGGCTACAAGGTTTCGGCGGCCAAAGGGGGTGCCTTCGGCCGCCGTTTCGAACTGGAATGCCTCGTTTTGTGCTGTCAAAGCCGCGTTCTGCGTGCCGCAGGGTGTTCGGGCCGTCAGTCGACGGTCTGCACAACCGCCGAAATGTCGCGGGCGTTGCTGGAGCGTACCGGCTGCGCCAGCTTGGCGATCATCTCGTCGTATTCCGGCAGCGTGGTCAACGTTCCCTTCGGCCGCAGGTGAACCACCTTGTAGCCGTTCGTCTTGAGCTGGACGAGAAGTTGCGGCACGGCGGCCGCGGACCACTTGTGCAGGTCGTGCATCAGGATGATGCCCTTCTGCTTCTTCTTGAGCTGCGTCATGATCGAAGTGACGAGCTGATCGGGATTCTTGACCTTGAAGTCCTGCGAGTCGATGTCGATCGAGAAGGCCGCAATGTTGCGCTGAGCGAGATAGGCCTTGAGTTCGGGAGTCTGCCGCAGTTGCGGGTAGCGGAAGAACGGCGCGACCGGCGTTCCGGCCATCATCGTTACTGCGCTGATACCCTTTTCGATCTCGTCCTTGGCCTGCTGGAACGGCAGATGCGCGAGATTTTTATGCGACCAGGTGTGGGTACCGACGGTGTGGCCCGCCGCGATCACCAGCTTCAGCACGCTCGGATGCCAGATCGCATGTTCGCCGATATTGAAGAAGGTCGCCTGCAGGCATTCAGCCTTCAGCGCCGCCAGCACCTGCGGCGTCGTCACCGGCCAGGGGCCGTCGTCGAAGGTCAGCACCACTTCGCCGGGTTGCAGGAAATCGTAGTCGCGATACTGCGACATGCCGAAGCCGGGGCCGCCGGTGGTGTCGATCTGCACCGTGCGCGAAACGCCCATGGCGCCCGGGGTGTTGCAGGCCGGCTTGGCGGCAGCAACGTGCTTTTCGGGTGCGGGTGGCGGGGTTGGCGCGGCCTCCGGTGCTGCGACCTGGGGCGCCGGTTCGGCGGCCGCGACCTGGCGCTCGACGCCCGGTTTAGGCCAACGCTTGTCGATGGAGCCGGTGGTCAGTTCCGGCTTCGCATTTGAGGCCGTCTCGACGGCGGTTGAGCCGAGGTAATGCTTAGCTGTGACCGCGATGACGCTGACGGTTGCCACGGTCGCAACAGCGGCCGCGACGACGAGAACCGGAAACTGACGCATGGTGACTCCACTGCACAAGGCAGGACGTCCTGCTGAGTCAAGACGTCCTTGGGCAACCATCCAGCGAAATAGTTAATCGAGCGTATGTTCGGTACGTCGTCGGAAAAATTTTACCTTGAATCTCAACCGGTCGCGGCCCGCGGCCGCACGCAAATACCTATTGCCGCGCCATCTCGGCATCCCCGACACCGTCACCGTTGAGGTCCTGGTCGTCGTACATCGTCACTTCGACTCGCAACAGCTTTCCGGAAAACGCGAACGGGGCCTCGTAATGCGACACCGGGCTGCCGCGGTCGCGGCCGATGTCGAGGCCGGACCACGAGATCAGATTGTGGAAGCCGAGTTGGGTCTGCATCGCGCCGGCCGGCTCGCCGTCGATTGTCAGGCGATATTCGGACACGCCCGTTCGCGAGCCGAGTGCGGGGGGCGCGGTGCGGCGCAGGCGTTCGACATGGACGCCCAGCCGATGCGCGCCCGGCGCGATCTCGCGCTCCGAGGTAACGATGTGATGGTGACCTCCGATGTTGAGGTCATGTACCAGTCGCCGCGCCTTTATATAAAGGCTGTAGCCGGAGGTGGCATCGCCATGGGCGATCAGCACGCCCTCGGCGTCAGGATCGTCGATCTCGACGTGCGCCTCGATGGTGTAGCTGCGACTGCGCACATCGGGCGCGACGTCGGTGGGAACGTGGCCCATGCCGACGTGAAACACGAAATTCTTGCGCGGTCCGTGAAAGCGCGCGGCGTTCTCGGCGAAGCGCGGGCCGAAGCGATCGTCGAGCGGCAGCACGTTGTGCGCTTCCGCCTCGTGCCACCACAGCTTGATGAGTTCGGCGAGGCGTTCGGGCTCTTTTGCTGCGAGATCGTCGACCTCGGAGAAATCGCGGTCGAGATGGAATAGCTCCCACTTGTCATTGTCGAACGGCGTACCGGGCGGATGATAGGCGACCGCCTTCCAGCCGTCGTGCCACAAACCGCGATGGCCGAACATCTCGAAATACTGCGGCGTGCCGCGCGATGGCGCTGACGCGTTCACGATGCTGCGGGCAAAACTCTCGCCTTCCAGTGGCATCTGCGCGACACCGCCGATCGTCTCCGGCACAGAAAGTCCGATTAATTCCAGCAGCGTCGGCGTCAGGTCGCTGGCGTGAACGAATTGATGCCGCAGCTCGCCGGTCGCCGGAATTTTCGCCGGCCAGTTCAGGACAAATGGATCGCGGATGCCGCCGCCATGGGTGTTCTGCTTGTAGCGACGCAGCGGCGTGTTGGACGCCATTGCCCAGCCGTGTGGAAAGTTGGTGTGGGTGTCGGGGCCGCCGATATCGTCGATGCGTTGCAGCTTTTCCGGCATCGGCTCGGGGCGGAAGTTGTATGGACCCATGGCGTTGATGAAGCCGAGCGGACCGCCTTCCTGGCTTGCGCCGTTGTCGGACATCACGATGATCAGCGTGTTGTCGCGCACGCCTGTCTTGTCGAGAAAGGCGATCAGCCGCGCCAGATGCTGATCGGCGTGGTCGAGCATTCCGGCGAAGGCGGATTGCAGCCGCGTGAACACGCGTTGCTCGTCCGGCGTATGCGCGTCCCACGCTTTGACGCCGTCGTTGCGTGGCGGCATTTTTGTTTCCGGCGGCACGATGCCCATCGCCTTCTGCCGCGCCATGCGCTGCTCGCGCTCGACGTCCCAGCCGTGCGCGAACGTCGCATCGTAGCCCTTGATGATGTCGGCCGGTGCCTGATGCGGCGCATGGCAGGCGCCGAAGGCAAGCCATGTCAGCCACGGCAGGTCGGGCCGGTCGGCCATGTGATCGGCGATGAAGCGGATCGATTGATCGACCAGATCGGATGTCAGGTGATAGCCATCGGCGTAAGTGCCGGGCGGATCGATGTGCGTGTTGTCGGCGACAAGCTCCGGCGCGTATTGATCGGTCTCGGCATCGAGGAAACCGTAAAAGCGATCGAAGCCGCGCCCCAGCGGCCAGCCGTCGAACGGGCCGGTGGCTCCGCTCTCCGTCAGCGGCGTGACGTGCCATTTGCCGACCATGTAGTTGCGATAGGCGTGCGCCTTCAGCATCTCGGCCAGCGTGCCGGCTTCGCGCGCGATCTTGCCGCGATAGCCCGGATAGCCGCTGTCGAAATTGGCGAGGCAGCCGACGCCGACCGAATGATGGTTGCGGCCGGTGAGCAGCGCCGCGCGCGTGGTCGAGCACATCGCGGTGGTGTGAAAGCCGGTGTAGCGCACGCCCTGCGCGGCCAGTGCATCGATGGTCGGTGTCTTGATCGGCGAGCCGTAGCAGCCGAAATCCGAGAAGCCGACATCGTCGAACAGCACCACCAGAATGTTGGGCGCGCCTTGCGGCGGCGGCTCCGGCGTCGGCCACCATGGCTTCGAATCCGCGATGGTCTTGCCAATGGTGCCGCCGAAAGCCGTCTTATTCCGTGATGTCATGCGTTCGCTCCCCGTGCCGACAGGTCTGTGCAGCGTTTTCGCTTGGTTGATGCCGTGTCGGCGTCCGCTATGATCGACGCCAGCACCACAAAGGTCAATCAGGGAGAGACAAGATGGGACGGCTTGACGGCAAGGTCGCGGTGATCACGGGCGCCACCAGCGGCATCGGCTGGCGCACCGCCGAAATCTTCGTGGCGGAAGGCGCGAAGGTGGTCGCGGCCGGTCGGCGCGCGGCGGAAGGCGAGGCACTGGCGAAGAAGTTAGGGGCGAATTGCCTGTTCAAGCAGACCGACGTGACCGACGAAGCGCAGATGAAAGCGCTGATCTCTCACGCGGTGGAGAAATTCGGACGCATCGACTGTCTGTTCAACAATGCCGGCGGTCCGGCCCAGACCGGCGGCATCGAGGGCCTCGATGTGACGCAGTTCGATGCCGCGATGGCGACATTGGTGCGCAGCGTCATGCTCGGCATGAAGCACGCCGCGCCGCATATGCGTCGGCAAGGCTCGGGCAGCATCATCAACAACGGCAGTATCGCCGGGCATCTCGCCGGCTATTCGTCATCGCTGGTCTATGGTGCGGCCAAGGCGGCGGTGATTCATTTCACCAAATGCGTCGCGATGGAGCTGGGCGAAGCGGGGGTTCGCGTCAACAGCATTTCGCCGGGGGCGATCGCCACCGGCATTCTCGCCAAGGCCATGGGCCTTTCGCCCGGCGCGGCCGACAATAAAGCCGATGTGCTGGAGGGCCTGTTCAAATCGGCACAGCCGATTCCGCGCGCGGGCATTCCCGACGACATCGCGCACGCAGCGGCATTTCTCGCCAGCGACGGATCCTCCTTCATCAATGGTGCCGATCTGGTGATCGACGGTGGCGTCATCGGCGGCCGCAACTGGACGCAGCAGCAGCAGGGTTATGTCGGCTTGCGCAAGCTGCTGGGGGAGGGGGCTTAGCCTGCCAGGTTGTATTGAAGTGGTGACCGGTCGGGCGTAGCCTGCCGTCACCCGCTCTGACGGAGGATCGCGCATGTCGACCATGACTGGGATGATGCCGGATGGGCGTGGTGCGTGGCGGCTGGGGCTTGCCGCCGTGGCCGGACTTGCTTGCGCGGCGGTGATCGCCAAGGCGCTGCCAACCACGATGGATACCGTTACCAACGTGCTCGCACCGCTGTGCGCAGTCAGTGATGCCGGTGCATCGAGCCCGCTCGACAAGGTCGAGGTGATCGCATCTCACGCCCTGCCGAACGTGCCGGGCAAGCGTGTCACCATCGTTCGGGTGTTCTACGGGCCGGGTGGTTTCACGCCGGCGCATCGGCACGCCGGCACGGTGACCGCCTATGTGACGCAAGGCGCCATTCGTTCGCAGCTTGGCGGCGGACCGGTCGAGGTGTTCAAGGTCGGACAGTCGTTCTTCGAGCCGCCGGGCACCACGCATTTGGTGTCGGCCAACGCCAGCGCCACCGAGCCCGCGGAGTTGATCGCGGTGTTCGTTGCCGACGAAGGCGCGGAGCTGACGACGCTTCTGGAGTAAGTCAGAAGATTTCTCTATCCGTCATGCCCGGCCGCAGCCGTTCGAAGAACGGCGTCGCTTCCGCTCGCCTTTGCACCGGGCATCCACGTTCTTGTCGAGATTCCGTAACGAAGGCGTGAATGGCCGGGACAAGCCCGGCCATGACGAACACATGAGTTAAGCCGAAGCCTGGTTAGTCTCTCTCATGGATTGTCGCGCGGACTGTAAACCGCGACGGGCAACGACACACCGCGCAATTCGTGCTCGCCCAAATGATCCAGCGCGTGATCGAGATGTTGCGCCACCGCCTCGGTGATCAGGATGCTGCGACCGAGTTTCTTTTGCAGCGCCTCGACGCGACTGGCTTCGTTGACCGCAGGGCCGATCACGGTGAAATCGAGCCGTTCCGGCGCGCCGATATTGCCGAAGAACACCTCGCCCTCATGCAATGCGATGCCGGTACGCAACGGATGCCAGCCGTCGATGCCGGCGAGCTGCGGCAGCGCGCCGCCGTTGAGCGCGTCGAGGTTGCGCATTGCCAGCTGCGCGGCGGCCAGTGCTGCCCGTGCCGCGGCTTGGATGCCGGTCTCCGTGCCGATGGGAAATACCGCGAGCAGCCCGTCGCCCATGAATTTCAACACCTCGCCGTCATGCGCCAGCACCGCGCCCGCCAACGTCTCGAAATAGGCGTTGAGCAGCACGATCATGTCGGCGCCGGACAAGTGATCCGACAGCGTGGTGAAGCCGCGCAGGTCCGATACCCAGATGACTGCGTGGATCGCTTCGCCATTGCCGCGTTTGATCGAACCGCTCAACACCTTGCGACCTGCCACATCGCCGAGATAGGCATTGACGGCGTTCTCGGCGATACGTTGGGCGATATGCCGCTCGACATGCAGCGCGAACAGGTCGAGCACGTTCCTGACCTCCGGCCCAGCTGCGTGTGGAAAGCCGCCGGGATTGCTGGTCGCAAGCGTCATGGCGTGGCGATAACCAGTGCCGCTGCTGAATGGCAGCGCGATGTAGTCAGTGAGACCGGCACCGGCAAGTTCGGCCATCATCGGAAACTCAGCTTGCGCCTCTGGATTTTGCGGATTGCGTCGCAGCGGTTCGCCGGTGGTGAAGATGCGCGCCAGCGGATTGAGCTTGAAGCTGTCGGTTTCCGAGGTTGATTGCAGCACTTTCACTTCGTAGGAGGTGGCGTCCTCGCGTCGCCAGTTCCAGGCGAAGCCCAACAGTTGCGGATGCAACGTGCCGATGTGCAGGCTGGCGCGGTCAAGCGGAATCCCGGCAGCAATCAGGCGCCACAGAAAAGATTCGAACAGCAGCAGCATTTCGGTTTCGCGCGCCGCACTCTTGAGCAGCCATATCGCAATATCGGCGAAAGAATTTGTGTCTGGCGCAGAGGCAGCCCCGCGCGACGACTGCCGCACGATCATTACGCCGCGCGGAAATTGACGGGACGGAGAAGCGATGTCGGATGCGATGGTCAACGGTCGACTTGTGGCATTGAAGAGCCTTGTCGTTATCTCGGCGTGAGCATCACGCGCAGGCCGTCCTTCGGTTTCGGAATCGGCCACATCTGCCACGAGGCTGTGTAACCGGGCTCGAGCGACACGTCGAGGTTCTGCACGAAGTGCCGCACGAAGCATTTCGCCTGCATATAGGCGAAGTGAAGGCCAAGACACATATGTGCACCGCCGGAAAACGGAATCCAGGCGAAGCGGTGGCGGCCGCGCTGCGCCTCGTCGGTGAAACGCAGCGGATTGAAGACGTCCGGCTCGGGCCAGATTTCCGGCATGTGATGGGTATAGAGCGGATTGATGCCGACCAGGGTGCCGGCGGGAATCGCAAAGCCCTTGAAGCTGAAATCGCGGGTGGCGCGGCGCGGGATCGACGGCACCGGCGGCTTCATCCGCATCGCCTCTTTGAAGGCCATTTCGGCAAGCGGCATGGCCTCCAGTTTGTCGAAGCTGATCGGTTCGTCGTGGTTGAGTCCGAGCGCCATTACCTCATCCCGCAGCTTGGCTTGCCATTCCGGGTTGGCGGCGATGGCGCCGACGAATGACGTCAGCGACGAGGTCAGCGTGTCGTGCGCGGCCATGATGAGGAAGCTCATATGGTCGACGATATCTTGCGTCGAGAGCAGCGCGCCGTCGTCGTGAGTGGCGCGGCACAGCTGCGAGAACAGGTCGTCGCCGCCCTTCTCGCGGCGGATCGGGACTTGTCGCGAGAAATATTCGACGATCCGCACGCGTCCTTTGACGCCGCGCGCCATCTGGGTTCCAGGCCACGGTTTGCGCGCGGGAGAGACCGAAGCGGCGATCATATCGATGAAGGCGGCAGTCACCTCATCGACCTCGGGGCCGATATCGGTGCCGAGGAATGAGGTCGCTGCGAGATCGAGCGTCAGTTGTTTCATCGCCGGATAGAATAGCGTCACACCGGGCGGCTGTTGCCGCCAGCGGGCGACACGCGCGGCGATGCCGGCATCGAGTTGTGCGAGATAGGACTTCATCGGCCCTGACTTGAACGCCACTGACAGCGCACGACGGTGCAGCCGGTGCTCCTCGAAATCGAGCAGCATCAGCCCGCGCGGAAACAGCCGGCCGAGGATCGACTCCCAGCCGTGGGTGGAGGAGAACAGCTTGGTCTGGTCGAACAGCACCAGTTCGTTGGCCTCGGGGCCGAGCAGGCTGAGGCTGGTCTCGCCCAGCACACGGCTGCGATAGACCGGCCCGTAGGCGGCGGCCATTCGCTCCACTTCGCCCCTGGGGTCCGCCAGCACCGAGAATGTGCGGCCGACGACCGGCCAGCCTTCGTCGCCGGGGATATGGGCCAATGCCTGCCGTTTCGGCGGGTGCAGTGGCGCTGCCATCGCGGACGCGGCCAAACCTTGCATCGACATCGCGTGTTCTCCTCGATTCGGGAGAAGCTGAGGCTCCGCGATGCAATTTGCAAGACCAGCCAGCAAGATAGAGCCGCCGTAGCTTAATGCATCGGAAACCGCGACGCGCCGTCGCAGCGCGTTCCCTTGCGCGGGGCGGTCTGCCATTCCCATTTGAAGCGGGTGCCGCGCCGACCGCGCGGCGACTGGAGGGACTGATGAGCTATTTGCGCACCGCGATCCTGTTGGCAGGTCTGACCGGCCTGTTCATGGGCGTGGGCTATCTGATCGGCGGCGCAGGCGGTGCGATGATCGCGCTGGTGATTGCGGCCGGCACCAACCTGTTCGCATACTGGAATTCCGACCGCGCGGTGTTGTCGATGTACGGCGCCCACGAGGTCGACGCGCGCACCGCACCGGACCTGCACCGTATGGTCGCGGAACTCGCGGCGCGCGCCGAACTGCCGATGCCGCGCGTCTTCATCATGGACAATCCGCAGCCGAATGCTTTCGCTACCGGTCGCAATCCGCAGAACGCGGCTGTTGCGGTAACCACCGGGCTGATGCAATCGCTGAGCCGCGAGGAACTCGCCGGCGTGGTGGCGCACGAACTCGCTCACATCAAGCATCACGATACGCTGCTGATGACCGTCACCGCGACGATCGCCGGCGCGATCTCGATGCTGGCGCAGTTCGGCATGTTCTTTGGCGGCAACCGCAACAACAATGGCACCGGTATCATCGGCTCGCTGGCGATGATGATCCTTGCGCCGCTCGGCGCCATGCTGGTGCAGATGGCGATCAGCCGTACCCGCGAATACGCCGCCGACGAGATGGGCGCGCGCATCTGCGGTCAGCCGATGTGGCTCGCCTCCGCGCTGTCGAAGATCGAGAGCTTCGCGCATCAAGTGCCGAACGAGGACGCCGAGCGTGCGCCTGCGACCGCGCATATGTTCATCATCAATCCGCTGTCGGGGCAGGGCATGGACAATTTGTTCGCCACCCACCCTTCGACCGCGAATCGTGTTGCTGCTTTGCAGCAGCTCTCCACGCAGTTCGGCGGGGGCTATGCGTCGCCGCCGCGGCCGGCATCACCTGTTACGCCGGGTGGTCCATGGGGCGGTGGTGGCGCGCGTCGCGGCCCGTGGGGCTGACGCCAACTTAAGAAGTCGTCGGGCGGCTCAGAAGGTTCAATGCAAGACGGCGGTTTCCGGTGCGGCCAATCGCCCTTGCTGCGTCGTCTTGTTTGGCGTTGTGAAATCGGTTTCGTGGAATCTTTGCAAGGGAGATTCCACGAAATGCTCAAATCGATAGCGATACTCGTTGGTGCGGTGATGGTGCTCAGTGTCGCCACCGCTCATGCCGACGCTACCATTCCAACCAAGGATATTGCCGGAGCCAAGGACAATGCGCTGCTGAAGCGCTACGACGGCTCATTCATCGTCAGTTACGAGCGCCTCGCCTTTACCGATTTCAAGGTGCCGCTGTCGAAGCTCGAAAAGGGCGGCGACGATCAGCGCGATCGTATGAACAATCAGGTCTACAAGCCGAAGCAGGAGTTGGAGGTTGAGGGCGCGCGCACCCGCATCGCTTATCTGTTGCCGTCCGAGCGCTCGCCGCTGGAAGTGCTGCGCAACTATCAGGACGTGGTGAAGGCGGCAGGCGGCGAAGTGCTGTTCACCTGCAAAGGCGAGGAGTGCGGTGGCGCGCCAGACCGTTCCAGCGACGGTGGTGGCGGCGATATGAGCCTGATGATGTATTTCTTTCATGCCGGGCAGTTGAAGGACAAGGATTTCTCCAACGGCAAATGCGCGTTGACCTCAAGCCTCAACGATCAGCGCTTTTTCTCGGCGAAGATTCCGCAGGCCGGTGGCGACGCTTACGTCACGGTGCAGACATTCCAGGTCAAAGACACGCTGTACTGCAAGGCGTTCAACGAACGCACCGTGGCGTTGGTGCATGTCGTCGAGCCGAAACCGCGCGAACAGAAGATGGTGGTGGTAAAAGCCGAAGAGATGGCACGCAATATCGCAACCACCGGCCGCGTCGCGCTGTACGGCATCTTCTTCGACACCAACAAGGCCGACCTCAGGCCGGAATCCAATCCGACGCTGACGGAAATCGCGGGGCTGTTGAAGGCCGATCCGAAGCTCGCGGTGTTGATCGTTGGCCACACCGATAATCAGGGTGCCTACGATTACAATCTCGATCTGTCGCGCCGCCGTGCCGAAGCGGTGGTGAAAGCGTTGACCACGAGCTTTCAGGCCGATCCGAAGCGACTGCGCGCCGCCGGCGTCGGGATGCTCGCGCCAGCGGCATCAAACGATGCCGAGGACGGTCGCGCCAAGAATCGTCGCGTCGAAGTCGTCAAACTGAATTGAGTAGGCCGAGACATTGGCCGCGTGAACTGCAACCCGATCACGCACCTACGCCATAATGTGATTTTGTTCCCGAAATTTTCATCGCGCATGGGACCGTCGCGATTGCTGTCGCGTCGGAACGAATGGCTTCGTCATCGCTTGAATGCTCCGGTCGTTACAGAGGAGACATTCATGAATCGTCGTTTGATCGGAACCGCCGCGCTCCTTGCTGTCATCGCAATACCGATGATGGCGCAGGCGCAGGGTGTACCGGGCGGAATTGAGCGCGGAGCGCGGGAAGGTGAACGCGCCGCCGGACCGGTTGGCGCGATCGTCGGCGGCACCATCGGTGGTGTCGTGGGTGGTGTGGCGGGCATTTTGGGTGTCGATGAACGTCCGCGCTTCCATCGCTATGTGGTGGAGCAGCATCGCCCGTCCTATCGCTACAGGGAAGACGTTCGCGTTGGCGCGGTGCTGCCTGAGCACGGTGTGACTTACTACGAGGTGCCGCAGGAATACGGCGTACGTGGCTACCGTTATACCGTGGTGAACGATCGTACCGTGCTGGTCGATCCGCGCACGCGGCGCATCGTTGAGGTTGTCGAGTAGGTGGTTACTGCCGGGAGGATTGCTTGGGCGGTCTTTCCGGCAACCTCACATGATCGGCACGTTTTCGCCACAGCCCGTCGGCAAAATTGCGGCGATGAAACTTTTCACCGCAATCGACGTTACGTGCTGATGATGAGCCCTGATATTTGGTACGTGGCGTTCGGCCCCGACAAGACTCTGAAATCCGACGATCGCGCCACCGGTGCGATTCGCTCGACGCGGACTTTTAAGACCGAGGCGGACGCCAAGGCGTTTGCCTTGGAAGTCGTGGCCAGGGGGTGGTCGGCGACGGCGGGTACGCTCAACCCTCATCAGCCCAAGCAGGTGATCGGCGCATCGCAGATCGAGGATTGGGCTGCGCCCCATTTGCGCTAGCCGAAGCAACCCTCATGGCGTTGCGCAACCTTGCCGTTACATTGCGTCGTTGAGAAACGGATTGGTCTGCCGCTCATGGCCGAAGGTGGAGCCCGGCCCATGACCACAGATGAATTGCACGTCGTCACCCAGCGCCAACAGTTTATCGGTGATGGACCGGATCAGCGTCGCGTGGCTGCCGCCGGGTAGGTCGGTGCGGCCGACCGAGCCGTTGAACAGCACGTCGCCGACATGGGCGAAACGCATCTCTCGGTTGAAGAACACCACGCTGCCTGGCGAGTGGCCGGGGCAATGCAGGATATCGAAGGTCATCTCGCCAAGCGCGACCTTGTCGCCTTCGTTCAGCCAGCGGTCGGGCGTGAAATTCCGCACCCCCGTCATGCCGAAACTGGCGCCGCTCTCGACGACATGGTCGAGCAGGAATTTGTCATCGATATGTGGACCGACGATCGGAACATTGAGCAGGTCACGTAACTCCGCCGCGCCGCCGACGTGGTCGATGTGGCCGTGGGTCAGCCAGATCTGTTCGACGGTCACCCCGACTTGCTTGATGGCATCGACGATGGCGGGAACGTCTCCGCCCGGATCGAACACCACCGCACGCCGGGAGTTTTCACACCATAGCAGCAGGCAATTCTGCTGAAACGGGGTGACGGGGACGACGGCGGCGCCGGCCTTGGGCTTGTTGCCGGGTGTGTCTTGAGGGTCATTTGTCATGCCCTGCACAATGCCGATTTTTATGACGTCGCCAAGGGGGCGTTGCAAAATCGGAAGGAAGTGTGGGGTTTATGCCGCTCCGGCTGATGCGGCTCCGTTTACGTAGAGGTGTTCAGGCCACCTTGCGTCGTGTGTCAAGCGGTGGGCGTTGATGCGTCTTCAGGCCGTCGAACGGTTGCGGCTTGCCGATGCCATAGCCCTGGGCGAAGTCGACACCGATTTCGCGCAAGGCGTCGAGGGTCTCGTCGTTTTCGACGAATTCGGCGATGGTGAGGATGCCCATCAGCTTGCCGATGCGGGCGATCATCTCGACCATGGCCCGGTCGATACGGTCGGTGAGCATGTCCTTCACGAAGCCGCCGTCGATCTTCAGGTAATCGACCGGCAGGTGCTTGAGATAGGCAAAGGATGACATGCCGCTGCCGAAGTCGTCGAGTGCGAAACGGCAGCCCATCTGCTGCAACATGCCGATGAACTTGCGGGCGCTGGCCAGATTAGCGATGGCGCTGGTCTCGGTGATCTCGAAGCAGATCATAGCCGGACGGATGTCGTGGATCCTGAACTGCTCCCGCACGTAGTCCGCGAAGTCTTCGTCACCGAACGAGGCGCCCGAGAGATTGATCGAGCAGATTTCGAGCGGCTCGGCCTCCGGGTCCGCAGCCCGGTGTTTGATGGCCGCGAAGGTCGCGCGGATCACCCAGCGGTCGATCAACGGCATCAGGCCATAACGCTCCGCCGGCGGAATGAACTTGTCCGGCGTGACGATGTGACCGTCTTCGTCCTGCAGGCGCAGCAGCATTTCGACGTGGAGGCCGGGCTCTGCGTCGTCGGATAGCCCGAGAATCTGTTGTGCATAGAGGCGGAAGCGATTCTGTTCGAGCGCAGTGTGGATGCGTAGCACCCAGTTCATTTCCCCGAAGCGCTCTTGCAGTTCACTATCGCTGGCGTGGTGGATCTGGATGCGGTTGCGGCCTTTCTCCTTGGCCATGTAACAGGCGATGTCGGCGGCGCGCAGCGTTTCTTCCAGGCTTGTGCCGGCGGTGGTGATCGGCACCATGCCGATGCTCACGGTAATGTTGAAGACCCGCCCGTTCCATTCGAATTGCGCATCCTGCACCGATTGCCGCAGGCGTTCCGCGACAGTCGTGACGGAATCGATGTTGCAATCCTCGATCAGGACCGCGAACTCGTCGCCGCCAAGGCGTGCGAGGAGATCGCCGCGGCGCAAGGGGATTTGCAGAATGGCTGTCGCCTGGCGCAGAAGCTCGTCGCCGGCGGCATGGCCGCAGGTATCGTTGACGATCTTGAACTGATCGATATCCAGCAGCATCAGGATATGTTGTGTGCCTGATTGCTCGAGCCGGTCGAGCGACGCTTCGAGCCGGTGTTCGAACGCGCGGCGGTTGGCGAGACCGGTCAGGGCATCGTGCGTGGCCTGCCATGACAGGCGGCCGATCAGGGCCTGTTCGTCGGTCATGTCGTGGAACACGAAAACCGCGCCGGCGGGATTGCCGTCGATCGTCAGGGGCGAGGCGGCCAGTGACACCGGAACGCCGCTTCCGTCGTGGCGAGCCAGCAGTTGAACTTGCGTACTGGGCTTGAGCCCGAAATCGGGTGAAGCCTGATCGATGAGGGCATCGTTGTCCTGCTCGCTGGCTTCGTCGACGAGGTGAAACAGGCTCGTCAGCGGCACCCCGGTCGCATCGGATGCCTGCTGTCCGATCAATCGCTCGGCGGCTGCGTTCATGTAGTCGAGTTTGCCGGTCGCATCGGTGGACATCACGGCGTCGCCGATCGATGCAAGCGTGATCTGGGCGCGCTCCTTCTCCGCCTTCAGGGCCGTTTCAAATGTCCGGCGCTGCATCACCAGTTTTCGGGTGTGCCACAGCATCAGGACGATCAGCAGCGCCGCCGCGAAGATATTGACGATCGTGAGAATATTCTTGATGGCGCGCGAGCCTTCGCCCAAACTTTCGGAGAAGGCGACCGCAAGCGGCGTGATATGCCGGTTGATGGCGTCGATCTGCGTCTTGTAGACTTCGACGGCCTTCGGCGTCAGCGTCCCGTTTCCGATGTCGGTATGGATCACCGAAGCCAGATCGATGATGGTCTGCAGCGCGGGGTCGGTCGCTTTCCAGTGATTGATGGCGCGTTCCAGATAGCTGACGTGGCGAAAATTCTGATAGAGCCAGATCAGGCCGGAAATATCGTCGGGATGATTGCCGCCGTGAAGGAAGCCGTCGCGCGCCGCCGCCAGATCGGGCGGCTTTTTCTCGAGGGCGAAGCGCGCATCACGATCGCCGACCGGGATGGCAATCGCATTCTGATAGCTGCGGTAAGCAAGCGTATCGCCGGTTTCGGCATAGCGATTGAGATAGTAGATGGCTTCCTTCTGGCCCTTGGACCAAAGCGCTTCGCCGGCGACATAGGCGCGAACCGATGACAGCGTGTCGAGGCTGATGACTGCGAGTGACACTTGCGCAACGACCAATGCCGCGAATGGCCAGACAAGCCGCCATAGTCCGGAATTTGTCGATGCAGGACCGGATTTCATCAAGCACCGGAGAAGATCAATTTGGTCATCATCGTCTCGCTCAGAATCATGCAATGACTTGAAAAACTTGAACCTTGCGGAGCGCATTGAAGATCGACTACCGCCCCTCTCAAACAGGTAGTTTTGCCGATGGTCACTTAATGCGAATTAAACTTCGCGATAAACAGGTAGATTTGGATGAATCGCCGGTAAACGCTATGGCGAAAGTACGAAAGATCTCGCGTGGATCATAAAGCGTCGTATTCCTCCCCGTGAAATTGGAGAGGGGTAATAAATGCCTCGTTCGCGTCACCTGTCCGAGAGTGAAGTTCGGACAGGCTGAACGCGAAATGCGGTCCTATCGTGCGATCTGCTTCTTCAACGTTTCTTCCACGACGCGATCGAATGACGATTGCTTGGGCGGCGCCTTGGTCCGGTGTTCGGCAACGAAGGCGTCACGTTTGGCCACCAGTCCGGCCAGTTTGGCATTGAGCGCGGCGCGGGCTTTCAGCTTCTCCTCCAGCATCGCGGAACGTTGTGTCGGTGGCAGTTTGCGTAGCGATTCAGGAAGTTCCTCATCTTTGACGGTGTCGAGATTGCGGCGTCCCGTGCCGACGTCGCTGACCAGATCGCCGCCACCGGTGATGGCCTCCGACGAGGCGGCGGAGCGCTTGTTGAGATAGCTCGCCATGTCGGACGCAGCAGCGGGCGCGGCGGCCGCGACTTCAGAGAGTTGCCGGGCCTTCTCCTCGGTACGCTTTTGCAGCGCGCGCGGACCGTAGGGGATCACGGTTCCGTTGATTTCGTTTTGCAAGATGATGATCTCATCGTCGAACGGCGTCTCGATGACGACGACCTGACCGCCATCTTGCGGGATCGGAATGAAGCGACCGTTGCCGTTTTGTGCGATGTCGCGCCACACCCGCTCGGTATCGCGAGCGCTGCCGGCCAGCACCGCGTTGACGACGATATCCTTTTGCTTGGCGACCGACAGTGTGACGGGATATTTCGTGTCCTGGGCATAATCCATGTGTGGCGGCGCGTCTCCGACCAGGAAGACGATGCGCCGTGCCTCGTTCCCCGGCGTCCATTTCAGTTTGTTGATGGCGACGTCGAGCGCTTCGTTGACGCTTTCCGGCCAGTCGCCGCCGCCGCGCGCCTTGACCGCCAGCAGGTTGGCGTAGAGGTCCTGAATATCGGTGGTGAGGTCATAGGTCTTGGTGACGTAGTCGTCACCGATGTCGCGATAGGTGACGAGGCCCATGCGGATATCCGCATCGGCATTGCCGTCGGCGATGGCGGTGGCGATCGACCAGATCTTGCGCTTGGCGCCTTCGATCAGGCCACCCATCGAACCCGTGGTGTCGAGCACGAACGCGACTTCGATGGTGGGCTTAGCCATGGCCGGAGTGGTGATGGCGATGAGGGGCAGGGCCGCAATCGCCAGCGCGAAGCCACGAACGGTGGTGGTGAACGTCATTTTGCCTCCAGGACTAACTGCGGCAGGCGCAGTTGCACGAACCCCCGTGCCCAGAGAGGCGATTTCGGCGCACAAAGCGGCGTTCCGCGACGGCCAGCCGGCCGCGCCGAAGTCGATCTCATGCTGCTGTGTGGTGATGAAATCTGTTAGGGTTCGAAGATCATGGAATCGATTGCAGTGAATCTCATGCCGCCACCGGATGGCCGCCAATCGCAGACGGCGCTGGCGGTCGCGCGCGGCACGTCGCGCTGGCTCGGGTCGCTCGGCTTTTCCTGCATCAGCGAATTGCCGCTGCCGTCAGGGCGGCGCGCCGATCTGGTGGCGCTCAACGGTCGTGGCGATCTCTGGATTATCGAGATCAAATCGTCCGTGGAGGATTTACGCGCCGACCACAAATGGCAGGACTACCGTGCGCATTGCGACCGGCTGTTCTTTGCGTTCCCGCAGGATTTGCCGTGCGAGATTTTCCCGGCCGAAACCGGGCTGATTGTCGCCGACGCTTACGGCGCGCATCTGCATTGCGAGGCGCCGGAACATCGGTTGCCAGCCCCGACGCGCAAGCTGATGACGGTGCGGTTCGGGATGGCGGCGGCGCAGCGGATCAATCGGCTGATCGATCCGCAGGGATGCACTTTCGACGATTTGGTTTAAGGCTCCGCGTCAGCGCGGCGCGCGCTTTGCGAGGATGCGCTGCAAGGTGCGGCGATGCATGTTGAGCCGCCGCGCCGTCTCGGAGACATTGCGGTTGCAAAGCTCATAGATGCGCTGGATGTGTTCCCAGCGCACGCGATCCGCCGACATCGGGTTGCTCGGCAGTTCCGACTTCTCGGTGCCGCTCGCGAGCAGCGCCGCGACGACGTCATCGGCATCCGCGGGCTTCGACAGGTAATCAACCGCGCCCATCTTCACGGCGGTCACGGCGGTGGCGATGTTGCCATAACCGGTCAGCACGATGGCGCGCGCATCTGGCCGCTGGCGCTTCAGCGCCGCGACCACATCCAGGCCGTTGCCGTCGCCGAGCCGCAAGTCGACCACGGCGAAAGCCGGTGCAGACTTGCCGATGTGGTTCAGGCCGTCCGACACGCTCTCGCATGAAGTGACGGTGAAGCCGCGTGTTTCCATCGCGCGCGACAGCCGTTCCAGAAACGGTTTGTCGTCTTCCACGATCATCAGCGAGCGGTCGGTCTCAGCGGCAAGTTCGGCAATGGCGGTCACGGGGGTTTTCCTGATTGTCGATCTTCAGAATATGGGGTGCTGCCATGCAATTCCAAGGGCACATATCGTCGCGAGTGGGACGCTGTGAGTTCCCTTCGGGTGAGGGTAGGCCTCGCTCCCAAACAACTAAGCGCGAACAACGGGATAGGTCCCGCTAGAGCGTTTTCGAGCGGAGTGGATACCGGTTCGCGTGAAGAAACGCGTCCAAACAAGAACCTAGAGCCTCGCTCCGAATTCTATCGGAACGGGAAAGGCTCTAGGCGTCGCTTGTCGTTTGCGAGGTTTCGAAACTGGCGCGCGGCCAGGCGATCCGCACCACCGCACCGTGCTCCGGGAAGGTCCGGTTGGAAAAGGCAACCTCGGCGTCCGAGCGTTCCAGAAGGGTCCGCGCGATGAAGATGCCGAGGCCGAGGCCGCGGCGCTCGCGATGGGTCTGATCCACGCCGCGGCGGCGCGTGAGATAAGGTTCGCCGATCCGCTTCAAGAGGTCGGGGGCGATACCGGGACCGTCATCGGAAATGATAATCTCGACGATGTCGTCATTCCAGCGAGCGTCGACTTCGACCGTGGTGCGGGCAAAATCCACCGCGTTCTCGAGAATGTTGCCGACGCCGTAGAGGATCGCCGGGTTGCGCATACTGGCGGGCTCGGCACCGTCGGACGCGGCGATATGGATCTTGATGGCGATGCCGAAATCGCGATGCGGCGCGACCGATTCCTCGATCAATGTCGAGAGCGGCATCCGGTCGAACGGCGCGCCCGACGACGACAGTTGCGCGATCTTGGCGAGGATGTCGCGGCAGCGTTGCGCCTGTTCGCGCAGGGTTCTGACGTCGCTCGCGAGCGGGCTGTCGTGTGGCGTGGTCTGTTCGAGTTCGCGCGAGATCAGGAAGATGGTCGACAGCGGCGTGCCGAGTTCGTGGGCGGCCGCGGCCGCGAGGCCGTCGAGTTGAGTCAGATGCTGTTCGCGGGTCAGCACCAGTTCGGTGGCGGCGAGTGCGTCGGCCAGCTTACGCGCCTCTTCGGTGACCTGAAACGTGTAGAGGCTGGTTACGCCGATCGCCAGTAGGATCGAGAGCCAGATGCCGGCCATGTAGACCGGCGGCAGCACCAGCGGCCCCTCTCTGCTCCATGGCAACGGCAGATGGAAGAAGCCGAGTGCCGTGGCGCAGACCGCGGCAAAGACACCAAGTGCGATGGTGATCCGCGTCGGCAGCGCGGTCGCCGAAATCAGCACCGGGCCGAGGAACAGGAACGAGAAAGGATTTTCCAGGCCGCCGGTGAGGTAGAGCAGTCCGGCGAGTTCGGCGATATTCAGCGCGAGCAGCGCCGCCGCGTGGCGTGGCGCCAGTCGCTGCATCGGATTGACCGCGATCTGCAACGCCAGCGTGACCACAGCCGAAGCCGCGATGATGGCGACGCAAGGGATGATCGGAACATCGAAGTCGAGGCTCTGCACCACGAAGAAGATGGCCGCGAGTTGGCCGAGGGCCGCGAGCCAGCGCAACCTCAGGATGGTATCCAGACGGATATACCGTCGCGGATGGTCGAAATCGGGCAATGCGGTGTCGGTCATGGCGTTGATTCTATCGCATCGTCGATCCGCGTGGGTATGGACTATCCGTCGCGGCTCGAAAGGTGTGGTGACAGAACCACACACGGCGAGAATCGGATCCATTTGCGGCCGGTTCCATGGGCACGATGGCCCGCCAGGAGACGGAATCCCTCTGTTAACCCGCCTCCAGCAGAATGAAGTTGCCGATCCACGGGGTATAGCAAAATAGATGGATTGACGCTCCGCAGCGCACTCGTCACACTATTGCAATGCAAAATGAAATTCGGGGATTAACTGATGGCGATTGGTGAATTTGGCGGTGCGCCGACCCTGCCCGTTCAGGGTGGCTCCGCGATGATGACGCCGTTGTACTGGATGTATGAGATGGGCCAGGCCTCTCTCAATCCGGCGCGCGCGGTCACGGATGCCACCAAGATCCTGTTTGAAAATCCGGTCAATCCCTGGTCGCACACCACGTTCGGCAAATCCATCGCTGCGGGTTGCGAGTTGTTCGAACGCATCACGCGCCGCTACGGCAAGCCGGAATGGGGCCTCGATTTCACCGAGGTGGAAGGCCATCGCGTCCCGGTGACGGTTCGGTCGGTCTGGGAGAAGCCGTTCTGCCGCCTGTTGCATTTCGAGCGCGCGATCGTCGCGCCGTTGAGCAAGCCGCAGCCGCGCGTGCTGATCGTCGCGCCGATGTCCGGCCACTATGCGACGCTGTTGCGCGGCACGGTTGAAGCCTTCCTGCCGGGCCACGACGTCTACATCACCGACTGGGCCGATGCGCGCATGGTTCCGCTGTCAGCGGGACGGTTCGACCTGGACGACTACGTCGATCATCTCATTGAGATTTTGCACGTGCTGGGCGGCGACGTGCATGTCGTCGCGGTTTGTCAGCCGGCGGTGCCCGTCGTCATGGCGGTATCGGTGATGGAAGCCGAGAATGATCCCTACGTGCCGCTGTCGATGACCCTGATGGGTGGCCCGATCGATACGCGGCGCAATCCCACGGCGGTGAACAATCTCGCGCAGGAGCGCGGTATCGACTGGTTCCGCAGCAATGTCATCACCAAGGTGCCGTTCCCGCATCCCGGTTTCATGCGCGACGTTTATCCCGGCTTCCTGCAATTGACCGGCTTCGTCAGCATGAATCTTGATCGCCATGTCGATGCGCATCGGCGGCTGTTCGACAATCTGGTCAAGGGCGACGGCGACAAGGTCGAGAAGCATCGCGACTTCTATGACGAATATCTCGCGGTGATGGATCTGACGGCGGAATACTATCTGCAGACCGTCGACGAAGTGTTCGTCAAGCAGTCGTTGCCGAAGGGTGAGATGACCCATCGCGGCAAGCTGATCGATCCGTCGAAGGTGAGGCGCGTTGCGCTGATGACGGTCGAAGGCGAGAACGACGATATCTCCGGTCTCGGTCAGACCGAAGCGACGCACGGACTGTGCAGCGCGATTCCGGCGAACCGTCGCGTTCACTATGTGCAGAAGGACGTCGGGCACTACGGCGTGTTCAACGGCTCGCGCTTCCGCAAGGAGATCGTGCCGCGCATCTCCGCGTTCATGCAGGCGTCGGCACAGCCGTCGTCGCACGTCGAACTGGCAATGGCCGCTGCTGAATAATCGCGTTCAGTCAAATAGATCGCGATCGGGCCATCCTGTTTTCGGGTTGCCCGATCGGCACATCGAAGATTTGAATCTAGAATTCTTGTTCCGCGAAGTAATGAATGTGGCATCATGCTTTCAGAGGTGTGATGCCTTCTATTTTAGGGGAAATCCGGCCCGGTTCCCTACACGATGTGGGGCGAATTTACGCGAGAGCCCCTGTATATTGGGCAAATGATTTGTTTTTGCGCGGACCGCTTTCCTTGGCGGCAGATATGGCAAAATCCCGGCGACTTCCTGAATGCCGGATCTGTAGACATGGCTTTTCGCGCCCTCCTTTATCGCCGTCCCTATGAACCATCCACCATCGCTATCAAATTCGGATCGCAGATTTTCGCGATCCGGCTGAGGCGACATCGTCGGGCACGTCGATACACGCTGCGGATTCATCCAAGCGATCGCGAAGCCATTCTCACCATGCCGCCGCGCGGCACCGTTGCCGACGCGAAAGACTTCGCGCAGCGTCATGGCGGCTGGATCGCCGCACGATTGGGACGTTTGCCGAAGGCGGCGCCGTTTCAGTCAGGCGTCGTGGTTCCGTTGCGCGGCGTCGCGCATCGCATCGTGCATCGCGCCGGCAGTCGCGGCACGGTGTGGACCGAGACGCGCGATAGCGGCGAGCGGATACTGTGTGTCGCCGGCGGCGTCGAATATACCGATCGGCGCGTCCACGATTTTCTCAAGCGCGAAGCCCGGCGCGATCTGCAAAAGGCCGCCGATCACTACGCGGCGGAGCTTGGCGTCAAGGTGAAGCGGCTCTCGATCCGCGATCAATCGAGCCGCTGGGGTTCCTGCACGTCGGCGGGGTCGTTGTCGTTTTCATGGCGGCTGATCCTCGCACCATCCTTTGTGCTCGACTATCTCGCGGCGCATGAAGTTGCACATCTGGTCGAGATGAATCATTCGCCGCGGTTTTGGAAAGTGGTGGCGCGGATTTGTCCGAAGGTCGAGCAGGCCAAGACCTGGCTCGATGTCCACGGCAACGACCTGCATCGCTACGGCATCACGGATTGAGCGCGATCACCGGGGTGGCCGGACGTCAGCGCCGGCCGCCAAACAAGCGCTCCACCAGCCAGCCATCCAATCCACTCGCAGCCTCCGGTCGTACCGCGCCGTGCGATGGTCGTGACGTGCTGCCGGAATTCACCGGAACCGGTGCGGGCTGAGCTGGATAAGGCTGCGCGGGAGCGCGCTGCGGCATTGTCGCGGGTGCCGCGCCATTGCTCGTCGTGCCGCCGCTTATCGTGCTGCTGTTCGATGCGCCGGCGGGGATCATGCTGGCTTGTTGGGCGGGGGCGAAACTCGGAAACAGTCCATTCGACTGCGCGCCCGGCAGTGCGGCGACTGGAACGCCCTGATGGGCCGCGCGCATGAAGCGGGTCCATATCTCGACCGGCAATCCGCCGCCGGTGGCTTTCCTGGTCGGCGAGTTGTCGTCGTTGCCGAGCCAGACGCCGGTGACGAGATTGGCGGTATAGCCGATGAACCAGGCATCGCGGAAATCCTGGCTGGTGCCGGTCTTGCCGGCAGCGGTCCAGCCCGGAATCTCGGCCTTGCGTGCGGTGCCGCTGACCAGCGTTTCGCGCATCATGGTGTTCATCATCGCGACATAGCGCGGTTCGATCACCTGATCGCGCGGATCGGGCGGGCGGCGATACAGCACCTTGCCGTTTTCGGCGCGGATGCAATTAACGACATGCGGAGAGATGCCGCGTCCGCCGTTGGCGAACGGCGCATAGGCGCCGGTCAGTTCGAGTAGCGACACGCCGGAGGTGCCGAGCGCAATCGAGGCGTTAGCGTCGAGCTTCGAGGTGATGCCGAGCCTGTGCGCGGTGCGCACCACGCTCTTGGCGCCGACCTCGAGACCGAGCCGCACCGCCACGGTGTTGAGCGACATCGCCAGCGCCTGCGTCAGCGTCACCGCACCGAAGTATTCGTGGGAATAGTTCTCGGGCCGCCAACCTTTGACGTCGATCGGTGCATCCTGCCGGATCGTCTCCGGCGTCAGGCCGGACTCGACGGCGGTGAGATAGACGAACGGCTTGAACGCCGATCCCGGCTGGCGTTTGGCGGTGACGGCGCGGTTGAACTGGCTGTCGGCGTAGTTGCGGCCGCCGACCATGGCGCGGACCTCACCGGTCGGCGTCATCGCCACCAGCGCGCCTTGCGTGACGTTGAACTTGACGCTCTTGGCCGCGAGTTCATCGATCACCGCGGCTTCGGCCACGCTTTGCAGTTTCGGATCGATCGACGTTTCGACCACGATGTTCTGGTCGATCTGACCGATCAGATCGTCGAGCACTTCGCCGATCCAGTCGGCGACATAGTTGATGGTGCCGGCGCCCGGCGGCTTCACCGCGTATGACGGATGGGCGATGGCGGCCTTGGCCTGCTGTTCGGTGATAAAGCCGGCATCGGCCATCGCGCCGAGCACGACCTGCGCCCGCTTCTCCGCGCCTTCGGGATTGCGGTTCGGCGCCAGCCGGGACGGCGACTTGACCAGCCCCGCCAGCATCGCGGCTTCGGCCAGCGTGACCTTGCGTGCGGACTTGCCGAAATACTTTTGCGCGGCGGCGTCGACGCCGTAAGCGCCCGAGCCGAAGTAAACCCGGTTGAGATACAGTTCGAGAATTTCCGCCTTGGTGTGCTTGTGCTCCAGCCACAGCGCCAGTTCGGCTTCCTGCAACTTTCGTTGCAGGGTGCGTTCCTGAGTCAGGAACAGGTTCTTTGCGAGCTGTTGCGTCAGTGTCGAACCGCCCTGCGATACGCCGCGATGCAGGAGGTTGGCGACCGCCGCGCGGGCGATGCCGAACGGGTCGATGCCGTAATGGCTGTAGAAGCGGCGGTCCTCGATGGCGATGAAAGCCTTCGGCAGATACGGCGGCAATTCCTTCAGCGCGACGCTGGCGCCGCCCATCTCGCCGCGTGTCGCCAGTACGCTGCCGTCGAGCCCGACAATCTGGATCGTCGGTGGCCGCTTCGGAATTTCCAGCGACTGGATCGGCGGCAGGTGTGCGCCGACCCAGATCACCACGCCGACGACGGCGATGACGCCCCAGAGCCCGAGCACCGCGCTCCAATAGGTCGCGCGATAGAGCTTGCGGCGAAGGCTGCCGCGCGCGCCGCGCTTGCGTGGCTTGCGCGACGTGTTACCGCCGCCACTGCCACTCTTGCCGCCGTCGCGTTTGGCGGGTTTCTTGGCTTTGTCGTCACCAGCGATGCTGATGCGGTCGGCGATATTCAGCCGCAGGCTCGCCAATGAGGCGCCCAGCCCGAACTGCGGCTCTTTCCGCTGACTGCTTTTCTTTCCCCGCAACGCCATCCGTTCTCGTACCCGCCCCTTGTCGGTGCAAGGTAGCTGGCGGGGTTTAAAAGCGCGTTAAATGAAGGTTAATGCTAACGCGGACGCACCGTCAGAAGTACCTGTAAAACAAGGCTTTCATGAGGCCTTAACCCTACCGCAGCCTTCAAAAAGAAGAGGCCGGCGCAACGTCGATGCGTTGCGCCGGCCTTGTCGTTGTGGATCGCCGTTGGCGTGTGATCAGTGCTGGGCGTCGTCGACGATGATCGGGCCGAACAATTCCCAACGCTCGCCGTCGAATTTCATCATCTGCAACTGCTTGTTGACGCGGTAGTCGGTCGGCGAGGTCGAGCCCACGATACCCGGCAGCGAGAGATCGAGCTGGACGTTCTTCAGGCTGGTGGCCTGCTTCATCACGTTGTCGCGGGTCAGGTTGTCGCCGCATTCCTTCAGCACGTGCACCAGAAGCTGCGCGGTAGAGTAGCCGTAGGTGTTGAAGCTCGAGTCCTTGTCGCCTTCCGGATAGTACTTCGCCATGAATTCGAAATACTTCTTCATCCCGGCGTCGTCCTTCCAGGCCGGATCGAGCGGATCCTTGCCGTAGTTGGTGCTGATGACGCCCTTGGAGTTTTCCAGGCCGGCGGGCTTCATCACCGCGCCGACCGAGGTGGCGTTGATGTCGAGGATATGCACCGGCTTCCAGCCGAGGTCGGCGACTTTCTTGATCGCCTGCGCAGCAAACTTCGGCGTCGACGCATCATAGAGCAGGTCGGCGCCCGCCGACTTGATCTTGACGATCTGGGAATCGATTGTGGGGTCGGTCAACTCATAGGAGGTCTCGGCGACGATCATGGTCTTGGCTTTGTCACCGAGCGCGGCCTTGAGGCCGGTCACGTAGTCGCGGCCGAGGTCGTCGTTTTGAAACAGAATGCCGATCTTGGCGTTGGGGTAGTTGGCCAGAATGTATTTGCCGTAGATGCGGCCCTCGGACTGATAGTTCGGGTTGAAGCCCATCGTCCACGGATAGTTCTTCGGATCGGTGAAGCGCGAAGCGCCGGTTGCGGCGAACAGTTGCGGCACCTTCTTCTGGTTCAGATACTTTTGCACAGCGGCGTTGGGCGGCGTGCCGACCAGCTGGAAGGTGAGGAGCACTTCGTCGCTCTCGACCAGCTTACGCACCTGTTCGACCGTCTTCGGCGGGCTGTAGGCGTCGTCATACTGGATCAGGTTGAGCTTACGGCCGTTGACGCCGCCCTGATCGTTGATCATCTTGAAATAGGCAGCCTGCGTCTTGCCGATGGTCGCATAGGCCGAGGCCGGGCCGCTGAACGGCACGGTCTGGCCGATCTTGATTTCGGTATCGCTCGCGCCGGGGTCGTATTTCTTCTGCGCGTAGGTCGGGGAGACTGACAGCGCGACGGCAATTGCGGACACGGCAGTCAGACTGAGAACTCGATCCCTCATCGTCATTTCTTCCCTTTGTAAGACACGGTCTTGCGTCGATCGACGGTCGATTCGGCCAAGGCTGGCGCCGTCGTTCCGGCGATACTGGATGAAGCGATTGGCCAATGCAAAGGGAAACGTGTGCGGCGGTTCGGAATTAATATGGTCTCCGACCTCGATGGCATCAGGAAAGGTAAAGCAGGATCAGCGCGAGCGCGGCAGGAGCGGCCTGAACGAACAGGATGCGGCGGCTGACGCTGACGGTGCCGTAAACCCCGGCGGCAATCACGCAGAGCAGGAAGAACACCTTGATCTGGAATCCGAAGCCGGAAACCGGGTGGACCAGTCCCCATAAAAGGCCGATAGCGAGGAAGCCGTTGTAGAGGCCTTGATTGGCAGCGAGTACCGCCGAGTCCCTAGCCTTCTCCAGCGAATTGCCGAAGGTTTTGAGGCCGGTCGGTTTGGTCCAGAGAAACATTTCGAGGATCAGAAAATAGATGTGCAGCAACGCGACCAGCGCCACCAGGACGTTCGCGATCATGGCCATGATATTTCCCCAAGCCGAGACATTAACGTGTCCAGAGCTTAGCATGGGACCCTCAGGAGTATGCAGATGTCGGTAAGTTCACCGGAACGATTTTATCTGGATCGCTTTGAGACGCCGATCGGTGTGGCGCTGCTCGTCACCGACGCAGATGGGCAATTGTGTGCGCTCGACTGGGCCGACTACGAGCATCGCATGGCCGAGCTGATGCGCCAGCAATATGGCCGCGCCGATCTTGTCGAGGGAGCCGCGCCCGCCGCCATCAAGCAAGCCTTGGCGAAGTATTTCGCCGGCAATCTCGATGCACTCGATACCGTTCCGTGCCGGTTCGGCGGCACGCCGTTCCAGCGCGAGGTATGGTCGGCGTTGCGCGGGATATCGCCTGGTACGACCACCAGTTATGGCAAACTCGCCACACGTATAGACCGGCCGAAGGCAGTGCGCGCGGTGGGCCATGCCAACGGTGCCAATCCGATTAGCGTCGTCGTGCCCTGTCATCGCGTCATCGGCTCGACCGGTGCATTGACTGGCTATGGCGGTGGGCTGGAGCGCAAACGCTGGCTGCTCGCGCATGAGGGCGTCGAGGTCCGGGCGTAGCTAGCGCTGCGTTTATGCGACGGGCGGAGCCACTACGGTATCGTTGGTCAGCAGATGGACCAGCGCGCGCTTGATCGCGGCTTGCCGGGTCGGCGCGGTGATCTGCGCGCCGAGGAGATCGGTGACATAGAACACGTCGCGGGCGCGCTCGCCGAAGGTCGAGACGTGG
Source organism: Hyphomicrobiales bacterium (assembly GCA_017305555.1). Taxonomy (GTDB): domain Bacteria; phylum Pseudomonadota; class Alphaproteobacteria; order Rhizobiales; family Xanthobacteraceae; genus 62-47. The sequence goes on along the minus strand of JAFKKM010000037.1, from coordinate 9,662 downwards.
GCCGAGGCGATGTTCAGGTTCAGTTTCGAGATCGCAGTCGTCAGTTGATACAGCAGACCCGGCCGGTCGAGACCGGAGACCTCGATCACAGTGTGACGATCCGACCATTGGTTGTTGATGATTACTTCAGGTTCGACCACGAAGGGACGCAGCTTGGTGCGGCTGGCGACGCGATGTGCCACCACTTCGGGCAGCCGCAATTTGCCGTCGAGCACCTGCTCGATCATGTCGCCGATGCGTGTGGCGCGGCGGCCTTCGTCCTCGTCGCGGTCGTATTCGCGCGAGATAGCGATGGTATCGAGCGCGAGCCCATCGGTGGTGGTGTAGATCTGCGCGTCGACGATGTTGGCGCCGGCGGAGGCGCAGGCGCCCGCGATGATCGACAGCAGCCAGGGATGGTCCGGCGCGAGGATGGTCAGTTCGGTGACACCGCGCGCCTCGTCGAAGCCGACATTGATCGCCAGCTTGTGCTTGCCTTCCTCGGCGGAATGCAGAAAGCGGGCGTGACGAATCTTGCGCGGCAGATCGACCTTGAGCCAGTAGGCCGGATAGTGCCGGGCGATGTAGGAATTCAGTTCCGCTTCCGGCCATTCCCTGAACGCGGCGCGGAATTCGGCCTGCGCCGCTTCGATGCGCTGGCTGCGATTGACCTCGGAGAAGCCGCCGGTCAGCACCGGTTCGGTTTCGTAGTACAGCGTGCGCAGCAGTTGCGCCTTCCAGCCGTTCCACACGCCGGGCCCAACGCCGCGGATATCGGCGGTGGTGAGGATGGTGAGCAGCTTCATGTGCTCGACCGATTGCACCACGGCGGCGAAATTCTCGATGGTCTTGCGGTCGGACAGGTCGCGCGATTGCGCCACGCCCGACATTGTCAGGTGTTCCTCGATCAGCCACGCCACCAGCGCGGTGTCGGCGGCGTTGAGGCCGAGCCGCGGGCATAGCCGTCGCGCCACCTTGGCGCCTGCAATCGAGTGATCCTCGGGCCGCCCCTTGGCGATGTCGTGCAGCAGCACCGTGACATAGATGACGACGCGATGCTCGGGGCGGATCTTGCGCATCAGGTCGGAGGCCAGCGCGAACTCTTCGTTGCCGCCGCGCTCGATCTCCTGAAGGAATCCGACGCAGCGCAACAGGTGCTCGTCGACGGTGTAGTGATGATACATGTTGAACTGCATTATCGCGACGATCTTGCCGAAGGCGCGGATGAAGTGGCCGAGCACGCGGGTCTCGTTCATCCGCCGCAGCACGATCTCGGCGTCGTCCGAGGTGAGAATTTCGATGAACAGTCGGTTCGCTTCCGGATCCTCGCGGACCTGGGTGTTGATCAGTTGCAGCGAGCGCGTGACTGCGCGCATCGCATCCGGGTGGAACGCGAGGTTGTTCTTCTGCGCCAGGCGAAAAATGCGGATCAGATTGACCGGATCGCGTCGGAACACATCGGGTGTTGCCAACGAGATGCGGTTGTTGTCGATGATGAAGTCGTCGCTTTCCGGCACTCGCCGCCGCTTGGTGCTGGGGCGCAGCCGCGCTATCACCCGGCTCAGCACCGGGGCCGGCTTGGCCTGTTGGTCCTCCAGCTTGGCGCACAGGATCGCGGTGAGGTCGCCGACGTCCTTCGCCACCAGGAAGTAGTGCTTCATGAAGCGCTCGACGTCCTGCATCCCCGGATGCGAGGTGTAGCCGAGCCGCTGGGCGATCTCGCGCTGCAAGTCGAACGACAACCGTTCTTCCGGGCGCCCCGCGATGAAGTGCAGATGGCAGCGCACCGACCACAACAGGTCGGCGCAGCGTCGGAAAGTGCGGAATTCGTGCGCGTCGAACACGCCGCGTTCCAGCAACTCGTCGGTGTCGCGCACGCGGTAGACGTATTTGGCGATCCAGAACAGCGTGTGCAGATCGCGCAGACCGCCCTTGCCGTCCTTGACGTTAGGCTCAACGAGATAGCGCGATTGCCCGGCGCGGCGGTGGCGTTCCTCGCGCTCGGCGAGTTTGGCGGTGACGAATTCCGACGCGGTGCCCTGCACCACGTCCTTGTCGAAGCGCTCGACCAGTTCGTCGTAAAGCCCGCGATCGCCGGTGAGGTAACGGGTTTCGAGAATGGCGGTGCGGATGGTCATGTCGCCGCGCGCCTGGCGGATTGATTCATCTACCGAGCGCGTCGCATGGCCGACCTTCAGGCCCATGTCCCACAGGCAATAGAGAATCGCTTCAGCAACCTGTTCGCCCCAAGCGGTCTGCTTGTAGGGCAGGATGAACAACAGATCGATGTCGGACTCCGGCGCCATCAATCCGCGGCCGTAACCACCGGTGGCGATCACCGCCATGCGCTCGGCGCCTGACGGAATCGGCGACCGGTAGAGATAGTGAGTGGCGGCGTCGAACAGGATGCGGATGATCTCATCCTGCACGAAGCATAGCCGTTCGGCACAGTGGCGGCCGTGACGATCCTTCAACAGCGCGGCCTGCGCAGCCTGACGCGCCTTGACCAGTTCGGCCTTGAGCAGATGCGACAGCGCTGCGCGGAAGGCATCGTTGTTGCCGGCGTGGTGGTCGGCCAGCGCACCGACCTCCGCCGTGATCCGCGCGGTATCGAAGACGGTCTCGGGAACGGGCGTCGGGGCTTCGGCGTGATCCATCATATCCGGATATCGAACGGTGCGGGCGGTGTCATCGATTCATTAGACCAGCGCTTGCGGACAGAACATCCTCATTTTCGGGAGTTTCGCAGGCGGTTCATTCTCGGGCCGGGCCGGTCTTTGGGCGGATTTTCTCGATCATCTTACCGTACAAGTGGCTGGAATACATGGACTTTATGTGGGCAAGGGGCACGGGCAGGCAGTTATCCAGGACACCATCTGATTTGCCGCCCGGCAATGGAGAAAGAGGATCATGTTCAAGATTTCGCGACGCGGCTTCACCGCGGCACTGGCGGTTTCGCTGCTCGTTCCCGGCGCCGCGCTGGCCGCCGATCCGGTGAAGGAGATCCGCGTCGACTGGGCGACCTACAATCCCGTCTCGATGGTGATGAAGGACAAGGGCCTGCTCGAGAAGGAGTTCGAGAAAGACGGCATCAAGATTCGCTGGGTGCAGTCGGCCGGTTCCAACAAGGCGCTCGAATTCCTCAACGCCGGTTCGATCGATTTCGGCTCGACCGCGGGCTCCGCGGCACTGGTCGCCAAGATCAACGGCAACCCGATCAAGTCGATCTACGTCTACTCGCAGCCGGAATGGACAGCGCTAGTTACCGCGAAGGATTCCAAGATCACCAAGATCGAAGACCTCAAAGGGCAGCGTGTCGCGGTAACGCGCGGCACCGATCCGCACATCTTCCTGGTGCGCGCGCTGCAAAGCGTCGGGCTGTCGGAGAAGGACATCAAACCAGTGCTGCTGCAACACCCGGACGGCGCCACCGCGCTCAAGCGCGGTGACGTGCAGGCCTGGGCCGGGCTCGATCCGATGATGGCGGCGGCGGAAGTCGAGGACGGCGCGCGGCTGTTCTATCGCAACAAGGACGCCAACACCTGGGGCATCCTCAACGTGCGCGAGCAGTTCCTGAAGGATCATCCCGATCTGGTGCAGCGCGTGCTCAAGGTTTACGAGGAGGCGCGCAAGTTCTCGCTCGCCAACTACGACGAGATGAAGAAGACCTTCATCTCCGTCACCAAGCTGCCGGACGTGGTGGTGGACAAGCAACTCAAGGAGCGCACCGACCTGACGCATTCGAAGATCGGCGCGCCGCAGCGGGCTTCGATCCTCGCGGCGGGTCTCGCGTTGCAACAGGCGGGCGTCATCGCCGCCACTGTCGACGTCAAGGCGACGCTGGATGCGCTGATCGACGACAGCGTGCCGCTGACGAACTGATCCCGTGCGACTGCGCGGAATCCTGATTAAAGATCAACGGACGCGCGCGGGCTTGCCGGGCGCGTCCGGCTCCGTCTCACCATCGAGCATGTCATGACTGCCGTTGAAATGACCCTGGCTCAAGCTCCCTCGATCGATTTGCCGGCGCAGCCGCGCAAGCGCGCGCGTCATCTGCGATCCCTTCTGCTTGGCCTCGTGCTGCCGGTTGGGCTTGGTGCTGCGTGGGAACTCGCGGTCCATCTCGGGTGGTCGGACGGGCGTCTGGTGCCGCCGCCGTCGGTAATCTTCGCGACGTTGTGGGAGCTGGCGCGCACCGGCGAACTCTGGACCCACACCCAGGCGACGGTGCTGCGCGTCGCCGCCGGCTTCGCGGTCGGCGTGGTGAGTGGCACGCTGGTGGGCGCCATCGCCGGTTACTCATCGCTGTCGCGCCGCGTGCTCGATCCGACCTTGCAGGCGCTGCGCGCGATTCCGTCGATTGCCTGGGTGCCGCTGTTCATTCTGTGGTTCGGCATTTTCGAGGCGTCGAAGGTGGCGCTGATTGCAGTCGGCGTGTTCTTTCCGGTTTATCTCGGCGTGATGGGCGCGATTCTGAGTGTCGACCGCAAGATTGTCGAGGTTGGTCGTGCGTTCCGTCTCTCCGGCCCGGCGCTGGTGCGCCGCATTCTGCTGCCCGCCGTGCTGCCGAGTTACATCGTGTCGCTGCGCTCCGGCTTGGGCCTTGGTTGGATGTTTGTGGTGGCGGCCGAACTGCTCGGCGCGTCCGAAGGCCTCGGCTATCTGTTGATGGACGGCCAGCAACTCGGCAAGCCGGCGCAGATCGTCGCCGCCATCGTTGCCTTCGCGGTGATCGGCAAGACCACCGATTGGCTGATCGAGATCGCGGCCGCGCCGCTGTTGCGCTGGCAGGACGCCTACGGCCAGCAGGCGGGAGAGGCGTGATGCTGCGGCTCGATCAGGTCGGCAAGACCTATCCCAACGGTGTCAACGCGCTCGAACGCTTCTCGGCGTCGATCAAACCCGGCGAAATCGTCGCGGTGATCGGCGGTTCGGGTTGCGGCAAATCGACCTTGTTGCGCGCTATCGCCGGACTCGACCGCGCCAGCCGCGGCACGATTACGCTCGATGGCGACGTCATCACCGCGCCGCATCCGAAGATCGGCATCATCTTTCAGGAGCCGCGTTTGCTGCCATGGCTGAGCGTCGCCGACAACGTCGCGTTCGGTCTCGATGGCCTGTCGAAACAGGAACGCACCGCACGCGTGACGCAGGCGTTGAGTCGCGTCGGCCTTGCCGACAAGGCCGGTGTGTGGCCGCGCGAACTGTCCGGCGGTCAGGCGCAGCGCGTCGCGATCGCCCGCGCGCTGGTGCCGCGCCCGGAAGTGTTGCTGCTGGATGAGCCGTTCTCCGCGCTCGATGCCTTCACCCGCCGCGACTTGCAGGATCATCTGCTCGATCTCTGGGCGGATTCGCGTCCAACGCTGATCTTGGTGACCCACGATGTCGACGAGGCGGTGGTGTTGGCCGACCGCATCGTGGTGATGCGGCCGCGGCCGGGGCGTCTGTTCGAGGAGATCCCGGTGTTTCTGTCGCGTCCGCGCGACCGGGCCTCGGCGCTGTTCGAGGACCTCAAGCGGCGGGTTTTGACTTCGCTCGATCAGTCGCTGGACCGTGCCGTGCCGGATCGTCAGGATCAGGCTCTCACGGGTGAGGCGATGTGGTGGTGATGCGGTATCCAGTGGGTGCGAATTCGTTATAGGATTACGGCAACCGATCGACATATTCAGGAGAAGGACCAGTCATGGACGCGACCCAACTTCGCGCGATGCAGGCGCCGATCAAGGAGCGCTACAGGAACGATCCGACATCCGGATTGATCACGCTGAAGGCGAAGGGCTCCACCGACAGCGAGGGCATCGCCTGCAAGCTCGAAACCGGGCGCGCAATCGCGATGGCGGGTTTGCATCCCGCAACCGGCGGCTCGGGACTTGAACTGTGCTCGGGCGACATGCTGCTGGAAGCGCTGGTGGCCTGCGCCGGCGTCACCTTGAAGTCGGTCGCGACCGCGCTTGAGGTGCCGTTGAAGGAAGGGCGCGTCTCTGCCGAGGGCGATCTCGATTTTCGCGGCACCCTCGGCGTCGACAAGGAAGCCCCGGTCGGTTTTGCCGAAATCCGGCTGCGCTTCGATGTCGATACCGACGCACCGCAGGACAAGCTCGACCTGATGCTGAAGCTGACAGAGCGCTATTGCGTGGTCTATCAGACCATCAAAAACGGACCGAAGATGTCGGTTGAGATGCATCGCGTCTGATCGGCGCGGCCGTCCGCCGGCTTCGCGCATTCCATCAATGCAATTTAGGACGTAGATGCCCGGCGCAAAGCCGGGCATGACGCGTCCATGTCGATCTCCCCCGATCTCGCGTTTATCCTGACGCTGTTGCTGCGCATGGCGGTGACCGCCGCCTTCGTGGTGACGGCCTCGATCGTCACCGAACGTGCGGGACCGGTCATCGGCGCGCTGGTGGCGACGCTGCCCGTTTCGACCGGGCCGGCGTATATTTTCCTTGCTCTCGATCACGACAGCGCATTCATCGCCGAAAGCGCGCTCGCGGCGCTTCCGGTCAACGCCGTGACCATCGTGTTCGGCCTGACTTATGCCGCGTTGGCGCAGCGGCAGCGGATGATTGTCAGTTTCGCCGTTGCCATGTTGCTGTGGCTGGCGCTGGTGATCGTCGTGAACCGGATTGCCTGGTCGCTGGCAGGCGGGCTCGCGGTGAACGCACTGGTCTGCGCGGTCTGCCTGCCGCTGGCACAGCGCTACCGCAAAGCGGTGATGCCGCCGATCCGTCGCCGCTGGTACGACATTCCATTGCGCGCGCTGCTGGTGGCGATTCTGGTCGCGACCGTCATCGGTTTGTCGGGACGTGTCGGCCCGGTGGTGACCGGTGCGCTGGCGATCTTTCCGATTGTATTCTCGAGCCTGATGCTGATCCTGCATCCACGCATCGGCGGCCGTGCCACCGCTGCTGTGGTCGCCAATGCGCTATGGGGTTTGGTCGGATTCGGCCTCGGGCTTGCCGCGCTTCATCTCGGTGCGTTGCATGTCGGATCGGCTGTGGGCCTGATCCTTGGCCTCGCCGTCTGCGTCTGCTGGAATCTCGGCCTCTGGGCGTTCAGCCGATGGGGCGCAGTTCGCTAGTCAGTCCTTCGGCAACTTCGCCTTCAAGGCATAGAGCGCATCGAGTGCTTCGCGTGGCGACATCTCGTCGGGATGCAACGCGGTGAGTGCGGCGATCAACTGCTCGGCCTCGCTTGGCGGTTGCGGTTCGGCCGCCGCGCGCGAGGGCACGGCGAACAGCGGCAGGTCGTCGGTGAGCGCGCGCGTGGTTTGTCCGCGATCATTGGCTTCGAGTTTCGCCAGCACGGCCTTGGCCCGGGTGATGACGCCCGGCGGTAGACCGGCGAGTTTCGCCACCTGAATGCCGTAGGAGCGATCCGCCGAGCCGGGCAGCACCTCGTGCAGGAACACCACGTCGCCGTGCCATTCCTTGACGCGCTCGGTGGCGTTGAACAGGCGCGGCAGCCGTGCCGAGAGCGCGGTGAGTTCATGATAATGCGTCGCGAACAGCGTCCGGCACTTATTGAATTCGTGCAGGTGTTCGATGGCGGCCCAAGCAATCGAGAGGCCGTCGAAGGTCGCCGTGCCGCGGCCGATCTCGTCGAGGATGACAAGCGCGCGCTCGCCGGCTTGATTGAGGATGGCGGCGGTTTCCACCATCTCGACCATGAAGGTCGAGCGGCCGCGCGCCAGATCGTCGGCGGCACCGACGCGCGAGAACAGCCGGTCGACGACGCCGATGCGCGCACGCGACGCAGGCACGTAGCTGCCGGTCTGCGCCAGCAGCGCGATCAGCGCGTTCTGCCGCAGGAAGGTGGATTTACCGGCCATGTTGGGGCCGGTAATCAGCCAGATCTGCCCGGAGGCTTGCGCCGGTCCCGGCGACAGGTCGCAGGCGTTGGCAATAAAGGGCTGGCCGTCGCGCTTCAACGCCTGTTCGACCACGGGATGGCGGCCGCCCTCGATGGCGAAGCCGAGCGAAGCGTCTACTTCGGGCCGCACATAATTTTCATCGACGGCAAGTTTGGCCAGAGCGGTCGCGACATCGAGCACGGCGAAAGCGTGGGCCGCAGCGCGCAGGTCGTCGCCGGCTTTGATCGCCATGGCGCAAAGCTGCTCGAAGATTTCGAGTTCAAGGCCGAGCGCGCGGTCACCGGCATTGGCGATCTTAGCTTCGATTTCGCCAAGTTCGGACGTCGTGAAGCGCACTTGTCCCGCCAGGGTCTGGCGGTGGATGAAGGTGGCGTTGAGCGGCGCCGTCATCAGCTTGTCGCCGTGCTGCGCGGTCACTTCGACGAAATAGCCGAGCACGTTGTTGTGCCGGATTTTGAGTGCCTTGACGCCGGTGTCATCGGCGTAGCGCGCCTGCATCTCCGCCACCACGCGGCGGGAATCGTCGCGCAGCTTGCGGGTTTCGTCCAATGCGGCAGCGTAGCCTGCGCGAACAAAGCCGCCATCGCGCTTCAGCAGCGGCAATTGCTCGTCGAGCGCACGGGCGAATTCCTGTGCGAGCCCGCGCGAGGGGCGTTGCAGCGCGACTGCGACGGTTTGCAGGTCGCGCGGCAGTTCGTTGAACTGTTGCAGCCGTTGCAAGGCCTGATCGGCGGCGAAAATGCCGTCGCGCAACCCGGCGAGGTCGCGCGGGCCGCCGCGCCCGACCGACAGCCGCGCCAGTGCGCGCGACATGTCCGGCGCGGCGCGCAGGATGGCGCGCAGATCGTCGCGCGCCGCGGTGTCGTCGACGAAGACGCTGACAGCATCGAGGCGGTGCGCGATGGCGGTAGTATCTGTCAAAGGCGCGGCGAGGCGCTGCGCCAACAGCCGTGACCCTGCGGCAGTGACGGTGAGATCGATGGCATCGAGCAGCGAGCCGCGCCGCTCACCGCCGAGCGTGCGCGTCAGTTCGAGGTTGGCGCGGGTGGCGGGATCGATCGCCATGGTGGCGCCGGTGATCTCGCGCGCCGGCGGCGATAGCGGCACCCGCTTGCCGACCTGGGTGCGGTCGACATAGGTGACGGCGGCGGCCGCGGCGGTCGCCTCCAGCCGCGACATTGCGCTGAGGCCGTCCATCGTCGCCACCGCGAAGTAGTCGCACAGCCGCCGTTCGGCGGTGGCTGAGTCGAACACGTCGCGGGTCAGCGGCGTGACGGCGGGCAGTTCGCGCAGCAGCGGGCCGAGCACGGCGTCGCTGTAAAGCGCATCGGTGACGATCACCTCGTTCGGATTGATCCGCGCCAGGGTCGCGCCGAGTTCGCCGGCGCTCACTTCGGTGACGATGAATTCCGACGTCGAAATGTCGATCCATGCCAGCCCGATGCGGTCCTCGCCCGAGGACGAGGCGCGGGTGCGTGCCAGCGCCAGCAGGTAGTTGTTGGCGCGGGCGTCGAGCAGGTTGTCCTCGGTCAGCGTGCCGGGCGTCACCAGCCGCACCACGTCGCGCTTGACCACGCTCTTGTTGCCGCGCTTGCGGGCGGTGGCGGGATCCTCGGTCTGCTCGCACAACGCGACCCGGTGACCCTTTTCGATCAGGCGATGCAGGTAGTCGTCGGCCCGCTCCACCGGCACGCCGCACATCGGGATATCTTCGCCCTGATGTTTGCCGCGCTTGGTCAGTGTGATGCCGAGCGCGCGCGAGGCAACCTCGTCGTCCTCGAAGAACAATTCGTAGAAATCGCCCATCCGA
>JAFKKM010000121.1 GCA_017305555.1 Hyphomicrobiales bacterium | reverse complement strand
GCGGTCGGGCTCGACTGGACGGTGCCGATCTCCACCGCGGTTGGGTTACAGCGCGAGGGACCGGTGCAGGGCAATCTCGACCCATTGCGGCTCGTTGCTGGCGGCGATGCGCTTTTCGATTCTATCGATAATATCCTGGGCGGGCTGGGCGCAGGCCCGCTGATCTTCAATCTCGGTCATGGGATCACGCCTGAAACGCCGATCGCGCATGTCGAGGCGCTCATAGGGCGGCTGAGGGAGGTGAAAGCGTGACAGAGCCTGACGCACGGGAAGACAGCCGGACGAGCGGCGCCAAGGCGGCGCGACGGGCCGTAATTGCGCTTGTTGTATTCGCTGCGATCGTTGCGCTGATCTTCTATTTCGATCCGGCCAATCTCTATGCCTGGGCGAAAGCGGTTCACGTCATCGCAGTGATCTCATGGATGGCCGGTATGCTCTATCTGCCGCGTCTGTTTGTCTACCACTGCGAAGCGGAGATCGGATCGAAGCAATCCGAGACCTTCAAGGTGATGGAGCGGCGGTTGCTGAAAGGCATCATCAACCCGGCGATGGGTGTCACCTGGGTGCTCGGGCTGTACATGGCTTGGAGCGGACACTGGTTCCTGAGCGGCTGGTTTCACGTCAAGTTGTTCCTGGTGCTGGTGATGTCCGGCGTCCATGGGCTGTTTAGCCGCTGGGTGCGTGAGTTCGGTCAGGACCGGAACACCCGGAGCCAGAAATTTTACAGGATAATCAACGAGGTACCGACGGTTTTGATGATCGGAATCGTCATCATGGTGATCGTCAAGCCGTTCTGATGCAGGTTTCGGCGCGGACTGCTGCTCGGAGCGTCTTGCGCGGATGCTGCTGATTTTCTATATTCGTTCCATCCCACCCCACGCAGGCGGATGTGGTTGTCGCCCGAGAGCTATTTGGCATCGGCCGCCACATCGGGTTTGAAGCCCTTCCGGCACCTTCCTTGCTTCAGATCTGCGGAAACGCTGTCAGGCATTCCGCATTTTCGAAAGCCACCTTCGATCTCCTCCCTATTTCTACAGGACCACCCCCATGCGGGAAATGAAACTTCAGGACCTCAAGGCTCAGACTCCCGGCGAACTGGTAACGCTGGCTGAAGAGCTTGGCGTCGAGAACGCCAGCACCATGCGCAAGCAGGAGCTGATGTTCGCCATTCTCAAGCAATTGGCGATCCAGGAAACCGACATCATTGGCGAAGGCGTCGTCGAAGTGTTGTCGGACGGCTTCGGCTTTCTGCGTTCGCCGGACGCGAATTATCTCCCCGGCCCGGACGATATTTATGTTTCGCCGTCGCAGATCCGCCGCTTCGGCTTGCGCACCGGCGACACCATCGAGGGCCATATCCGCAGCCCGAAGGAAGGCGAGCGCTACTTCGCGCTGCTCAAGGTCAACACGCTGAACTTCGAGGATCCCGAGAAGTCCAAGCACAAGGTCAACTTCGACAACCTGACGCCGTTGTTTCCGGACGAGCGCTTCAAGCTCGAACTCAACGACCCGACCCGCAAGGACCTGTCGCCCCGCGTCATCGATATCGTCGCCCCGATCGGCAAGGGCCAGCGCGCCTTGATCGTCGCACCGCCGCGCACCGGTAAGACGGTGCTGATGCAGAACATCGCGCATTCGATCACCGCCAACCATCCGGAATGCTACCTGATCGTGCTGCTGATCGATGAGCGGCCGGAAGAAGTCACCGACATGCAGCGCTCGGTGAAGGGCGAGGTGGTGTCCTCGACCTTCGACGAGCCGGCGGTGCGTCACGTCCAGGTCGCGGAAATGGTGATCGAGAAGGCCAAGCGGCTGGTCGAACACGGCCGCGATGTCGTTATTCTGCTCGATTCGATTACCCGTCTCGGCCGCGCCTACAACACCGTGGTGCCGTCATCCGGCAAGGTGCTGACCGGCGGTGTCGATGCCAACGCGTTGCAGCGGCCGAAGCGATTTTTCGGCGCGGCGCGCAACATCGAGGAAGGCGGCTCGCTGACGATCATCGCCACCGCGCTGGTTGATACCGGCAGCCGCATGGACGAAGTGATTTTCGAAGAGTTCAAGGGCACCGGCAACTCGGAGCTGATCCTCGACCGCAAGGTGGCCGACAAGCGCACCTTCCCGGCTATCGATATCGCGCGCTCCGGCACCCGCAAGGAAGAACTCATCACCGATCCGCAACTGCTCAAGAAGATGTATGTGCTGCGGCGCATCCTCAATCCGATGGGCACCATGGACGCGATCGAGTTCCTGCTCGACAAGCTGCGCAACACCAAGAACAACAGCGAGTTCTTCGATTCGATGAATACGTGACGCCTGTGAGTTACAAGCGTTAAAATGCAAAGGCCCGCGAGTGATCGCGGGCCTTTTTTGTCGTTCGCCCTGCGTTGCCGATGCAATTGGTACTGGCCCATCCTCGTCATGGCCGGGCTCGTCCCGGCCGTCCACGTTCTTGCCCAGTGCATTTGTTGCGAAGTGCCGGCAGAAATCGCGAGAGTTTTTCTGCGACTTGCATCGTTTTCGTCTCCGCGTGAGCAGGGACCATAATGACTGATGCAATTATGTGATCTGAATTGAAGACGTGGATGGCCGGGACAAGCCCGGCCATGACGATGGAGATGTCAGCTTCAGGTACGGAGGAGGTGATTCCGGGTCCCCGCCGGCGCTCGGATAGCGCCGGTTTTTTGACTATGCCCGCTGCATCACAAGATGCATCAGCTCGTGCGTCGTCGTCACCGGCAGCGAGCAGCTTTGCTGGCGGCAGACGAAAGCTGCCGCGCCCTTGATGCTGTTCGCCTTGGCGCGCGCGGGATGATCTTGCGGCAGCAGATCGGCGCGTGGTGCGTGAAGGACGATGGTTGTCGCGTGTGGTAGTCGGCGCGCCGAGGTAACAAGTGCGTCGGCGCCCTCGCCCACCACCACAACTTCAGCGCCGGTCAGATGAAGATCGAGCGCATTCAGCAACGATAGATGGCCGAATATGTTTTCGACCGCGCGCGGCAGCAGCGCGGCGAACAACGCATCGGTTTTCACGCGCCAGCGATCGTCGCCGTCGAGCACCGCAAGCCGAACGAGATTTTGCGCGATCAGGCCGTTGTGGTTGGGAATCGCATCGTCGACGCTGGAATGCGGTCGCACGATCAGACCTTCCGCATCATCGGCAGTAAGATAATAACCGCCGTGTTCGGCATCCGCATAGTGACGATCCAACAAGTCCTGCCACGCAATAGCCTGTCGCAGGAACGACGCCTCCCCCGTTGTTTCATGCAGCGCCAGCGCTGCGCGAATCATCGCGGCGTAGTCGGAGGCAAGGCCGGGAATGAGAAGTTGTCCGGCGCGCCAGGAATGCCCGAGCCGGCCATTCCGCGTCATTGACGTTGCCATGAAAGCGAAGGCGCGGCGCGCGAGATCGCGCCACGCCGGCTGCGCGAAGGCAATCGCCGCGTGTGCCAGCGCCGAGATCATCAGGCCGTTCCAGTCCGCTAGCACCTTGTCGTCGAGGCCCGGACGAACGCGTGATGCGCGATGTGCCAACAATTTTTCCCGCAGCGTTCGCATGTGGGTGTCATCGTCATCGCCGAGATCGATGGTCCTGAGGCGATTGGGGATGTTGTGGCCTTCGAAATTACCCTCGTTGGTGATGTCGTAACGCGCGGCGAAATCGGCGGCATCCTTCGAGCCGAGTACGTCCTGGATTTCCGCCAGCGACCAGACGTAGAACTTGCCCTCCTCGCCTTCGGAATCGGCGTCGAGCGACGATGCGAATGCGCCTTCCGCCGTCGTCATCTCGCGCATCAGCCAGCCGACGGTTTCTTGTGCGCGTTGTTCGTAGAGTTTGTTCGGTGCGCGCGCATGTTCGAGCGCTAATAAGTCGAGCAATTGCGCGTTGTCGTAGAGCATCTTCTCGAAGTGCGGCACCAGCCATCTCTCATCGACGGAATAGCGTGCGTAGCCACCGCCGAGATGATCGTAGATGCCGCCCTGGCTGATGTGCGTCAGCGTCAGATTGGTGGTGATGAAGAAGCGTTCGTCGCCGCTGCGCGCGCCGCCCCGCCACAGGAATTCCAGCATCGCGCATTGCGGAAACTTCGGCGCACCACGCAGGCCGCCATTCACCAGATCGGTGGCGCGGGCAATCGACGTTGCGGCGTTATTCAGTTCGCCAATGCCAAGCTGTGCCGCCGTATTGCCACGCGAGCGTTCCGCGAGTTTGGCGAGCAGCGCATCGCGGTTGTGGATGATCTTGTCCGGCTCGTCGCGATAGAGCCGCGACACGGTACGCAAGAGATCGGTGAAGCCCGGCCGGCCATATTGCGCTTGCTTCGGAAAGTAGGTGCCGCCCCAGAACGGCTCGCCGTCGGAAGTGAGAAACATCGTCAGCGGCCAGCCGCCCTGCTCGCCCAACAGATGCAGCGCATTCATGTAGATCTGATCGATGTCCGGCCGCTCCTCGCGGTCGACCTTGATGTTGACGAACAGCTCGTTCATCACCTTCGCGGTCGCCTCATCCTCAAAACTCTCGTGCGCCATGACGTGGCACCAGTGGCACGCGGCATAGCCGACCGACAGCAGGATCGGCTTGTTGGCACGCTTCGCTTCCGCCAGCGCGTCCGGACCCCACGGCCACCAGTCCACCGGGTTATGCTGGTGTTGCAGCAGATACGGACTTGTCTCGCGCGAAAGCCGGTTGGTGTGCGACGATGCCTCGGTCATGCTGCGGCCTTCCGGTTGCAATGGGACGACGATGCATGGTTGCATCGAACGTCGTGCTTGTTGAATAGATAGGCCATGCATCCGCGAGAACAAACCATCTTCGCTTTGTCGTCCGGCCGACCGCCGACGGCGATCGCCATTGTGCGCGTCTCCGGTGCGCGAGCAGGAGGCGCACTGGAAAGACTGGCCGGCAAGCGGCCGGCGCCGCGCGTGGCCGCGCGCGCGCTGCTGCGAGATGCACAGGA
>JAFKKM010000036.1 GCA_017305555.1 Hyphomicrobiales bacterium | reverse complement strand
GGGCTTGCGAGAGATCAGCGCGCTGGTCATCACCCTCGGCGGCGTCGGGATGGCGCTGCGCTCCTGAACGCTCAAACTGCCGATCAATCGACATGCGAAAGGGCGATCCCTTGCGAGACCGCCCTTCGATCAAAACCTGCCGCGATTAACGCTGGCTGCCAGCGCTACGGGCAGGGATGACGCTGTCCGTCGTAACCGAGGTAGGTCCCGGTCCGAACGTCGTATGACTTGAAGCGTTGCTTGCAGTAGGCAACGGAGCCGGAGTCGACCGTCACGGCCGGCGCGTCGACGTAATCATCGTCGTCGTAGTATCCCGGACCATAGCCGTAATAACCATACGGTCCGCTGAGAGCGCCGCCGATGATTACGCCGGTGCCAAAGCCCGGCCAGAAACCGCCTCGGCGATGGTGATGGCCGCCATGCCAGCCGCTCGGCCGACCGCCGCCGTGCCAACCGCCGCCACCCGGGCGTCCGCCGCCATGCCATCCGGAGCCGCCGCCCGGCCGGCCTCCGCCGCCTATATGACCACCGCCGCCGCCTCTGCCTCCGCCGCCGATAGCGGCACCACCGCCGCCACGGCCGCCGCCGCCAAGGACTCCACCGCCGCCGGTGCCGTTCCAACCACCCGTGTAGCCGCCCTGCGCCATGCTGGGCGTGGTTGTCGCAAGCGGCATCGCGATTGCAAGCGCTGCTACTGCGCCAATGATCTTCAATTTCATAACGCTCTCCATCTGCATTCGATCATTCAACCGGACGCGCCCGGTTTGGTTCCAATTTCACGTGGGACTAAGCTGCAGGGGAACCGATGTACCGCCGATGAACAAATTGCGCTGAATTCGCGATATCCCGACCACTCCCTGAAAGATGAACGGACCGGCGGCGAACTGGACATTCCAGCGGCGAGGTGGCATCAACCGCTCTGCATCGAGCGATGCAATGCAAGACGGATGCGGCGATGAAGCAGTTTTTGCTCAAGTTCTTTACGTGGTGGAACAGCCAGACCTTCGGGACCCAGTTGTGGACCTGGCGATTCGGCGAGTTGGTCGGTGAGGATTCGGAAGGCAACCGCTACTATCGCACCCGTGACGGCAAGATCGATCCGACGCTCGGATTCGAGCGGCGCTGGGTGGTCTATAACGGCTATGCCGAAGCTTCGCGCGTCG
Source organism: Hyphomicrobiales bacterium (assembly GCA_017305555.1). GTDB lineage: Bacteria > Pseudomonadota > Alphaproteobacteria > Rhizobiales > Xanthobacteraceae > 62-47. The sequence continues at coordinate 57,216 of JAFKKM010000036.1, read as the reverse complement.
GCCCGGACTGGCACGGCTGGCTGCATCACACCGTCGATGTGCCGCCGACCAAGGAAAACTACCAGCCGCGCGAATGGCAGAAGCCGCATCAGCCGAACCTGACCGGCACACCGCTGGCGCACCGGCCGTCGGGATCGACGCTGGCCAGCGGTCGCCGTCCCAAGGCGACCGGCGACTATCAGGCCTGGACGCCGCCGGGGCAGTAAGCCCGGCGCTGTTCATTCCGTCTGTTTTATTCCGCCGCGGAGGACTGCTTCGACAGTCCGAGCCGCGCCGCTGCGCGCTGCGACGATTCGCGGCGGCGGGCGATCGACGGCGCCATCTTCTCCTTCAGCATCGCCAGCACCTCTGCCGGCGCGGTGTCGGGTGATCCGGCGTTGAACGGCGGCTGCGGATTGTATTCCAGCACGAGTTGGATCGATTCCGCCGTTGTCTGGTCCGACAGCACCGAGGCGACCGTCAAACCAAAATCGATGCCGGCGGTGACACCGCCGCCGGTAATGCGGTTACGGTCGACGCAGACCCGCGTTCGCACCGGTGTCGCGCCGAACGCCGTCAGGTTCTCGACCGCCGCCCAGTAGGTGGTGGCGCGATAGCCTTGCAGCAGGCCGGCTGCGCCGAGCACCAGCGCGCCGGTGCAAACAGAGGTTATGTACTTCGCGCCCGCGGCCTGCCGGCGCAAGAAGTCGAGCGTCTCCTCATCGTCCACGAGAGCGTCGGTGCCGAAGCCGCCGGGTACGCAGATGACATCGAGCTGCGGACAGTCCGCGAATGTGACGGTCGGCTGAAGCGTGAGCACCGTATCGCTCGGCACCGGCTCGATCCGCTTCCAGACCAGATAGATCTGCGCGCCGGGCAGGCGGGACAGCACCTGAAGCGGGCCGGTGAAGTCGAGTTGCGTGACCTTCGGAAACAGCAGGAAGCCGATATTGATGGGTTGCGGCATGGTTGGTCTCCTCATATGCGCTGCGACGGATCGTGAGGCTAAATCTGTCATGGTCAGGCAGCGTCCGAAATGGCATATTTCCCTCGTTTACTGACATTGGTCAGTATTTGCACGAGGGCAAAATGATCGCCATCCTGGTCTTTCCGGATTTCCAGCTGCTCGACGCGGCGGGGCCGATCTCGGTGTTCGAACATGCGGTGCGGATCGCGCGGGCACCGACTCCGATCAAGATCGTCAGTGCGACGCCCGGCGAGGTGCGAAGTTCGTCGGGCGTGTCGCTGCTGGCACGCTCCTTCAAGGCTGCCGCCGGTGCGCGCACGCTCCTCATCGCTGGCGGCATCGGCGTCGACGCGGAAATCAAACGCAAGCCGACATTGTCATTCATTCGCGCGGCCGCGCGGCGCGGCTGTCGGGTCGCCAGTGTTTGTTCGGGCGCGTATCTGTTGGCGGAGGCGGGCTTGCTAGAAGGCCGCCGGGCGACGACGCATTGGCGCCGCACCAGTCATTTCCGGGCGCGCTATCCAAACGTCAAACTCGAGCCGGATCGGATTTTCGTTCAGGACGGCAATATCTGGAGTTCAGCGGGAATTTCCGCCGGTATCGATCTCGCGCTCGCACTGATGGCGGATGACTTCGGCGACGAGGTCGCGCGGGCGACGGCGCGGCAACTCGTGGTCTATCATCGCCGCGCCGGCGGGCAGTCGCAGTTCTCGTCGCTGCTGGAATTGAAGGCGCCGACCGGGCGTTTCGCCGAACTGCTCGGCTGGGCGCGCGCGCATCTCGATCAGCCGCTGACGGTCGAATGTCTGGCGGAACAGGCCGGCATGAGTTCGCGGCATTTCGCCCGGGCGTTCGTCGCGGAGACGGGCATGACGCCGTCGAAGGCCATCGAGCGGCTGCGCATTGAGGTGGCGCGGCAGGCGGTGCAATCCGGCAGCGAAGGCATCGAGCGCGTGGCGCAATCGACCGGCTTCGGCGATCCCGAACGCATGCGCCGCGCCTTCATCCGCGCATTCGGGCAGCCGCCGCAAGCGTTGCGGCGCGCCGCCCGCGCGGCTTGATCTAGTTAAGCGCCCGCAGCCACGCGGCGATATCGGTGAGGGCGACGCCAGCTTTCGGCAACAGCTTGCCCATGGTGATGAAGCCGTGAAACTGGCCGGGGTAGGTGATGTGCTTCACCGCAACGCCGGCATCTTTCAGGCGGGCGGCGTATTCGTCGCCTTCATCGCGCAGTGGATCGGCGCCGGCCGTGAGTACATAGGCCGGCGGCAGGCCCTTGAGGGTTTCAACCCGCGCCGGTGAGGCGCGCCAGTCGTCGCCGTCGGCGAGGGTGTTGAAGTATTGATCGCGGAACCAGCGGATCACCGAATGGGTGAGCAGGCAACTTGTCTCCGGCTCGCTGTGCGAGGGATGCGACATGCGGAAATCGGTCGCCGGATAGATCAGCACCTGACCCGCAATTTTCGGTCCGTGCTCGCGCGCGTTCAGCGCCACCACGGCCGAGAGATTGCCGCCGGCGCTGTCGCCGCCGGCCATCAGCCGCGCCGGGTCGATGCCGAGGCCGTCGGCATTTGCCGCGATCCACTGCGCGGCCGCGATGGCATCGTTCACGGCGGTCGGGAATTTGTGCTCGGGACTGAGCCGGTAATCCACCGCGATCACCAATAGCTGTCCTTCGTGGGCGAGGGTGCGGCAGACGGCATCATGGGAATCGAGATCGCCGATCACCCAGCCGCCGCCATGGTAGAAGACGAGGCAGGGCGCGCGGCCGTTGCTCTCGCGCAAGGTCTTGGGCCGATACACCCGCATCGGAATGGCGCCGTTGGGGCCGGTGGCGTCGAGCGGCTTGACCGATGCCAGTTCGGGCGTCTCGGGGCGCGCCGCTTCGCAGCCTTTCAGATAAAGCTCGCGCGCTTCCGGCGGCGTCAGCGTTTCGTAAGGCGGGCGGCCTGCGTCGCGAAAAGCCTTCAAGACGGCGGCGGCATCCGGATCGAGCGTTACGGGCATTCGAAAGTCCTCGTTCGAGAATGTAAATCAGACGAAGTGAAACATGAGAAGACAGAGCTAACCTGCTGTTCGACCACCATCAACGGTATATGCCGAGCCGCTGACATAGCTCGCGGCGTCGGACGCCAGGAAGGCGACAGTCTGCGCCACTTCGGCGGGGAGGCCGAGCCGATGCGCCGGAATTCGGGCGAGGACCTTTTCGGAATCGGCGCGGGCGTTCGGGTTGCGTCCTTCGAAGATTGCCGACAGCATCCGGCTCTGGATCAGGCCGGGGCAGACGCAGTTGACGCGCACGCGCGTCGTCGAACATTCCATCGCCACGCTCTTAGTCAGGCCGATCACGGCGTGCTTGCTGGCGCTGTAAACCGCGATGTGCGGCGATCCGATCAGGCCGGCGATCGAGGCGGTGTTGACGATGCTGCCGGCGTTGGCCTTCAGCATGACCGGCAGGACGTGCTTGATGCCGAGGAACACGCCCACGACGTTGACGTCGAGCACGCGGCGGAAGTTTTCGAGGGTGTAGTCCTGGATCGGCGCGACCGCGCCTTCGATGCCGGCGTTGTTGAAGAATACGTCGATGGCACCGGCCGTCTCGACAGCGCGGCGGACATAGGCCGCGACATCGTCCTCGCGGGTGACGTCGGCAGTGACGGCGAGGGCGCGCGCCTCGGCGGGGAGCGCCGTCACCGCACGCTGCAACTGGGCCTCGTTGCGATCGACCGCGACGATGCGTGCGCCTCTGGCGGCGAACAATTGCATGGTCGCGGTTCCGATTTCACCGGCGGCACCGGTGATCAGGGCCACCTTTCCGTCGAGGCGCAACTCGTCTGCCATGTGCGGCGTGTCCTTCCTTGGTGTCGCGCGATGCCGATATTCCAGCCGCGAGGGTGGCCTGTTCTCGTCTGGCGACGAAGGCCGTTGCCGAACTATCTCAGCTTTGCCGAAGCGATGCCAGCCGTGGCGGAACAGGACGGCTCTGCATGAAGGACTGAGGGACCATCCGCCCTTTCCCCGCCTCATTCAGCGTGTTAACCGGAGGCCCTGCGAGCGGCGGAATACCCGATAGAATGTCGCGAGCCCGATTCGCCCACTGAAGCCGCAAGAGATGTTTCGCACCACGAGCATAGTCAGCCTGGCAGCTCTTGCTGCCGCCCTGTGGGTCGCGCCGACGCCGCCGGCGTTCGCGCAGCTTGGCAACATTTTCTCGGATCCCGCGCCGCGCCCGCCGGGCAGCGTGCCGCAAGGCGGCTATCCCTCGGATGACGACGAGGAGGTGCCGGACCTGCCGCGCGGCCGGCTGCTCCCCACGCCGACGCGTCCGCCGCCGCCGGGGCAGGGTGTTCCTCCGCCGGGCCGGGTGCAGTCGCAACCGTTGCAGCCGCCGCCGGGTTCGGCCGCCGCGCCGCAGGGACAATCGGGCGTTGCCGTGGCACCGCCGGCTGCCGCGCCGAATCCGCCTGCTGGACAAAAAGCGCCGCCGCGCACCGGAACTGCCGCAGCTCCGCCCGCACCGGCGACCTTGCAGCCGGGCGACGAGGTGGTGACCGAGCCGCCGGCGCAGAAGATCATCAACAAGAAGGCGACCTTCGCGGGTCTCGACAAGATCACCGGCCGTATCACCAGTTTCGATGCCGATATCGGCGAGACGGTGCAGTTCGGCGCGCTGCGGGTGAAGACCGACGCCTGCTATACGCGGCCGGCGACAGAAGCCGCCAACACCGACGCCTTCGTCGAGGTCGACGAGATCACCTTGCAGGGCGAAGTGAAGCGGATTTTCTCCGGCTGGATGTTCGCGGCGAGCCCCGGCCTGCACGGCGTCGAGCACCCGATCTACGATATCTGGCTGACCGGCTGTAAGGGACCGGAAAATACCGTTGTCGCGGCGCAGCCCGACGCCGCGCCGAAGCCCGCACCGACGCAGCAGAAGCGACCGACACGCGAACAAAGGCGACGTCCGCCGCCGCCATCGGCACCACCGCCGCCGGCACCGCTTCCGCCATTCCAACGGTAGCGTTCGAACGTCGATCTATCGCGACCGCGCCGATGTGGCCGCCGCGATGACGGCCAGCGCGTCGGCACCCGGGATCGGGCGATCGATCGGCAGATGTGCGAAATCCGCCGCGCGCCTCAACGCAGCATCGAGCCGGGTCAGATAGGTCGTGCGCGGGATTTCGAGCGCGCCGAAGGTTTTCAGGTGCGGCGTCACAAACTGGGTGTCGAGCAGCACGTAGCCACCCGCAAGCAGCCGCGCCACCAGATGCACCAGCGCCACCTTGGAGGCGTCGCGCGCGCGGTGAAACATGCTTTCGCCGAAGAACGCCGCACCGAGGCTGACGCCGTAAAGCCCGCCGACCAGATCGTCGCCGTCCCATACCTCGACGCTGTGGCAGTGGCCGAGCTCGTAGAGCCCGACATAGAGATCGCGGATGCGTGGGTTGATCCATGTATCGTCGCGCTCCGGCTGAGGTTCGGCGCAGCCGGCGATCACCGCCTTGAACGCGCGGTCGACGGTGACGGTGAAGGCGTCGGCGCGCACGGTGCGCGCCAGCCGCGACGCGATATGAAACCTGTCGAGCGGAATGATGCCGCGCTGTTCGGGTTCGACCCAGAACAGCGACGGATCGTCGGCGCTCTCCGCCATCGGAAAGATACCGCAGGCATAAGCGCGCAGCAGAACTTCCGGGGTGATTTCAGAGGAGGAGTCGCGCGAGATCATGCGAGAAGAATAACAGACAAAAGCGGGGGCGAGCGAAGTGGATTCCGGTTCGCGTGAAGAAAACGCTTCACATCAAAATGCCTGGCCTAATCCGCCGCGGAGATTCCCTTGGTAACGGCAGGTTCGTTGCGACGCTGAAACCGCAGGACGATCCGCGTGCCGGAATGGTCAGGATCGCGCTCGGCCGATGCGTTGAGCTTGGAGGCCATCGCATTGACGATGCGCTGGCCCATGCCGGTCGAGCGTGGATCGGCCTTGGCATGGAGGCCGACGCCGTCGTCGGCGACCGACAACTGCAATTCGTCGCCGCTGCCGATCAACTGCACATGGATCGGCCCCGGACTGTCGGGATAGGCGTATTTCACCGCGTTCATCACCAGTTCGTTGACGATGATGCCGATGGCGACCGCGCGGTCCGGATCGATCTCGATGGATTCCGCCGTCAGCGTCAAGCGCGACATGCGGTTGCCTTCGGCCGAGCGTCGCAGGTCTTCCAGCAACGCTTCGAGATACTGGTTGAGCAGCACGCTGTTAAGGTCGTGCGAGGTGTAGAGGCGGCGATGTACCTGCGCCACCGCCGCGACCCGCCCCATGGCGTTGCTCAGCGCCGCCTTGACGTCGTCGTCGTCGCTCGAATTGGCTTGCAGGTGCAACAGCGACGCAATGATCTGCAAGCTGTTGCCAACGCGGTGATTGACCTCGCGCAACAGCACTTCGCGCTCCGCTGCCAGCGCCGCGTAGCGGTCACGCGAGGCGTGGACCTCGGCTTCGGCGTCGTCGCGAGCCTTGCGGATCTGCGCCTGCCGCATCGCGCTTTCGATGGCGACATGCAGTAGCGGAATGAAATCGCCATGCAGGTCCTTCACCAGATAGTCGTCCGCGCCGGCCTTGAGCGCGGTGACGGCGATCTGGCTGTCCTGCGAGGCGGTAACAAACACCACCGGCGGCGGATTGGGAATCGCGAGAATGCGCTCCAGCGTTTCCAGCCCGTCCACGCCGGGCATGTACTGATCCAGCGCCACCACGTCGACGCCACCGGCCTTTATGCGCGCAATGCCATCGTCGCCGCTGTCGGCATGAACGACGTCAAATCCCAGGCGCGACAGGCCGCGATCGACCAGCCGCGCAAGGGCGTTGTCGTCGTCGATATACAGAAGGCAGGGTTTATCGATGCTCATATCTCAGCTTGCGGAACCTGAATGACCGAGAAGAACAATCCGAGTTGTCGGATGGCGTTGGCGAAACTCTCGTAGTTGACGGGCTTGGTTATGTAGACATTGCAACCGAGTTCATAGCAACGCTTGATTTCCTGCGCGTCGTCAGTTGTCGTCAGAACGACGACGGGCGTTGCCTTCAAGTGCACATTCTCTTTCACGCGTCGAAGTATATCGATACCGGACATGTCAGGGAGATTGAGGTCGAGCAATATCAACAATGCTTCGTCCTTGTGCGCCAATCCCGATCCGTCGGTTCCGAACAGGTAACGAATGGCATCTGTACCGTTGGTGAACGGCTTGATGTCGTTGTTGACACCGGAACGCCGGATGTTGCGCTCGATCAAGCGCGCATGGCCCTCGTCGTCTTCGATCATGATGATGGTGACGGGTTTGCTCATGTTGTCTTGCCTTGTCTTCCGAGCGCCCATTTGACGGGCAACGTGACCGTAAATGTGCTGCCGGCGTCAAGCTCGGATGACACCGACAAGGTGCCGCCGAGCCGCCGGACCAGTGCGCGGACATGGGCGAGCCCGATGCCTTGACCGGGCCGATCCTGCGGACCCGCGCGCCTGAACAGGTCGAAAATCCGCTGATGGTCCTTGGCGTCGATGCCGCGGCCATTGTCGCTGACCTCGATGATCGCAAAGCCGAGCTTCGTGCGTCCGCTGATGGCGATGTCACCGGCAACGCCGGTTCGCAGATACTTTAGTGCGTTATCGATGAGATTTGAAAATATCTGTTCCAGGGCCAGACGGTCGCTGACGATCACCGGCAACGGCGTAATACGAATTTGCGCGTCGGCTTCACTGGCCTGATGAGCGACGGTGCCCGCGATTCCTTCGATCAGTTCGCGCAGGTCCACCGGGACCGGTTGAAATTCACGGCGGCCTTCGCGGGTGAGATGGAGGATCGCCGAAATCAGGCGATCCATCTTGCCGATGGAAGATTTAATGAAGCCGAGCGCTTCGTTGAAATCCTCGGACAGCTTTGCATCCTGTTCGGTCAGAACGGGCTCTGTCGCGTCGACATCACTTAAAGGCCCGGGCATGTCCGGATGGCTCAACGAGGCGATACGCTTGAAAATATCGCCGCGTAATTCCTCGAGTTCGCTGGTGAAGCCCATGATGTTGACCAGCGGCGAGCGCAGGTCATGGCTGACGATGTAGGCGAAGCGTTGAACTTCCTCGTTGGCTTCACGCAGATCGGCGGTGCGCTCGGTCACGGTGTTCTCGAGATTGAGATTGCTGTCGCGCAACTGCGCCTCGGCGTCGTCGCGGGCGCGTGACGAGCGCCGGACGAGAAAGATCGACAGCGCGGCGAGCGCGACCACCAGGCCGGACCCGGCGATGGTCACCGTCGAAGCCCATTGCTGGCTACGGTCGGCGGAGACGGTGCGTGCCGCGAACAGGCGATCCTCCTCGCGCCGCATCGCGTTGCTGATCTCGGTGATGCGCTGGACGGTATCCTCGGCCGTCGTCGCGCGGAGTTGAGCGATGCCGCCTTGCTGATCCTTGCGCTTGGCGAAGGCGATGGTTTCGCGAAATTCGGTGAGGCGCGTTTCGACAGCGGCTTGCAGGGCGTCGCTGTTGCTGGTCTGCACCGGGTTGTCCAGCGTCAGGTCGCGAAGGCGGCGGACGTTGCTGAGGATATTGGCCAACGCGGTGTCGTGCTGGGCCAGGAAGCGCGGCTCGGACGTCAGCAAGTAACCGCGCCCGGCACTCTCCGCGCGGCGCAGCTCAAGCAGCACGGCGGCAATCTGATTTTCTACCTCGACGGTATGGACCACCAACGCACTGTCGTCGCGAGCCCGGTCGACGAACAGGATCGATGCGGCGCTGATGGCGACGAGCACGAGAAAGCCGGCCGTCAGCAGCAGCACCTGCACCAACTCACGTCGGCGTGCCGCGTTAGCCGTCACCTGCAACCTGTCGTGTTGGGGAAATCGACCTGTCTTGAGACCGCAAAATCCAAGCCCCGTCCCGAATCTTTCTCTGCAACAGATAACAAGACGCAGGCGGCCGTTTGGTTCCATGCCATCGAAACATCCGTTCCGAACGGCGCATCGGGGCGATTACCTGTCGCGGTCGACGCCGGACAGATACTGCTCCAGCCAATGGATGTGGTAGTCGCCGTCAATGATGTCGTGATCGCGGACCAGCGCCCGAAATAGCGGCAGCGTGGTTTCGATGCCGTCGACCACGATCTCGTCGAGCGCACGCCGCAGCCGCATCAGGCATTCGGCGCGAGTCTTGCCGTGAACGATCAGCTTGCCGACGAGGGAGTCGTAATAGGGCGGAATGGTGTAGCCCTGATAGACGGCGGAATCGATCCGGACGCCGAGGCCACCCGGCGGATGGTAGCGCTGGATCTTGCCGGGCGAGGGACGAAACGTCTCCGGGTTCTCAGCATTGATGCGGCATTCGATGGCATGACCGCTGATCGTGATCTGATCCTGCGTCGCCGGCAGGTCGGCCCCGTTGGCGACACGGATCTGTTCGAGCACGAGATCAATTCCGGTGATCGCTTCGGTCACCGGATGCTCGACCTGAATGCGGGTGTTCATTTCGATGAAGTAGAACTCGCCATCCTCGTAGAGGAATTCGACGGTGCCGACGCCGAGATACTTCATCTCGCGCATTGCCTTCGCACAGGTCTCGCCGATCCTGGCGCGTGCCGCCGCGGTGAGCACCGGCGAGGGGCCTTCTTCCCACACCTTCTGATGGCGCCGCTGCAATGAGCAATCGCGCTCGCCGAGATGGACGGCGCCGCCGCGGCCGTCGCCCAATACCTGGATTTCGATGTGTCGCGGCTTCTGCAGATATTTTTCGAGATAAACCGATGCGTCGCCGAAAGCCGACTTGGCCTCATTGCCGGCCGTTGAGATCGCCAGCGCCAGATCGTCGGCGGTCTGCGCTACCTTCATGCCGCGCCCGCCGCCGCCGGCTGCCGCCTTGACCAGCACTGGGAAGCCGATCGCCTTGGCGACCTTCATCGCTTCGTCGACGTCGTCGATCGCGCCGTCGGAGCCCGGCACCACGGGAATGCCGAGACGCTTGGCGGTGCGCTTGGCTTCGATCTTGTCGCCCATCAAGCGGATGTGCTCGGCCTTGGGGCCGATGAAGCCGAGATTGTGCTCGGCGAGGATTTCGGCAAAGCGCGCGTTCTCGGAGAGAAAGCCGTAACCCGGATGCACGGCATCGGCGCCGGTGATTTCGCAGGCCGCCAGCAGGTTCGGAATGTTGAGATAGCTGTCTTTCGACGGCGGCGGGCCGATACACACGCTCTCGTCAGCGAGGCGGACATGCATCGCTTCGGCGTCGGCGGTCGAGTGCACCGCGACGGTGGCAATGCCCAACTCCTTGCAGGCGCGCAGCACGCGCAAGGCAATCTCACCGCGATTGGCAATCAGGATCTTATCGAACATGGCGTCCTAATCAGTAAGCAGCGAGGCGTGTGGACAAACAGCGAGCTTCGATTTGTTGGTCGTTATTCGATGATGACGAGCGGCTCGCCGAACTCGACCGGCTGGCCGTCTTCGACGAGAATTTGCGTCACGGTGCCGGCCTTCGGCGACGGGATCTGATTCATCGTCTTCATGGCTTCGATGATCATCAGCGTGTCGCCGACCTTGACCTTAGAGCCAACGTCGATGAACGGCTTGGCGCCGGGCTCGGAGGCCCAATAGGCGGTGCCGACCATCGGCGAGGGGACCGCGCCGGGATGCTTGCTGATGTCCGAGCCAGCAGCAGGAGCAGCTGCCGCGACACTCGCCGGAGCGACGGCATGTGCCACGGCCGGCACGGCGGCGGCGATGCTGACGTTCCGCGCCACGCGCACACGCAGACCGGAGCGCTCGATCTCGATTTCGGTCAGGTTGGTCTCATCGAGCAAGGTCGCAAGCTCGCGGATCAATTCGTTGTCGTTGACCGATGCGGATTTCGATGAGGCTGAATCTTCAGGCTGGCGGGCCATGCTGTGTTCCGAAACTTTCGAGCTGGACTGGGACTGAGGGTTGGTCACGCTTTCGCCGCGGCACCGATCTTGGCCGCGAGGCCGCTGATGGCGAGCCGGTAGCCGTCGATGCCGAAACCGCACAAGGTCGCGAACGCTGCCTTGGCGATGAACGAATGGTGACGAAAATCCTCGCGAGCATAGATGTTGGTGACGTGGACCTCAACGGTAGGGATTTTCACCGCCGTCAGCGCGTCGTGGAGCGCGATCGATGTGTGGGAATAGCCGCCGGCGTTGAGCACGATGCCGACCGCCTGCTTGACCTGGGCTTCGTGGATGAAGTCGATCAACTCGCCTTCGGAGTTGGACTGCCGGCAATCGGCCTCGAGGCCGTAATGCGCGGCGGTCTCGCTGCACAGCCGCTCGACGTCGACGAGTCGAGCATGGCCGTAGGTCTCCGGTTCACGGGTCCCGAGCAGGTTCAGGTTCGGGCCGTTGAGCACGTAAACTGTTCTCACCATCCTCGATCCACGGCAATCCGAAGGCCGCGGTACGCGCGCCTTTCCTCGGCGTTTATAGGTAACCCGAACCGCGAGGGGAAGGGTCAAGCCCCGGCCAATCCACCCAAATGCTTCATTTAGCTAAGGAAAAGCAACTTTTCCCAGTGCAATGGGTGGCTGCTCGGTGCCTCCCGGCCGCACCGAAGGGACTGAGTCGGCCCTCCGGGCGGACTCAGGGGCCCCTTGCGGCGGAACAGGACGGCAGACGTCGGTAGCGAGGTCAGCAGGACGCCTTGCCGCAACGGGCTTGGGCAACCTTCGCCTTGAGAGCGTCGAGACCGACCGCGCCGACCACCACTTGCTTGCCGACGACGTAGCTCGGCGTGCCGTTCATTCCCATGGATTCCGCAAGCTTGAAGTTCTCTTCGAGCGTGGCGCGGACTTCCGGACTGTTCATATCCTTTTCGATCTTCGCCATGTCGAGGCCGGCGTCCTTGGCCGCCGCCAGCGCGCGCGCCTTGTCGGCCTGGCCGCGGCCGCCGAGCAGCTTCTGATGGAAGTCGAGATACTTCTTGCCGTCCGGGTCCTGCATCCGCACCGCGACCGCGACCTGCGCGGCTTCTACCGAGCCCGGCCCGAGCACCGGGAATTCCTTCAGCACGACGCGCAGCTTCGGGTCGGCCTTCATCAGCGCCAGCATGTCGGCCATCGCATGTTTGCAATAGCCGCAGTTGTAGTCGAAGAACTCGACCAGATTGACGTCGCCGTTGCGGTTACCGAGCGTGACGCCGCGCGGCGAATTGAAGATCGTCTGCGCGTTAGAGGCAACCGCCGCTGCGTGCTTCTCGGCTTCCGCCTTGGCTTGCCGCTTGCCGAGTTCAGCCGAGACCTCCTCGAGGATTTCCGGATGCGACAGCAGGTAATTCTTGACGATGCTCTCGATCTCACCGCGCTGCGGTTCGGTGAACGACTGCGCGGAGGCAGCGAGCGGCGCGCCGCACAAGGCAAGCGCGAACAGGGCGGAGGCGAGGGGACGACGGAACGGCATGAATTGATCCTTCTGACAATCGTGTCGGAATAACGAGGAATTAGTCGCGCTTTTCACCGGGCATCGGCTTGGCGCTGACGATATCGTCGGCTCTCACCCAACCGGGCGTGCCGACGGCGAAACGGGTCTTGGCGCGCGCGGCAAGTCCACGCGCCGTCTTGGTGTCGCCGCGCAGGGACGCTGCCTGCGCCGAGGCGAGATCGGCCTCCGCATATTCGCCTTTCTGGCCATAGGCCATCGCCAGTTGGGCATACCCCTGCGCGGCCTCGGGCTCCCGGATCAGGGCGGCCCGCAGAATCGAGATTGCCTCTGCAGAATAGGCTTTATTGTTGGTGGCAACCAGCGCCTGCCCCAGTAACATCTGGATGAGCGGCGCTTGATGCGACAATTGGGCGGCCCTGCGCAGCGGCGCGATCGCCTCATTCGGCTTGCCGCCCTCGAGCAGGGCTTGCCCGCGCAATTCGTGGAAATAGGGATTGTTGGGCTGTTCCTTGATCAGCCCCTCGATCTGGGCCTGCGCCGAGCGCGGATCTCCGTGCAGGTAGGTCGAGATGGCGCGGGCGTAGCGCGCGGGCAGGCTGGTGTCGGATAGCGGATAGCGCCGGTACACCGTCTCCGGGCGTTCCATGAAGCCGGATGTCTTCGCCCGCATCATATCGTGCCGCGCCTGCAAGGCCGGATCGTCGGTTTTGTTCCAGTACGGGCTGCTTTTCGCCAGCGCAGCCAGCGCAGCGACGCGGTCGGCCGGCATCGGATGCGATTGCAGATAGGGGTCGGCGCCGCGCGAGGCGAACAGGCTCTCGTCGGTGAAACGCTGGAAGGTTTCGTACATACCCTTGGCGGACTGGTGGGTGGCGGTGAGGAAGCGCACGCCGGCACGGTCGGCGTTTTCCTCTTGCTGACGCTGATAGGACAACAGGTTGCGCCGGATCATTTCCTGCGGCGCACTGATCGCCGCCATTCCGGCGTTGCTGGCGCCGTTGCTGCGACCTCCGCCCGCGACCATCGCGCCGACGCCGAGCAGCATCGCGACGATCATCTGTGTCTGCGCGTGCGCCAACTGGGTTCGCAATTTGGAGAGATGACCGCCGGCGAGGTGGCCGGTCTCATGCGCCAGCACGCCGATGAGCTGGTTCGGCGTCTTCGACTTCATCAGTGCGCCGTAGTTCACGAAAATGCGACGGCCATCGGCGACGAAGGCGTTGAAACTCGGATCGTTGATGATTGCGACCTGGATGTTCTGCTTCTCGAGTCCGGCGGCACGCAGGATCGGCCGTGTATAGTCGCGCAGCAGCTGCTCGATTTCGGTATCGCGCAGGAGGCGTGGGCCCTTGTTGCCCTGATTTTCCTGCGCGCGGGCCACCGTCGGCGCGGCCACCAGCACGATGCTCAACGCCATTGCGGTGGCCTTGAGGAGAGCACGGCCGCGCGCGACGGCGCGGACAGGTGTGGCTGCGGGTTTCATCATTGGCCGATGGTCGGATTCCATATATGCCCTACCAAACCTTGGAATACGGCGAGACGGCGGCGCGGAGCCGCTGCGACACCAAACGTGGGTCAGATAGCAGATGTCCGATACGATGGTAACCGAGAGGGCGAAGGCCGTGCTGGCGGCATCCGGCCGCAGCAACGTTCCACCATTCATGGTGATGGACGTGATGGCGGCGGCCGCCGCAATCGAGGCCAAGGGCGGCCACGTCATCCATATGGAGGTCGGGCAGCCTTCGGCCTCGGCACCGAAAACGGCGCTCGCCGCCGCCCGGGCCGCGCTCGATGGCGGCCGGATCGACTATACCTCGGCACTCGGCATCCCGTCGCTGCGAACGCGGATCGCACGTCACTATCGCGACACCTACGGCTGCGAGGTCGATCCCGCGCGGATCGTCGTCACCACCGGCTCGTCCGGTGGGTTCATCCTGGCGTTTCTCTCGATGTTTGAACCGGGGGATCGCGTCGCCGTCACGGTTCCCGGTTATCCACCGTACCGGCACATCCTGACCGCGCTCGGCTGCGAGCCGGTGCTGATCGAGACCCACAGCGACACCCGCCATGCCTTGACTGGCGAGATGCTGCTCGCGACCCATCGCAAAACGCCGTTGAAGGGCGTGCTGGTCGGAAGCCCGGCGAACCCGACCGGCACCATGATGTCGCGCGAGGCGTTGACCGGGCTGATCGCCGCGGCAGACAGCGCGGGCATCCGCTTCATCTCGGACGAGATTTATCACGGCCTCGATTATGCGTTTCCAGCGGTGACAGCCGCTGAGTTGTCGCCGGACGCGCTGGTGATCAATTCGTTCTCGAAATACTTCTGCATGACCGGCTGGCGCGTCGGCTGGATGGTCGTGCCGGAGACACTAGTGCGGCCCATCGAGCGCTTGCAGCAGAACCTCTCGATCTCGGTACCGACGCTGTCGCAGATTGCGGCAGAGGCGGCGTTCGACGGCCGCGATGAGATGGAAGCCATCAAGCACGGCTACGAAGAGAACCGCCGCATCCTGATCGAAGGTCTGCCGCGCGCGGGCCTGAGCGAATTCCTGCCGGCGGACGGCGCGTTCTATCTCTACGCCGACGTGTCGAAATTCACCGACGACAGTTTCGATTTCGCCAAGCGGATGCTGGAGCACGCGCACGTTGCTGCAACTCCCGGCGTTGATTTTGATCCGATCCACGGACGCCATTTCGTGCGCTTCTGCTACGCGCAATCGGCGGCCGACATGCGCGAAGCGGTCGCGCGGATCACGCGCTGGCTGGCGTAAGGTTTGCGGAAAGGAATACCCTTCGACAGGAGGTGAAATTCGGCCTGAGCGGTTCGATCTTCAATCGCGCTACGATTAGCATTGACTTGCCATCGGGGTCTGACGTTGGCTGTCACTCCCCGGGGGCGAACCGGACGGGCGCTCCCGCGTCATATCGCGGAGTGAACCCATGTCGACATCGATTGCGGCGACCGCGTCAAGCCGTGCCGCCAGGCCGTGGTACACCATCCTCTATGTCCAAGTGTTGTTTGCGATCGTGCTCGGCGTCATCGTCGGGTGGCTATGGCCATCGTTCGCGACCAACGACTGGATCAAGGCGCTCGGAGACGGCTTCATCCGACTGATCAAGATGGTGATCGCACCGATCATCTTCTGCACTGTCGTCTCGGGGATCGCGCATATTCAGGATGCGCGCAAGGTCGGCCGGGTCGGCGTCAAGGCGCTGGTCTATTTCGAAGTCGTCTCGTCATTCGCGCTGATCCTCGGCCTTATCATGGGCAACCTGCTTCAGGTCGGCCATGGGCTCGCGGCGCATCCGGATGCAGCGGCTGTGGCGAAATACGTCAAGGAAGCGGAAGCACACAAATCGGTCGACTTCGTCCTCAACATCATTCCCGATAGCGTGGTCGGCGCGTTCGCAAAGGGCGACATTCTTCAGGTGTTGTTGTTCGCGATCCTGTTCGGCTTCGCGCTGATGGCGCTCGGCGAACGCGGGCACCGCCTGCGCGATATCATCGACGATACGTCGCACGCCATATTCGGCGTGATCGCCATCGTCATGAAGGCCGCGCCCCTCGGCGCCTTCGGCGCCATGGCCTACACCATCGGCAAGTACGGACCTGCTGCGCTCGGCAATCTGGTGGGGCTGATCGCGGTGTTTTATCTGACCGCCGCACTGTTCGTGATCCTGGTGCTCGGGACCATCGCCCGGATGGTCGGCTTCAGCATTTTCAGGTTTATCGCCTACATCAAGGATGAACTGCTGATCGTGCTCGGGACCAGTTCGTCGGAGAGTGCGCTTCCGCAACTGATGGAAAAACTGGAACGGCTCGGCTGCTCCAAGTCGGTTGTCGGATTGGTGGTGCCGACCGGTTACTCCTTCAACCTCGACGGCACCAACATCTACATGACGCTGGCAACGCTGTTCATCGCGCAGGCGTTGGGTGTCGAATTGTCGTTCAGCCAGCAACTAACCATTCTGGTGGTGGCGATGCTGACGTCGAAAGGGGCCAGCGGTGTGACCGGCGCCGGGTTCATCACGCTTGCGGCCACGCTGTCGGTGGTCAATCCGGTGCTGGTGCCCGGAATGGCGATCGTATTCTCGGTCGACAAGTTCATGAGCGAGGTTCGCGCGCTGACCAACATCACCGGCAACGGCATCGCGACCGTGGTGGTGTCGTGGTGGGAAGGCGAACTCGATCGCGAAAAGCTCGACGCCAACCTGCGGCAGAACGTCGATACGTCGGACATGGAAACCGCCATCACCACGGGATGACGACGGCGCAAATGAAAAGCCGCCCGGATGACCGGGCGGCTTTGATGTTTCAATTTTGGATCAGGCTTTAGTTGCCACCACCGAAGCGGCGTGACCACCAGCCGGCGCGACGCGGCGCAGCGTTTGGCGCTTCCGCGGCGAGCTCCGGAACGGGGGCCGCGGCCGGCTCCATCGGCGCGGAAGCGGGTTGCGCGGCTTCCACCACCTGTGGTGTGGCCGGTGCGTCGCTTGTCGCAAAGCTGACCTTCTCGCGCACCGTCGAGCGGCGGCGCGTGGATTTCTCGGTGTCGGCGGCAGGTTCCGACGGGGCAGGTTCCTGTACCGGTGCTGCGGTCTCGGATTGCTCGGAAACCAGCATCGCAACCGGCGCAGGCTGATTGTCGTCGTGATCATTCACGGTGGCGGCAACCGGCGTCGCATCGCCAGGCGCTTCGCCGTCGAAATCTGCGACAGCTTCGGTAACTTCCGGTGCGGACGTCGGCGCCAGTTCGTCGGCAATCGATGCTGCCAGGCCTTCTTCGCCCCCGCCACGCCGGCGGCGACCACCACGGCGGCCACGGCGGCGCGGACGGCGCTCGCCGCCTTCGCCTTGCTCCTCGTCCTGCGACGCGGCCTCGCGTTCGCCATCGGCATCCTCACCGCGGTCGCTGACCATGTCAGCAACTTGCGCGGCATCGTCGATGTCGAGGGCCGACGCCGCGGCCTCGTTGTCGTTCTGAGCGCTCTCCTGATCGCGGGAGTCGCGACCACGACGACGACGGCGCCGGCGGCGGCGCTGGCCATCGCCAGAGGACTCACCGTCGTTGGTATCGCTGCCTTCGCCCGACGCTTGCTCGTCGGTGAGGCCTTCGGTTTCCTCGGTTTCGACCTCGGCCTCGGTGTCGAACGCGTCGTCGTCCTCGAAGGCATCATCCATGATCGCCGGCGCGGCGGCGGCTTGCGCCGCGAGCAGCGCCTTGGCGGCTTCCAGCGTATGCACCTGCTCGCCACGATCGATAACGAAGGCCTGCTGACCGCCCAAGGTCGGATCGGCGAGCACCGACAGCGTCACCTTGAAGCTGGTTTCGAGATCGCGCAGATGCGCACGCTTGTGATTGAGCACATAGAGCGCGACGTCGTTGCGGGTGCGCACCGTGAGATTGTGCGTCGCGCCCTTCATCAGAATTTCTTCGAGATTGCGCAGCACTTGCAGCGCCACCGAGGAGACCGAGCGGATATGGCCGCTGCCGCCGCAATGCGGGCAGGGCTCGGTCGAGCTTTCCAGCACACTGGCGCGAATGCGCTGGCGCGACATTTCGAGCAGGCCGAAATGCGAGATGCGGCCGACCTGGATACGGGCCCGATCCTGCCGCAGGCAGTCGCTCAGCTTGCGCTCGACGGCGCGGTTATTGCGGCGCTCGTCCATGTCGATGAAGTCGATGACGATGAGGCCGGCGAGATCGCGCAGGCGCAATTGCCGAGCCACTTCTTCGGCCGCTTCGAGATTGGTCTTGAGCGCGGTGTCCTCGATGTGGTGCTCGCGGGTTGAGCGACCGGAGTTGACGTCGATGGATACCAGCGCCTCGGTCTGGTTGATGACGAGGTAGCCGCCCGACCGCAGTTGCACGATCGGTGTGAACATCACGTCGAGCTGGCTCTCGACGCCCATACGCGAGAACAGCGGCTGGCCGTCGCGATACGGCTTCACGGCGCGGACGCTGGAGGGCATCAGCATCTTCATGAAGTCGCGCGCTTCGCGATAGCCGGCTTCACCGGCGACCTGGATTTCGTCGATCTCCTTGTTGAAGAGATCGCGCAGCGAGCGCTTGATCAGCGAGCCTTCTTCATAAACCAGCGTCGGCGCCTGCGAGCGCAGCGTGGTGTCGCGGACGGTTTCCCACATCCGGATCAGGTATTCGAAGTCGCGCTTGATCTCCGGCTTGGTGCGCGCCGCGCCGGCGGTGCGCAGAATGATGCCCATGCCTTCCGGCACGTCGAGATCCTGCACCACTTCCTTCAGCCGCGAGCGATCCTGCGCCGAGGTGATCTTGCGGCTGATGCCGCCGCCGCGCGCGGTGTTGGGCATCAGCACGGCATAGCGTCCGGCCAGCGACAGGTAAGTGGTGAGCGCCGCGCCCTTGTTGCCGCGCTCTTCCTTCACGACCTGCACCAGCATCACCTGACGGCGCTTGATGACTTCCTGAATCTTGTACTGGCGGCGCGGACGGAAAGTGCGCTCCGGCATTTCCTCCAGCGCGTCGTCGCCGCCGACCGATTCCACGACCTCCTCTTCGGCGTCGTCGCCGTCGTCATCCTCGTCGTCGTGATCGGCATCGTCGTGGTCGTGATGCGCGTCGTCGTGATGGACGTCGGCATGAGGCGCATCGTCATGATGCTCGGCCTCATCGTGATGCGTCGCTGTCTGATCTTCGTAGGCTGCAACGACGTCGGCGTGCTCGGCCGGAGCCGCATCCTCGGACGGCGCGGCCTCCGCGTGGGTGTCTGCTTCATAAGCGGTCGAAGCGGGAACGGCTTCCGGCTGCGCTTCGGACGCGGAGGCGACGGTTGCATCGGGAACAGCCGAAGGCTCAAACGAGGGAACGGTCTCAAGATGAAGCTCGGCGGGCTGCGCAAAATCGGCTCCCACGACGTGTGAAAGATCCGAAACGGCTTCGTGATGCTCACCGTCGTGGCTGACGTCGGCCGCGAAGTGCTCGGTGTCTCCGGACACATCGAGCGGGGCCTGACCGGCGTCGTCCGAAATCGCAGCCTGCGTCGGCTGCTCGCCGTCGGAAATCTCGATCACCTCACTCTGCACCCGCTCGCCGCTGGAGCGGCGGCGCGAGTTGCGATGGCGCGAGCGGCGGCGCGACGAGCGGTGTTCGTTTTCTTCTTCGGCCTCGCGATGGGCGCGCTCGTCGGCCTCGATCAGGGCCTGACGATCGGCAACCGGAATTTGATAGTAGTCGGGATGAATTTCGCTGAAGGCGAGGAAGCCGTGACGGTTACCGCCGTACTCGATGAACGCCGCTTGCAGCGACGGCTCAACACGGGTGACCTTGGCGAGATAGATGTTTCCGCGGAGTTGCTTGCGTTGTGCGGATTCGAAATCGAATTCTTCAACTCGGTTGCCGCGAACCACGACCACCCGGGTCTCTTCCGGGTGGGTCGCATCGATCAACATCTTGTTTGGCATGGGAAAGCTCTTGGCGGCGGAGGACGCGCAGGGCGGCAGGCACAATGGGCGCAGCCGGGGAGCGCGACGGTCCACCTGATTCGGGGGTGAGGGGAAGGCCGAAGCGAAAACCGCTGCGCTGTCCCGGAACCGAAGCGAACGTCATGCGCCGCGCGTCGCTCATGCGTCGCGTCGGCGAGATCGTCGCGGAAAATTCGGCCGGAGTTACAGTCTGGCGCATCAAGCGTCGGCCCGTCTAAACAGGGTGGCGGCACAAAGGCGCCGCCTAGGTGGTGCTGACGGGCCGACACGGCACCGAGGCGCCTGCCAGCTATCGCATATTGCAGTCTTGCGACCACGATAACCGATCATGTTGTGTCAAAGACCTGCCCCTGGATAACGAACGCCGGGACCGGCTCCACTCGGACTGACCGCCGTTCCGCGACAGCCGCGCACTGCGCTGGCCGTGGGACGAGGCGGCAAATGGCGCTGGATCCTCATGGCCCGGTCTGGGCTGTCCGAGGTGGTCCGGCGCTGCTCCGGGAGGTTGAACGCGACACAACCGGGAGTTTATACCGTCAACTCTCGTTACATACGTCGATTATCGGCGTCGTGCAAGGGAAGCGTCGCGCCCCGGCAACAGCCGGAAAAAATCGGAAACACCGCATTAAGTCTGGATTAACCCTGCCGTCCTATTGCGATATCTGAGGCAGCTCGGAGGCTAGGGATTCATTGGCGGGCCGCGCAAATCATTACCTTTCATGGGGCGCCGCGCTGTTCGCGAGCATCGCGCTGGCGTGCGGTGCGACGGCGTCGTTTGCCGCGGGCGACGCGAGTGTATCACAACCTGCGGCTGCGGAGCCGTTCCCGATTGCTTCCGACGTCCGGGTGGCGGGCGACAGCAAGCAGACCCGATTCGTCCTCGATCTCGATCGCAAGATTGATCTGCGCGCATTCGTGCTGGGCAATCCGGACCGTGTCGTCATCGATATTCCGCAGGTGACGTTCAAGCTCCCCGATCATGCCGGGCAGCACGGACGCGGCCTCATCAAGGCTTTCCGTTATGGGCTGGTGATGCCGGGCGGATCACGGCTGGTGTTCGATCTCGCGGGTCCTGCCAAAATCGAGAAAGCCTATGTGCTCGATGCCGCCAATGGCCAGCCGCCGCGCCTGATCGTCGAACTTGCGGCGACTGACCGGGCGGCCTTCAACAAATCGCTGGCCAAGGACACCGCCACCGAAGCGCCCCCGAGCGCCCCGCCGGCGACGGTGACCGCGGATGCCGGCGAGGGTGCGGAACGGCTGGATACCCGGCCGGTCGTGGTGATCGATCCCGGTCACGGCGGCATCGATAACGGCACCCAGGCCGCGAGCGGCGAGACCGAGAAGGCCATCGTGCTGGCGTTCGGCCTGGCGTTGCGCGACCGCATCGCCGAGAGCGGAAAATATCGCGTGGTCCTGACTCGCGATGACGACACCTTCATTCCGCTCGGGGACCGGGTGAAGATCGCCCGTGCCCAGAACGCATCACTGTTCGTTTCAATTCACGCCGATGCGCTGCCGCGCCGTGAGGGTGATGCGCAGGGGGCTACGATCTATACGTTGTCGGATAAGGCGTCAGACGCCGAGGCGGAGCGGCTCGCCGAACTGGAAAACAAGGCCGACGCCATTGGCGGCGTCAACCTCACCGAGGAACCGACCGAGGTGGCCGATATCCTGATCGATCTCGCGCAGCGGGAGACGCGGACTTTCTCCAGTCGTTTCGCCCACACCCTGATGGGCGAAATGAAAACGACGGTGCGGATGCACAAGCATCCGCTCAAGTCCGCCGGCTTCAAAGTCCTGAAAGCGCCCGACGTGCCGTCGGCGCTGATCGAACTCGGCTACGTCTCCAATAAGGACGACCTCAAGCTCCTGACCTCCGAAAGCTGGCGTTCGCGCTCGGTGGTCGCGGTGGCGCAGGCGATCGACAGCTTTCTGGCCAAACGGGTCGTTTCGGTTGGCTCCAACAAGAACTAGTGCTACGGCCAGCCCCGGTCGAGGACGGCTGACGCTTCGGAACCGGAGACGTCGCGTCAAAATGATGTCACGCCACAAAAAACAATCCGCGACTTCAACGCGAGCCCTAGTTTGGACACAGCCTCGGCTCTATAGAAGCCGGACACAGGTGCGACAGAATCGATCAGGATGGGTCGATTGATGTCGAGGGGCGGGGACTTGCGTTCATCCCGCGGGCACCAAGCCAATTGAGCGACCACGCGCCCGTCGAAACGATCTCGGCGGGACAGGGTCAAAACGGATCGTCGAGAATGCGTCTGCTGTTCCGGTTTATGGGGTTCCTGTTTGCCGCCGGTACCATCGTGTTCCTGGTTGGCGTGGCCGCCGTTGCCGGCCTGATCTGGCATTTCTCCAAGGATCTGCCGGATTATTCCCAGTTGCAGAACTATGAACCGCCGGTGATGACGCGGGTTCATGCCTCCGACGGTTCGCTGCTCGCGGAATATTCCAAGGAGCGGCGCCTCTATCTACCGATCCAGGCTGTTCCCAAGCTGGTGATCAACGCCTTCCTCGCGGCGGAAGACAAGAATTTCTACGAGCATGGCGGCATTGACTATTCCGGCATGGCCCGCGCCGCGTTGCTCTATGTGCAGAACTACGGCTCCAACCGGCGGCCGCAGGGCGCGTCCACCATCACTCAGCAGGTTGCCAAGAATTTCCTTCTGACCAACGAAGTGTCCTTCAGCCGCAAGATCAAGGAAGCCTTGTTGGCGATGCGCATCGAGCGTGCCTACTCGAAGGACAAGATTCTCGAACTGTATCTCAACGAAATCTATCTCGGGCTTGGCGCTTACGGCATTGCCGCCGCCTCGCTGGTGTATTTCGACAAGTCGGTGAATGAACTGACCGTCGCGGAAGCGGCCTATCTCGCGGCGCTGCCGAAGGCGCCATCCACTCTGCATCCGGTCAAGAACCGCGATCGCGCCATCGAGCGCCGCAATTACGTCATCGACCGCCTGCTGGAAAACGGCTGGATCAAGCAGGCCGACGCCGATGCGGCCCGCAAGTCGCCGCTGGTGGTGACCAGCCGCGCCAACGGCTCGCATACCTTTGCCGGCGAATATTTTGCTGAAGACGTACGCCGCGATCTGTTCGAGCGTTATGGCGAAAAGAAACTTTATGAGGGCGGCCTGTCGGTGCGCACCACGCTCGATCCGAAATTGCAGGTCGAAGCGCGCAAGACCATGGTGAAGGGGCTGGTCAATTACGACGAGGCCCAGGGCTGGCGTGGGCCGGTGAGCAAACTCGACATCTCGGGTGACTGGGGCTTGAAGCTCGCCGACGTCAAATCGCTGTCGGATATCTCGCCGTGGCGGATGGCCGTCGTGCTCGATACCAGCGATCAGTCGGCGCGCATCGGCTTCCAGCCGGGACGCGAACTCGGCGGCGCGGTCAGCAAGGGCCGGCAGACCGGCATCATCACGCTCGACGGTGTGAAGTGGGCCAAGGCGGCGTCAGGGCCGACACGCTTCAAGACGCCGACCAAGGTTTCGCAGGTGTTGTCTCCCGGCGACGTCATTTATGCCGATCCCCTGCTCGACAAGGAGGGGCATGTCGTCGAAGGGCAGTACCGCTTGCGGCAGTTGCCCGAAGTGTCGGGCGCAATGGTGGTGATGGATCCATGGACCGGCCGCGTGCTGGCGATGGTCGGCGGCTTCTCGTTCGATCAGAGTCAGTTCAACCGCGCGACGCAGGCCTATCGGCAACCGGGCTCGTCTTTCAAGCCGCTGGTGTATTCGTCGGCGCTCGACAACGGCTATACGCCATCGACCGTGGTGGTCGACGCGCCGATCGAAATCGATCAGGGGCAGGGCGGCGGCGTGTGGCGGCCGGAGAACTATTCGACCGGTAAATATTACGGTCCGCAGACGCTACGCAACGCGTTGCAGAAGTCGCTCAACACCGTGACGGTGCGGCTAGCGCAGGACATCGGGATGCCGCTGATCGGCGAATACGCCAAGCGTTTCGGCGTTTATGACGAACTGCCGAATTACCTGTCCTATGCGCTGGGCGCCGGCGAAACCACGGTGATGCGCATGGTCACCGCCTATTCGATGTTCGCCAACGGCGGCAAGCGGATCAAGGCGACGCTGATCGACCGCATTCAGGATCGTTACGGCCACACCATCTTCAAGCACGACCAGCGCGAATGCCGCGGCTGCGATGCGCCGGGTGGTTGGAAGAACCAGCCCGAGCCGCAACTGATCGACCGTCGCGAGCAGGTGCTCGATCCGATGACCGCCTACCAGATCACCTCGATGATGGAAGGCGTGGTGCAACACGGCACCGCGACCGTGGTGCGCGAAGTCGGCAAGCCGATCGCCGGCAAGACCGGCACCACAAACGACGAGAAGGACGCGTGGTTCGTCGGCTTCTCGCCGGATCTCGTCGTCGGAATCTATGTCGGTTACGACAAGCCGCGCAATCTCGGTCGTGGCGCGACCGGCGGCCATCTCGCCGCGCCGATCGCCAAGGATTTCCTCAAGCTGGCACTGGCGGGAAAGCCCGCGGTTCCGTTCAAGGTGCCGGCCGGCATCAAGCTTATTCGCGTCGATGCGAAAACCGGCATGCGCGCCGGCCCTGGCGACAGTGGCCGCACCATTCTCGAAGCCTTCAAGCCCGGCACCGCGCCGCCCGACAACTATTCGATCATCGGCGTGGCGGACGCGGACGGTCACGCCGTCGGTGTTTCGCCCGATGCCGATCGTGCCATTATCCGTCCCGGCACCGGCGGGCTTTACTGATTGCGTTTGGCGGCGTTCGCCGCTACATCCCGGCCTCATCGTCATTTTGCGGACACGCTTCGCGACCGGAAAGATCATGCGCGCGGAAATCGAAAGACTTGTCGAAGAGATCAAGCAGTCGGTCGGGCTGCTGAGGAGGCATCTTTGACGTCGATGCATCAACGGCACGACTGGCTGAGCTGAACCAGCTCGCCGAAGACCCCAAGCTATGGGACGATCCCCAAAAAGCACAGAAGTTGATGCAGGAGCGCACCTCGCTGGAGGACGCGCTGAGCGGCATCGGCAAGGTCGAGCGCGAACTCGACGACAACGTCGAGATGATCGCACTCGGTGAATCCGAGGGTGACGACGACGTCGTCGCTGAAGCCGAGACCGCGCTCAAGCATCTCAAGAAGGAAGTGGCGCGGCGCGAGCTTGAAGCCTTGCTGTCCGGCGAGGCGGATCGCTTTGACACATACCTCGAAGTTCATGCCGGTGCCGGCGGCACCGAAAGCCAGGACTGGGCGTCGATGCTGCTGCGCATGTACACGCGCTGGGCCGAGAAGCACGGTTTCAAAATCGAATATCTCGAAGAGACGCAGGGCGAAGAAGCCGGCATCAAATCCGCCACCATTCAGATCAGCGGTCATAATGCTTACGGCTGGCTGAAGACCGAAGGTGGCGTGCATCGACTGGTGCGCATCTCGCCGTTCGATTCCAACGCGCGGCGGCACACCTCGTTTTCCAGCGTTGCGATCTTTCCTGTGGTCGATGACAGCATCAAGATCGACATCAAGGAAGCCGACGTGCGCACCGACACGATGCGCTCCGGCGGCGCCGGCGGCCAGCACGTCAACAAGACCGAGTCCGCGGTGCGGCTGACGCATATTCCCACCGGCGTTGCCGTGGTGTGTCAGGCGGGACGTTCCCAACATAAGAACCGCGCGCAGGCGTGGGACATGTTGCGCGCGCGGCTTTACGAAATCGAATTGAAGAAACGCGAGGAGCAGGCCGCCGCCGATCAGGCCGCCAAGACCGATATCGGCTGGGGTCATCAGATCCGCTCCTACGTGTTGCAGCCGTATCAGATGGTCAAGGACTTGCGCACCGGTGTGCAGACCTCCGACACCGCCGGCGTGCTCGACGGCGACCTCGACGAGTTCATGGCGGCGACGCTTGCACAGCGCGCCTTCGGCACTACGCCGGGAGCCATCGACGACGTCGATTAATCTATAGGGAGTTTGCCATGCCGCATGTCGCATTCATCGGTTTAGGCCGGATGGGGCACGGCATGGCAGGCCGCTATCTCGATAGCGGCTTCACGCTCGCGGTCTGGAATCGCAGCCGCGCCAAAGCCGACGACCCTATCGCACGCGGTGCGCGCTGGGCCGCGTCGCCGGCCGACGCTGCCCGCGATGCCGATGCCATCGTCACCATGGTTGCTGATGATGACGCCTCGCGCGCGGTGTGGACCGGCAAGGACGGCATCATTGAAACCGCGCGCAAAGGCGCGCTGGCGATCGAATGCTCGACGGTATCGCATCGTCATGCCGTCGATATGGCGCGCGACCTAACGACACGCGGGCTGCGTTACATCGATTGCCCGGTGACGGGCCTGCCGGATGCAGCGGCGTCAGGAAAGCTGACATTGCTGGTCGGAGCGGAAGCGGACGATCTTGAAGCCGCGCGTCCATTTCTTGCACCGCTTGGCGCGACCATTCGGCATTTCGGTACGGTCGGCGCGGGTACGGTCTTCAAGCTCATCAACAACCTGATGGGCGCGGTGCAGATCGCGAGCCTTGCCGAGGGGCTTCGTATCGCCGAGCAGGCCGGCCTCGATATGCCATTGGTCCAGCAGTCGCTCGCCAGCGGCGCCGTCGCCAGCCCGCAAGTGGTGCGGCACTCCGCACGCATGGTCGCGCGCGATTTTGCCGGAGCCTCGTTTACCGCCGCGCTGCGCCACAAGGATGCAAGCTACGCCATGGCGCTGGCGGACAACCTCGGCCTCGATCTCGCGGTTGCGCGGGCCGCGCTGGACATCTACGCGCGAGCGACCGCTGAAATACCGGATGAGGACGAAGGCCGATTGATCGATCTGATCAGGGCCACCCCCACGAACTGACCACCGCGTTCGGCGGCATCGCTGCGTTGTTCTGAAAACGGGTGGTGATGGAAGGCCATTCGCGTTACGTCCTCTGCACATGGCGACGGCACGATGCGTTGCATCTGTCGCGACGCCGGACAGAGGACTGAAGCGAAAGCCATGTCGATTGAAATCAGAACGGCCGCGCCATCGGCGGATCTCAGCATCACCTCCGGCGACTGGGTGCGGCTTCTTTGCCTGTC
Source organism: Hyphomicrobiales bacterium (assembly GCA_017305555.1). Classification (GTDB taxonomy): domain Bacteria; phylum Pseudomonadota; class Alphaproteobacteria; order Rhizobiales; family Xanthobacteraceae; genus 62-47. The sequence continues at coordinate 30,299 of JAFKKM010000036.1, read as the reverse complement.
GGTGCTGTGGGGCGGATCGTTTTTCTTCGCAGGCGTTGCGGTGAAGGAGTTGCCGCCGCTGACCATCGTGTTCGTTCGTGTCGGGCTTGCGGCGTTGTTGCTGCTGCCGCTGATCCGCATCTACCGGATTCCGGTGCCGACCACGTTCGCCGGCTGGCGGCCGTTCATCGTGATGGCGCTGCTCAACAACGTGCTGCCGTTCTCGCTGCTGGTGAGCGGGCAGACCATGATCGCCAGCGGCCTCGCATCGGTGATCAATGCCATGACGCCGGTGTTCACTGTTCTGGTGCTGGCGGCGTTCGGCGAGGAGCGGCTGATCGCGCGCCGCGTGGCGGGCGTGCTGCTGGGTCTGTTCGGCGTCATCGTTCTGCGCGGTGTTGATCTGCATGTCGATACACAACAGAGCTTCGGTATCTTGCTCTGTCTCGGCGCAACCGTCGTGTTCGGATTTTCGGCACTGTGGGCCAAGCGCGAGATGCAAGGCGTCGAACCGCTGGCGGCGGCGACCTTTCAACTGATCTGCTCGAGCGTCATGATGTTCGTGCTGTCGATGGTGGTCGACCGGCCGTGGCAACTGCCGATGCCGCAGACTACGACCGTGCTGGCGCTGGTTGGGCTGGCGGCGCTGTCAACATCACTGGCTTACATCCTGTTTTTCCAGATCATTCGCGGCTCCGGTCCCGGCAACGTCATGCTGGTGACGCTCCTCGTGCCCGTGACGGCGATCGCACTCGGCTATGTGGTGCTTGGCGAGGTCGTCACGCCGCGCGAGATCATCGGTGCGCTGATCATCGCCAGCGGCTTGCTGATCATGGACGGCCGGTTGCTGTCGCGCTTCGCCACGCCGCAAGCCAGCCGGTAAAGCGGCCGCTGTCGCGTTCGCCGCCGTGCCACGCTGCGCGCACGGTCCCGTCGTCCGCGACCATGAACACCGCGTCGAGCCCCTTGGAACGGCGCAGCGTTTCCACGGCCTGCTCTGGTGTTTGCGCGATGGGGCCCGCAACGTTGAACGAGGTGTTCACCGATAGCTCGACGCCGATATGGCGGCCGAGCGCCTTCAAGTAGGCGTAGGTGAGGGGATCGTCGTCCTCGCGCACGATCTGAATGCGACCGGTTCCGTCGGCATGCACGACCGACGGGATTTTTTCGATAGCCGCTGGCTTCGAATGTGCCGTCAGCACCATGTAGTTGTAGGCGTTGTAGTTGCCGCTAGAGGCGCCCTCGTGCAGGTCGAAAAATTCTTTTGCAGCTTCGAGCGTCGCCATCGGCGCGAGCGGACGGATTTTCTCGCGATACTTCACGCGCGCGTTGAGACGTTCGCGCGTGTCCGGATCGCACGGGTTGGCAAAGATCGAGCGATGCCCGAGCGCACGCGGGCCCGTCTCTCCCGGTCCCTGATAGAGCGCGACGATGCCGCCGCTGGCAACGCAGGAAGCCATGAGATCGGCGATGGCATCGCGTCCATCTGCTGTCGCTATCGTGCCGATGATTTCGGACGCGATGTCGGGGGCGGCCGCAAGCGCGCTCGCAATATCATCGCCGGTCGGGGCGGTACCACAATAGAACGCGTGGGTTTCCGCCGCGCCGCGCGGCGCGCCGGCGAGATGAGCGAGCCACCACGCCGCGCCAATCGGCACGCCAGGATCGCTCGGCATCGGCGGCACCCACAGATGCAGGCGAGCCTTGCGTTGTTGCGCTTTGGCGAACCACGCCTCGTCGAAATGTTCGAGCAGCCGCATGCTGGCCAAGGCGTTGAGCGCGACGCCGCCGGACAGGATGAGCTTGTTGGCTCCGGTCACGCGCAGCAGATGATCGACGGCATGGATCAACGCGTCCTCGAGCACCATCTGCGTCGCCGCCGCCTTGTCGAGACGGTCCTGCGTGTCCGGCCGATGCTGAATATCTTCGACGCGCAGCACGGCATCCGGATTCCACAATTGATCCGGCCGCAACGGCGGGCCGAGAATATCGGCCAAAGGTTGCTTATAAGGATTGTCAAACGGATCGCGATACCAGTTCGCCATCGCGCGGTTCAGCCTGATCGTGCCATCCGGGCCGAAGTCGAGCACCTCTTTCAGTCGCGCATAGTAATGGTTGGTGGCGCGATTCATGTCGCCCCACGCCGCCGCGCCCATGTAGCGGCCTTCGCTGGAGAGCCAGGTCCAGCCACCCTGTGTCGAGGAAATCACACTGTAGAACGCACCGAGAGAATCGAACACGCTTTCGTTGCAGGCGATTTCCCGAATGTCATCGCCCTGCGCCACGAACGATGAGATCGAGCCGCGATCGCCGGTGCCGTCGAACACCCCGATGGCGACAGGATCGTTATCACCAGAGAACGGCGAGACAGCGTAGGGAAACCACGCGTGATTGAGATGATGCGGCGCCAGGATCAATTGCGGCGGCTGCGCAAGGCCGAATTGCTTGGCCAGAATTCGCGGCGTGCGCCTCATCTGGTCGAGACGGCGGCGATCGACGCCGATCGCATCGGAATAGGACAACAGCTTGAGACTGCCCGGAGCTTCTTCGAGCGCGGTCCGCATCATGGTGCCGAACAGTGTCGGATAATCCCATGTCGTGACGAACGCGGCGATGTCGCCGATATCGCGTCCCATCGCGCGCAAAGTTGCGGCCATTGCATCGAGCGAGCGATGCGGAAATTCGGAGGTGTGCTTGTTGCCGGAGAAGCGCTCTTCTTCGTTGTTGACGATGAGGCGCGGTCCGCCGGCTTGCGTCACCTCGACCAGCGCCACACCGGTGTTGTGGGTTCCCGACGAAGCGAGGCCGGCGATATAGACCGTTTCACCATTCCGAAGACGCTGCGCAATTGTTGCAATCGTGGCGCGGGCGAAATCGCTGTCAACGCCGTGAAACCCGGCTCGCGCCATCAGCCGGGCGCTGATTGCGCGCGTGACATGAAACGCCGCGTCGGCAAGCCGGGGGAAGGTCGGTCCAATTCGGCGTGGCGACGCGTTCAAGCAAAATGTCTCCGTGCAGATGCCGGTTTGGCTATCGCGAGAACCGGCGGTCTACAACAGTAGGATCGATATCGCCAGACCGACGCATCACCGCGCTCCGCGTCGGAACTTGAGCCGCGTCAGCGCGCAGCCGCATAACGCGCACCGGCGCGCAGGAAGCGTTGCGGATCCACGGCCTCGCCATCGATCCGGGTCTCATAATGCAGATGCGGCCCCGTCGAACGTCCGGTCGAGCCAACTTCACCGACCACCTGTCCGATGTGAATCTGTTCACCGACCTTGACGTTAATGCGCGACATATGACCGTAGCGCGTCGACAGTCCATTGCCGTGATCGATCTCCACCATGCGGCCATAGCCGCCGGCCCATCCGGCCGAAACCACGCGACCGTTGGCGGTGGCGCGGACCGGGTCGCCGGTCGAGGCGCGGAAGTCGAGACCGGTGTGCATCGCCGGACGGCCGAGGAACGGATCGCTGCGAACGCCGAAGCCCGACGACAATTCGATTTCGCCCAGCACCGGTGTCCGGTACGGGACCTGGGCGAGCGTCCTCGACAGGTGATCGAGTTGCGCGCGTGAAACGCTGACGTGCGAGAGCTGCTGTTCGAACGCTCCACCGTGACCGTTGAGTTTCACCGGCACGTAAGGACCGCCGACGCCTTTGTTGCGTGGCGTGTTGGCCTCAAGCCGCGCCAGGTTCAGCCCGAGATCGGAAACCAGTCCTTTCATGCGCCGTATCCGCGCGTCGTAACTGCTTTCCGTCGAGGTCAGCACCGCCATCTGGCGCTGCTCGACCCGATCCAGCGACGCCTGAAGGCTGGCGATGGTATCGTTGACGTTGGCATCCTTCGCAAGCTTCAGCGGCTTGCCCCCGAGACGCGGCGTCAGGCTCGACTGGCGGCCGGGCGTCGCGTGATTCTCAGGGAGCGGAGCGGGTTTCGATTTTCCGAACAGCCTTTCGGTCAGGCTGCGGGCCGTCGGCTTGACCGAGCCGGTCACGGTATTGTCAGGCAATGCACCAAGCGCGGCGGTACGCTGGTCGAGCGTCGCCTGCCGCTGGACGATCTGATCGAGTTTTTGCTCGAACTGCTCCTGATCCAGCAATTGACGGCTGGTGGTGCGGTCGATCCGGGCGCGCAGTTCGGCAATGCGATCCTCGTAGGAGTATTGCATCTCGGCCTGACGGGCGAGCAGGCGGGTCAGCACGTCGTCGCGGAAGGTGAAGTAGGTCGCGGTCGCCGCCGACCAGGCGCCGAGCGCCGTCACCGTGCCGACGACGATCCAGAAGATCGCGGGCCCGATCCGGACCTGCTTGCCGGCGTGGGCGATGACATAGGCACTCGATGGGCGGGGAGGCTGGCGGGCGGTGCTTGCGGCGGCGGGGGCCGCCGGGCGGCGGATCGGCGCGTGTCCATGGCGGTGTGGCTGAGAGTGGGAATGCTCCGGATAATGGCTCGAACGATTGGACATCAGTACTCCCGCACCGCCGGAAGATTCGCCGGCTAGGCCTTACACTGATGTCGATTTGAGCCTCTCATGGTTAATTTTGGGGAAATGTCGTTACAGATTTTCGATGTATTTCAACACGGTCTCGGCGTGCCCATCGACTTTCACGTTGCGCCAGATGTTGATCACGCGGCCGTCCGGCCCGATCAGAACCGTTGTGCGAATAATTCCCTGGAAGACTTTGCCATATAAGGATTTATCGCCCCAGACATCGAAGGTTTCCAATACTGTATGAGCCTCGTCCGACAGAAGCGGCACGGTCAGATCATGCTTGTCCCGGAACGTCTCCTGAGCCCGTAGCGGGTCTGCGGAAATACCGAGGACATCGGTGCCGAGAGCCGCGAATGCACCCGACAGCCGGGAAAAATCCATGGCTTCCTTGGTGCAGCCGGGTGTGCTGGCGCGCGGATAGAAGAATAGCACCAGTTTTCGACCGGCGAACGACTCAAGCGACACCGTCGCTCCACCGTCGCGGGGAAGCTGAAACGGCGGAACCTTGCTTCCAACAGCCAATCCGGGGCCGGTGTGCTCAAGCGCGGCCTCGGCGTGAACCGGTTCGGCTGACGATGGCTTCGCCGTCTTGTGGATCGCGGTGCGTGACTTGGTGACGGTCGGCGCCTTCGCGGCAACCTTCTTCGTAGGCAGCTTCGCCTTGCTCGATGATGCGGCGGGCCGGGATGCACTTTTGCCGGCGGGCTTGGCGGCCCCGGCCTTGCCTGCCTTGGAAGACTTGCTCTTGGCTTTGGTGCCGACTTTCGCGACGGCGGCGGTCGTCCTGGCTGATGCCTTTGCCTTCGTCCCAGACTTCGTCCCGGTCTTGGGTTTCCCGGTCTTGGGTTTGGAGGCTTTCTTATGCGTTGTCTTGGACATACGCCTTCCTTTCGTCGCTTTCGACAGGTCCATATGACGGCGAGACATGACAAGGCGGCGGAATCATCAAACCACGTCCTTGCTGCTGGGCAAACCAGCCCGCCCCACGATATGGTTAGCGGGATTCGATCACACCGTCCGGCGTTTCATGCCTGCATGACTCGCACGGATTCTAACAGGTTCAACAAGGATTGGCAGCGATGCCGCCGCATCAGCGTTCGTCACGCAACCCCGCGCGAACGCCGCTAGGCGAGCAAGCCCGTCGTCAACATCAGCACCGAGAGGCAATGGCTCGGAAAACACCGCCCCCGGCGCTGAATTCCCGTGCCGACGATGCGTTATCGGATTGGGATGACGCCGATTGGGATTCGCAGCACGATGCGATGGCGCGGCACCGCGCGGATCGTCTGTTGGGGCGTGGCGGTTCTAGTCTGTCCGGCATTGGCGGCCGCTTCATGGTGTTCGGCCGCTGGCTGAGAAGCTCGCGATGGCTGCGACGCCTTCTCGTCGCCAGCTTCGCGCTGGCAGTGGTGTTCGCGATCGGTTTCGGCGGCTTGTGGTGGCGTCTCGGCGCCGGCCCGATTAGTCTCGACATGGCGACGCCCTGGCTGATCACGGCAATCGAGGACAACATCGGGCCTGGCAACACCGTCGAGATCGGCGGCACGCAGATCGAGCGGGCCGGGCGCATCCGCGTCGCTGTCCGCATCCGCGACATCGTGGTGCGCGACCGCGACCACGCCATCATCGCGAGCGCGCCGAAAGCGGAGGTGCGGCTGTCCGGCATGGCGCTGCTGATGGGGCGGTTGCGCGCCGAAAGTCTCAAGCTGGTCGACGCGGTTCTCGCCGTGCGCATCACGCCTGATGGTGAGGTCACGGTATCCACCGGCGACAATGCCCGCCCGATCGCAGCCGGAGCGACCAAGCCAGTTGAAATCCCTGCATCGAGCGGATCCCCAGCGCCATCGGATCTGTCTGTCACGCCGTCTCAGGCACCGAGTAGCGTGCCGGGTGCGAGCCCCACCGGCGGCACCGGACTTCTGGCCGGGCTCGACTGGCTCGACAGCCTGAGCATGACCGGACTGGACGGCCAGAACCTCAACGAGATCGGCTTGAAGAACGGCCGCCTCATCGTCGATGACGAGCAGCGCGGCAATCGCTGGAATTTCGAGAACATCAGCCTCACTCTTCGGCGTCCGAGCGCCGGCGGGGTCGCATTGAGCCTGGGCGAGGAAGGCGCGCACGCGTGGTCGCTGCGCGTCGAGATCGGCGCGCCGAACAATGGCGTGCGATCGGTCGATATTCGCGCCAACAAGGTTTCGACGCAGAACATCCTGCTGGCGTTGCGGGTGAAGGATTTGAACTACAGCGCCGACCTTCCGCTGACCGGAGAATTGAGGGGCGAGATCGGGCGCGACGGGTTGCCGACCTATTTCCGCGGCAAACTCGAGGCGGGCAAGGGGACCATCATCGATCACGACACGCCGGACTATCCGATGGCGGTCGATCAGATCGAAGCCAATGTCGAGTGGGATGCCGGTCGCCGGGTGCTGCTGGCGCCATTCAAGATCGTGTCAGGCGCCAACCGCGTAACCCTGCTGGCGCATCTCGAGCCGCCGGGCGACGTCGTACCGGACTGGCAACTCGGATTCAGCGGCGGCACCATCGTGCTGGCCGGCGTCAATAACGAGCCTCCGTTGATCTTCAACCGCATCGCCATCGGCATGAGGTTCGACACCGCGCACAAGAAGATCATGCTGACCCAGGCCAGCATCAGCAACGGTGAGATCGGCGTCGCGGGCACCGGCACGCTGGACTATTCCGGCGAACCGCGCCTGACGCTCGGGTTTGCGGGAACGCCGATGTCGGCGACCGCTCTGAAGCGGATGTGGCCGATCATCATCGTTCCGGAAGTGCGCGAATGGGTCACCGAGCGGATCGGCGCGGGGTCGCTGCAGCGCATCGATATCGGCGTCAACTCGCCGCTCTTCAATCTGTCACGCGCTGGCCCGCCGATTCCGGAGGATGGCCTTTCAGTCAACATCGTCGCCAATAACGTCACGCTGCATCCGGTCGACGAACTGCCGTCGATCCATAACGCCGACCTGCGGGCGCATGTCACAGGGCGAACCGCCACCGTGACCATCGGGCAGGGCAGCATCGACACGCAGGGGGGACGCAAGCTGAACGTTTCGGATGCCGTCTTCGAAGTGCCGGATATGGCGCCGAAGCCGGCGCCGGCGCGGGTTCGCTTCAAGCTGGATGGCCCGGTCGCGGCGGTCGCGGAAGTTCTCGCCTCCGACCGCTTGAGCGAGTTCAGCAATACGCCGATCGATCCCAATACCGCCAAAGGGACGGTGTCCGCGCAGATTGCGCTCGGTTTGCCGATCAAGCGCGAACTGACCAAAGCCGACACCACGTATGCGATCACCGCCGACGTATCCGGATTTTCCGCCGACCATCTGGTGATGAACCAGAAACTCGAAGCTGCGGCGATGAAGATCGTCGCCAACAATCAGGGCTATCAGGTTAAGGGCGACGTGCGGATCAACGGCCAACCCGCATCGCTGGACTATCGCAAGCTCGGCAACGGCGACGCGGACGTCAAATTGCAGGCGACCCTCGACGATGCCAGCCGCGCCCGGCTGGGCTTTGATCTCGGCGCGGGAGCCAGCGGCCCGGTCGGCGTCAAACTCGCGGGGCGAATCGGCAGCTCGGAGCGCGACAGCAAGATCGCCATCGATGCGGACCTCACCGCGCTCAAGCTCGACAATCTGTTGCCGGGCTGGACCAAGCCGTCCGGAAAGACAAGCCGCGCCACCTTCAACGTGGTGCAGAAGCCGCAATCGACCCGACTTGAAGATATCGTCATCGACGGCGGCGGCGCATCCATCAAGGGCACACTGGAACTCGATCAGAACGGCGACCTGTTGAACGCCAACTTTCCGACCTATTCGCCCTCCGAAGGCGACAAGGCTTCGCTCCGGGCCGAGCGCGCCAACGACGGGACCATCAAGGTCGTGATGCGCGGTGACGTGTTCGATGGCCGCCATTTCATCAAGTCGGCGATCTCCGGCAAGGACACCGACACCAAGAGCAAAACCAAGAGCATCGATTTCGATATCGATCTCAAACTGGGTGCGGTGGCGGGTTTCTACGGCGAGGCGATACGCGGCGTCGATCTGAAGATGTCGCGAAAGAACGGTGCCATCCGCACCTTCACGCTGAACGGCAAGCTCGGCCGGGATACGCCGCTGACCGGCGACCTGCGCCGCCCTGCTCATGGCCGCGAGGTGATCTTCCTCGAGACCAACGACGCCGGTGCGTTCTTCCGCTTCACCGACACCTACGCCAAGATGACGGGCGGTCAGCTTCAACTTGCGATGGAGCCGCCGACGGTTGAGCAGCGGGCGAAGGAAGGTCTGCTGAATGTCCGCAACTTTTCGATCAAGGGCGAGGCGAAGCTCGACGAAGTGGCGGGCCTGCCCGCGAACGGCGGACGTTCCGGCGTTGCCTTCTCACGGCTGCGCGCGGAATTTACCCGGAACGGAGGCAAGCTCACGATTCGCGAAGGCGTCGTGAAAGGCCCGACCGTCGGTGCGACCATGGAAGGCAGCATCGACTATCAGGCGAACCAGGTGCGGATGAGCGGCACCTTCGTTCCGCTCTACGGCCTCAACAATATGTTCGGCCAAATCCCGCTGTTCGGGATGCTGCTCGGCGGCAGCAACGAGGGCTTGATCGGCGTCACCTATGAAGTCGTTGGCTCGCCGGGCAAGCCCGACCTTCGCGTCAATCCGATTTCGGCAATGGCGCCAGGCGTGCTGCGCAAGGTGTTCGAATTCAACACCGGACGGCAACAGAACTACAACCCCACTGAACTTCCACCCGCCCAATAACTGAGCGTTGGCTATCAGCATTATCGCGCACGGCTATTCGCGCAGCGCCCGCACCGTGAGGAACGGGATCATGCCAAGCAGCACGTTGACCAACGCGAAGGCGATGACCAGATCGTAGCTGTGGCTCCAGTCGTGGATCAAGCCGCCGACCAGAGCGCCGAGCGCTGAGCCGAGACCGCTCCCGATCGAGATCGTGCCGAAGATCGTCCCGACGCGCTTGCCGTGAAAGATGTTGATCGCAGCCGCCGTGATCAGCGGGCCGCGCGACCCGATGGTGCTGCCGAAACAAACCAGAAAGCCGCCGAGCAGCCACAGGTTTGGAAACCGGCTGAGCAGCCACAGACAGACGATGCCCAGCGTCGTCAGTCCATAGCTGAACAGGATCGCACGGCGGCGGCCGATCAGCGTATCGAGCCAACTCACCGTCAGCATTCCGATCACCAGCACGACGCCGCTCAAGCCCCATGCGGAGGCGGCTTGCAGCGGTGGAAATCCGGATTCGATCAGATAAGCGACGACCTGGACGCCGATGGTGTAGACACCGATCGCCGTGAAGAAGAACGTGCTGAACAGCGCCCAGAACGCGTGATGGCGCATCGCGCTCAGCAAAGTCCATTCGATCTCGCTGATGGTCGTCGCCGGCGTCGCCACCGCCTTGACCGCTGCTTCGCCCGAGGCGCGCGCGGTTTGCTTGGCAATGCGCCGCCATGGCAACAGCAGAAGCGGGATCAGCAGAAACAGCAAGACGCTGCCCAGCAGGTGATAGCTGTTGCGCCATTCGAAATGATCGATCAACACTTGCGACAGCGGCACCAGCGTCAGCACGCCGGCGCCGTTCGCTGAATAGACGATTGCCATCGCGGTCGGCAGCCGGTTGCCGAACCAGCGCCCCAGCAGCAGCGAGCTTGGGACATTGCCGAGACAGGCCATGCCGAGCCCGACGGCAACTCCCATGCAGGCCTGCAATTGCCACAGCGTATTGGCGAACGCAGCCAATGATACGCCCGCACCGAGCAGCAGCAGTCCGAGACCGTAGACAGTGCGGGGACCGGAGAAGTCGAACAACCGCCCAACAAACGGCGACGACAATCCCATCGACAACGACGCCAGCGCGTAGATCGAAATGACATCGGCGCGCGCCCAGCCGAAGTCGTTCGAGATCGGCAGCAGGAAGACCGTGAAGGTTTCGCCCATGCCGCGCCCGAGCAACGCCAGCAGGAAGCAGAGGCCGAGAACCATCCACGCGATGCGCGTCGGTTTAAAGGGAGTGATGTCGGGATGAGCGAAAGACTGTTCAGCGGCCATGGTCCTCCATGGAGCGCATTTCGCCCATGGAGGACAACGTCGTTCTGGGAATAGGCCTATGCGATCTTGAGCAGGACGTGACGCTTCTTGCCCATCGACAGCTTGATAACGCCGTCCGGCGTCAAGTTGGCGCTGGTCAAAATCACCTTGTCGTCGCTCACCGCCACGTCGTTAACGCGCAGACCACCGCCCTTGATCTGCCGCCGTGCTTCGCCGTTGGAGGCGACGAGCCCGGCGCGCACGAACGCGCCAAGCACGCCGATGCCCTCATTCAATTCAGCGGCGGTGACTGCGACCGTCGGCAGATCGCTGGCGATGGCGCCTTCCTCGAAGGTTTTACGCGCTGTCTCGGATGCGGCCTCCGCCTGCGCACGGCCGTGCATCAGCGCAGTGGCCTCGGTCGCCAGCACCTTCTTGGCTTCGTTGATTTCCTGACCCTTTAACCCGGCAAGGCGCGCGACCTCGTCCAGCGGCAAGGTGGTGAACAGCTTGAGGAAGCGTTCAACGTCGGCGTCCTCGGTGTTGCGCCAGTATTGCCAGTAGTCGTAGGGGCTCAGCATGTCGGCGTTGAGCCACACCGCGCCGGCCGCGGTCTTGCCCATCTTGGCGCCGGAGGCCGTAGTCAGCAGTGGGCAGGTGAGGGCGTGCAATTGATGCGTGCCCATGCGGCGGCCGAGATCGATGCCGTTGACAATATTGCCCCACTGGTCTGAGCCGCCCATTTGCAGATTGCAGCCGTAGCGCTTGGCCAGTTCGACGTAATCGTAGGATTGCAGGATCATGTAGTTGAATTCGATGAATGACAGTTCCTGCTCGCGCTCGAGCCGCATCCGCACCGAATCCATCGTCAACATGCGATTGATCGAGAAGTGGCGGCCGACATCGCGCAGCATCTCGATGTAGTTCAGCTTGGCCAGCCACTCGGCGTTGTCGGCCATCACGGCGTCGCTCTTGCCGTCGCCGAAGGTGATGAATTTGGCGAAGGTGCCCTTGATGGATTCCTTGTTGTCGTTGATCTGATCGTAGGTCAGCAACTTGCGGGTTTCGTCACGGCCGGACGGATCGCCAACCCGCGTGGTGCCGCCGCCCATCAGTGCGATCGGCTTGTTGCCGGTCTGTTGCAGCCAATGCAGCATCATGATCGACAGCAGATGTCCGACATGCAGCGACGGCGCGGTGCAATCGTATCCGACATAGGCGACGGCTCCGCCCTTGGCGGCGATCGCATCGAGGCTCTCCGGGTCGGAAATCTGGTGGATGAAGCCGCGCTGCTGGAGCAGGTTGAGAAAATCCGATTTAAATGCCGTCATGGGTGTGGAACTCAGGTCAGTCTTCTTTGACTCTTTCGCGCGATTGTCGCGCCAGGAGCGGCCGGCGGGCTGCCGGCACCAACGATGATGTGGCATTATAAGATGCGGCTGTCCGAGACAAGTTGGGCGTCCTCGCCCGAGACTTCCGAAAGTGGCGCGGCGATGATGTTGCGGGCGATCGGCATGATGAGCGGCACCTCGCTGGACGGGGTCGACGTCGCCTTGATCGAGACCGATGGCAAGCGGATCGCGGGCTTCGGGCCGTCCGGTTACCGCCCCTACGCCGAGGCTGAGCGCGCCGTACTCCGTAGGGCGCTCGAGGAAGCCCCCGTCATGGCGGATCGTGATGCCCGGCCAGGAATCCTGGCCGAGGCCGAACGGGTGGTGACCATCGCCCATGCCGAGGCCATCGCCACGTTTACCGCGCAGCATGGCATTGCCCGGGAAGACATCGATATCGTCGGGTTCCATGGCCAGACCGTGCTGCACCGGCCTGAGCGGCGGCTGACGGTGCAGATTGGCGACGCAGCCGCGCTCGCGAAGGCGATCCATATCCCGGTGATGCACGATTTCCGCGCCGCAGACGTTGCCGCCGGCGGGCAGGGCGCGCCGCTGGTGCCGGTCTATCACCGGGCGCTGGCGCAATCGCTGGACCGCGAGGGGCCGGTGGTGCTGGTCAATATCGGCGGGGTTTCCAACATCACCTACATCGATGGGGCGGATGCGCTGATCGCCTGCGATACGGGGCCGGGCAATGCCCTGCTGGACGACTTCATGTTCCGGGTGCTGGGCAAGCCCTTCGACTGCGAGGGCCGGCTGGCGGCGGAAGGCGTCGTCGACGAAAATTGGCTTGCGCGCAGCCTGCAGCAGCCGTTCTTTACCAAACCGCCGCCGAAATCGCTGGATCGCAACGACTTCGCGACGTTGCGTCTGGAGAGTTCCATTGCCGCCGATGGCGCGGCGACCTTGACTGCCTTCACCGCCGCCAGCATCGCGGCCATCGTGCCGCTGTTGCCGAAGCCGCCGCGAAGCTGGATCGTGGTCGGCGGCGGCGCGCGCAATCTGACGCTGTTACGGATGCTACGGGAGCGCCTCACGCCAGCAGCCGTGGAGACCGGAGATCAGCTCGGCTGGTCGTCCGATGCCATTGAGGCGCAGGCGTTCGGCTACCTGGCTGCGCGCGGCCTCAAGGGGCTTCCACTGAGCTATCCCGCCACCACCGGCGTGCCGATGCCGATGACCGGCGGCCTCATGGCGCAGCCTTAAAAGGCGGTCGTCGGATCACCGGATATTGGCGAGTCGCATGTCGAGATAGCTGGTCACCGATTCCATCAGTGGCTCCAGCTTGCCGTCGAAGAAGTGGTTGGCGCCGGGAATGACCTGATGGTCGATCACGATGCCCTTCTGCGACTTGAGCTTGTCGACCAGCGCGTTGACGTCCTTCGACGGCACCACGGCGTCCTTCTCGCCGTGGACGATCAGGCCGGACGACGGACAAGGCGCCAGGAACGAGAAATCGTACAGGTTCGCGGGCGGCGCGATGGAGATGAAACCTTCGACTTCCGGCCGCCGCATCAGGAGCTGCATCCCGATCCAGGCCCCGAACGAAAAGCCGGTGACCCAGCAGGCGCGCGCTTCCGGATTGATGGTCTGCGCCCAATCCAGCGCCGACGCTGCGTCGGACAGTTCGCCGGTGCCGTGATCGAACGAGCCCTGGCTGCGGCCGACGCCCCGGAAATTAAAACGCAGCACCGAAAAGCCGCGATGCACGAAGGCGTAATAGCACTGATAGATGATCTGGTGATTCATCGTGCCATGGAATTGCGGGTGCGGATGCAGCACCATCGCGATCGGGGCGTTCTTCTGTTTCGCCGGATGATAGCGGCCTTCGAGACGGCCGGCGGGACCGGTGAAAATAACTTCGGGCATCCGTGTTCCTTCGTGATCCTGGATGCGCGGCCGATGCTACGGACACGCGCGAGGCGACGCCGGCGATATACGCGGAACGCGCCATCCGGGCGGACAGGCAATCGCGAGCGCCGGCATTCGGGCGATGGCGTTCTAACATAGAGCGAGGGGCAAAAAGCAAGCATCTTGACCGGTATCGCGCGCGGACGTGACACCAACCATGCGATATTCGCTGCGATTGCGGCTGCGAGATGCTTTAGAATGGCCGCACCCCAGCAGCGGGCAATTGCTCTACGGAACCGACCGATCCCATGACGCAGCGTGTCTACCTCGACTGGAATGCAACCGCTCCGCTTCGCCCAGAGGCACGGGACGCGGTGGTGGCGACGTTTGAGGTCTGCGGCAACCCCTCGTCGGTTCACGGCGAGGGCCGGCGGGCCCACAGGATCCTGCAAGACGCCCGAATCGTGGTTGCCGCCAGCCTGGGCGCGGAGCCAGACACCGTGGTCTTCACCTCCGGCGCGACCGAGGCCAACGTCTTGGCGCTCACGCCGGGGCTACATCGCACGGGAACGCCACCGGTCGAGCGCCTGATCGTCTCGGCAATCGAGCATTCATCGGTGTTGTCCGGCGGCCGGTTCGCGAAGCCTCGCGTCGAGATCGCTCCGGTCGATCGCTCGGGCATCGTCGATCTCGCGCAACTGGACCGGCTGTTGGCTGATCAGCCGCCGGCGCTGGTATCGATCATGCTCGCCAACAACGAAACCGGCGCCATCCAACCGATTCGCGACGTTGCCGAATTGGTCCGGGCGCGAAATGGCGTATTGCACGTTGATGCGGTGCCGGCTTTTGGAAAGATCGATATTAATTTCAAAGGACTGCAGGCTGATCTTCTATCGATTTCCGCGCACAAGATCGGTGGCCCGAAGGGGGTCGGAGCCTTGCTGGTGGCCGAAGATTTGCGTGGGCTGGAACCGGCATTGACGGGCGGCGGGCAGGAAAAGGGCCGCCGCGCCGGCACCGAAAACCTTCCGGGGATTGCCGGCTTCGGCGCCGCGGCGAAGGTTGCGGCCACGAACCGTGAGCGATTTGCCGGGCATTCCGACGCCCTGCGGCGACGGCTGGAAGCCGGGCTGAAGCAGATCGTCGCTTCGACGATCATCTTCTCGAAAGACGTTCCCCGGCTGGCCAATACGACCCTTTTCACCGCACCCGGCCTTCAGGCCGAGACGGCCGTGATCGGGTTCGATCTCGAAGGGATTGCCGTCTCATCTGGATCGGCGTGTTCGTCGGGGAAAGTACAACCCTCGCATGTACTGGAGGCGATGCAAGTTGACGCAGCGCTGGCGCGGGGTGGTATCCGCATCAGTTTCGGTTGGGAAACAACAGAAAATGACATAGATCGTGCGCTAGAGGCTTGGCGAAAGCTCGCCGGGACCTTAGTTAAAAAGAACGATGAAACAGTGCTTGAACGATTCTAAGCGACGTGGTTTCATCGGAAACAAGCTGAAAACGCACTGGTCTTGCGCCCGGAACCCGGACGCAGTTGCGATAGCTTCCCGTACCAGTGCTGATGTGGTCCACCGCGGTCCTTGAAACCGCGAGCGGAGGTTAAAATGCCGGCTGAGTTGGAGACGGTCGAACGGGTTCGCCGTATCGACGTCGATCAGTATCGCTATGGGTTCGAGACGATCATCGAATCCGACAAGGCCCCTAAGGGGCTTTCTGAAGACATTGTCCGCTTCATTTCCGACAAGAAAGACGAGCCGGAATGGATGCTGGAGTGGCGGCTGGAGGCCTATCGCCGCTGGCTGACGATGCAGGAGCCGACCTGGGCGCGCGTCGATTATCCCAAGATCGACTATCAGGACGTTTATTATTATTCGGCGCCGAAGCAGAAGAAGGCGCTGGCCTCGCTCGACGAGGTCGATCCGGAAATTCTGAAGACCTACGAGAAGCTCGGTATTCCGTTGCGCGAGCAGGAAGTCCTCGCCGGCGTCGTTCGCGATGAAGGCGAGACCGACGGCGAAGCGCCGCGCAGGGTGGCGGTGGACGCCGTGTTCGACTCCGTGTCGGTCGCGACCACCTTCCAGGCCGAATTAAAGAAGGCCGGCGTGATCTTCATGCCGATCTCGCACGCGCTGCGCGAGCACCCCGATCTGGTGAAGAAGTATCTCGGCACGGTGGTGCCGACCTCCGACAACTTCTTCGCGACGCTGAACTCGGCGGTGTTCTCCGACGGCTCGTTCGTCTATGTGCCGCCGGGCGTGCGCTGCCCGATGGAGTTGTCGACCTACTTCCGCATCAACGAGCGCAACACCGGCCAGTTTGAACGCACGCTGATCATCGCCGACAAGGGCTCTTATGTCAGCTATCTCGAAGGCTGCACCGCGCCGCAGCGCGACGAAAATCAGTTGCACGCGGCCGTGGTCGAATTGATCGCGCTGGACGACGCCGAGATCAAGTATTCGACGGTGCAGAACTGGTATCCGGGCAATTCGGAAGGCAAGGGCGGCGTCTACAACTTCGTCACCAAGCGCGGCGACTGCCGTGGCAAGAATTCGAAGATCTCGTGGACGCAGGTGGAGACCGGCTCGGCCATCACCTGGAAATATCCAAGCTGCATCCTGCGCGGCGACAACTCGCGTGGCGAATTCTATTCGATCGCCATTTCGAACGGCTATCAGCAGGTCGATTCCGGCACCAAGATGATCCACCTCGGCAAGAACACGACGAGCCGAATCATCTCCAAGGGCATTGCCGCCGGCAAATCGCAGAACACCTATCGCGGTCTTGTCAGCGCGCATCGCAAGGCGACTGGCGCACGTAACTTCACGGCGTGTGACTCGCTCCTGATCGGCGACAAATGCGGCGCACATACCGTGCCTTATGTCGAGGCGAAGAATTCCTCGGCGCTGTTCGAGCACGAAGCGACCACCTCCAAGATTTCGGAGGACGTGCTGTTCTACTGCGTACAGCGCGGGCTAACGCAGGAAGAGGCGGTCGGCCTCGTGGTCAACGGCTTCGTGCGCGACGTGCTGC
The DNA here is from genome assembly GCA_017305555.1 of Hyphomicrobiales bacterium. GTDB lineage: Bacteria > Pseudomonadota > Alphaproteobacteria > Rhizobiales > Xanthobacteraceae > 62-47. The sequence goes on along the minus strand of JAFKKM010000036.1, from coordinate 13,482 downwards.
AACAACTGCCGATGGAATTCGCGGTTGAAGCGCAAAAACTGATCTCGATCTCGCTGGAAGGCAGCGTGGGCTAGCCCTCGTCATCCGTCGGGGTCTGCACAGCAGGCCTAGAAGGATGGCAGTCAAACGATGGATCATCCTTCGAGGCTCGCGGCGAGATGCCGCTCGCGCCTCAGGATGACGAAAAAAGGAAATACGATGTCAGCGTTGCTTGAAGTCCGGAATTTGCAGGTTCGCGTCGAGGAGCGGGAAATTCTTCACGGGCTATCGCTCACAGTGAACAAGGGCGAGGTTCACGCCATCATGGGGCCGAACGGCTCCGGCAAATCGACGCTCAGCCACGTCATCGCCGGCAAACCGGGCTACGAAGTAACCGGCGGCGAAATCCTGTTCAAGGGCGAAGACCTTCTCGAGATGTCGCCGGACGAGCGCGCCGCCAAGGGCGTATTCCTGGCCTTCCAGTATCCGGTCGAAATTCCCGGCGTCGCCACCATGACGTTTCTGCGCACCGCGCTCAACGCGCAGCGCAAAGCGCGCGGCGAGAGCGAATATTCGACGCCGGACTTCCTCAAGAAGGTACGCGCCGTCGCGGCTTCGCTGAATATTCCGCAGGAGATGCTGCGACGTGGCGTCAACGTCGGCTTCTCCGGCGGCGAAAAGAAACGCAACGAAGTGTTGCAGATGGCGCTGTTCGAACCGAGCCTGTGCATCCTCGACGAGATGGACTCGGGTCTCGACATCGACGCGCTGCGGATCGCGGCCGACGGTGTCAACGCGCTGCGCTCGAGCGAGCGCGCGATGGTCGTCATCACCCACTACCAGCGGCTGTTAAATTACATCGTGCCGGACTTCGTGCATGTGATGTCGAAGGGCAGGGTCGTGAAAAGCGGCGGCAAGGAACTGGCGCTCGAACTCGAAGAGTCCGGTTACGCGCAGTTCGAAGATCAGGCGGCCTGACGGGATCGATCATGAATCTTGCATTGGTAAAGCCAACGATGGACGGGGCAGCGAGCGACGTTTTCGCCATCGCGCGCGACCGTCTTCCGGGCAAGGGACCTGTCGCCGAGGTGCGCCAGGCCGCTTTCGAGGATTTCGCTCAAAAGGGTTTGCCGCACCGCCGCGTCGAGGAATGGAAATACACCGATCTGCGCGTGCTGCTGCGCGAGGTCGCGCCGCTGGCCGCTCCGCCGGATCAGGCCGTGCTCGACCGCGCAAAGAAGACCCTTGCGTCGCTCGATGTGAACGGCGCGCATCGGTTGGTGCTGGTGGATGGAGCATTCGCGCCGCAACTGTCGGACACAACAAGCGAGGCCGGCGTGGCCGTGCAGACTCTGCGCGCGATGCTGGAGAATGCCGACGTCGCCGCGCGCGCCGATCTACTGCGCACGAATGTTGCTTCCGACGCGATGATCTCGCTGAATAGCGCGATGGCAACCGATGGCGCCGTGATCGACGTCACCGAAAATGCCGCACCCGGCAAGCCGATCCATATCGTTCATGTCGCCACGCAATCCAAGGCCGCCGCATTTACGCGCTCACTGGTCAAGGTCGCAAATGGCGCGCGCGTCACGCTGATCGAAAGCTTCGTCGGCGCCGACGGCGCGGCTGGTTATCAGGCACACGATTCCGTGGTGCTGTGGGCAGGTGACGGTGCTGACGTTCAGCACATTCGCCTGGTCGAGGACGCGCGCGACGCCGCGAATATCGCTACCGCCATCGTCACGCTCGGCGAACGGACGCAGTATCGCGCGTTTAATCTCACCAGCGGCGGCGCGGTTTGCCGCTATCAGGCTTTCCTCCGCTTCGGCGGCCAGAATGCGCACGCGGATGTCAACGGCGTCAGCCTGCTGAACGGTCGGCAGCACGCCGACAATACGCTGGTACTCGACCATGCGGTCCCAAATTGCACCAGCAACGAAGTCTTCCGCGCGGTCGTCGACGACCAAGCGCATTCGGTGTTTCAGGGGCGCATCAACGTGCATCCCGATGCACAGAAGACCGATGCGCGGATGATGACGCGCGCGCTGTTGCTGTCTGATGAAGCCGAGGCCGACAACAAGCCGGAGTTGGAGATTTTCGCCGACGACGTCCAGTGCGGCCACGGCGCCACCACCGGTGCGCTCGACGACAGCCTGCTGTTCTATCTTCGCGCGCGCGGCCTGCCGGAAAAGGAAGCGCAGGCGCTGTTGATTCAGGCGTTCGTCGGCGAGGCGATGGAATCCATCGCCGATGAGACGCTGCGCGACGTTGCCATCGCCACGGCCGAACGCTGGCTTGCGGCGCGGGGTTGAGACATCGCATCCTTCGAGGCCCGGCCTTTGGCCGGGCACCTCAGGATGACGGCGAACGAGTTGATTGCGTCATCCTGAGGTGCGAGCGAAAGCGAGCCTCGAAGGATGACAGGAAGAGAAGCAAATGACGCATCCTGCCGTCGCAAACGGAGCCTATGACGTAGATCGCGTACGGGAGGATTTCCCGGCGCTGGCAATGCAGGTCTATGGCAAGCCGCTGGTTTATCTCGACAACGCTGCCTCGGCGCAGAAGCCGAACGCCGTGCTCGACCGCATGACGCAGGCCTACCGCTCCGAATATGCCAACGTGCATCGCGGGTTGCACTATCTCGCCAACGCCGCGACCGAAGCCTATGAGGGCGGTCGGGCAAGAGCGGCGTCCTTCCTCAACGCGCGGCGTAACGAAGAAATCATTTTCACTCGCAACGCGACCGAGGCCATCAATCTGGTTGCGTCGTCGTGGGGCGAGCCGAACATCAAGGCCGGCGACGAGATCGTGCTCTCTATCATGGAGCACCATTCGAACATCGTGCCGTGGCATTTCCTGCGCGAACGCCATGGCGCGGTGATCAAGTGGGCGCCGGTCGACGACGAAGGCAACTTCCTGATCGATGAATTCGAGAAGCTGCTGACGCCGAAAACCAAGCTGGTCGCCATCACCCAGATGTCGAACGCGCTCGGTACCCTCGTGCCGGTCAAGGAGGTGACGCGCATCGCTCACGCCCATGGCATTCCGGTGCTGGTGGACGGCAGCCAGGGCGCGGTGCATCTCGACATCGACGTCCAGGATATCGACTGCGATTTCTACGTCTTCACCGGTCACAAGGTTTACGGACCGACCGGGATCGGCGTGCTGTATGCCAAATACGATCACCTCGTCGCCATGCGGCCTTATAACGGCGGCGGCGAAATGATCCGCGAGGTCGGACGCGATTTCGTCACCTACGGCGACCCGCCGCACAAATTCGAAGCCGGCACGCCGGCGATCGTCGAGGCCATCGGCCTGGGCGCCGCGATCGACTACGTCAATTCGATCGGCAAGGCGCGCATCGCGGCGCACGAGCACGATCTCCTGACCTATGCACAGGACCGTCTGCGCGAAATCAATTCGCTGCGCATCATCGGCACCGCCAGGAACAAGGGACCGGTGATCTCGTTCGAACTCAAGGGCGCGCATCCCCACGACGTCGCCACGGTCATTGACCGGGCAGGGGTCGCGGTGCGGGCCGGGACCCATTGCGTGATGCCGCTTTTGGAACGGTTCAACGTCACGGCCACGTGCCGGGCGTCGTTTGGCCTGTATAATACGCGCTCCGAAGTCGACCATCTGGCGGAAGCGCTGCTCAAGGCGCGGGATTTGTTCTCATGACGGATACTGCTGACACCAAGACCCCGACCGCCGCTGCCAATGTGCAGACCACGTCGACGCTGCCGCCGGAGGAAACCGAGCGGCTCGGCGTCGAAATCGTGGCCGCGCTGAAGACGGTGTTCGATCCGGAAATTCCGGCGGACATCTACGAACTGGGCCTGATCTACAAGGTCGATATCAAGGACGATCGCGCGGTCGATATCGAGATGACTCTGACCACACCGAACTGCCCGGCTGCCGCCGAACTGCCGACCATGGTGGAGAACGCGGTTGCCAGCGTCGCGGGGATCGGCATCGTCAACGTCAACATCGTCTGGGAGCCGGCTTGGACTCCCGAGCGCATGAGCGACGAAGCCCGCCTTGTCCTGAATATGTGGTGAGGCGGTGTCGCGATGCCGAAGCTCGCCGGCGTCATTGAAACCGCGCTCTATGTCGATGACCTCGCGCGTGCCGTCGCATTCTATCAAGATATTCTGCGTCTTGCGGCGCTGAATCAGGACACGCGGTTCGCAGCGTTCGATGTTGGAGGCCGCAGCGTCCTGTTGCTGTTCAAGCGCGGTGCGACGTTGGAAACCGTGCATCTGCCGGGCGGCACCATTCCGCCGCATGACGGTCACGGCCCGTTGCATATTGCGTTCGCCGTGACAGCCGACGAATTGCAGGCATGGGAAGTACGACTCGCGGAGCAGGGTGTTGCCATCGAAGCCCGCACCGCTTGGCCGCGCGGCGGCCACAGCATCTATTTTCGCGATCCCGACGATCACCTGCTCGAGCTGGTGACGCCGGGCGTCTGGGCAATCTATTAGGCCGCGCTTCGGTCGATCACCGCTCCGGCTTTGCAGAGCGCGTCGATACCCGCCTCACTGTAACCGTTGTCACGCAGCACCTCGCGGCTGTGCTGACCGAGATCGGGCGAGGGCGACTGGGTGTCTTCCGCCAGACCGACAGCGCCCGGCGTCCGCGCTGCGTAAACCGAGCCGACGCCGGGTGTCTCGATCCTCACCGCGCCGTGGATCGCCGCGACGTGAGGATCGGCCAGCCATTCGCCCGGATCGAGAATGCGTTCGGCGATGATATCGGCGGCGTGCAAGGCCGCCAGCCACTCGCTCGTCGTCTTCGTCAGCAAGGCCGCGCGGACTTCGGCAATCAGGATATCGGCCGCGTCCGACCGTTTGGCGAAATCGGAAAACCTCGGGTCGGTCGCGAGGTCGTCGCGGCCGAGCACTGCGCATAGCCGCTGATACTGCGGCTCGTTCACCAGCGTCACCATTAGCCAGCCGTCCTTGGAGCGGTACGTGCCTGCCGGCACGTTGAGCGCGCGCGGCGCGCCGCCTTCGAGCATGAATTCCGCGAACTTGTGACCGAGCAGGGCCGCCGTGGTCTGTGTCAGGCTGATGTCGATCCAGCGCCCGGTGCCGACGCTTGCACGCACGAACAAAGCAGCGCCGATGGCCTGGAAAGCATAAGCGCCGGTCACGACGTCGGAGATCGGCGTGCCGACCCGGTGCGGGATGCCGTCGTCGCCGCGATTGATGGACACGAGGCCGGCGAAGGCTTGCGCGACGGAGTCGGAGCAGGGCCGTTCGGACGAGGGGCCCACCTGCCCGAATCCGCTGACCGACAGATAGATCAGCCGCGAATTGGTCCGGCTCAGTTCCTCGTAGCCAAGCCCGAGCCGTGCCGCCACGCCGGGCCGAAAACCCTCAATGAAGATATCGCTGTCCGCCGCCAGGCGTTGCGCCACGGCACGGCCGTCAACCGATTTGAGATCGAGGCACAGGCTGCGCTTGCCGCGATTGAACACCGACGAAATGGCGGTGTGGCGGCCGTAGGTGGTGCCGAGCCGCCGCGACCAATCGCCTTCGGGCGGCTCGACCTTGATGACCTCGGCGCCGTGGGCAGCCAGCAGCGCGCCGCAATACGGCGAGGCGATGCCCTGACCAAAATCGAGCACGCGAATGCCGCGGTATGGCGCGTCGTGGGTCGGGCCGGTCTGATCGCCGTCAGTCATTGTTGTTCTCCGATATCGAGCGCACTTTGCGAACGCGTTTGCGGGCCGTCTCGCATCTTGAAAAATGGCAACTCCAATTTCCATCATCGTCCGCGCGATCTGGCAACGCCAACGCGCCGTCAAGCGCGTCATTCTGTGGAATGAAGGCCAGCGAACGGGAGTCGCTCGCGTGACGTTGTACGGCCTGACGTTGAAGGAGCGACCTAAGTTCAAGACGGCATTGCCATCTCTGCACAATCCCAAACCGCCATATCCATGATTCGCATAAGGTATATTATGGAATATAAAATACAGTGAAGTTTCAAAATGTTAGATCCAATCGTTGATGGCAGTCGCGCTAGTCGCTTCATCCGGCCGTCGCGCATTCCGCGCGATCAGGCACCGCTCCGATGACGTCGCCGTGCGTTGCCGGCCTAAAAACGCTTGACCGGATCACTGTGGGATGGTGACGAATAACCAGACTGTCCGGGTGACCGGCGCTCAACGTTGTTTCGCAATAATTGGCATTGCAAGAAAAAGATCAGGGAGACGATCGATGCGTTTTTCACGTCGGACTTTGTTGAAGGCCTCCGCTGCGGCCGGTGTGATGGGCAGCCTCGGCGCGCCGCTGGTTGCACGGGCTCAACAAGCCGAGTTCACCTATAAATACGCAAACAATCTGCCGGACTCCCATCCGCTGAACATCCGCGCCAAGGAGATGTCGGCGGCGATCAAGACCGAGACCAACGGCCGCTTCGACCTACAAATCTTCCCGAACAACCAACTCGGCTCCGACACCGATATGCTGAGCCAGATCCGATCCGGCGGTGTCGAGTTTTTCACGCTGTCGGGCCTAATCCTGTCGACCCTGGTGCCGGCGGCCTCGATCAACGGCATCGGCTTCGCGTTCCCGGACTACGCCACGGTCTGGAAGGCCATGGACGGCGATCTCGGCGCCTATGTGCGCGGCCAGATCAATAAAGCCAACCTGATCGTGATGGACAAAATCTGGGACAACGGCTTCCGCCAGACCACGTCGTCCACCAAGCCGATCAATGGCCCGGACGACTTCAAGGGCTTCAAGATCCGTGTGCCGGTGTCGCCGTTATGGACCTCGATGTTCAAGGCCTTCGACGCTTCGCCGGCCTCGATCAACTTCAGCGAAGTCTACTCGGCGCTGCAAACCAAGATCGTCGAAGGGCAGGAGAACCCCCTCGCCCTGATCTCGACGGCGAAGCTCTACGAAGTTCAAAAATATTGCTCGCTCACAAATCACATGTGGGACGGCTTCTGGTTCCTGGCCAACCGCCGGGCTTGGGAGAAACTGCCGGCCGACGTGCGTGACATCGTCGCCAAGAACATCAACGCCGCGGCGGTGAAAGAACGCGTCGACACCGAGAAGCTCAATGCCACGGTGATGGAGGAATTGAAGGGCAAGGGCCTGATCTTCAACCAACCCCAGGTGGCTCCGTTCCGCCAGAAGCTGCGCGACGCCAAATTCTATGCCGAGTGGAAGGGCAAATATGGCGAGCAGGCGTGGGAGCTGCTGGAGAAATCGGTCGGCAAGCTCGCTTAAACGGCCGCGTACGGATCGCGGCGGTGCATACTGAAAGATCGGATCAGTCGGTCGGCGCGGGGGCTCTAACGCCTCCGCACCGCTCGGTGCTGGGAACGATCGACCACTGGCTCGGGCTGCTGGTCGAAATCCCGACGGCGCTGCTGGTGGTGGTTGAGATCGTCATCCTGTTTGCCGGGGTGGTGTCGCGCTACGTCTTCCACAGTCCACTGATCTGGTCCGACGAGTTGGCGTCGATCCTGTTCCTCTGGCTCGCGATGCTGGGAGCCGTGGTGGCGCTGCGCCGCTCCGAGCACATGCGGATGACGGCACTGGTATCCGGCTCTCGGCCGGCGATGCGGGCTTATCTCGAAACCGTGGCGATCTGCTCGGCGCTGGCGTTTCTGGCGCTGATCACCTTGCCATCGTGGGAATATGCCTACGAGGAAAGCTTCATCACCACGCCGGCCCTGGAGATATCCAATAGCTGGCGCGCCGCCGCGCTGCCGGTCGGCATCGGCCTGATGTGCCTGTTCGCCCTGCTTCAACTGGCGCGAATCAATATCCGCGTGTTGCTTGCGGCGGTGGTTTCGGTGGTGGTCGTGATCGCCGTGCTATGGTTGCTCCAGCCGTGGCTGCGGCACCTGGGCAATCTGAACCTGATCATCTTTTTCGTGCTGGTGGCTGGCTCCTGCGTGCTGGCTGGCGTGCCGATCGCATTCGCGTTCGGTCTCGCGGTGCTGGGCTACCTGACACTGACGACGCATACGCCGCTGATGGTGCTGGTCGGCCGGATGGACGAGGGCATGAGCCATCTCATCCTGCTCGCGGTGCCGCTGTTCGTCTTCCTCGGGCTGCTGATCGAAATGACCGGCATGGCGCGCGCTATGGTCGGCTTCCTCGCCAATCTGCTCGGCCATGTCCGTGGTGGTCTGCATTACGTACTGATCGGCGCGATGTATCTGGTGTCCGGCATTTCCGGCTCGAAGGCTGCCGATATGGCAGCGGTGGCACCAGTACTGTTTCCCGAAATGAAGGCGCGGGGCGCCAAGCCCGGCGATCTGGTCGCCCTGCTCTCGGCCACCGGCGCGCAGACCGAAACCATTCCGCCGAGCCTCGTCCTGATCACCATCGGCTCCGTGACCGGCGTGTCGATCGCCGCGCTCTTTACCGGCGGCATGTTGCCCGGCGCGGTGCTGGCGGTGACGCTGTCTGCATTGGTGTGGTGGCGCTATCGCCACGAGGATCTCGGGCATGTCGAGAAGGTCGGCCTACCGGAAATCCTCCGCAGCTTCATCGTCGCCCTGCCCGCGCTGGCGTTGCCGTTCGTAATCCGCGCCGCCGTGGTCGAAGGCGTCGCCACCGCGACCGAAGTATCGACCATTGGCATCGTCTATGCCGTGGTGATCGGCCTCGTCATCTATCGTCAGTTCGACTGGCGGCGCCTACGCCCGATGTTGATCGAGACGGCCAGCCTGTCGGGCGCCATCCTGTTCATCATCGGCACGGCGACCGGGATGGCCTGGGGCCTCACGCAATCCGGATTTTCACGTTCGCTGGCGGCGGCGATGACCGGCCTGCCCGGCGGCTCAGCGACCTTCATTGCTGTGTCGATCGTCGCCTTCATGATCCTCGGCAGCGTGCTGGAGGGTATTCCGGCCATCGTGCTGTTTGGGCCATTGCTGTTTCCAATCGCCCAGGCGGTCGGCGTTCACGAGGTCCATTATGCGATGATCGTGATCCTCGCGATGGGAATCGGATTGTTCGCGCCGCCATTCGGCGTAGGCTATTACGCGGCTTGCGCCGTCGGCCGCGTCGATCCCTCCGAGGGCGTTAAGCCGATCCTCGGCTACATGCTCGCACTGCTGATCGGCTTGATTGTGGTGGCGGCCGTTCCGTGGATATCGATCGGGTTTATAAAATGAATTACTCCATAATCTTATGACAACAACCTCAATTAGTTTATTGGAAAGCCCGCGCTTTCCGATAAATCAGATTGAATAATTCTCATAAGATTTTGATTTGGCGGTGGTTTTTCATGAAAGAAAACAACAATCCGTACAGCATTGGCCTCGACAAGAATGCCGCCAATTTCGTACCGCTGTCGCCGCTGAGCTTCCTGTTCAGGACCGCAGCGGTCTATCCGAACCATCTCAGCGCGGTTTACGAGGATCGCTCGTTCACCTGGGCGCGGACGCTGGAACGCTGCCGCCGCGTCGCCTCGTTTCTCAGCGCGCGAGGGATCGGACGTGGTGACACTGTCGCGGCGATGCTGCCGAACATTCCAGCGATGAACGAAGCGCACTTCGCGGTGCCGATGACCGGCGGCGTGCTCAATGCGCTCAACATCCGGCTGGATGCCACGGCGATTGCATTCCAACTCGACCACGGCGGCGCCAGGATCATTTTCGTTGATCCCGAATTTGCCGACGTCATCGCCGAAGCCCTCACCCTCATGAAGGGACCGAAGCCGTTCGTCATCGACGTGGACGATGCCGCGTTCGACGGTGGTCGCCGTATCGGCGAGATTGAGTACGAGGCCGTGGTGGCGGCAGGCGATCCGAACTTCGTCCCCGTGACGCCGCACGATGAATGGGAGGCGATCGCGCTCGGCTACACGTCGGGCACCACCGGCAATCCGAAGGGCGTGGTGACGCATCATCGCGGCGCCTACCTCAATGCCGTCAGCAATATCCTTGCCGGCAATCTCGGCCAGCATCCGGTGTATCTCTGGACGCTGCCGATGTTCCACTGCAACGGTTGGTGCTTTCCCTGGACGGTCGCCGCGGCGGCCGGTGTCAACGTCTGCCTGCGCAAGGTCGATCCGGCGAAGATCTTTGAGGTGGTTCCGAAGCACGGCGTCACCCACATGTGCGGCGCGCCGATTGTCTACAACACGCTGATCAATGCGCCCGGCGCACCCAAGCCGAAAGCCGGCGACCGCCCGGTGGTCGGCCTGATCGCGGGCGCCGCGCCGCCGGTGGCGGTGCTGGCCGGTGCGGAGAACATCGGCATCAAGCTGGTCCACGTCTACGGCCTGACCGAGGTTTATGGCCCGGCATCGGTCTGCGCCGAGCAGCCCGGCTGGGATGACCTGCCCGCCGACCAGCGGGCACAACTCAAGCGCCGCCAGGGCGTCGCCTACCCGCTTCAGGAAGCGGTCACCGTGCTCGATCCCGAGACCATGCGCGAGGTGCCGCGCGACGGCGAAACCATCGGCGAGGTGATGTTCCGCGGCAACGTGGTGATGAAGGGCTATTTGAAGAACGAGGCGGCGACCAGGGAAGCCTTCGAAGGCGGCTGGTTTCACACCGGCGATCTCGGCGTGCTCGATCACGACGGCTACGTCATCATCAAGGACCGCTCGAAGGACATCATCATTTCCGGCGGCGAGAACGTGTCGTCGGTGGAGGTCGAGGACGTGCCCTACAAGCATCCGGCGGTTCTGTTCGCCGCTGTCGTTGCCAAGCCCGATCCGAAGTGGGGCGAAGTGCCCTGCGCCTTCGTCGAACTGAAAGACGGCGCAACCGCAACGGAGGCGGATATCATCGCCTTCTGCCGTGAGCAGATGCCGGGATTCAAAACACCGAAGGCGGTGATATTCGGCGTGATCCCGAAAACCTCGACCGGCAAGATCCAGAAGTTCATGCTGCGCAATCAGGTGAATTCGGCGAAGGCGATTTCGGCGTGAACGGCTGAATTGGAGAGCCGCCCCTCCGCCGTCATGCCCGGCCTTGTGCCGGGCATCCACGTTCTTCCGGGCGTGCTGATCGATTCAAGACGTGGATGGCCGGGACAAGCCCGGCCATGACGGATAGCCCCGAAGGATTTCGGCTTAATCGGAACTCAACGTCAGCCGCATCCCGTCGTAAGCCGGGATGATGCCGGGCGGCAGATCCTTCCGCATGACCTCGTAATCGAGATCGGCGTGCATGTTGGTGATGACGGCGCGTTTCGGTTTGAAGCGGTCGATCCACTTCAATGCATCACGCACGCTGAAATGGCTCGGGTGCTGCGCGTAGCGCAGGCCATCGACGATCCACAAATCAAGTCCTTCGAGGGCAGGCCAGCTTTCTTGCGGAATGTCGTGTAAATCCGGCGTATAGGCGGCGTCGCCGATCCGATAGCCCAGCGCCGGAATGTTGCCGTGCTGAACCAGAAAGGCCGTCAGCGTCAGCGATCGGCCCTTGCCGTCGATGGTGCGGCTTTCGCCGGCTTCGATCGCGCGATTGTCGAGGATCGGCGGATAGTCGCTGCCCGGCGGCGAGATAAAGCAATAGGAGAAGCGCGACAGGATATCCTTGCTAGTCGACTGGTTCAGATAAACCGGAATGCGGCGGCGTTGATGCAGTACGACCGAACGCAAGTCGTCGATGCCGTGCGTCTGGTCGGCATGTTCGTGCGTCAGAAACACCGCATCAATGTGATCGACGTCGGCGTCGATCAACTGCTCGCGCAGGTCGGGCGAGGTGTCGATCACGACGCGGGTGACGCCCTGCTCCGAGCGCCGCTCCACCATCATCGAACAGCGGCGGCGGCGGTTCTTCGGATTGGCGGGATCGCACGCGCCCCACCCCAGCGCCGGGCGCGGCACACCGGCGGACGAACCACAACCGAGAATGGTGAGCGTGGTCGTCATGCGGTCGGTGCCGGCACTTTGCTGAACAGGCGAAAGAAATTTTCCGTCGTCTGCCGCGCGATATCTTCGGGTGAAACACCGCGCGCGTCCGCCAGAACCTTCGCGACGTCGACCACGTAGGCGGGCTCGTTGCGCTTGCCGCGATGCTTGCCGGGCGCGAGATAGGGCGAGTCGGTCTCGACCATGATGCGGTCGGCCGGCAGCTCAGCCGCGAGATCGCGCAAGGCTTGCGACTTCTTGAAGGTGATGATGCCGGTGAACGAGATCGACAGGCCGAGAGCGATTGCCTTCATCGCCAAGTCGCGACCGCCGGTGTAGCAGTGCAGCACCGCGCGGAACGGCCCCTTCGCCATTTCGTCGTCAAGAATGCGGCCGCAGGCCTCATCCGCTTCGCGGGTGTGGATCACCAGCGGCAGGCCGGTGGCGCGCGCCGCAGCGATATGCGCGCGAAAGCCGCGCTCCTGCGCTTCGGGAGAGCCGTTGTCGTAGAAGTTGTCGAGCCCGGCCTCGCCCAGCGCGACGACTTTCGGATGCTGCGTCAGCGCTATCAATTCGTCCGGCGCGATGCCATCTTCCTCGTCAGCGTGATGCGGATGTGTGCCAACCGAGCAATAGACGTTAGGAAAACGCTCGGCGATCGCGCGCAGCTTGCCGTGCTCCCTCACCCGCGTCGAGATCGTCACCATGCGGCCGACGCCCGCCGCTTCCGCACGCGCGACGACGGCGTCGAGTTCCTCAGTGAAGTCGGGAAAATCGAGATGACAGTGACTATCGACCAACATCTTGGGTAACGGCCTATTCGTCCTTCGGTTCGACATAGCGCGGAAAGATTGGCGCCGGCGGCGGCAATATCGTTCCGGGCGCGATGCGTGTCGCACCGCCGAGCTGGCTGAAATCACGCGTCTCGACCGGCACGCCAAGGATGTCGAGCAGCTTCGCGGCAGAGGACGGCATCACCGGTTGCGCGAGGATCGCGATCTGGCGCAGCACTTCGGCGGTGACGTAGAGCACCGTGCGCTGGCGCGCGGGATCGGTCTTGGCGAGCGCCCATGGCGCTTCGCCCGCGAAGTAGCGATTGGCTTCGGCGACGACGGCCCACACCGCGCTCAGGTAGTGATGGATCTGCTCCGTCTCCATCGCGGTGCGCGCCAGCGCGACCATGCCGTCGGCTTGCGCGAGGATCGCCTTGTCGTTGTCGCTGAATGCGCCCGGCTCCGGCAGCGTGCCGCTGCACTGCTTCGCGATCATGGTCAGCGAACGCTGCGCCAGGTTACCAAGGTCGTTGGCAAGATCGGCGTTGATGCGTGCGACGATGGCTTCGTGATTGTAGCTGCCGTCCTGCCCGAACGAAACTTCGCGCAGGAAGAAGTAACGCACCTGATCGACGCCGTATTGTTTTGCGAAGTCGAACGGGCTGACGACGTTGCCGACCGACTTCGACATCTTCTCGCCGCGGTTCAGGAGAAAACCGTGGCTGAACACACGATGCGGCACCTCGATGCCGGCGGCCATCAGGAACGCCGGCCAATACACCGCGTGGAAGCGCACGATATCCTTGCCGATGACGTGCAAGTTCGCCGGCCAATAGCGCTTGAACAGATCACTATCGACGTCGGGATAACCGACGCCGGTGATGTA
>JAFKKM010000035.1 GCA_017305555.1 Hyphomicrobiales bacterium | reverse complement strand
GCCATCGCCTACAACCTCAACCGGATCGCAGCACGACCTGCTTGAAGCCGCCACCCAACACAGAACACAGACCCCTCTCGCCTCAGCAGCGATCTCTCCGGCCAAACATCACGCCCCAGCCAAATAAATACTTTCGCAGAGGCCTCGCGCAGGCGGGGACCCATAACCCCTGACTCCATAATCAACGGGACCGCCTGTTAAAGGTTGCGATAATCGCCGCCCACATCATGAGCGACACGGCGTATGGGTCCCCGCCTGCGCGGGGACGACAACGGAGGTTGTCCGAAAAGCGGGTGCCGGTCGCCGGAATCATGCTCTACTCTGTCGTGATCAAACGCACAGGGAGAGGCCGATGCCGACGCGGGCGCGCGTGGACGAATTCATCGCGGTGGTCGAGAGCGGCGATCATGCCGGCGCCATCGAGCGCTATTACACCGAAGACGCCACCATGCAGGAGAATGCCGCGCCGCCGCGCGTCGGCCGCGACACCTTGGTGGCGCACGAGCGCGGTGTGCTGGCGCGAATGAAGCACGTCTATTCCAAGGCGCTCGGCTCGACTGTGGACGGCGACCGCGTCGCGATCCACTGGATATTAGAACTCACCGACCACGACGGCAAAGTGCTCAAGGTCGATGAGATCGCCTGGCAGGAATGGCGCGGCGACCGCATCTTCCGCGAGCGGTTCTTCTATCAGCCGATCAAGCCGGGGACGTGAGAGGGGCGTTGGCTCGATCCGAACATCACCCTCTCGTCGTCATGGCCGGGCATAGCCGTTCGAAGAACGGCGTCGCTTTGCTCGCCTATGTCGCGGCCATCCACGTCTTTCTTGCTGACACGCCATGAAGACGTGGATGGCCGGAATAAATCCGGCCATGACGGAGGGGAGATTGTTCCCTGATTTCATTCTTCGGCCGTCGCCGAATTGTTTCAGCCGTCTTCCAACTATGATGCCGCTCTAGATCCAACATCACCGTCATTGCAAGCAAGGCGGAGCAATCCAGAAAACCATAAAGCAAGGACTGGATTGCTTCGTCGCTTTCGCTCCTCGCAATGACGACGTCAAACACCCGAACAGGCCCGCATGACCGCCACGACTCTCTCCCTCGTCGACGAAACGTCCATCCGCTACCCCGGCTGGCGCATCGTCGCGGTGTGCTTTGTGATGGCGACGTTCAGTTGGGGGCTCGGCTTTTACGGCCAGAGCGTCTACCTGCCGGAGCTGCAACGCCTGCACGGCTGGCAGACGTCGTGGATCTCCGCTGCGACGACGATCTACTATCTCGTCGGCGCGGCGCTGGTGGTGTTCGTCGGCGATGCCATCGGCAAGGTCGGCGCGCGCACCTGCCTGATCGCCGGCGTACTTTGCATGGCAACCGCGACCGCGCTGGTCGGGCACATCAATGCGCTGTGGCAGCTCTACGCGGTCTATGCGCTGCTTGCCTGCGGCTGGGCCGGCACCAGCCTCGGCGCCATCACCAACACGCTCGGCCTGTGGTTCGACCGCAAGCGCGGCATGGCGATCAGCCTGGCGCTGAACGGCGCGAGTTTCGGCGGCATCGTCGGCGTGCCGCTACTCACTGCCGCCGTCGCCCATTGGCACTTCACGGGCGCGATGATGGCGGCCGCCGCAGTCGCGTTGCTGCTGGTGCCGCTGATCCTGCTCGCGGTCGGCACACCGCCGGCGCGGCCGCGCGCGGCAGCCGGCGCGAGCAGCAATCCGTCCGGAGCGCGCATCCGCGCCATGGCGCTCCGCGACGTCGCGTTCCTGACCTTAGCGATCGCGTTCGCGCTGGTGCTGTTCGCGCAGGTCGGCGTCATCGTCCACCTGATCGCGTTCCTCGATCCCGTCGTCGGCCGTGAGCACGCTGCCATCGCAGTGGCACTGTTGACGGCGATGGCGATGATCGGACGGCTATTGTTCTCGATTATCATCGACCGGCTCAACCAGCGCCTCGTCTCGGCGCTGTCGTTCGCGAGCCAGGCCTGCGCGCTGGTGATCCTGATCAACCTCAGTAACACCTACGCGGTGTACTTCGCCTGCGCGCTGTTCGGCTTCTCGGTCGGCAACCTGATCACGCTGCCGGCGCTGATCGTGCAGCGCGATTTCCCCGCCGAATCCTTCGGCGTGCTCATCAGCCTCAACACCGCCGTGGCGCAAGTGACCTACGCCTTCGGCCCCGGTGTGATCGGCGTGCTGCGCGATCTCACCGGCAGCTACACCGCGCCCTTCATCATGTGTATCGCGCTGGAACTGATTGCCGCCGCGCTGATCATGGTTCGCGGGCGCGCAGCAGACCCTCGACGTCAAGCCGTCGCGTGAACATCGCGAGCGTGCCGTCGGCGTTGCGCGGCCACGCATCCTCGGGACGATCCCAATAGAGTTCGACGCCGTTCTGATCCGGATCGCGCAGATACAATGCCTCGCTGACGCCGTGATCGCTGGCGCCGTCGAGTTCGATGCCGGCTTCCAGCACGCGCGCCAGCGCATCCGCCAGCGCCGCACGCGTGGGATAGAGAATCGCGGTGTGAAACAGGCCGGTGGTGCCGGGCGCGGGCGGCGAGCCGCCCTTGCTCTCCCACGTATTGAGCCCGATGTGGTGATGATAGCCGCCCGCCGAGATGAACGCAGCCTGATCGCCATAGCGCTGCATCAGTTCGAACCCGAGCACATCGCAATAAAAGCCGAGCGCACGCGTGAGGTCGGCGACCTTGAGATGGACATGGCCGATGCGGGTACCTGCCGCGATGGGCCGCGCGGATCGTTCGAGCGGTGTCACGGTCATCGCCTCACGCCTCCAGTTCGGATGTTTCACCCGCCGGCAGATCGAACTGAAACGCATTCAGCGTCATCGACACCAGCGTGTAGTAACCGCACAGCCCGATGATCTCGACCACGCCGCGCTCGCCGAGCATCTTCACCGCCTCGTCATAAAGCGGCTGCGCGATGCCCTTGCCCTCGTGCAGCGACTTCGCCACGTCGTAAATCATCTGCGCCTGCGGGTCGTCGAATTTTGGCGTGCGGCGGCAGCGAATGTCCTCGATAATCGCCGGGTCCATGCCGCCGGCCAGCGCCAGCCGCTTGTGCGCGTACCATTCGTAATGCGCGGTCCAGTGCCGCGCCGTCACCAGAATGGCGATCTCCGACAGCTTCGCCGGAAACTGGGTGTCGTAACGCAGCATCGCGCCGAGCCGCGTGGCGTGCCGCGCCATCTCCGGGCTGTTGAGCCACGCCATCATCGGCGGCGGCGGACTGCCGCGCTTGCTGGCGATGGACTCGTCGTAAGTCTGGCGTTGATCGTCGCTCATTTCATCCGGCGACAGCAGTTTCAGGCGCATGGCGTTCTCTCGGTGCTCAGAATGACGCACGCTACCACAGCGGGCATCGCGCGCACCGGGATATTGCTATTCCGGAGGTGACCTCTCCTTTTGACGCGTTTTCTCCACGCGAACCGGTTTCCACTTCGCTTGAAAACGCTTTAAGGTTCTGCCGACGCGCGCAAGGCCATTCCATTGTGCGAAATTCCAACAGGAACCTTTTCGATGTCCGATCTCGATCAATTCCGCCGCGAAACCCGCGCCTGGTTAGAGGCCAATTGCCCGCCGGAGATGCGCAACCCGGTCGCCACCGACGACGACGTGTTCTGGGGCGGTCGCAACACCAAGTTCTCCTCCGAGGCGCAGAAGGTGTGGTTCGAGCGGATGCGCGACAAGGGCTGGACCGTGCCGGACTGGCCGAAGCAATATGGCGGCGGCGGTCTCGACGGCGCCGAAGCCAAGGTGCTGCGCGAGGAAATGGCGGCAATGGGTGCGCGGCCGCCGCTGTCGAGCTTCGGCATCTGGATGCTCGGGCCGGCGCTGTTGAAATACGGCACCGAGGAACAGAAGGCCGAGCATCTGCCGAAGATCACCGCCGGCCTGATCCGCTGGTGCCAGGGCTACTCCGAGCCCAACGCCGGCTCCGATCTCGCCTCGCTGCAAACCCGCGCCGAGAGCGACGGCGACGATTACGTCATCACCGGCCAGAAGATCTGGACCTCCTACGCCAACTACGCCGACTGGATCTTCTGCCTGGTGCGCACCGATCCGACGGCGAAGAAGCATGACGGCATCAGCTTCATCCTGTTCGACATGGCCTCCAAGGGCGTCTCGACCAAGCCGATCCTGCTGATCTCCGGCAAGTCGCCGTTCTGTGAAACCTTCTTCGACGGCGTGCGCGTGCCGAAGTCGCATGTGGTCGGCACCGTCAATCGCGGTTGGGACGTCGCGAAATATCTGCTGCAACACGAGCGCGCGATGATCTCCGGGCTCGGCGACCGCAGCGTCGGCCGCCCGCTCGGCCAGATCGCGGCGGATTCGATCGGCAGCGACGCGCAAGGCAAGCTCGACGATCCGATCCTGCGCGGCCAGATTGCCGCGTTCGAGGTGGACGAAGCGGCGCTCGCCTGCGCCGCCGAACGCGCGGTCGATCTCGCCAAGGCGGGACAGGGCCATCCGGCGTTCTCCTCGGCAATGAAGTATTACGGCACCGAACTCAACAAGCGGCGCTACGAGATCCTGATGTCGGCCGGTGGCATCGATGCGCTGGAATGGGAAAGCCCGCGCTCCAGGGAAGGCGCACGTCCGCGTGCCTGGCTGCGCACCAAGGCCAACTCCATCGAGGGCGGCACCAGCGAAGTGATGCTCGGCATCGTCGCCAAGCGCATCCTCGACCTGCCGGGGGCGTAGTTCCTCTCCTTCGTCGTCCCCGCGAAGGCGGGGACCCATAACCCCTAGAGCTCATGTTTGTCGTGACATCGACATCATTTTTCAATCGGAACGACACGGCGTATAGGTCCCCGCCTTCGCGGGGACGACGCTGTGATTTCGTTGACCTCTGAGATCGGAATCAAAAATGCCCCTCGTCCTCACCGAAGAACAATCCATGCTGCGCGACAGCGCGCGTGGTTTCATCAACGAAAAGGCTCCGGTCGCGCACCTGCGCAAGATGCGCGACGAGCGCGATGCCACCGGCTTCTCCCGCGACCTCTGGAAAGGCTTTGCCGAGATGGGCTTCGCCGGCCTGCTGGTGCCGGAAAATTTCGGCGGCAGCGGACTTGGCGCGGTCGAAGCCGGCATCGTGCTGGAGGAAATCGGCCGCAACCTGATGCCCTCGCCGTTCCTCTCCACCGCCGTGCTCGCCGTCTCCGCGCTGACGCGCGGCAACGCCGAACAGCAGGCGGCTTACCTGCCGAAAATCGCCGACGGCTCGCTGATCGCCGCGCTCGCCGTCGATGAAGGCGCCAAGCACCGGCCGCTCAACATCGCGATGCAGGCGGTTCGCGCCGGCAATGGTTTCAAACTCAACGGCGCGAAAGCCCTCGTCGTTGACGGCCACGTCGCCGACCTGTTGATCGTCGCGGCGCGCACCGGCGGCAACGCCGGCGAACGCGGTGGGCTGACCCTGTTCCTGGTCGATCCGAAAGCAAAGGGCGTCAGCGTCGAGCGCACCGTGATGGTCGACGCGCACAATGCCGCGCGCATCAATTTCGACAATGTCGAGGTCAGTGCCGACGCCGTGCTCGGCGAAGTCGATCAGGGCAGCGACCTGCTCGACGCCGTACTGAACATCGGCCGCGGCGCGGTTGCCTCCGAAATGGTGGGCCTCAGCGAAGAAGTGTTCAATCGCACGGTCACCTATCTCAAGGAGCGCAAGCAGTTCGGCAAACTGATCGGCGAATTCCAGGCGCTGCAACACCGCGCCGCGACGCTCTACATCGATATCGAAATCAGCCGCGCTGCGACCTTGAAGGCGTTGCAGACGCTCGATCAGGACGCCGCCAAGGCGAGCCATGCCGTCTCGGTGGCGAAGGCCCGCGCCGGCACCACTGCGACCCGCGCGGTGCAGGAAGGCGTGCAGATGCACGGCGGCATGGGCATGACCGACCAGTTCGACATCGGCCTGTTCATGAAGCGCGCGCGTGTCTGCCAGGAATTGTTCGGCGACGACAATTATCATGCCGAGCGGCTCGCGGAAGCACGGCAGTATTGAGAAAATCCCATCACCGGAGTCGTCCCCGCGAAGGCGGGGACCCAGACTCCCTGACCCAGTTTGGATCGATGCTCACTCGACAAGATGGCTGAGGTCGCTCCAATCCGGGTTATTTTCCTGGATCAGTCGAATCTTCCAATCGCGATTCCAGCGCTTCAATTGCTTCTCGCGAGCGATAGCTTCATCCGGCCGCTCATAAACCTCGACATAAACGAGTCGATCCACCCCGTATTGCTTGACGAATGTTGAGCCTTCGCCGCGTCGATGCTGATCAAGTCTCGTGCGCAGCGAATTCGTGACACCGATGTACAAGGTGCCGTGATTTCCGCTGGCGAGAATGTAGACATGGTACATAAGGTGACCGTGACCGCGGCTGGTCGCTGATCGTATCATGATCGCAGGGAGTCTGGGTCCCCGCCTGCGCGGGGACGACCAGAATGTACTTCCCGATTACAATCTACCCCGCCTTCTGAAACCGGTCGTCGAGTGCGTAGCCGGCGCCGCGGACGGTGCGGATGGGGTCTTCTTCCTGTGCCGGATTGAGCAGCTTGCGCAGGCGGCCGATATGGACGTCGACGGTGCGCTCGTCGATGTAGATGTCGCGGCCCCAGACGCTGTTGAGCAGTTGCTCGCGGCTGAACACGCGGCCCGGATGCTCGAGGAAAAACTCAAGCAACCGATATTCGGTCGGGCCGAGATCGATCGGACGTCCCGAGCGCGCGACACGGCGCTTCTCGCGATCGAGTTCGATGTCGCCGTAGGCTAACACACTCGCCACCCGCTCCGGGGCGGCGCGGCGCAGCAGTGCGGCAACGCGCGCCAGCAGTTCCGGCACCGAGAACGGCTTGACGATGTAGTCGTCGGCGCCGGTGGCGAGCCCGCGCACGCGTTCGCTTTCCTCGCCGCGCGCCGTCAGCATGATGATCGGAAGCTGTTTGGTTTCCGGCCGTGCCCGCAGCCGCCGGCACAGTTCGATGCCGGACAGGCCGGGCAGCATCCAGTCCAGCACCACCAGATCGGGAATGCTTTCCTTCAGCCTTGTGTCGGCCTCGTCGCCGCGCGCCACGGTTTCGACCTCGTAGTCCTGGGCCTCGAGGTTGTAGCGCAGCAACGTCGTCAGCGCCTCCTCGTCTTCCACGACCAGAATGCGAGCCTTCATCAGTGTCTTTCCATTACTTGTTGACGGCGGCGGCGAACGTCGTCTGGTCCGCTTTCGGCCGCTTGTCGGTGATCGGCTGGCCTTCCACCATGTAAACCACGGTTTCGGCTATATTCGTGGCGTGGTCGCCGATCCGTTCGATATTCTTGGCACAGAACATCAGGTGGATACAGAAGCTGATATTGCGCGGGTCCTCCAGCATATAGGTGAGGAGTTCGCGGAACAGCGAGGTACAGATCGCGTCGACCTCCTCGTCGCCCTTCCACACCGCCATCGCCGCCGGCACGTCGTGCGCGGCATAGGCGTCCAGCACCGACTTCAACTGCGTCGCCACCAGATCGGTCATGTGTTCGAGGCCGCGGATCAGTTGCAGCGGATTGAAATCGCTGTCGAGCTGCATCACCCGCTTGGCGTTGTTCTTGGCGAGGTCGCCGATCCGCTCGAGATCGGTCGCGGTGCGCATCGCGCCGACGATCTGGCGCAGGTCCACCGCCATCGGCTGCCGCCGCGCGATGGTCAGCACCGCGTGCGATTCGAGATCGCGTTGCAGCTTGTCGATCTCGCCGTCGGAGGCCACCACGCGGCTCGCGGTCGAGACGTCGCGGCGCACCAGCGCATCGACCGACTCGACGATCTGCCGTTCAGCGAGGCCGCCCATTTCCGCGACCAGCCGGGTGAGTTCCTGCAAGTCGCTGTCGAAAGCCTTGGCGGTATGTTCAAAAGCCATTTTAAATCTCCATCGAGACGATCAGGTCTCGAAACATGACTTACTTGGGATGATTGCACCGTCATTGCGAGGAGCATAGCGACGAAGCAATCCAGTCCTTCCTGTCCGGCCTCTGGATTGCTTCGCTTCGCTCGCAATGACGGAGGCGCTCAATTCGCGTTGTTCGGCAACTAGCCGAAGCGTCCAGTGATATAGTCCTGCGTGCGGCGGTCGGTCGGCGAGGTGAATATCTTGTCGGTCGGGCCGAACTCGACCAACTCGCCGAGATACATGAACGCGGTGTAGTCGGAGACGCGCGCCGCCTGCTGCATGTTATGGGTGACGATGACGATGGTGTAGTCTTCCTTCAACTCGAAGATCAGCTCCTCGATCTTCGCAGTCGAAATCGGATCGAGTGCCGAGCACGGCTCGTCGAACAGGATCACCTCGGGCCGCACCGCCACGGTGCGCGCGATGCACAGGCGCTGCTGCTGGCCGCCCGACAGGCTGAGCCCGTTGGCGTTGAGTTTATCTTTCACCTCGTCCCACAGCGCGGCGCGGCGCAGCGACTGCTCGACGCGCTGGTCGAGGTCGCGCTTCGATAGCTTTTCATAAAGGCGGATGCCGAAGGCGATGTTCTCGTAGATCGACATCGGGAACGGCGTCGGCTTCTGGAACACCATGCCAATGCGCGCGCGCAGCAGATTAAGATCGAGACCCGGTTCGACGATGTTGATGCCGTCGAACTGCACCTGCCCTTCGGCGTGCTGGTTCGGGTAGAGATCGTACATCCGGTTCAGCACCCGCAGCAGGGTGGACTTGCCGCAGCCGGACGGACCGATGAACGCCGTCACCTTGTTCTCGTAGAGCGGCAGCGTGATGCCCTTCAGCGCCTTGGACTGGCCATAGAAGAACTCGAGGTTGCGAATCGCGACCTTGTCGCGCAGCGCGCTTGGGTCGACCGGCGGATGACCGGTCACGGCGGCAGGAATCGTGGCAGGGATCGCGGTGGCGATACTCATGATGCTTTCCTTGTTCCGGTAAGGGCGCGGGCGAGAATGCTCAGGACGAGCACCGAGATGGTGATGATCAGCGCGCCGGTCCACGCCAGCTTCTGCCAATCCTCATAGGGGCTGAGCGCGAACTGGAAGATGACCACCGGCAGGCTCGACATCGGTGCGTTGAGGTTGTGGCTGTAGAACTGGTTGTTGAGTGCGGTGAACAACAGCGGCGCGGTTTCGCCGCTGATGCGCGCCACCGCCAGCAGGATGCCGGTGATGATGCCCGAGCGCGCCGCGCGATAGGCGATGTGGCGGATCATCAGCGAGCGCGGCAGGCCGATGGAGGCCGCGGCTTCACGCAAGGTGTTCGGCACCAGCATCAGCATGTCCTCGGTGGTGCGCACCACCACCGGGATCACGATCACCGACAGCGCGACCGCACCGGCGATGCCGGAGAAGTGGCCCATCGGCACCACCATCACCTCATAGATAAACAGGCCGACCACGATCGACGGCGCGCTGAGCAGAATGTCGTTGATGAAGCGCACCACGCTGGAAACCTTGTCGTGGCGGCCGTATTCCGCCAGATAAGTGCCGGCCAACATGCCGATCGGCATGCCGATGGCGATGGCGATCACCGTCATCAGGATCGAGCCGACGATGGCGTTGAGCAGACCACCGGCGGAGCCCGGCGGCGGCGTCATTTCGGTGAACACCGCCAGCGACAGGCCGCTGAAGCCTTCCCAGAACAGCACGATCAGGATCATCGCCAGGCCGGCGAGGCCGACGCCGGTGGCGCCGTAGGACGCGGCGGTCGCAACGACGTTGCGGCGGCGGCGCGAATTGTAGATCGCGAGGTCCATCAGCCGACCCTCTTCTCGATACGGAGCAGCATGTAACGGGCGATCGCCAGCACGATGAAGGTGATGACGAACAGGATGAGGCCGAGCGCGATCAGCGACGAGGTGTAGAGATCGCCGACGGCTTCGGTGAATTCATTGGCGATAGTCGCCGAGATGGTGGTGCCGGGCGCCAGCAGCGAACTCGATATCTTGTGCGCGTTGCCGATCACGAAGGTCACCGCCATGGTTTCGCCGAGCGCGCGGCCGAGGCCGAGCATGACGCCACCGATGACGCCGACGCGTGTGTAGGGCAATACGACGTAGCGCATCACTTCCCAGGTCGAGCAGCCGAGCCCGTAAGCGGCTTCCTTCAGCACCGGCGGCACCGCGTCGAACACGTCACGCGAGATCGAGGTGACGAACGGCAGCACCATGATGGCGAGGATCAGGCTCGCGGTGAGCACGCCGATGCCGTAGGGCGGGCCGGCGAACAGGCTGGAGAGCAGCGGCACGTTGCCGAAGGTCGCGATCAGCGCCGGCTGCACATATTGTTGCAGGAACGGCGCCAGCACGAACAGGCCCCAGATGCCGTAGATGATGCTGGGGATGCCGGCGAGCAACTCGATGGCGATACCGATCGGGCGACGCAGCCACATCGGGCAGAGCTCGGTGAGGAACATCGCGATCAGCAGGCCGAACGGCACCGCGATCAGCATCGCGATAAACGAGGTAATCAGCGTGCCGTAGATCGGCGCCAGCGCGCCGAATTTCTCGGTGACCGGATTCCAGCTTTGCGTCGTGACGAAGTCGAAACCGAAAGTCGTCAGCGCCGGCAGCGAGCCGAGAAACAACGCCACCATGACGCCGCCGAGCAGCAACAGCACCAGGAGCGCCGCGCTCCGGGTCACGGCATGGAAGATCACGTCGCCGAGCCGCAGCTTGTTCAGCGCCTTGGCGCGCTCCGTCGCATCCTGAGCGCTCACCCGTGCGCCTCCCCACGTTACGTCCACCACAGCCGCCTCCTGGCGTATACTCTCTGCTGCACTCAAGCGATAACTTTGCGGAAGCCGTCATCCCGCCCCAGCGTCGTCCCCGCGAAGGCGGGGACCCATAACCCCTGGCGTTGGTCGTGAAGAACAAACTCGCCCTGGGTGATGGAGCCGAAGCGCTGCGGCGTATGGGTCCCCGCCTTCGCGGGGACGACCCTTTCGTGTTGCAAATCCACCCGCCAAAACAGATGTCCGATCAGACATCCACGATGGCGTGCCATCGCATCGTTCACATCAGTTGGTGACGCTGTAGATCGCCTTGCCGTCGGCGTCCTTGACGTCCTTGGCCCAGGTCGCCTCGATCAGGCGCACGACGTTGTCGGGCAGCGCGACGTAGTCGAGGTCTTCCGCCAGCTTGTCGCCATTCTTGTAGGCCCAGGCGAAGAAGTTGAGCGCGACACCGGCTTCAGCGGCATTCTTCGGCTGCTTCGGCAGCAGGATGAAGGTCGCGCCGGCAATCGGCCAGGCCTTCTCGCCTGCTTCGTCGGTGAGGATCATGTAGAAGCCCGGCGCCTTGGCCCAGTCGGCACCGGCCGCAGCGGCGGCGATGGTTTCGGGGGTCGCGGCGACGGCCTTGCCGTCCTTGTTGACGAGCTTGGTCGTGGTCAGGTTGTTCTGCTTGGCGTAAGCAGTTTCGACGTAACCGATCGAACCCTTGGTCTGCTTGACGTTGTTGGCGACGCCTTCGTTGCCCTTGGCGCCGATGCCAGCCGGCCATTCCACCGCGGTCGCCGAGCCGACCTTGCCCTTCCAGTCCGCACTCACCTTCGACAGGTAGTTGGTGAAGATGAAGGTGGTGCCCGATCCGTCCGAGCGATGCACCAGCGCGATGGCCTGCGCCGGCAGCTTCGCGTTCGGGTTCAGCTTGGCGATGGCCGGATCGTTCCAGGTCTTGATCTCGCCGAGGAAGATCTTCGCGAGCGTCGCGCCGTCGATGGTGAGGTCGCCGGAGGCAACGCCATCGAGATTGACCACCGGCACGATGCCGCCCATCACGGTCGGAAACTGGATCAGGCCGTTCTTGTCGAGGTCTTCCGGCTTCAGCGGCATGTCCGAGGCACCGAAAGTCACGGTGCGCGCGGTGATCTGCTTGATGCCGCCGCCGGAGCCGATCGATTGATAGTTGAGGCCGTTGCCGGTCTCCTTCTTATAGGCCTCCGCCCACTTAGCGTAGACCGGATAAGGGAAGGTCGCGCCTGCGCCGGAAATGTCGGCGGCGAAGGTCGAGGTCGGGGCGGTAGCAAGGCCGACCGCTGCCACGAAACCCGCGGCTGCTAGGGTGCGAAACAGTTTCACTGGTGTTCTCCATCCTGTGGACACGGCGCCGATCGCCCTCGATCGCGCCTGCACGCGGCTCTTTAAGAGCCCGCGACTGCGCTTTTATGAGGGTTTGATGACACCTGGATGACAGCGTTAACGCTCTGTAATCGCAGGATTTTATAGGGAGACGATTCAGCGCGGCTGGGGAAAAGCCGCGGTGAAGGTCGCGCCCTCGCCGGCCACGCTCTCGATCACGAGACGGCCCCGATGGCGGTTGAGGATATGCTTCACCAGCGCCAGCCCCAGCCCCGTGCCGCCCTGCGCGCGGCTGTCGCCGGCGTTGACGCGATAGAAGCGTTCGGTCAGGCGCGGCAGATGTTCTGGCGGAATGCCGGGGCCGAAGTCGCGCACCCGCGCCTGCCACTCCAGCGCGCCTTCGGGACTCGTGCCCTGCGTCAGCGATGCCACCACGCGGCCGCCGGACGCGCCATACTTCAAGCCGTTCTCGACGAGGTTTTCGAACAGCCGCAGCAACTCCTCGCGATCGCCGGCAATGATCGCGGGCACCGCCGGCAGTTCGGTCTCGATCACGACCTGACGTTCTTTTGCCAAAGGCTCCAGCCCGTCGATCACCTGACGCAGCAGCGGCACCAGATCGATCCGCGTGCCGGGCCGCACATGCGCCGACAGTTCGACGCGCGACAGCGACAGCAGGTCGTCGATCAGCCGCGCCATCCGCGTCGCCTGCGCGTGCATGATGCCGAGAAAGCGCTCGCGCGCTTTCGCATCGTCGCGCGCCGGACCTTGCAGCGTGTCGATGAAGCCCGACAACGCGGCGAGCGGCGTGCGCAATTCGTGGCTGGCATTAGCGACGAAATCGGCGCGCATCTCCTCGATTCGCCGCAGCGGCGTTTGATCGTGGAACGTCATCAGCAGGCAGGAATCCTCGCCGCCGAACGTCGTCGGCACCGCGATCGGCGTGATCGCAACTTCCATCCAGCGCGCGACCGGGGCGTGATCGACAAAGGTGACGCGGCGCGGCGTCACCGTGGCGATGGCCTCGCGCAGCGCGGCGACGATCTCCGGCGTACGCAACGCGAATTGCGCCAGCTCTTTCCGGCGCAGCGCCGGCGCGAGCTGCGCCGCCGCCACGTTGAGATGGATGACGCGCCCGGCGCGGTCGAGCAGCACCGCAGGCTCCGACATGCCGGACACCACCGCGCTGACCGCCGGCGCTTCGACCGGATCGGTATCAAGCGGCTCGTCGCGGGATGCATTCGGATCGTGCAGCCGCCATGGCACCAGAGCCGCGCCGGCGATGCAGAAGAAAGCGATGCCGGCATGGACCGTCGACAGATTGTCGGAGATCGTCAGCGTCGCCAGTACCAGGCCCGCGACCAGCAGGATCAGCGCGTTGTGACGCAGCCGGTCCGGCCACGACGCAAACAGCGACGACTGCTCAGGCGCCACCGGATCGGCGGCGATATCGGGTGGAGCGTCAGAACGATCAGGCGCCAGTGTCACCGTATTTTCCCGATCGAGGCATTCCAAGGCTCGAGGCGGCACTCGAGGCAGCATCGCCAGCCGCGGTCCCCTGACACGCCCGTTTGAATCGCGAACCGAGTATGACCTCGCGAAGCGTCAGCAGGATGACGGAAATCACAAAGGGAACGATATAGTAAAGCAACCGGAACAGCAGCATCCCGGCCAGCAGTTCTTCCTTGTCCATCTGCCACAGGCCGACCAGCATGGCGGCGTCGAACACGCCGAGCCCACCCGGCGAATGGCTGGCGAAACCGAGCAGCGTGGCTGACACGAAGATCACCGCCACCACCACGAAGCCGAGATTGGGTTCGTCCGGCACCAGCATGTACATCGCCAGCGCGCAGAAACCGAGATCGATGATGCCGATGGCGATTTGCAGCAATGTCAGGCCGCCGCCCGGCAGCAGCACCGCCCAGGGGCCACGGCCGATGGTGCGCGGCACCAGCGACACCCAGGCGACATAGCCGCCGAGCGCGAGCAGGATCGCGAAGGCCACGATGCGGTTGAGCCAGGGCGGCAGTTGGTCGACCGCTGAGGCCGCTTCCGGATGATAGGCAATGCCCATGCCGAGCACCGCGGCGTTGCCGAGCCAGAAGGTCAGCCCGGCGACGAAGCAGATTTTCGTGACGTCGACCGCGCTCAAGCCGCACGACGAATAGATGCGGTAGCGCACCGCGCCGCCGGTGAAGGCGCTGGCGCCGACATTGTGCCCGACCGAGTAACTGGTGAACGCCGCCAGCGCGCTGACTCGATAGGGCACCTCGGGGTGGCCAATGGTTCGAAGTGCGAACAGATCGTAAAACGTCAGGGTGAAGTAACTCGCAGCGACGAACAGGGCCGCCAGCCCGATGGAGTGCATGTCGCCACGTCCGAGCGCATCGATCACCTTGTCGACGTCGATGGTCCGCAGCAGGTGGAACAGGATGTAACAGGCGATGGCGATGACGGTGAGGCTGACGAGCACCCCCAGCCGGCGCAGGACTTGCTTGTCGCGCAGAACCTCCAGCGTCCTGCGAATTAGATCCTGCATCTCGACCTCAAATGGCGATCCCGCGCGGCAATTGCCCCCGCGACGACGCGCGTCTCACCTCTGCCGTGGTAGCGTGTTTTGGCGCGAAGGAAAATCAAATCGCCTGCATCACACGAAGTTTCCGATCCCCTTTTAAAGGCATCCCGTTAAAGGCTTGTGGTCAAAACATCGTCACCGGCCATCCGGCCGTCAACCCTGCCGGCCTGCGGCACAGCGCGCCGGCGGCGGGAAGCCGCGCGACATCATGCGCGGGGAGCCCTTATGCGGCGGGGCCCGGCGGGTCGGTTCGCACCGGGATGCGCCCGGCGGCCATCTGGCGCGCCACCAAACGGTCGCGCAACGCCGAGCCGATGGCGCACCCGATCAGATAGGCGGCAAACATGACCAGACCAAGATCGAGCCAGTAACCGGGACGGCCGGGAACGACGCGGGCCACCGCCACGCCGACGATCACCACCACCACCAGTGCGACGATCCGCGCAACCTTCTTCGACAGGCCCTCGCCGTGCTGGACCACGGAAATCCACCCCATCGCCAGTCCGAGCAGAGCCGCGCCTGTAAGCCAGCCCCAGTGAAAGGTCAGGAAAGCGGTCATCGCGGTCACCTCACCAGAAAATCGATGCGGCGGTTCTTCGCCTTGCCTTCTTCGGTGCTGTTATCGGCAACCGGCACGGAACTGCCCTGCCCCGAGGTCTTGAAGCGGTCGGCGGGCAGCCCCGCCTTGACCAGATAATCCGCCACCGCCTTGGCCCGCGCCTCAGACAGCGCCTGATTGGCGGCGGCGTCACCGTCGCCGTCGGTGTGGCCGATAATCTCGATCCCGGCGGCCGGGCAGCGCAGCGCGATCTCCGCGAGGCGATCCAGCAACCCGGCGGAATCCGCGTTGATGGTGGCGCTGCCGGATTCGAAGCGGATGCGGCCCTGCCCCAGCACCTCAGAGAACAGCCGCTGGCACACGCTGGCGTCGACCGGGGCCGCGGCCGGCTTTACCGAAATCTCGGTCTTGGCCTTCCAGCCTTCCGGCAGGTCCTTGGCGAGACTTTGGCGGATCTGGTTGGCGGCGCCGTCGAACAGCGCATCGCCCGAAAGCTTCACCTCGCGATCCGCCACCTCCAGCGAACCGGTGGAGAGCCGCGACAGCGCGCCGAGCGCGCGCGTGACCATTTCGGCAAAGCCCTTCGGCGCGCCGATGCTGGCCTTGAGGTTGTCCGTCACCTTCTCGCCGAAGAACTTGCGTTCCGCCGCTGCGACCAGCGCCGCGTGAACCTTGTTGTCGGGCACGTAGCCGCTCAGGGTCAGCGTGCCGCCGACAGGGTCCTTGTTGGCCTGGAACACATAAGGCGGCGCAGCGATGTCATTGGCGGCGACCGAATAGCCCTCGGGCAGATTGCGCAAGCTCGCCCAGATCGCTTCGCGGCCGCCGAGTTCGCGTGCCATGCCGGACAGGCTGACCGCCTTGTCGGACAGCGTCACCTTGCCCTCTTTCAGGCGGGCGACCTGTTCGATCAACAGCAGCACGGCGGCATCGAACCGCGACGGTGCGCCGCGCGCGAAGCCGGTGTGATCCACCACCTCGACGCCGTTGAGCGCCGCTTTCGCCGCGTCCGCGAGACGCGCCTTGATCGCCGGCAGCGGCGTGCTGCCGGACAGCGTCACCCGCACCACGTCACGCTGCGCGGTCCACACATAGGGCTTGGCCTCGGGCACCAGGCGAGTGCGGTCGTTGACCAGCCGGACGCCGGGCACGCCCTCCACCGAGGTCACCGCGCTGCGCCGTCCTTCCTCGGAGAACGCGTCGGCGGAAAAGGTGACGTCGCGACCTGCGACATCAATCCGGGTCTTGTCGAGCACATCGTTCTTGAGCGCAGCCGCCGTCGCGGCCGCGAGATTCTGCTCCATCGGCACGGTCTCGTACCACGCCGCAAGGCCCCACAACACGGCAAGCGGAATAAGACCCGGCCACCACTTCCTGCTCCACCTGAAAAGTCCGCGCATTCGATTCCCTACGGGTCCTGAACCGGAGTGAAAACAAATGCTTGAGATGCTGTCAATTTCGAAATGTGGTGCGGTGACGCAGCCGGCGGCAGCACCCGCTATAAGGGTTTGTCCATCGCGGCGAACAAGGTAGGGTTGTTCCGTATTTTTTACGGTTTCGCGCGTAGCCAACTGCTTTCACGGCAACATCGCCGCAACCGGCACGCCCACGCTCTCGAACGGCCAGAATCTGGGATGAAGCAACTTCGCGATCGTGTGATCCGCTCAGGGCTCGACGCATTGCATGTCACCGGCGCGCATCGCTGGCTGCGGCCGATGCTGGCCGGCGTCGGCAACATCTTCATGCTGCATCATGTCCGGCCGCGTCGCGACGTGCCGTTCCAGCCGAACCATCATCTGGAAATCACCCCGGAGTTCCTGCGCGCGACGCTAAAGCACGTCCGCGAGCTGGATATCGACATCGTCACGCTGGACGAGATGCAGCGCCGGCTCGCCGCGCGCGACTTCTCGCGTCGCTTCGCCTGCTTCACCTTCGACGACGGCTATCGCGACAACCGCGACTATGCCGCACCCGTGATGCGCGAATTCGACGCACCGTTCACCGTCTATGTCGCCAGCGATTTCGCCGACGGCATCGGCCGACTGTGGTGGGTGGCGCTGGAGCGGGTGGTGACCTATGCCGACACCGTCGATGCCATCATCGACCAGATCGCCACCCGCCTCGACACCTCGACGCTCGAAGGCAAGCATGAGGCGTTCGCGATCCTGCACGACTGGCTGCGCCGGCTGCCCGACAGCGCCGCAGTCCGCCGCGAGATGACATCGCTGTGCCTGCGCCACGGCGTCGACGAAGACGCCATCAGCCGCGAACTCTGCCTGTCATGGGATGAGCTGAAAGCCTTCGCCGAGGAGCCGCTGCTCACCATCGGCGCGCACACCATCACCCACGACAATCTCGCCAAGCAGAGCGAGGCCTCCGCGCTGCGCGAGATCACCGTCAACCGCGCCGACATCGAGACGGCGTTGCAGCAACCGGTCGAGCATCTCGCTTATCCCTACGGCGACAAGGCCGCCGCCGGCCCGCGCGAATTCGCGCTGGCAAAACGGGCAGGCTTCACCACCGCCGTGACCACGCGGCCCGGCATGGTGTTCGAAGGCAACGCTGCGCACCCGACCGCGCTGCCGCGCATCTCGCTCAACGGCAATTATCAGGACGAGCGCTTCCTGCCGGTGCTGACCTCCGGCGCCGCCACCGCCTTGTGGAACAGATTCCGCCGCGTCGACGTCGCCTGATCTTCAATCGAACCCGTTCGATCCGCCGCAACCGAACGATCCGCGCGGCTTCATAAAAAAAGATGTAGACTATCTACATCTTTTTGGCTCTGATGAGAACCGTTCCAATCCTTTCAACGCGGATTCTCCCCATGAGCGATACCTGGTTGCCCTCCCTGAAAACCGACACGCCGCAAGCCGGCTTCGAGCTGGCGGTGAAACTGTCGCGCGTCGGTGTCAAATACACCCAGCCCTCCGACGCGGTGCGCTCCAGCCTGCGCGCAGCCTACGACCACGACACCACGCAACTGATCGCGTCGTCCCACGTCATCGCCGTGCATTTCCAGACAGTCGCCGCCGCCAATAATTATTGGCGCTGACGGCGCACGTTGAGGCCGTCGCACGAAAATCGTCGTCCCCGCGAAGGCGGGGACCCGTAACCCATTGTTTCCGTCATGGCCGGGCATAGCCCCGTTCGAAGAACGGCGTCGCTTCGCTCGCCCGTAGCCGTTCGAAGAACGGCGTCGCTTCGCTCGCCTATGGTCCCGGCCATGACGACGGAAAGGTCTGCTACGCGGGGACGACGGCAAGGTGTGATGACAACGTCGTTGATATCCAGCCTTCGTTCCTCACCTCGACTTGCCTCCCGGGGCGGGGCCGGGTTTTTATTTTGACGCGAACCGGTGTCCACTTCGCTTGAAACGGCTATAAATCCTCCGTCATCAATCGGAGGCACCATGTTCAAGGATCTGTTTTCGCTCAAGGGCCGCGTCGCGCTGGTGACTGGCGGGTCGCGCGGCATCGGCAAGATGATCGCCGGCGGCTTTCTCGCCTACGGCGCATCGAAGGTTTACATCACCGCGCGCAAGGCCGGCCCCTGCGAGGAGACGGCGAAAGAACTGACCGCCGCCTATGACGGCGAATGCATCGCGCTGCCGATCGACATGGCGACGGTGGAAGGCTGCAACAAGCTCGCCGAGGAATTCATGAAGCGCGAGCAAAAGCTCGACATCCTCGTCAACAACGCCGGTGCGGCGTGGGGCTCGACCTTCGACGAGTTTCCGGAAGCCGGCTGGGACAAGGTGATGAACCTCAACGTCAAGTCGCTGTTCTTCCTGACCAAGGCGTTGGCGAAGCCGCTGCGCGCGGCGGCGACGAAGGAGAAGCCCGGCAAGGTCATCAACATCGCCTCCGTTGACGGGCTCTCCGTCAACCCGATGGAGACCTATTCCTATCAGGCCAGCAAGGCGGCGGTGATCCACCTGACCCGGCGCATGGCGGCGCGGCTGATCCAGGACAACATTGCGGTCACCGCGATCTGCCCCGGTGCGTTCGCCTCCGACATGAACCGCGCCGCGCGCGACCAGGCCGACCATATCTCGCAATGGATTCCGGCCAAGCGCATCGGCAATGAGGAGGACATGGCCGGTCTTGCGATCTTCCTCGCCGCGCGCTCCGGCGACTACATGGTCGGCAACGCCATCGCGGTGGATGGCGGCATCGTCTACGCCAACCTGAGCGTGCCGGTGTCGGGAGAATAGGAGAGCATCACGGGTGCGTAAGACCCCTCACTCACCTTCGCTGCGCGAAGGCACCCTCTCCCGCAAGGGGAGAGGGAAAGAGGCGTCACAACGATGCAGCAGTCGCTAGTTACCCTCTCCCCTTGCGGGAGAGGGTGGATCGCCGAAGGCGAGCCGGGTGAGGGGTAAGCCGCACATGCCGAACCAGCGTCCGACCAAGGAGCGCTTGCGCATCTTCGCAAAAGAAATGCGTCACGCCCCGACCGATGCCGAAGCCGCGATGTGGCGACTACTCCGCTCCCGACAGCTCGCGCAGTTCAAGTTTCGCCGGCAAACACCACTCGAAGACTACATTCTCGATTTCGTCTGTTTTGAAAAACGCCTCGTCGTCGAGATCGATGGTAGTCAACATGCATCGTCGCAGCACGATGCGATCAGAAGCGACGTACTCACGAAACTTGGATTCGATATTGCGCGCTACTGGAACAACGACGTCTTGCAACAGCCACAAGCCGTTCTTGAAGATATTCTTTCGAAACTAACTGCGCCGAGGCCTTGATGACCCCTCACTCACCTTCGCTGCGCGAAGGCACCCTCTCCCGCAAGGGGAGAGGGAAAGAGGGGCGTGCCGCGCCACGCAACAGACGCGCCTGTCACCATCTCCCCTCGACGGTTTTCCGAAGAAACATAACCGGACGGCGTGTCACGATACCGCTGGCACCATTGACGGCCTCCACTTTGACGCCATACTCCCGGAGTGTTCAATCGGGGGTTATGTTCATGGAACAGATTCTGATTAACCTCGTCGCCGGTGCGCTGGGCGGAAATGCGGCCGGCAAATCTTCGCCGACATTCGACCTTGGCACGCTCGGCAACACCATCGCCGGCCTGGTCGGCGGCGGCGTCCTCGGGCAGATCATCACACT
Source organism: Hyphomicrobiales bacterium (assembly GCA_017305555.1). GTDB lineage: Bacteria > Pseudomonadota > Alphaproteobacteria > Rhizobiales > Xanthobacteraceae > 62-47. Next base: position 39,237 of record JAFKKM010000035.1, on the reverse strand, counting down.
TGTCTGGCCTGCCGTTTCGGCATCGCTGCAAGGCGGCAACCTCGATGTCGGATCGATCATCACGCAAGTGATCGGCGGCGGCGCCGGCGGTGCCGTACTGACCGCAATCATCGGCGCGATCAAGAACAAGGCGTCGTAGGCGAAACGGCGGACCGACGATCGGGATCAATACGTCTCGACGTGATAGCGGCCGTTGTCGCGCATGTCGGCTTTCAGCGCCGCCCAGTTCAGCGACGCGCTGCGGCAGACGTCGGCGAAAGCTTCGTCGACGCCGCTCTCCATGCCCTTGAGTCCGCAGATGTAGACATGCGTGCCGGCGTGGCCGAGCAGCGTCGCGATCTGCGCCGACTCCGAACGAATACGGTCCTGCACGTAGACGCGCGGCGCGCCGGCGACGCGCGAGTAGCAGAAATACTTGCCGAGCAACTTTTCCGGCACCTTCTGCAACGGCCCGAAATACGGCAACTCCTCCGGCCGCCGCGCGCCGAAGAACAACAGCAATCGCCCGGCCGCATCCGGCATGGCGCGGCGGCGGCGCTCGGTGAAGCCGCGGAACGGCGCCGAACCGGTGCCGGTGCAGATCATGATGATATTCGCCGCCGGATCGTTCGGATGCAGGAATGTCGCGCCGAACGGCCCCGTCACTTCCACCTTCGCCCCGCGCGGCAGATCGCACAGATAATTCGAACACACGCCCTGCGGCTCGCGCTTCACCGTGAGCGCAAGATTGTTGGTGTTGGGCCGCTCGCCGTCGCGCGAACTCGCCACCGAATAGAGTCGCACCAGATGCGGCTTGCCTTCACCATCGACACCCGGCGCGACGATGCCGATGCTCTGGCCTTCCAGCACCGGAAACGGCTGGTCGCCAAAGTCCAAGATAATGTGACGCACATCGGAATCGGCGTCGGCATGAGTGAGCCGGAAGTTGCCGGTCACCGTCGCCACCGCAGGCTTGCCGCGATTATAGAGATTGACCGTCGGTTTGCTCGCCGAATGCGGCGCGACGGCCTTGCCGCCGAGCCCCTTGCGCGCCTCGTCGAGCAACGCGCCGATCTCGTCCTCAAGCGCCTCGACAGTGCCGCCGGTCTCCTCGCTCGCAACCTCCTCCTGCGCCGGCAGATCGCTCCACGAAAACTGATCCTCCAGCGAATACGGTTTTGCGACCACGCGCCAGTTGTCGATCGCGCCGGTCGGGCACGGCGAGATGCAGTCCATGCAGTAGTTGCAGATATCGACGTTCACCACATAGTTGTTGTCGTCGTGGGTGATGGCGTCGATCGGACAGGTTTCCTCGCAGGTGTTGCAGCGGATGCAGATCTCCGGATCGATCAGGTGCTGCTTTTTGAGGGGAGCGTTCATGGTTCACACCTTCGGTGTGGAGCGAGTAGTAAGTAGCGAATAGCGAATAGATTGTGGGTGTCATTGCCGAGCATGACGATCCCGGTAACGCCGCGTCATTCTTTCTATTCGCTACTCCCTATTCGCTACTCGCTCCTTCTTACGCCGCGATCTTCACGTATTCGAAATCGCCGGGCTTGTTGTCGATGCCGACTTTCGGCGCGGCGATCCAGCCGGCGAACTGGCCGGGCTCGCTCACCGGCGTCATCAGCGATTCGATGAAGTCGCCGTCCGCCTTCGAGGGCAGATAATCGTCGCGCACCTTGGCCCATTCGGCGTCACCCAGCAGCACGCCCTTCGGCGTCGCGTTGATGCCCTTGAACTCGCCGATGTCGCGATGGAACGCGGTGTGCGGCAGTTCGAGCCGGAAATTCACGCCGGTCTTTTCGATGATCTTGTTCCAGCGCTCGACGCCCTTGGCGCAGTCCTGCGTGTAGTCGTCGCGCAGCCGCATGTTGAGCGCGGTGAGCGCCGGCTCGTCCACCATGGTGATCTTGCCGTCGACCAGCTTCGCCACCGGATAGACATCGTTGGTGAGGCGATGATCGTCGTCGATCTTGGTTTCCTGGAAGCGGCCCTTCAGTCCCGCGTTGTAGAAGTTCGCGGCGTTGGTGGAGACTTCCGAGCCGAACAGGTCGAGCGACAGCGAATAGTGCAGGTTCATCTTCTTCTGGATGGTCGGCAGATCGATGACGCCGAGCGCGCGCACCTTTTCGATCTCATTCGGGTCTTCGATGCCCGCCGCCTTCATCGCCTCGCAGGTCCGCTGCAACACGCGGCCGACGCCGGTTTCGCCGACGAACATGTGATGCGCTTCTTCCGTCAGCATGAAGCGGCAGGTGCGTGACAGCGGATCGAAGCCGGATTGCGCCAGACTCTCGAGCTGCATCTTGCCGTCGCGATCGGTGAAGAAAGTGAACATGAAGAACGACAGCCAGTCCGGCGTCGCTTCGTTAAAGGCGCCCAACATGCGCGGCGCGTCCTCGTCGCCGGAGCGGCGGCGCAGCAGATCGTCGGCTTCCTCGCGGCCGTCGCGGCCGAAATACTTTTGCAGCAGGTACACCATCGCCCACAGGTGACGACCTTCCTCGACGTTGACCTGAAACAGGTTGCGCATGTCGTAAAGCGACGGCGCGGTCTTGCCGAGATGGCGCTGCTGCTCGACCGACGCCGGCTCGGTGTCGCCCTGAATCACCACAAGACGGCGCAGCATGGCGCGATATTCGCCCGGCACTTCCTGCCACGCGGCGACGCCCTTGTGCTCGCCGAAGTTCACCTTGCGCTCGGTATCCTGCGGCGCCAGCAACACACCCCAGCGATAGTCCGGCATCTTGACGTAATCGAACTTGGCCCAGCCTTTTGGGTCGACGCTGACCGCCGTGCGCAGGTAGACCAGCGACTCCTGGAAACCATCCGGCCCCATGTCGTTCCACCAGTCGAGATAACCGGGATGCCAGCCCTCCAGCGCTTTCAGCACCTGACGGTCGGAGGCGAGATCGACGTTGTTCGGAATCTTGGTCGTGTAGTCGACGTTCATGATGTTCATTTTTCTCTCCCTTTGGGAGAGCGAGTAGCGAGTAGTAAGTAGCGAATAGTAAGCAGTGAGTCATTTCTGGGCGTCATTGCCGGACTTGACCCGGGCATGACGATCCCGGTGAAACGGCCTCATTCTTCTTTCTGTTCGCTACTCCCTATTCGCTATTCGCTCATTAAACCCGCGTCATATCGAACTGTGCCTTCACGCCGGTACCGTAGCGGCGCAGCGCGCCGTTTTCGCCGACCGCGTTGGGGCGCTGGAAGATCCAGTTCTGCCACGCGGTGAGCCGCGCGAAAATTTTCGATTCCATCGTCTCCGGCCCGACGAAGCGCAGGTTGGCTTCCATGCCGGTCAGCGAGTCCGGCGAGAAGCTGGTGCGCTCCTCCATGAACACGCGCACCTCGTCGTCCCAATCGATATCGTCGAGCGCGAAGGTGACGAGGCCCAGTTCCTCGGCGGTCTCGGCATCGAGCGCCTCGCCGATCTTCGCCTGCGCGGCGTCGACATCGTTCGGGTCGGCCTGAAAGCGCGATTGCAAGCGCGTCAGACCGTGGCTCATCGGATAGGGGCCGAAGTTCATGGCGTTGAGCACGATCGCCGGCGGCGCGCGGTTGTCGCCGTCACGTTGGCCGACCAGCATGTAGGAGCGATCCGCCGCGAACACGAGTTCGGCCAAGGTGCCGACGAAGCAGGAGCCCGGCTCGACCAGGGTCACCAGCGTCCGCGAGGTGACATCGATGCGTTTCAGCACGCGCTTCCAGTAATGGCGGATTTCGTTGACCAGCCAGTGGCTCTTGTTGGCTTCGAGGAAATCATCATAGGCAAGCACGTTGGCGCTATCGCCATGCGACTTGAACACCAGCATCGCTGTTTCGAGTTCGTTGATGCGCAGATGCAGGATAGCATCATCGAGTTCGCGCGCGACCTGCAACGACCAGAAGTCCGCGCCCTGCGCGAGAAGCCCGGCGACATCCGCCGGCGGCGCGCCTTCCGGCGCCTTGATGGTGATGGTGGCGATGCGCTGGCCGCGATCGATTTCGACATCGACGAAATCGTAGTGCAGTCCGTTGTCGTCGATCTTGCGATGAAGCGGCGTCAGCGCGATGCCCTTGCCATCGCCATTGCGTGTCGAGGTCGCCGCCAATGCCTTGGCGCGCTCGGCGAGCTTGGCTTCAAGCTTGCTGTTCGGCGCGATCTCATCGACCAGCCGCCACTGCACCGCGCGCTTGCCCTTGATGCCTTCCTCAATCGTGCAGAAGTAATCGGCGTGATCGCGGCGCACCTTGCGCTTGTCCACCACGCGGGTCAGCCCGCCGGTGCCGGGCAGCACCGCAAGCAGCGGCACTTCCGGCAGCGCCACCGCCGCCGCGCCGTCATCCGCCATGATGATGTGATCGGTCGCCAGCGCCAGCTCATAACCGCCGCCGGCCGCGGTGCCGTTGACGACGCAGATGAACTTCTGGCCGGAGTTCTCGCTGGAATCTTCCAGGCCGTTGCGCGTCTCGTTGGTGAACTTGCAGAAATTGACCTTGTGCGCGTGGGTGGAGCCCGCCAGCATCCGGATGTTGGCGCCGGCGCAGAACACGCGGTTCTTGCCCGAGCGCATCACCACCACCTTCACCTCGGGATGCTCGAAGCGCAGCCGCTGCACGGCGTCGGCGAGTTCGATATCGACGCCGAGGTCATAAGAATTGAGCTTGAGCTGATAGCCTTCGAACAGGCCGCCGTTCTCGTCGACGTCCATGGTCAGGGTCGCGACATCGCCGGCCACATCGATCTTCCAGTGCCGGTAGCGGCTGGGGTCGGTCTGGAAATCAATATGCTTGGCGCCGTTCGCGAGCACCCGATCTTCACCGGCCATGGGGACCACCCTGTCTACGTCAGTTATCGTTGATATGCATCATAATGCATGGTGCACTAGCTGTCGAGTCCAAAAACATGCATTTTGTTTCATGTCATGGCAAAAATCGCCAACCCGATCGGCTGCCTTGCCCCCGCCGGAGATCCGCCACGGGATCGCCGCAAGACTCCCGACAGCCCGTTGGCGTCGAAATGCGCCGCGAAACTCTCCGCCTCCTCGGCCGGTCCACGCGCCTGCACTTCGTCCAGCAGCGCGATCGCCTCGGCATCGAGTCGCGTCGCCGCCGCAACGCGCTGCATCTTCGATTTGAGATTGGCGTTGGCGATCTGGATGCAGGCGCGCAACAGAATCCGATCGCGCCCGCCTTGCGGCGCCACCATCCACACCGCCTCGAGAATTTCGTGGCACTCCCAGAAGAAGCCGGCATCGTTCAACGCGAGACCATGGCGCAACGCCGGATGATCCGCCGGCACGAACCGTTCGAAGCGATGCGGCACCAACGCCTTCACCGGCACAAGCCGCGCATGGTCCGCCGCGTGCGTGTCACCCGGCACATGCGTCCAATGCGGCATCGGAAACGATTCAGCCGACGACACGATCACACGCGTTGATAATTGCGCCGCGCAGCGCTCGTCACGCCGCGCGATCCGTTTCGTTCTCGTGCATGCGCAAAATCCGATCGACAAACTCACCCAACACCGCGAGCGTTTCGTTCGGCACTTCACGATGCAGCGAGTGTCCCGCGCCCGGGATCAGCGTCACATCAACCGGGCAATAGCATTCCTCTTGCGCGACCTCGATCTGCACCATGGTGCCGTACTGATCGTTCGCGCCTTGAATGATGGCGACCGGCACGCGGATGTAAGCGAGATACTCCGAGATGTCCCAATCGCGAAATTTCGGATTGAGCCAGGTGTCGTTCCAGCCGTGAAAAGCATTGTCGACGTTCTGATGCCAGCGCGCGAGTTTCGCGCGCAACTCACCGTCATGATAGTCGTCGCGCGCCTTGGCGATGGCTGCGAGATTCATGTCTTCCATCACGAAGTGCGGCGCCATCAGCGCCACGCCGCGCACGCGGTGATCCTGAATGCCGCCGGCATAGATCGCCGCGATCGACGCGCCGTCGGAATGTCCGATCAGCAAGCCGCGCCTGAAACCGATCGCGTCCAAGACACGCGGCAACACCTCCAACGCTTCGACATGCATGTAATCAGGCCCGCGCGGCATCGCTGCCGGACTCGACGCGCCGTAACCCACACGCGAATAGACGAACACGCCGCAGCCGGTGACGTCCGCGAGCCGCTGCGGAAAATCGCCCCACAACGCCGCGCAGCCGAGCCCTTCATGCAACAGCACCAGCGTCGGCGCCGCGTCAGGCATCGGCCCGATCATGCGATACTCGATCCGCGCATCGCCGATGGCGAGTGTTCCTTGAGAGGACAGTGTTGTCATGATGCGCGTCCACCTCTCCGCGAAACGCAACCTGCTCTCTCCCCCCTTGTAGGGGAGAGGTGGAGAGGGGGATGCTCACAAGCAGAGATTTCGCGGCTCACCCCCCACCCTAACCCTCCCCCACAAGGGGGGAGGGAATAACTGCGGGCGTCGCACACGCAGAAACCATCACTCACATTCGTCATCACGGCTTCGCCCTTCATCCCTCACGCAACTTGAAGCGTTGAATCTTCCCCGTTGCGGTTTTCGGCAATGCGTCCACCACCTCGATCCAGCGCGGATATTTCCACGGGCCGACCGCGTGCTTGACGTGCTCCTTTAGCGACTCGTGCAAACCATCGGTCGTCGCTCCGGGCTTCAGCACCACGAAGGCTTTCGGCTTGAGCAGCCCTTCGCCGTCTGCTTCCGGCACCACCGCGGCTTCCGCCACCGCGGGATGCGTGATCAGCGCGCTCTCGACTTCGAACGGCGACACCCAGATGCCCGAGACCTTGAACATGTCGTCGGCGCGGCCACAGTAGGTGTAGCGACCGTCGGCATCGCGTACGTACTTGTCGCCGGTGCGGGTCCAGTCGCCTTCGAATGTCCGTCGCGACTTGCTGCGCTGATTCCAGTAACCCTCGCCGGCGGATGGCGCATTGACCAGCAACTCGCCGACGTCGCCATCAGCCACATCGTCGCCGCTCTCATCGACCAGCCGCACGTCATAGCCCGGCACCGGCCGCCCCGACGTGCCGTACTTCACGTCACCCGGCGCGTTCGACAGGAAGATGTGCAGCAGTTCGGTCGAGCCGACGCCGTCGAGAATGTCGACGTTGAACCGTTCGCGCCAATGATTGCCGACCGACTCCGGCAACGCCTCGCCCGCCGAGGTGCAGACGCGTAGCCGCGCACCGCCGCTGGCTTTCTTCAACGTCTCGTCGTTGAGCATCGCCGCGAATAGCGTCGGCACACCGAAGAAGATGCTGGGATTGTATCGCTGCATCAACTCAAACATCCGCGCCGGCGTCGGACGTTCCGCATTGAGCACGGTGGTCGCGCCGACCGACATCGGAAACGTCAGCGCGTTGCCGAGACCGTAAGCGAAGAACAGCTTCGCCGCCGACAGGCCGACATCGTCCTCGCGAATACCGAGCACTTGCTTGGCGTAAGTATCGGCAGTCGCGGCGAGCGAGGCGTGCAGATGGCGCACACCTTTCGGCATTCCGGTCGATCCCGACGAATAGAGCCAGAACGCCGGCTCCTCCGGATGCGTCTCGGCCGTCGCGAACTGATCCGATTCCTTGACGATCTCATCCGAGAACTTCAATTGCCCGTCAGCATCTTTGCCGGAAATCACGACATGCTTGAGCGCCGACATGCGCCCCGCAACCTCGCGCAATGCCGGCCACAGTTCTTCCGAAACGAACAACACGCGCGCGCGGCAATCGGCGAGGATGTAAGCGTATTGCTCGGCGGTGAGCAGCGTGTTGAGCGGCACCGGCACCACGCCGGCACGGATCGCGCCGAGGAACACGACGGGGAAATCCACCGTATCGAGCATGACCATCGCGACGCGTTCTTCACGCCGCACACCGAGACGGCGCAGCAGATTGGCGAGGCGCCGGCTTTGCGATTGCAATTGGCCGTAGGTCAGGTCATTGACGGTGTCGGTAAAGGCGAGCTTGTCGCCCCGCCCTTCATCCACATTACGATCGAGCAACCAGGTCACGGCGTTGTAGGAATTCAGCGCCCCGGTCATACCGCACCCTCAATCAACCATTCATTTGAATAGCACATATGCACCGACCCTCCTCCCAATCTCGAATTATTCTGAATTATATTTCATATAGAGACACTCGGCGCGCTTGATGTCAATGACTCCCTGCATTATCGTTCCAAAACCGCTCACCCCGGATGGGAAACGCAATCAGGCCGCATGACCGAGCACCCCGATCCAGAAAACAGCTTCCTTGAGGAACTTGGCCGCCGCGTCCGCACCATGCGGGGTCTGCGCGGCATGTCGCGCAAAGTGCTGGCGAAAGTGTCCGGCATTTCCGAGCGCTACATCGCCCAACTGGAAAGCGGCAAAGGCAACGTCTCGATCGTTTTGCTGCGCCGGGTATCAAACGCGATGGCCGCGCATCTCGAAGACCTGATCCCGTCCAACGATCCGGCACCGGACTGGCCGGTGATCCGCGAACTGATGCGCCAGGCCACGCCGAGCCAGATCGCGCAGGCGAAAAGCATTTTGTCAGGCCAGAGCGCGAGCGACATGGCGGCGCATGGCCAGATGCCGTTTGCCGGCATCGCGCTGATCGGCCTGCGCGGCGCCGGCAAATCGACGCTCGGCCGGATGCTGGCGAAGCAGATCGGCTGGGGCTTCGTCGAACTCAACAAGGAGATCGAACAGGAGAACGGCCTGTCGGTCGCAGAGATCATCGCGCTCTACGGTCAGGAAGGATTCCGCCGCATGGAGCAGGCCGCGCTCGGCAAGCTGCTTGCGCGCAAGGAGCTGATCGTGCTTGCCACCGGCGGCGGCATCGTGTCGGAGCCGCTGACCTTTGACCTGATCCTGTCGTCGTTCTACACGATCTGGCTCAAGGCCGAGCCCGAGGAGCACATGGCGCGGGTGCGACGGCAAGGCGACCTGCGGCCGATGGCCGACGATCGCTCGGCGATGGCCGAATTGCGCACCATTCTGCTCAGCCGCGAACCGCTTTACGCGCGCGCCTCGACGGTGGTCGATACCGCCGGACAAAGCGTCGACAGCGCGGCCGCGCGCTTGCTCGGCGCAGTGGCGCCGGTGCTGGCCGGCAACGCCTCGTTCCGGCCTCACACTGTCGCATCGTGACATGACCACGCTGGGCGAACTGTTGCGCGCACGCGGACTTTCATCCGGCGGCACAATCGCGATCCGCAACACCTTGCATCCCGACGATGCGTCGTCCGATTTTTGCACCATCGACGACGTGCAGCGCGCCGCCGCGCTTTCGACCTATGACCGGATGCAGGACGGCCCGCGCCTTGGCGACAACGCCGAGGTACTGTCCTTCATCGCGACGGAAGACGGCAGAGCCAGGTTGACGGCATTCCGCCGGTTCACGCGACGCGAACGCGGCAATGTCCCCGGCGATATCGTTTACGACTACGACGCCGCACCGCTGCTGCACGCCTTCATCGCCCGGGCGGCGCAGCCGACATTTTACGATACACGCGATCTCGACGCGCTCGACGATCTCGTCGGCAAACTCACTGTGCGATGGCCGGAACCGTTGGACGAGAATATTCGCGCGGCCGGCGACGCAAGCATCATCGTCATCGAATCGTAACAGCGCGATCCGCGCTACACGCCGAGATGACGTTCCAGCAATTCCGGCTGCGCCATCAAGTCCGCCGGCGCGCCGTTGAACACCACCATTCCTTTCGACAACACGATGGCGCGGTCGGTGATCTTTGCCAGGCTGCGAAAATCCTTATCAACAACAATAGTCGCGATGCCCTCGCCGCGGATGACACCCAGCGTCTTCCAGATATCCTGCGCCACCAGCGGCGCCAACCCCTCGGTCGCCTCGTCGATCAGGATCAGATCGGGATTTGTCATCAGCGCGCGGCCGATGGTCAGCATCTGCTGCTCGCCGCCGGAGAGCTGATGCCCGCCATTGCCGCGCCGCTGATGCAGCCGCGGAAACAGCTCATAGATGCGCGCCAAAGTCCATGCTTGTCGGCCGCCGCTTCCGGGCCGCGCCGCCATGGTGAGATTCTCCTCCACCGTCAACGCGCCGAAGATGCCGCGCCCTTCCGGCACCAGCGCGAGACCGGCGCGGGCGATATCTTCCGGCGCCGCGCCGCGAATGCTGCGCCCCGCGAAACCAACCTCTCCGCGACAATCATTCACCAGACCCATCAGCGAGCGCAGCAGCGTGGTCTTGCCCATGCCGTTGCGACCGATCAGCGCCACCTGCTCGCCGCGCGTCACCTCAAAATCGAGGCCATGCAGAATTTGACTCGCACCGTAGAAGGCTTCGAGACGATTCACCGCGAGCAACGCGCTCATGCCGCGTCTCCGTGATCGCCGAGATAGGCGCTGCGCACAGCCGGATGCATCCGCACCTCCTGCGGCGATCCGCTGGCGATGACGCAGCCGTCGTGCATCACGGTGAGGCGATCCGCGAGTTCAAACACCGCATCCATGTCGTGCTCGACCAGCAGCACCGCACGACCGACTTTCAGCGAAGAGATGAGGCCGATGATGCCGCGCGCTTCCACCTGCCCCATGCCGGCCAGCGGCTCGTCGAGCAGGATGATGCGCGGATCGGTTGCCAGCACCATGGCGATCTCGAGCTGACGCTGTTCGCCATGGCTGAGGTCGCTCGCGACGATCTGCGTTTGCGCCGCGAGACCAACTCTCGCGATGGCCTGCGCAGCGAGATCGCGAACGGCTGCATCGGAACGCGCCGAGCCGAACATTCGCAACGGCGCCGGCGAGCGCGCCTGCGCCGCGAGGCGGACGTTCTCATGCACGGTGAATTTCGGGAAGATCGTGGTCTTCTGATACGCGCGACCGAGGCCGTGGCGCGCGCGGCGATCCGGCGGCAGCCGCGTGATATCGGTGGCCTCCAGCGTGATCGCGCCATCGTTGGCGAACAGCTCGCCGGATAACAGATTGATCAAGGTGGATTTGCCGGCACCGTTCGGGCCGATCACCGCGTGAATCTCACCGACATGAACATCGATCGACACATCGGAGACGGCCTTGAGGCCGCCGAAACGCTTGTGCAGGCCGCTCGCACGCAGCGCCACCTGAGACGCGGCATCAGCCATTGCGCCCCTCCGCGATGGTAGGCGCCGCTTGATGCGCCGGCTGCTCCTCCGAACGCTCGCCGAAAATCATCGGCCACAACTGACGAACGCCGCCCGGCAACGCCAGCACGATGACGATGATGATCAGGCCCTCGATCAACTTCCAATAATCCGTGGAAGCTTTCAGTACCTCCTCAAGCACGATCAGAACCAGCGCGCCGATCAGCGGCCCGGTCACCGAGCGCAAGCCGCCAATCAGCACCATCACCAGCACCGTGGCGGAGAGATGCCATCCTAGCATCTGAGGCGCAACGAATCCGAACTGCGCAGCGGCGAAGTAACCGGCGAGGCCAGCGATCGCACCCGAGACCACAAAGGCGATCAGCCGAATGCGATAGATCGGAAAGCCAAGCGACCGCGCGCGGCGCTCGTTGTCGCGCGCCGCCGCCAGCGCATGGCCGAACGGCGATTGCACCAGCATGGTCAGCACCGCGATGGTGGCGATCAGGAAGAACAGCACCACGAAGTAGAACGCCGTCGGAGACGCGAGATCGAGCAGTCGATGACCGGCGAGGGTAATCTCCGGTTTGGCGTTGACGTAAGCGCCGTCCGACCCACCGGCGATACCGGTGTCGTGAAACAGAAAGAACAGCATTTCGCCGAACGCCAGCGTCACCATGATGAAGTAGACGCCGCGGGTGCGCAGCGCCAACGCACCGATGATGAGTGCGGCTGCGGCCGCCGCGAGCATCGCCGCCGGTAGTGTCAGTAACAACGACGCAGGATCGTAGCCCGGCGACAGCAGCGCGAGGACATAACCGGCGAGACCGAAGAACGCGGCATGACACAGGCTGACCATGCCGCCATGCCCCACGGCGAGATTCAGCGCCATCGCCAGAATGCCCATGATGAACGCCTTGCTGACGAACTGGACATAGTAGGTCGGCACCGCGAACGGCAGCGCGATCGCAGCGATGAGCAGCACGACGGGAATGAACCATCCGCGCATCGGCGTCAGACCTCCCGCCGGCCAAGGATGCCGTTGGGCCGCCACAGCAGCACCGCCGCCATCAGCACGTAGATCAGGATGCTGGAGACGCTGGGGAAGAACACCTTGCCGAAGGTATCGGTAAGGCCGATCAGCAGCGCGCCGACCGCCGCTCCCGCCACCGAACCGATACCGCCGAGCACGACGACGACGAAGGACAGGATCAACATGCCGTCGCCCATACCGGGGAACACCGTCGAGATCGGCGCGATGACAATGCCGCCGAGCGCGGCCAGCGCGATGCCGACGGCGAAGACATAGCGGTTCACCACATCGAACTTGATGCCGAGTACCCGCGTCATCTCGCGGTTCTCGGCGCCGGCGCGCACGATCATGCCGATCTTGGTGCGGGTGATGACGAGAAAGATCAGCGCCGCGACGATCAGGCAGAAGCCGCAGATCGCCAACCGATAGACCGGATAGGATAGATTGTCGGTGAGTTGGATCGAACCTGACAGCCACGCCGGCGGCGCAACCGAATGCACATCCTTGCCGAACAGGATTTCGCGCGCTTCGTCGATGACGAGAATCAGGCCGAACGACAGCAACACCTGCACCAGATGGTCGCGACCGTAAAGCCTCCGGATGAACACGTTTTCCAGCACCAGCCCAACCACGAAGGCGATCGCTACGCCCGCGACCATCGCGATCCAGAAACTGCCGGTGTAGGCGGCGATCCAGTACGCCAGATAGGCGCCGAGCATATAGAACGCGCCGTGTGCGAGATTGATCACGCCGAGGATGCCGAACACCAGCGTCAGTCCGCTCGCGACGAGGAACAACACCATTCCGTACTGGATGGCATTGAGCAACTGCACGCCGAAGGTGACGAGGTCCATTCAAGTCATTCCGTGAAACAGAACAGTCAACAACCCGGCCAAGAATCGGAGTGTCATTGCCGGGCTTGCCCCGGCAATCCATCGCTTCGAAGATTTTCTTGCCAGATGGATGCGCGGGTCAAGCCCGCGCATGACGATCATTGTACTAATATAATGCGTAAGGTTGGCTCGACCTCTTACGCCAGTTTGCAGCCGCGCGCCGGATCGTCGACGTCCTTCTGCGCGATCGAGATCATCTCGTTGCGGCCATTGCGCACCTCACGCAGATAGATGTTCTGGATCGGGTTGTGCGCCTTGTTGAAGGAGAGCGGCCCGCGCGGGCTGTCGATCTTCGCGGCACCCATCGCGGCGATCATCTTGTCGCGCTGCTTGTCGTCGCCGCCCACCGCCGTCATGCCGGCATCGAGCAGCGCCGCCGCGTCATAGCCCTGCACCGCGTAGATGTCGCCGACATTGCCGGTCTTCTCCTTGAACGCCTTGAGGAAGGCGACGTTGGCCGGAATATCGAGATTATCGGCATAATGCAGCGTGGTCCTGATACCGTTGGCGGCATCGCCTTGCGCGGCCAGCGTGCCGTCGGTGAGGAAGCCCGCGCCGTAAAGCGGGATGGTCTTGCCGAGCCCCGCCGCCGCGTAGTCCTTGACGAACTTCACCGCGCCGCCGCCAGCGAAGAAGCTGAACACCGCGTCGGGCTTCAGCGTCGCGACGCGCGTGAGCAGCGCCTGGAATTCAACTTCGGGGAACGGCACCGTCATCTTCTCGGCGATCTTGCCGCCGTGCTTGGTGAAGTTCTCGGCGAAGGCGTCGATCATTTCCGAACCGGCGGTATAGCGCCAGGTGATGGTGGCGACGTTCTTGATGCCGGCATCGGCCAGCACCTTGCCCATCGGGAAGGTGGTCTGCCAGTTCGAGAACGAGGAGCGGAAGATGTTCGGCGCGCAGGCCGGGCCGGTCGCATCGTTGGCGCCGGCATTGGGAATGATCATCAGCGTCTTGGTGTCGCGCGCGACCTTCACCATCGCCATCGCGACGCCGGAATGGACAGTGCCGATCACCACGTCGGCCTTCTCGCGCCCGACCAGACGGTTCATGTTGTCGGTCGCGGCTTCCGGTTTCGATTCGTCATCGACCTGCACGAACGCGATCTCGCGGCCGCCGAGTTTGCCGCCCTTCTGTTCGACATAGAGACGGAAACCATCGTCGATGAATTTGCCAAGCTTGGCGTAAGTGCCGGTGTACGGCAGCATCAGGCCGACCTTGAGCGGCGCGTTCTGCGCAATCGCCGGTGCGCGCAACCCGGGCGCGACGGCAAGCGTAGCAGCGCCAGCCGCTCCGGTGAGCAAGGTCCGGCGACTGACGATCAGACGACTCGACATGGTATTCCTCCCTCTCTCTGTTTTTTCTCGTAGCCTTTTGCGCGCGAAGGCGAAGCAGTATTCCTTGCGCTCTGAATTATTTCAATCTTAAAACTTTTCACCTTGGCCGCGAGCAGCGGCAAGGTCATGATCGCCGAAGTTAGACGGCCCGCGTCCCTCCACGCGAACGCCCTCCCTAGCTTACATGCAGCATAGTTCGTACTTCTCCACGAATGCAAGAAATATAATTCAGGTTTGCGGCGAGTGCTTTCTTGAGTTGAAGCATGGCGTTACTGAAGGAAGCGCGCAATTACGCGGCGTCGCAACATAATGCCACTCGAGAAGGGCACCTTCGATGAACCATCGCATCTTCCTCGCCGGCGCCACGGGCGCCATCGGACAACGACTGGTACCGTTGCTGCGCGCCGCCGGTCATCATGTCGCAGGCACGACACGGTTCCAAACCAAGGCCGCGACGTTGCGCGCGCTGGGCGCTGAGCCCGTCGTGGTGGACGTATTCGATGCGGATGCCTTGAAGCAGGCCGTGCTGGCCGCAAAGCCGGATATCGTCATCCATCAATTGACCGACCTTCCACCGGGGCTAGATCCGGCGAAGATGGCGGATGCATTGGTTCGCAACGCGCGCATCCGCGACGAAGGCACGCGCAATCTTGTGCAGGCCGCGCTTTTTGCCGGCGCCAGGCGAATGATCGCGCAAAGCATCGCGTGGATCTACGCGCCCGGCACGACGCCACATCTCGAAAGCGACCCGCTGAATGTCGAGGCCGACGGCAGTTACAACGTCAGCATTGCCGGCGTCGTCGCGCTGGAAACGCAAACGCTGCAATCGCCGCCGCTGGACGGCATCGTGCTGCGTTATGGCCAGTTGTACGGACCAGGCACCGGCCGCGACGCTCCGCAAGGCACCGCGCCCGTGCATGTCGATGCCGCCGCTCAGGCGGCGCTGCTCGCCATCGATCGCGGCGCGCCGGGGATTTACAACATCGCCGAGCCGAACGATCTCGTCGCCACCGACAAGGCGCGCCGCGACCTCGGCTTCGACGCAAGCTT
This sequence comes from Hyphomicrobiales bacterium, assembly GCA_017305555.1. GTDB lineage: Bacteria > Pseudomonadota > Alphaproteobacteria > Rhizobiales > Xanthobacteraceae > 62-47. The sequence goes on along the minus strand of JAFKKM010000035.1, from coordinate 23,894 downwards.
CCGTTTGCCGAACGCCTAGGAGAAGTGCGAGCGCGTCATCATGTCGCGCAGGCAATCCAGCGCGTCGAGGCCGCATCGTCTTCCAACGCCGCGACATCGGCGACGCGGCGTGCCAACACTGCCCGCTGGTTGATGTAGCCCTTGTCAGTGATCTCGCCGTAATCGACCGACGGCGGCTCAGCGACCAGCAACGCGCGCGTGGCGTGACCCGACGATCCTCCGCTGCGCGCCTTTAGTTTCGCCAGTCCTTCCGCGATGCCGGCGCGCACACGTTCGTGCCGCAGCACATCGTCGAGCGGCGCGCTATCCGGCAATCCCGCCAGCGCGCGACAAGCGGCGACATTCGGAAACACCAGAAACCGCACATGATCACCGCCATGCCCGGTCACGACGATATCCTGCGCCAGTGGCGCAAGCGCCGCGATGCCCGCAACCCGCAACGTGCCGACGCTGACCCATGTGCCCGACGTCAACTTGAAATCCTCGGCGACACGGCCGTCGAAGAACAGGCCCAGTTCAGGGTGCTCGGGATCGGCGAACTTCACCGCATCTCCGATTTGATAAAAGCCATCGGCATCGAAAGCGGTTGCAGTCTGCTCCGGTGATTTCCAGTAGCCCGGCGTAACGTTGGGCCCACGCACGCGGACTTCGAGTTTATCGCCCGACGGCACAAGTTTCAGATCGGTACCGGGAATCGGCACGCCGATATTGCCGGATCGCTGCGCCTGAAAATGACAGTCGGTGGCGAGCGGCGCGGTTTCCGTCGAGCCCCAGGCGGAGACCATCGGCAGCCGTCGCCCGATGGTCGCTTGCGACATCTCCTCCAGTGCTTCCCACAAATTCTGCGGCAACGCCGCGCCGGCGAAGAAGATGATCTTCACGCCGTTGAAGAAGCGTCGGCGCAACTCCGCGTCCTCGCGCAGGGCGGCGATCAGCATGTCGAAGCCGCGCGGCACGTTGAAATAGACGGTCGGCACCACATCGCGCAGATTCGCCAGCGACGTCGCGAACAGGCCCGGCGCGGGCTTTCCGGCATCGATGTAAAGCGAGCCGCCGTTGCGCAGCACCATATTGAAGTTGTGGTTGGCGCCAAAGGTATGGCTCCAAGGCAACCAGTCGAGAATGATCAGTTCGTGTTGCGTATCGTCGAGGAACGGCCAGACCTGTGCCTTTGCGGCCTGGCTGGTGGTCAGCATCCGATGCGTGTTGATGACGGCTTTCGGAACGCCGGTCGAGCCGGAAGTGAACAGGAATTTCGCGATCGTGTCCGGACCGACGGCGGCGAAAGCCTGCGCGACATCCGCGCTTTCGGCAGTCTCCAGAATATCGCGGAAGGCGATCGCCCCGCCGGCCGGCGCATCCTCGCCGCTGACGATCTGGGCGTTATGCGCGGGCGCAATGGCTGCGAGCGCCGCCGCGAAAGGCTTGAGGCTCGCGACGTAGATCGCTCCGGGATCGAGCAGCGCGATCATGCTCTTCAACTTGTCGAACTCCTTGGCCACCAGCGAATAGGCCGGCGACACTGCCGCCACTGGCACGCCGACATGCATGGCGCCGAGCGCGAACAAGGCGTGATCGATACTGTTGTCGGACAGGATCACCAGCGGCCGCTCCGGGCTCATCTTGCGGGCAAGCACCCAAGCACCAATCTTGCGGACCCGGTGCAGTGCCTCAGCGTAGGTCACCGTCGTCCAAGGTTGATCGACGCTCCGGCGTTCGCCAAGGAAGATGCGATTCGGCGCACGCGCCGCCCATTGCTCAAGCCAGTCGCCGACGCAGCGCGCGGACGGCTGCAACGGAACGGTGGATCGCACCCAGATAGAGCCATCGGCGTGACGGTCCGCGACGATCTGTGGCGTCGCGAACAAAGGCGCGCTGTCTTCAAGACGCGCGGGGGCGGGTGTCATGACGATCCTCCTGGCAGCATTTTCTTGCTTATGATTTTGCTCTACGCGGAAAACCGGCACGTCCGCAAGGCTGTCACCGTCTGCGCTTAAGGCCGTCATCCGCAGAAAAGCGGTCACGGCATGAACCGGACGGCCCTTTCGCCGACATATGGCCTGCGGCCCTCAGGCCGCGACAAGCCCCCAACTTTCGGACTATCATGCTGCGGAAAGCCCCGCGGCGCGCATCAAACCCGACCTGACCAGCGACGGAACGAAATCATGGCCGACCAGGACGACGTCCTCCACCTGATCGACGATACAGAGCCCGCCACCTCCTCGACCACCTCGCGCAAATGGAAAATCGCCGTCATCGACGACGATCCGGCCGTCCATGACGGCACCAGGTTCGCGCTCAGCGACTATTCCCTGAACGGTCAGGGGCTGGAGATCCTGTCGGCGCATTCCGCCGCCGAAGGGCGCGAGTTGATGCGTCAGCATTCCGACATCGCCGCCGTGCTGCTCGACGTCATCATGGAGACAGACTCCGCCGGTCTCGACCTGGTTGAGTTCATCCGTAACGAGATCAAGAACGAAACCGTCCGCATCGTGCTGCGCACCGGCCAACCTGGCCAGGCGCCCGAGCGTCGCGTCATCGTCGACTACGACATCAACGACTACAAGGCGAAGACCGAACTGACGGCCGACAAGCTGTTCACCTCGCTCACCGCCGCGTTGCGCAGCTATCAGCAACTCGAGCGCATGGTGCAGACCCGGCGCGGCCTCGAGATCATCATCGATGCGGCCTCGACGCTGTACGACTTCAAATCCATGCAACGTCTGGCCGAAGGCGTGCTGACGCAGATTGCATCGCTACTCAACGTCGATTGCGCCGGTATTCTCGTGCTGCGCGACGGCGGCGAGATCAGCGACGATTTCGCGGTACTCGCGGGGTCCGGCTGCTACAGCCGCTTCATCGGCCATGCCGGACCGAAATCGCTCGACATCGACCTGCGGCAGATGGTCGAGGAAGCGTTCCGCCGCCGCGCGCATGAATTCGCCGACCAGCGCACCGTGCTCTATATCCGCACCGGCAGCGGCCGCGAGGTCGTGGTATTGTTGCAAGCCGAGTGTCCACTGTCTGAGACCGACCGCGCGTTGGTCGAAATCTTCGGCAGCCGACTGTCGATCGCCTTCGACAACGTGATCCTCTACCAGCAACTGCACGAGGCCAACACGCAACTGGAAGACCGCGTGGCGCAACGCACGCGCGCCTTGATGCTGGCCAATCGCCGCCTGTCGGCACAGTGGTTGCGGCTTCAGCGCGCCAACGGCTTCAAGAACGAAATTCTCGGCACCGTCGCGCACGATCTGAAGAATCCGCTCGGCGTGATCCTCGGCCGCACCGAAATGCTGACCGAACTGATCGGCACTGAAGCCTCGCGCGAAAGCATCAGTGCGCAAGTCACTCACATTCGCGATGCGACGCGGCGCCTCACGTCGATGGTCGATCATCTGATCTCCGACGCCATGGCGGATGCGTTCGATATCACTATCCGGCGCGAACCGGTCGATCTCTCCGCGCTGGTCACCGAAGTCGCGGAAGCGAACCGGCTCTCCGCTGCCAACAAGCAACAGGTGATCGAAGTCTCCGCGCCGCCGGACCAGCAGACCATGTGCGACGCCGACCGGATGCGCGAGGCCATCGACAATCTCGTCAGCAATGCGATCAAGTACAGCCCTATCGGTGGCAATATCGCGCTGCTTGTTGCTTACGATCCGGCGCACGTCATCATCCGCGTCACCGATCAAGGCGCGGGACTTTCGCCCGAAGACCTTGGCAGGTTGTTCGGCCGCTTCCAGCGCCTCTCCGCCAAGCCGACTGCCGGCGAAAGCTCCACCGGTCTCGGGCTATCGATTGTTAAGCGCATTGTCGATATGCATGGCGGCACCATCACTGCCGATAGCCCCGGCCCCGGACAAGGGGCTACCTTCACGATCAAACTTCCGGTGACGACCGCAGCGTGACATGAGCCAGAGCCAACACATCATCATTGTCGACGACGAAGCCCCGGCCCGCGAAATGGTCGGCGACTATCTACGAATGCATGGCTTCACCGTGACGCTCTGCGACGGTGGCAAAAGCCTGCGCGAGGCGATCGCTACCGACCAGCCCGATCTTGTCGTGCTCGACCTCAACATGCCCGAGGAAGACGGCCTCTCGATCATCCGCGACCTCAAGGCCCGCACCAATGTGCCGGTGATCATGCTGACGGCTACCGCAAGCCCGATCGATCGCGTCGTCGGACTGGAGCTTGGCGCCGACGACTATGTCGCCAAGCCGTGCGAATTACGTGAGTTGATGGCGCGAATCCGTTCCGTGCTGCGGCGCACCATTCCCGGCAAAACCGCAACCGAGATCGTTTCCGCCCCAGCCGCCAAGGAAAGCACTGATCACCTGGTGCGCTTCGGAACCCGATGGCTCGACCTCGAGGCGCAGGCGCTGCGCGACGACGAAGGCAACGAGCATCCGTTGACCGCCTCAGAATTCGGCCTGCTGAAGGTCTTCGCCGCCAATCCCAAGCGCGTGTTGTCGCGCGAGCGGTTGCTGGAACTGGCCAATGCCCGCGACGCCGAGGCGTTCGACCGCGCCGTCGACCTGCGGATCATGCGAATCCGCCGCAAGATCGAGCCTGATCCCACCAAACCGTCGGTGATCCGGACCATTCGCGGCGGTGGCTATCTTTTCAGCCCCACCGGCGACAAATCCTGACGTCCAGCCGTCACATATCGGACATTTTATTGCGATGCAGCACCGCTGTTTCGTCCAAATGTTTCGTCCAGGAAGGCCATGACGAAACAATTCTCTGAGTGACGAAACCGTTTTTCTCTTGGCGTGCAGATGTCCTGAAACAGCCACCGGTTAAAAAATTCCCATAACGAACGCCGCACAAGCGACGAGAGGGAGCCGGTCATGCAGAACATCATCGCCATCAACGCAGCCGCCCAGCAAGGTATCCTTGCAGCCCAAGCGACGTCCGACGAGATGCTGCTCGAAAGCATTTCCGAGGGTAGCAAGCCCGCGATGCACATCCTCTACGCGCGCCATCGGGTGCGGGTGTATCGCTTCATCCTGCGCATGGTCCGCGACACCACCACCGCGGAAGACCTTGTCAGCCAGGTGTTTCTCGACGTTTGGCGCACCGCCGGCCAGTTCGAAGGCCGCGCGCAGGTGTCGACCTGGCTCCTGTCGATCGCCCGCTTCAAGTCGCTGACCGCGTTGCGCCAGCGCTCGCACGAAGACCTCGATCAGGATGGCGTGCTGGAAATCGCCGACCAGGCCGACACGCCGGAAGCGGCGCTCGAGCGCAGCAAGACCAGCGCGATCCTGCGCGCCTGCATCGCCAAGCTGTCGCCGGCGCATCGCGAGATCATCGACCTGGTCTACTACCACGAGAAGTCGGTGGAAGAGGCCGGCAAGATCATCGGAATCCCGCAAAGCACGGTGAAGACCCGCATGTTCTATGCCCGCAAGCAACTCGCCGAACTGCTCAAGACATATGGCGTCGACACGCTGGCCGCGTAACGGTCAACACGCGAGACCAAGCGTAACGACGGATCAGAACCATGCAGATGATGTCCTTCCGCTTCTTCATCGTTCCGCTGGGCGCGGTCTGCACATTGATTGCACTCGGCCTGCAAGATGCACCGGCGCGCGCCGATCGCGACGGCGCGATGATTTCGAACCGTCAACAGGTGAGAGATTGTTCACGACAACGTGTCGCCGATGTCTGCATTCTTTCCGGCGTGAGCGACACCCACTTCCGCTAGGGTCCGATCCAGCGACGTTGGATCAGACCCATCGCTTGGCTTTTTGTTTGAGTATGCTCTTTTCCGAAAACCGATTTCCACCTTTCGGGATCATGCTCTAGTTCCGCGATCAACCTCCCAAACTTGTCGACCCGGTCGGGGTGCCTCTCGACCGGGCCGAATTGTATGGAATGTGTGACGGGTTGAACCTTGCGCCAGCGCAACGTCGCCATAGGCGTGCGTCCTACGGTGCAAGCGTGTCACAGCCGCCGCATCGCCGCTTTCCATGTCGGCCGCATGTGCTAGCTTCTCATTGTTGCTTCGCCGGAGACCGCCTCATGTTCGATGGCCTTGACGCAATCGTTCTCGCGCGCGCGCAGTTTGCCTTCACGATGTCGTTCCATATCGTGTTCCCGGCATTCTCGATCGGGCTTGCCAGTTATCTCGCAGTGCTCGAAGCGCTCTGGCTATGGACTGGCCGCGAGGTTTTCCTCAACCTGTTCAATTACTGGCTGAAGATTTTCGCCATCGCTTTCGGCATGGGCGTCGTGTCCGGGATCGTAATGTCGTACCAGTTCGGCACCAACTGGGCAGCGTTCTCCGACAAGACCGGACCAGTGATCGGCCCACTGATGGCCTACGAGGTGCTGACCGCATTCTTCCTCGAAGCCGGCTTTCTCGGTGTTATGCTGTTCGGCCTCAAGAAGGTCGGACCTCGATTGCACTTCCTCGCGACCCTGATGGTCGCAGTCGGGACGCTGTTCTCCGCATTCTGGATTCTGTCCGCCAATTCGTGGATGCAGACGCCGGCCGGCTATGAGATCAACGCCGCCGGACAGTTCGTCGCCGCCGACTGGTGGAAGGTGATCTTCAATCCGTCGTTCCCCTATCGCCTCGTTCATATGGTGCTGGCGGCTTATCTCACCACCGCCTTCGTGGTCGGCGGCGTCGGCGCGTTCCATCTGCTGCGCGATCCGAAACGCGAAAGCGCACGCGTGATGTTCTCGATGGCGATGTGGATGGCGACCATCGTGGCCCCGATTCAGATTCTCGCCGGCGACCAGCACGGCCTCAACACGCTGGAGCATCAGCCGGCCAAGGTGATGGCGATGGAAGGCCATTACCAGAGCCACCCGGACGGCGCGCCGCTGCTACTGTTCGGATTGCCGGACCAGAAAAACGCCAGGGTCGATTACGCGATCCAGATTCCGAAGCTGTCGTCGTTGATCCTGAAACACTCGCTCGATGCGCCGCTGGCAGGGCTCGACACCGTGCCGCGCGAAAACTGGCCGCCGGTGCCGGTGATCTTCTGGTCGTTCCGCATCATGGTCGGCCTCGGCTTCCTGATGATGGGCCTCGGCTTGCTCAGCTTGTGGCTACGCTGGCGCGGCAGGATCTATGACTACCGGCCCTTGCATATCTTCGCGATGATGATGGGACCGTCCGGATTCATCGCGGTGCTGGCCGGCTGGTTCACCACGGAGGTCGGCCGCCAGCCGTTCACGGTCTACGGCCTGCTGCGCACCGTCGATTCGGCGTCACCGCTCGCAACGCCAGCCGTCGCCTCGTCGCTGATTGCGTTCGTGATCGTCTACTTCCTGCTGTTCACTGCCGGCATCGTCTACATCCTGCGCCTGATGGCACAACCGCCACATAGCGGCGAAGAAGGCCCTCGCGGCGACGCACCGTCGCACGCCGCCGGCATCACGCCCGCATCGGGCGCCGCGAACTACGCACAACGGTGAGCGTCATGGATCAGATGTCAACGATTGCGACCATCTGGGCTTTCATCATCGCCTTTGCGGTGTTCGTCTATGTGGTGATGGATGGCTTCGACCTCGGTCTCGGCATGTTGTTCCCGCTGTTTCCGAAGAAAGAAGACCGCGACGTGATGATGAACAGCGTCGCGCCGGTGTGGGACGGCAACGAAACCTGGCTGGTGCTCGGCGGCGGCGGGTTGTTCGCAGCGTTTCCGCTGGCCTATGCGGTGCTGATGCCGGCGCTTTATACGCCGATCGTTGCGATGCTGCTCGGCCTAGTGTTTCGCGGCGTCGCCTTCGACTTCCGCTGGCGCTCGCAACGTGAACGCAACCGCTGGGACATGGCCTTCGCCGGCGGCTCGCTGGTCGCGGCGCTGGCGCAAGGCATCGCGCTCGGCGCTATCCTGCAAGGCGTGCAGGTCGCCAATCGCGCCTATGCCGGTGGCTGGTGGGATTGGCTGACGCCGTTCAGCATTCTCACCGGCATCGCCGTCGTCATCGGCTACTGCCTGCTCGGCGCGACGTGGCTGGTGATGAAGACGACTGGTGACCTGCGCGAGAAAGCCTATCACCTGAGTTGGTGGCTGCTGTTCGCCATGCTCGGCGCGATTGGCATCGTGAGTCTCGCGACGCCGTTCCTCGACGTCGAGTATGCGCGGCGCTGGTTCACCTGGCCGAACCTGCTGTTCACCGCGCCGGTGCCGATCGCGGTCGCGGCGGTCACCGCGCTTTTGTTGCAGAGCCTGGCAAAGCGGCAGGATTACAAGCCGTTCGTGCTGTCTCTCGTTTTGTTCGCACTATCCTATGCCGGACTCGGCATCAGCATGTATCCCTACATCGTGCCGCGCAGCATCACCATCTGGCAGGCCGCCGCACCGGAGAGCAGCCAGATATTCATGCTGGTCGGCGTATCGATCCTGATTCCGATCATCCTCATCTACACCGGATGGGCCTATTGGGTGTTCCGCGGCAAGGTCGATCCGCAAAGCGGATATCATTGATGACCGCGCACCACGATAAATCGTCGCTGCCGCAGCGCTTATTGTGGTTCGTGCTGCTGTGGCTCGGCGGTGTCGGCGCCGTGACTCTCATCTCCTACGGCCTGCGACTGTGGATCGCGCCACATTAACCTCTCATGAAATCGGATCGTGTTGATTTGATCGTATCCGGTCACGATTGATTCGGCATCACGGGCCGGCTTGCCATCCATGCGAGGGTACGGTTTGATACCCTCCGATATCGCGACATCGTCCGACGGTTCGCGCCACCGACAACAAGGATTGCCGATGCTTCGCTTTCGACGCTTGCTGTGGATGCCGTTGCTGGCCGTCATGTTCGTCGTTCTGCCGGCCGCACAGGGTTTCAGCCAGGACGAAGACATGAATATCGGCGACGAGCCGGGGCGCGTGCCGGACGAATCGGTGCAATTGCCACCGCAGTTCCAGCGGCAGATGGTGCTCTATCGCACCACCGAGCCGCCGGGCACCATCATCGTCCACACATCGGAACGCTTTCTCTATTTGGTGCAGGGCAACGGCCGCGCCATTCGCTACGGCGTCCGCGTCGGCCGCGAAGGCTTTCAGTGGCAGGGTCTGCTGAAGATCACGCGCAAGGCTGAGTGGCCCGACTGGACGCCGCCGCCGGAAATGATCCAGCGCCAACCCTATCTGCCGCGTTTCATGGCCGGTGGTCCCGGCAATCCGCTCGGCGCGCGCGCGATGTATCTCGGCACCACGGTCTATCGCATTCACGGCACCAATCAGCCCGACACCATCGGCAAGGCCGTATCGTCGGGATGCTTCGGCATGGTCAATTCCGACATCATCGATCTTTACGGCCGTGTCCCCGTCGGCACCAAAGTCGTCGTCAAGCAGCGCCCATCCTTGTAATTCGCCGCCGATCCTTCGTCGATCCTTGCCCGTCACCCTTTCGTCATGAGCGAGACATCATCATGCTGAACTTCGGTCTTCCCCTCGCGCGCACCGCCGTCGCCATCGCTGCCACCGTTGTTGCCTTCGGTGCTCTCGATAAAGCCGATGCGCAAACGCTGAAGACGGTCAAGGACAGGGGAAATCTGATCTGCGGCGTTAGCACCGGCCTGCCAGGCTTCTCCAATGCCGACGACAAGGGCGTGTGGTCAGGTCTCGACGTCGATCTCTGTCGCGCGGTCGCGGCTGCCGTATTCAACGACGCTACCAAGGTGAAGTACGTTCCACTCAACGCCGAGGATCGCTTCAAGGCGCTGCAATCCGGCAAGATCGATCTGCTATCGCGCAACTCGACATGGACGATGTCACGCGAGGCCGAATTCAATTTAAGCTTCGCCGCGGTGAATTACTACGATGGTCAGGGCTTCATGATCCGCAAGAGCGCGGGCAAGGATTCGGCGCTGGCGCTCGACAACAGCAAGGTCTGCGTGCAGTCCGGCACCACCACGCAACTCAATCTCGGCGATTACTTCCGCGCCAACAACATGAAGTTCCAGGAGATGGCGTTCTCCAACGTCGCCGACACGCTCAAGGCCTATGACACCGGCGCCTGCGACGTCTTCACCAGCGATATCTCGCAGCTCTACGCCGAGCGGCTGACGCTCTCGGCGCCGAACGATCACGTCATTCTGCCTGACGTGATTTCCAAGGAGCCACTGGGACCGGCGGTGAAGCAGGGCGACAGTCAATGGCTGGAAATCGTGAAGTGGTCGCACTTCGCCATGCTCAACGCCGAGGAACTCGGCATCACCTCGAAGAACATCGACGAGGCGCTGAAGTCGCAGAAGCCGGACGTCAAACGTCTGGTCGGCAACGAGGGCACCTATGGCGAGCAGATCGGCCTGACCAAGGACTGGGCGGTGCGCATCATCCGGCAGGTCGGTAATTATGCCGAATCCTACAACCGCAATGTCGGCACCGGCTCCAAGCTCGGCATTCCGCGCGGCCTCAATCACCTGTGGAACGAGGGCGGCATCCAATACGCTCCGCCGATCCGGTAGCTCACGCGTCAAGCCACGCGGTAGGCGTTCTGTTCGTCCACTTGCACCCGCCCGTCGGCAACGAGTTCGGCGAGGTGCTGCGAAATGGTGCGGGTCTCCGACGCGTCTACCCACGGACTCTCATAGTGCTGCGGATAGATCAGCCGCTGCGTCACCAATTGCGCGAGCGTCTTCGGCGCCTCTTTCAGCATCACCAACAATCGCTTTTCGCGTTCGTCGAGCTTGGCGGTGTAGGCCGTAAGATCCTGCATGAAGTGCTCCCGGTCAGTGTAGACGCCGCGATGATGCGCGGTGACCCATACCTTCGCCGGAATATCCCGCAGCCGCGCCAGACTGTTGCGGAAGCCCGACAGACTGGAGGACGCATCGCCGTAGTATGGCCCGAAGCCAGTGAGATCGATATCACCGATGAAGGCCACGCCTTCCGGTTCAACCAGCAGAACACAATGACCGGCGGTGTGACCCGGCATGTGGAAGGCGCGGATCGTCACCCCGCCAAGATCCCATGACGCGCCGTCAACATAGCTCCGCGCATCGGGCCGCGGTGCGTAGAAGAAGTCGCGCTTGAACCGGGTTTCCATTTCCGGAATGCGCCTCCGATCGGTCACCCCGAAGGCAGCGACCAGGCCGTCCCAACTGCGCGCCGCCTCCAGATCCGCCTCATGCACATACACCGGCGCATTGGGAAGACGATGCAGGCCGGCCATGTGATCTTCGTGAATATGGCCCATCACCACCAGTTCGGAGGCGTCGAATTCCGGCCCAATGAAATTGGAAACGAGCGGAGCGTCGAGCGCCGCGCGCGTATCCGAGCCGCGAACGAGCACCTGGTTTCCGTCGGGGTATTTGCCATTCTTCTCGCCGAAGAAGACCGAAACCCGGCCGAAGTCTGCGCGTTGTACCGGCGCGCGGGACACGGGTTCGCTCGCGTGGGAGTTCATATCGATGATTCTCCTTCAGTCTCGATCGGCCCGCTACAACATGCCGGACGATCTGACCGTCGCGCAGGAGCGACGTGCATCATATTGCAATCCATCACGGGGACCAAGGAAACCACCCGCCGGCGAACCCTGACCAAAAGTCGCCGAATCGTCGCATGTCGGCACGGCCCGAGATGCTCCGGCGGAAAACATTCACCCAGCCGCCGGTACGCCGCGCGGATTCTTGGGCTTTTGCCCTGGCCGATCCGCTCTGGTAATCATGCCCTCGGAATCAAACGCCGCCGGGCATCCGCGCGCGCAAGACAGGAGCAGAGGACGAACATGATCGAAACCGTTGGCATCATCGGCGCCGGCACCATGGGCAACGGCATCGCGCAGGTCTGCGCGGCCGCCGGGCTGAGCGTCGTCATGACCGATATCTCCGACGCAGCGGTCGCGCGGGGCACGTCGGTGATCGAGAAGAGCCTCGAGCGCCTCGTCAACAAGCAGAAGATGAGCGACGCCGACCGCAACGCCGCGCTCAAGCGCATCACCGGCACCACCGACAAGGCAAAGCTTGCGAATTGCGATCTGGTGATCGAGGCCGCGACCGAGAACGAAGACCTCAAGGTCAAGATCCTCAAGGACCTCTGCGCATCGCTGCGACCGCAGACGGTGATCGCCACCAACACCTCGTCGATCTCGATCACCAAGCTTGCGGCGGCGACCGACCGCCCCGATCGCTTCATCGGAATGCACTTCTTCAATCCGGTGCCGCTGATGGCACTGCTGGAATTGATCCGTGGCTTGCAGACCTCCGACGATACCCACGCCAAGGCCGTCGACTTCGCCAAGCGGGTCGGCAAGGTTGCGATCACCGCGAAGAACAGCCCCGGCTTCGCCGTCAACCGCATCCTGTGCCCGATGATCAATGAAGCGATCTTCGCGTTGCAGGAAGGTATCGCCAGCGCCGAGGACATCGACGCCGGCATGAAGCTCGGCTGCAACCATCCGATCGGACCGCTGGCGCTGGCCGACATGATCGGCCTCGACACCATGCTGTCGGTGATGGAGGTGTTTTACGACGGCTTCAACGATCCGAAGTATCGCGCCGCACCGCTTCTCAAGGAGATGGTCGCCGCCGGCCACCTCGGCCGCAAGACCGGCAAGGGTTTCTACGACTACGGCAAGTCGGCCTGAGATAGCACGGCGCGGATTGAGTATCCGCGCCACTTCTCGCGGGTCATCTGCAAAACGATCTACCGTCATTGCGAGCAAAGCGAAGCAATCCAAACTTCTTTTTGAGTCTGGATTGCTTCGTCACTCACGCTCCTCGCAAAGACGAGACGTTTCGCTCAGTGTCCCATCCCCGGCTCGACAACGCCGTTGTAGATGTCGGGGTTGGGCGCACCTTCGACCACCAGCATTCCGGCGAGGCCGCGCTCGGCGCGCGACAGCGCGTGATCGACGAGCGTGTAACCGCCCGGCACGTCGAGCTTGAACTCGGTAATCACCGCGCCGCCCGGCGGCACCGTCACGGTCTGGATGTCGTGCAGCGGCTGGCTGGTGACGCCGCCGAGGTTGTAGACCTTGTCGAAGATCTCACCGATGACGTGGAACGACGAGGTGAAGTTCGGACCACCGACACCGAAGTAGAGCCGCACCGTCTCGCCGACCTTGGCGTGCAGCGGATGCAGCTTGGTGATGGCGCCGACCGAACCGTTGAACACGAAGTATTCCGGCTTTTCGGCGAGCAGCTTCTCGACACTGAACTCCTGGCTGCCGCGCTGACCAAAAGCCGCATCCGTGTAGATCTCGCCCTGCATGATGTAGAATTCGTGATCGACCGGCGGTAGCCCTTCTTCCGGCTCCACCAAAATCATCCCGTACATGCCGTTGGCGATGTGTTCGGCGACCATCGGCGTGGCGCAGTGATAGACGTAGAGCCCTGGCTTCAGCGCCTTGAAGCTCATCGACTTCTCCTTGCCGGGATCGACCTGCAACGCCGCTGCGCCGCCACCCGGACCGGTCGCCGCATGGAAATCCACCGAGTGGATCATGTTGCTTTCGGCCGCGTTCTTCAAATGCACGTCGACGGTGTCGCCGACGCGAACGCGCACGAACGGACCCGGCACCTTGCCGTTGAAGGTCCAGTAGCCGAACGTGGTGCCTTCCGCGAGACGGCCTTCCATCTCGACGGTGAGCAGGTCCAGCCGCACGGTTTTCGGATCGCGCTTGCCGATCGGCGGCGGCAGATCGGTCGGCGGCCGCGAAATATCGGCCTCGACGATGGTCTGAGCCGATGGCGTCGCCGTCACCAGGAGCTGACCTTCCATGCCGGCGAGACGATGACCCGGCACATCGCAATAGTAGAGGAAGTCGCCGGCCTTGCCGGCACGGAACACGATGCTGGTGCTGGCGCCCTTGTTGATGACGCGCGGCGAGCGGGCATCCTGATCCGGGAAGACGATGTCGTGCTCGGTGCCCTCGCCGTTGATCAGCGTCACCTGCACCACCTGCCCTTCGACGGCGGTGAGAATCGGATTGACCTTGCCGTCGATGGTGCCGCCGACGCCCAAGAACACCATGCGTCCCTCGGCGATGCCCGAGCGCAGCGTATACTTGGCGTCCGACAGATAGGCCGTGACGGGACGCGAGGCCGCCTGCGACGCGGGCGCATGTGCGCCAGGTGCTTGGGCGGCGGGCGCTGGAGCTGCGGCGTTGGCCGCCGGCGCAGCAGCCGCGGGAGCCGCCTCGGCCGACGATGCCAGGAAGGCAATGACGTCGGTGCGATCCGAATCGGTCTTCAGGCCGGGGAACGGCATCTTGTTGCCGGGCACGACCTTCTGCGGATCCTGCAAATAAGCGTCGAGTTTCTCAGGAGTCCAGGTGATGCCGCTCTGCTTCATCGCGGTGGAGAAGCTGTAGTTGGCGACCTCGCCGGCCTTGGTGCCGACGATCCCGGCCAGGCTCGGACCGAGCAAATTCTTGCTCGGCTGCATCGAATGGCAGGCTTGACACTTCTTGAAGACCTGGCGGCCGTGCGCGACATCGCCCTCGACGGCGGTGCTGGCAACCTTGGCGACGACAGCTGGCTTCGCCGCCGGCGCTTGCGCCATCTTGGACATGTCATGGCCATGCGCATGAGGCGAAGCGGCGGGCGCCGGAGCAGCGGGCGCAGTCGCAACTTTCGCGGCGGGCGCTGAGGCTGCCGGAGCCGGCGCTGGGGCTGCCGCCGTCTTCGAGGCGGGTGGCGCGGTCTTCGTGTCGGGCTGCGCGGCCTTGGCGGGCGCTGTCTTTGTTTCAGCGGCGGGCTTGGTCACGGCAACAGCTTTGGCCGTCGGCTGTTCGGGCTTGGCTGCTTCAGGCTTGGTGGATGTCGTCGCAGCCGCCGTTTCCGTCGGCGCCTGCTCGCGCTGCCCCTGCGACACGCCAGCGTAACCGGCCAGTGCGAACAGAATCACCACGCCGGCAACACCGGGCAACCAGTTCTTCAAGCTCGATCGATCAGACGGAGAAGCCATTCCTCACCTTCCTGCCGGAATGATGCCATCGGTTTCTACCGACGCATCAATGCTGTTGTCCGACGGCGCCCCGCGCCGACATTCGCGAAAGCCTACCGAATTTCGCACACGGTAGTTTGCGCCAAAGCAACATGGCCTCGTGCGCAACCCGCATGAATTCAACTCCCGGCATCCCGCCGATGCAATACCGGCTTGCCGCAAGCCGTCAGTTCCCTATGCTTACAAATGCATTTGGTGGAGCGCCTCGATCGAACCGCCTGAACGTCCGGACGCCGTACGTGCGACAAGGAGCCGCGCCATGCCCTCACTGACCGAATGGAAAGTCCCGCTATCAGCGCAGCCGCGCTCGCAGGATTACGATTTCGATCTCGATCGCGCCCTCAGCGCGGTCGTTGGCCTTCATGCGATCATTCCCGCCGATGCCTTCACCGCCGCGACGCTCGGCACCGAACGTGCCGGAAACGGCGTCTTGATCGACGACGGGCTGGTACTGACCATCGGCTATCTGATCACCGAGGCGGAATCGGTCTGGCTGCATCTCGGCGATGGGCGCGTCGTGCAAGGCCACGCTCTCGGCTTCGATTCCGAAACCGGCTTCGGTCTGGTCCAGGCGCTCGGCGCCATTGATCTCGATCCACTGCCGCTGGGTTCGTCCGATGCCGCACAAATTGGAGACTCGGTGATCGTCGGCGGCGCGGGCGGGCGCACCCGCTCGGTCGCGGGACGCATCGAGACCCGGCAACCGTTCGCCGGCTATTGGGAGTACCTGCTCGACGACGCCATTTTCACGACGCCGTCGCATCCGAATTGGGGCGGCACAGCGTTGATCTCGACAAGCGGCGAGCTGATCGGCATCGGCTCGTTGCAACTCGAGCGCGAGCGGAAGAACCAGCATTTCAACATGATCGTGCCGATCGATCTGCTGAAGCCGATCCTGGATGATCTTCGGTCGTTCGGCCGTGTCAACAAGCCGGCGCGGCCATGGCTCGGCCTCTTCGCCAGTGATTTCGACGACAAGGTCGTGGTGATGGGCGTCGCCGACAAGGGGCCGGCTGGCCGCAGCGGCATCCAGTCTGGCGACGTTATCCTCGCGGTCAATGGCGATGCCGTTTCAAGCCTTGCCGAGTTCTATCGCAAGGTCTGGGCCCTTGGTCTGGCCGGCGTCGACGTGCCGCTGACGGTTTCGCACGAAGGCATCACTTTTGATGTCGTACTTGCCTCGACCGATCGCGCCAAGCTGCTGAAGGCACCGCGGCTGCACTGACATTCGCACAAAGGCATTGCGCAGCTATCGAACTGATGGCAGCAAGAACCTCGTTTGGATGGACGCGTTCGGCGCGCGAGCCGAGTCGCGCTTCGCCCGCGAACGCCATAGGCACCCGTGGATCACGCCACCCTTCTCACGCTGGGCATCGCCGCCATCGCCACGCTTGGCGTCATCGTCCGGCCGTGGTCGGTTCCGGAATATATCTGGGCAGTTCTCGGCGCGGCCGTGCTGGTCGTCTCGGGACTGGTGCCATGGCAGAGCGCCCTCGCCGCCGCCAACAAAGGCACCGACGTTTATCTGTTTCTGATCGGCATGATGTTGCTGGCGGAAGCCGCGCGCCGCGAAGGGCTGTTCGATTGGCTTGCGGCACATGCCGTCCGCGCCGCGCGCGGCTCGGCACGACGGTTGTTCCTGATCGTCTACGCGGTCGGCACGTTGACCACGATTTTTCTCTCGAACGACGCCACCGCCGTGGTGCTGACGCCCGCCGTCCATGCCGCGGCGACTGCCGCGCGGGTTGCGCCGCTGCCGTATCTCTTGATCTGCGCGTTCGTCGCAAATGCCGCGAGCTTCGTGCTGCCGATCTCCAATCCGGCCAACCTGGTGATCTTCGGCGCGCAGATGCCGCCGCTGATGCAATGGCTGTCTCTCTTCACCCTGCCGTCAATCGCCGCCATCCTGATCACCTTCCTCGCCCTGCGATGGACCCAACGTCGCGCGCTCGAACAACCGGTGCATGACGACGTCACCTTGCAACCGCTGTCGCTGACCGGCCATTGCGTTGGCGCGGCGATCGCCGCAACGGGCATCGTACTGCTGGCGGCTTCCGCATTCGACCGGCCACTCGGCCTGCCGACGTTTCTGTGCGGCACCGGCGCAACCGTCGCGGTGCTGATCGTCGGTCGCCGCTCGCCACTGCCGATGCTGCGCGATATCGCCTGGGGCGTGTTGCCGCTGGTTGCCGGACTTTTCATTCTGGTGGATGCGGTGGAGCAGACCGGCGTGCTGCACGCGCTCGCCGCGTATCTTCGCGAAGCCGCCGCGACATCGCCGCGTCAAACCACACTTTTATCCGGCATCGCCATCGCCCTGCTATCAAACGCGATGAATAACCTGCCGGCCGGCCTGCTCGCGGCGACCGTCGGGCAAAGCGTGGAGCTGCCGCTGCACGTCACCGGTGGCCTGTTGATCGGCGTCGATCTGGGGCCAAATCTGTCAATCACTGGCTCGCTCGCCACCATTCTCTGGCTGATCGCGCTGCGGCGCGAGGGCCTGTCGATCGCCGCGTGGCAATTTCTGAGACTCGGGATCGTGGTGATGCCGCCGGCCCTGCTCGCCGCGTTGTTCGTGCTGGCTTTCTCACCGCTCTAAAATCAACGCCTCAGATGCGCGAGGCCACGACGTCGAGCCCGATGATGCGTGCCAGGGCACGCACCTCACGCTTCTGATCCTCGCGCAACTGCCGCAGCAACGGCCCGGCCGCCGTCTGTAATTGTTCAGCATCGCCGTCAGTCAACGCGACCGTTCCTCGTGCAGTGCCAGCGGTCCGCGTCTCGTGCATCTTTCGCGCGAGCGCGCGCAACGCTGCTTCGACCGGCGGCCAATACTTCGCTTGCGCTTCACTCATGCGCAAACGCTCTTTGATCGCGGCAATCTGGATATCGCTCAGCAACGTGTAGGAGGTTTGTATCGGCGGAAGATCCGCAGCCTTCGGCCGCGAGACCGGCAACGGCGGATTTTCCACTGGCGCGACGGAGGGCCCAAGGGCATCTGTTTGCGGATCGGCGAACCGACTTTGCAAAGCATCGACCTCTCGCAGCCGATCCTCAAGCGGCGGGACGGCAGCCGTCGCAACCTGAAGCCGGTCGGTCTTGGCGTCGCGATTGGCGGTCGGCGCATCAGTGCTTTCGGCCGGCTGCACCGGTCCATCATCGCGCGCCACGACGAAACCGGCCACCGCTGCGCCGACGATGATGACACATGCCAGCGCGAGATAGCCCACCGTTCTGGTCAAGCCCGACTCCGTCGCCGCGGATGCACCGAAGCTTCTGTTTCTCCAATCGCAGTCGGAAGCAAATCTAGCACAGAACAGGGCGATTGATACCTAAGGCTCCCGCGGCTCCCGGCAACGGTCCTCACCTGATACGATCCCCTATGCGGCGAGATCGTAGGCGTCCTGGATATCGGCGACGATTTCCGATGCTTCCGAAATGGCGTCCGGATTGAACGCGTGCAGGCTGACCGTCCAATTGCCGCCATTGGTCCGGCGCGGCGTTTCAACCACCTCGAACCGAATGCCCCGGCAAAGCGGATGCCGCTCCAATGCGCGCGAAATCCGCACCGTGATCTGATCCAGCGTCGCGGGCGTCCGCGACAACAACTGCTCGAGAACCGCAATGTCCATCCGACACCCCTGAATAACGGGGATGGTCTGACGCCATCCACGCGGAACAGGCTTGGCAATTGTTGGAATGGAACCGGTTAACGATTGGTTAATCGACGACAGTACGACCATCAGCCGAGCAGTTGCTCAAGCCGGTCGCGCAACTGATCCTGATGATAAGGCTTGGCCAGACGAGGCACGTCGGTTGAAGCACCTTCGGGAAGATCGGCATATCCGGTCGCGAGCAACACCGGCAGCCGCGGCCGCACCTCGCGCGAGGC
The DNA here is from genome assembly GCA_017305555.1 of Hyphomicrobiales bacterium. Classification (GTDB taxonomy): domain Bacteria; phylum Pseudomonadota; class Alphaproteobacteria; order Rhizobiales; family Xanthobacteraceae; genus 62-47. Next base: position 5,077 of record JAFKKM010000035.1, on the reverse strand, counting down.
CGCCGCAAGCTCGATGCCGGTCATGCCGGGCATCAGATGATCGGTCATCATCAAATCGATCTGCTGGTCGCTGCGCAGGATATCCAGCGCGTGCAGTCCCGAGGACGCACCGATGACCCGATGCCCGAGATCTTCCAGCATCTCCATGGTCGACATCGCGATCAGCGGATCGTCGTCGACAAACAAAATCACCGCCGAACGGGGTTGCTTCGGAGCGGGGCGCGCGGGGCTTTCAACCTCTACCGGCGCGGTCGCGATCGGCAGGATCAACGTGGCTGTGGTGCCCTTGCCGACCGTGCTCACCAATTGCAACGCGCCGCCGAGTTGAACCGCGAGGCCGTGAACCATCGACAGCCCAAGCCCGGTGCCCTTCCCGAGCGGCTTGGTGGAGAAGAACGGATCGATCGCCTTGGCGAGAACCTCAGGCGACATGCCAGCACCGGTATCGCGCACCGAAAGCTTGAGGTAGTTGCCAGACGGCAAGGCCGGGTCTCGCGTGACTCGCGATTTCGCTATCTTGATCTCAATGGTGCCGCCATCGGCCATCGCATCGCGCGCATTGATCGCAAGATTGAGGACGGCGAGTTCTAACTGGTTGGCGTCGATCGCAGCCGGCGGCAGATCGTCGGCGACGGCCAACCGCAAGACGATGCGCGAACCCAGCGACCGCTCCAGAAGTTCGCTCATGCCGCGCACCAATCCGCCGAGATCGACGGGCGCCGGATTAAGATCCTGCTGCCGCGCGAAGGCGAGCAGCCGTTGCGTCAGTGACGCGCCGCGCTCGGCCCCTTGCAACGCGCCGTCGATCAGGCGATGCAGCCGCGGATCGCTTGGCACGCGCTTGCGCAGCAATTCCAGATTGCCCACCACGGCCATCAGCAAATTGTTGAAGTCGTGCGCAACGCCGCCGGTGAGTTGCCCGATCGATTCCATCTTCTGCGCCTGACGCAACTGCTCCTGCGCCTTTTCGCGCGCGGCAACTTCCTTCATCAATTCGGCGGTGCGTTCGCCAACGCGCTGTTCAAGCGTGGCGGTCAGTTCGGCGAGCGCGCTACGTTCGGCCGCAAGCTGCGACACTAGTTTCTCACTCTCGATCTCGGCGATCTTGCGGGCCGTGACATCGGACGCCACGCCGATCAATGTCGCGGGCTGGCCATCGAGGCCGCGAAAGATCGTCGCATGGGTGTTGACCCAGCGAACCGATCGATCCGGCCAGATCGCCCGATATTCGACGCTGTAGTCCTGACCGCTCATCACGGCGGTCTCGAATGCTTCGCGGCGGCGTTCGCGATCCTCGGGATGAACTGCCGCTTCCATGTCCTCGAGCGTCAGCGGCTCATCCGGCCCTCTTCCGAAAAACGATTTGAACGTGTCGGACGCCTCGAGCCGGCGCTCCTGAATCTTCATTTCGAGCGCACCGAGCCGCCCGACATCGAGCGCGGTTTGCAGCGTGGTCTTGCTTTCGATCAGGTTCCGGAGAATCGCGCGGGTCTGATACTGCCGCCGCCGCCCCCGGATGGCGGAGCCGACAATGCTGATCAGCGTGGTCGGATGGAACGGCCGCTCGATGAAGGAGACGTTGCCGAGGAGTTGCACCAGCCGCGCGGCTTCCGGATCGCTATCCGGTCCGCCGATCTGATCCATCAGCAGCACAATGGGGAAGTCAGACCATGACGGCTGTTCCGCCAGCCACCCGACCAGCGGTCGCAAGTCCACGGACTTGATCGCCGCGCCGGAGATCACCGCCGCTCCGGCACCGCTTTCGATCTCTTGCACCAACGCGGGGAAATCAGCACAGACGTTGGCATAGAGGCCGGCTGCGCGAATCCGTTCGGCGGCCGCCTCGGCGTCGCGCCCGTCGGGCGTGAAAATCACCGCGCGCTCGGAGGATGGGCCGGGTCTCACCGGTGGCATCCTTGCGGCGAATACGCCTGCACCGCGGGGGGAATGAGGTGACTGGAGGCCCGAAGGAATGACCTCGTTTGTCCTGAAATGGTTAGCACGTCGAACAATCCGCACGCTTCAAGATGAGCGAAACGTCCGTCGTCTCAACCAGTTCCCTCGCAATATGAAGATTCTTTGCCGGGCGTGCCGGCACGATCCCGGTCGGCCATTGGCCGAGCGGCAGCTTAGCGTCTCTCGATCACCAGGCTTTGGACCGCGCGTCCGAAATAGCCGCGCTGGTCGCCAATCCGCGCCATCGCCAACCCCGCCCCGTCCGGCCCGATATTGCAGTCGCCGTCGAGCAGTATCCAGTCGCCGACCGGCTCCCGCGACAAGGAGATGGTCAGATCGGCGTTGAGGAAGGTCCAGTGCTTGAAATCCAGCGCGACGGAGGTGGCGTTGCAGAAATCGGAAGCGACCACAGCCCGCGTCACCTGCGAGATCGGCGCGCCTTCCACCAGCGGCCGGTCGACCCGGTACCAGATCGCGCTGGAGCCCGGATGCGCGAAACCGCCGCGCGCGGCGCGCAACGACATGCCGCTGACGAAGGGACTGCTGGAGAAATCCGCCGGTTCGACGCGAGACTGCTCCGGCCCCGGAAGATCGATCGGCGCGTCCGCGATCCCGGCCGGCAAATCGTTCGGGGCATTCACCCTGATCTTCAACACCGTGGCACGAACGACGAGGACATCGTTTGCCTTGAGCCGTATTTCGCAAAGCTGAATCTTGCGGCCCTGCCGTAGCACCTCGGTCTCGATCGCGAGCGGCACCAGCGGCACCGGCCGCATCAGATCGATAGTGAGCCGTGCGATCTGCATCGGCACCGGCGTCGGCATCGCTTCGGCCGCCCACGTCACAAGCCCGGCCGGCGCCGAGCCATGCTGCATGTCCGGCGACCACGGCCCGGCCGCGTTCGGGCTGGTGATAGCGCGCTCGCCATCGATGCGGAAAATGGCATCCATTGTTCAGTATCCAACTTCACTTGAATCGGCCGCGGGCAATGTCGGATTGCCCGCGGCCGATTGGAATCGATCATGACCTATAAGTGCGCTCGTCTTACAGCGGCGGATCGACGGCCTCGTCGTATTCGCGTTTCAGCCGCCCGATCAGTTCGGCAGCCGGCACCACCTTGTCGATGCTGCCGATGCCCTGACCGCTGCCCCAGATTTCCTTCCACGCCTTCGGCTTGGGACGTTCGCCATTGGCGTCGGTGCCGAAGTTCATCTTGCTCGGATCGGACACTGGCAGATTGTCCGGATCCATTCCGGCGGCGACGATCGACGGCTTCAGGTAATTGCCGTGCACGCCGGTAAACAAATTCGAATAGACGATGTCCTCCGCCGACGAACCCGCGATCATTTCCTTGTACTTCTCGACCGCATTGGCTTCCGCCGTGGCGATGAAGGCCGAGCCGATATAGGCGAAGTCAGCACCGAGCAGCCGTGCCGCGCGGATGGCGCGCCCGGTGCCGATGGCGCCTGACAACGCGATCGGTCCGTCATACCAGCGCCGCGTTTCGGCGACGAAGGCGAACGGCGAAATCTCGCCGGCATGGCCGCCCGCGCCGGCCGAGACCAGGATCAAACCATCGGCGCCTTTCTCGACCGCCTTGTGGGCGAACTTCTGATTGATGACGTCGTGAAAGGTGATGCAACCCCAGTTATGTGCGGCCTGATTCAACTCCTCGCGCGCGCCGAGCGACGTGATCATCATCGGCACCTTGTGCTTCTCGCAAACCGCAAGGTCGTGATCGAGCCGGTTGTTGGATTTATGCACGATCTGGTTGACCGCGAACGGCGCCGACGGCCGCTCCGGATGCGCCTTGTCGTAGGCCGCCAGCTCTTCCTTGATGCGCGCCAGCCATTCGTCGAGCAGCGCCGCCGGCCGCGCATTCAGCGCCGGGAACGAACCGACGATGCCGGCCTTGCACTGGGCGATCACCAGATCCGGCACCGAAACGATGAACAGCGGCGAACCGATCACGGGAATCGACAGTCGGCCCTTGAACAAGGCAGGCATGGACATACGGCAAATCCTCTCTCTGTTGACGGCAACACGTCGCGTGACGGCACGGTCCGAACAAGACCACGCCATCGGTCCGCGGGCGGCGGACGTTGCCAGATATTCCTGTCGGAAAGCAATCCGCGCCAAGCCGCAGGCGTTGTCTTGTGCCAAGACGCTGCAAACCGGACGCTGCGGAGCGGGGCTGAAATTCGACTACTGGCACCATGCCCGCGTGACGAAATAATCGGTGCGGCAGGCGCCCGGCTGGGATTTCCGGCCGGACAACAGCAACGCCTCGGCCGAGCACTTCTGCGTGGCGTCGGTGTCGGTGCCCTTGCCTTCCTTGTAACCATGGGCGCGGCAGAGCGCGTCGGCGGCAGCCTTGCAATCGGAGGCACCGTTCGCGGCCACGGGGCATTTCTCCCGCCCCGTCTGCATCGACGGAATCTTCAGGTCGAGGCGCGGAAGGCCGCTGCTTTCGGGCTTGCCGCTCGACGCAGGTTCACCACCAGATCCAGCGCGATCGGCAGCGGGCGGCGACGGCTGGGGCGATGGTGGCGACAGTTCGGACGACGGCAGCGTCAGTGCCGGAAACAACGGCTGGCGTCGTTCCAGCAATTTGCCGATTTCATTGATGAGCCCTGGATTTTCAGTGCGTGGCGGCGGAGGCGCAGGGGTCGCAGCGGACGGCGCAGTGTCTACGGCTTGGGAATTGTTCTGGCTGCCGCCTTGCGGACCGGCCGCCGGCGCCTGCGACCACGATTCATCGCACAGAGCAAGCGTGAGCCCGGAAAGCGCCAGAACCACCACCGCCACACGCGTCCGAGCTATCGCTGCGGAGTGCCGAATATCGCAAGACATGCTCCGACCTTATCGGGACACCCCGAAAGGGCAAGCCTGCATAACAACGCGCCGTCGGACAAACGCCGCTTGTTCCGAGCGTTGGCGATCGTGCCCCAAGATCACCTAGATGACTTTGAATGCGATCACGAAACTCAGCACCCCCCCCCCCCCCCCCCCCCCCCCCCCCCCCCCCCCCCCCCCCCCCCCCCCCCCCCCCCCCCCCCCCCCCCCCCCCCCCCCCCCCCCCCCCCCCCCCCCCCCCCCCCCCCCCCCCCCCCCCCCCCCC
>JAFKKM010000034.1 GCA_017305555.1 Hyphomicrobiales bacterium | reverse complement strand
GAAGGCGCTGTTGCGCGCCGCGGCCGCACGCACCATGCCCGATCTCTGGCAGGCTATCGCAAATGCCCTCAAACGCTTCTCACCACAGGAATGTCAAAACTATCTCGTCGCCGCTGGCTACGATGCAACATGATCGAAAAATGCTCTAGGTTGCAGATGATGCTGGCGTATCGGTGATTGCGACGCCAAGCCCAATCATCAATGCCGATAACTCTGAGCGGATCTGTCGGCGGACGACTACGGCGCCGCACCACGCGCAGCAGCGTATCCTTGCTCACCGGCAGCATGAGCCTTTTTGCGAAGTCTGCTGCCGGTCGACCACCAAGCGCCAGGCCGAGGTGATGAACGATCGACTCCATCCTCGCTGTGCGTCGCGCCGACGGAGCCGGTACCTCTTCGGCGAAACGCTCCGTGAAGATCTGGCGACCGCACAGGACAGCGTTGCAGCGGAAGCGGCGGGCGATAACCAGGAGCTGGACGATCCGACCCGAGAGCGGCAGATCGGTCACGCGGCGGCGATAGTGGCTATGGACACGTCGCGAGACCGCTCCGCACGATGGGCATAGACCGACACTTCCGGACGCCCGCACCGTGATGACGGCTTTATTACCCTCGTAGTAAGCACCCTCTACAACGAACCCACGCGGTACAAGACTGGAGCGGTGGAGTGTTTGCTGCATGGCGCTGATTCTCCTCTAATCAAAGCGCCAGACACCGCTCAAACTGCATCAAAACTGAGTCAGAGCCAATATTGCAGACGATGACGTAATTGCGGTCAGCACTCGCGGCTCAGAAAGATCCGCTATCTTCAGGCCTTCCCGCAATCTCACGAAATCGGAGTGCGCTATGAAGCAATATGTCGGGTTGGATGTCTCGCAAAAAGAAACCTCAGTATGTGTTGTCGACGAAGGGGGCCAAGTCTTGTTCGAAAGAAAGGCGAAGTCAGATCTGGGAGCACTTACGGCACTACTTCATAAGCGGGCGCCACAAGCAGAGCGCATCGGATTTGAGACTGGGGCGATGGCGAGCTGGTTATGGCATGAACTTCGTAGGGTCGATCTCCCAGTGGTCTGCATTGACGCTCGGCACGCACATGCCGCTCTATCGGTGCGTATGAATAAGAGCGATCAGAACGATGCGCGGGGCCTTGCCGAACTGGTGCGGGTTGGTTGGTATCGAGAAGTCAAGGTCAAGAGCGCGGAAAGTCAGAAGGTGCGCGCGATACTCGTCGCGAGATCCCGGCTTGTGTCCATGCGCCGGGATATCGAGAACCAAGTTCGCAGCCTGATCAAAGAATACGGCTTGCTGTTCCCACGCGCGATCGGCCAGCAGTTCCGCAACCAGGTCGGCGAACTGTTGGGCGATAATCATCCGCTCTTCAGCGTGATATCGCCGCTCCTGTCGATCCACGAGCATGTCTGTCAGCAGCAAAACAAGTTTGATGACGAAGTTCGCCGATTGGCGAAGGCGGATGAGACGACGCGCCGCCTGATGACCGTTCCCGCTGTCGGTGTGGTGACCGCTTTGACGTTCCGCCATACAATCGATGATCCGTCACGATTCCGATCGGCGCTGACAGTCGGTGCCTATCTCGGTCTAACACCTCGACGAAACCAGTCCGGTGAAACGGATATCAATGGCAGGATATCTCGATGGGGCGACCGGCTTCTCCGTACCTATTTATTTGAGGCTGCCACCGTACTTCTCTATCGGACAAAGAAATGGTCTTCTCTCAAGGCGTGGGGCATGAAGCTCGCCAAGAGAATCGGGATGAGGAAGGCAAAGGTTGCCATCGCCAGGAAGATCGCAGTCATTCTTCACTGCATCTGGGTTGATGGTACATCCTTCGACTGGGGGCAGCCGCAGCCAGTCTGATATTTACTCGCAAGCTCCTGGTCCGGTCTGCCGGACTGGCGATGTCCGCTGGGACGGTGTTGAGGCGACCTCGTTTATTCGGCTGGTGGCGGCTCGATCGTACTCCGCTGCAAACGTTGAGGCGCCCGACCCGGACATCATCATGAGGCGCTGCGCGACCTCGGAAAGGACCATGACCCCAGCGAAGACATCAGCCAGCTCTGTCTATCCAACGGCTGGGGCCAATGCCCATCACAACCGCGCCTCGCGCCGTCTTCGCAACCCTGACCAGCTCTACGGCCGAGCGCTACCATCGTGTCGCCGGGAAAAAGTGATTGACAACAATCCGCAATTAAAGGGCCGAATAACACGCGGGCGCCTTTGTCTATGGACGAACCCGCTTCCAGCCACCCAAGCGGAAGGGTGCCCTGCCGCAAAAGGCTCCGCGGCCGATGGAGGAGTGGCGGATCGTCGTTAAAGATCGATATCCAGCCTATATCGACTGGCCAATTTATGAAAAAATCCGAGCCGTCATCAGAGATAACCGAGCCGAATACATGCGCATCAAAACCCGAGGTGCCTCGCAATGGCGAGCTTCTGCTCCACGGCATCGCCTGGTGCGCACGATGTGGTCATAAGATGTACGTGCGCTACAAGGGCGGCGGAGAGTATGTATGCAATCACCTGCGTACCCAGGAAGGTCAGCCAACCTGCCAGCACATTCGAGCCGCCCATATCGATGCAGCCGTTGGCGATGCATTCCTAACCGCACTAGCGCCAGCCGAACTCGATGCCTTATCGCGCTCACGCCAAGTCCAGCAGCAGATGAACAATGCGTTACGCTCCGGTGCAGAACGAGAGCTCGAGCGCAAGCGGTACACGGCCGCGCTCGCCGAACGGCAGTTCAACCGAGCTGATCCAGATAATCGGTTGGTTGCCTCGGAACTCGAGCGCCGATGGGAAGCGGCGCTAAACGACGTGCGCGCCGCCGAAGAGGCGCTTGCCCGACAGACGCCGCCCAAAGCCATCACACAAGTGGCCCTAAGCAAGGAGCTCAACGACAAGGTCATAAGCCTCACCGGCCGCCTCCCGCAGATATGGGGTGACGAGACTATCTCGGATGCGCATCGCGAGGCGTTGTTGCGATGTCTCATCGAAAAGGTTGTTCTCGACCGCGGTGAGCACGATTTGGCCCTGGCCAGGATCGTCTGGCGTGGAGGCGCCGTGACGGAGCTCGAAGTGAAGATGAGCGTCAACTCCGTTACCAGATTGACGCGAGGCGCCGAGATGCGGGAACGCCTGCTGACGCTCGCTCGCGACGGCGTCCCGGACGACGAGATCGCCGGAATCCTTACCCAAGAAGGTCACCGCTCTCCCCATTGCGCCCATAAGGTGCTGCCTATCACCGTAGGGCGGCTCCGCCGTGCCGCTGCCATCAAGGTAACTGCCCAGCGCACTCGATGGGATCATGACGAAGCACTCCTCAGCCCACCCGAATTGGCCCGCACGCTCCAGATCCCGGTGAACTGGCTCTATGTGCAGATCCGAAGTAAGCGCTTGCTGATTGATCGCCAGCCAAACGGCGCCTATCTCTTCCCGAATATACCATCCATTCTTGACGCTGTCCGAGACCTTCGAAACCACGTCATTGCGCAACTTGATCTAAGAATCTGTCAGCCTAACAAGGAGGGGCACCAACATGGGTGATCGAGCATATAAGCCATCTGCGCTGCCGAGATCGACACCGCGCCTTCCGCAGCCGATGGCCAGACGAACTTACCGCGGTCCAGACGCTTGGCGTAAAGCGACAACCCGACCCCGTCATGCCAGAGGATATTTGCCAGATCGCCGCGCCGGCCCCGGAAGATGTAGAGATCTCCGGCAAAGGGATCGCTCATCAGGCTCTCCTGCGCCTGCAGCGCCAACCCCTGCATGCCACGCCGCATATCGGTGTGGCCCGTTGCGATCCAGACTCGAACACCGCTCGGAACAGGGATCATCGCCGCGACAGCGCCTTTAACACGCGCGTCAGCGCCGCCGTCTCGACGTCCGACCACACCAGGATCCGATCGCCCTCCGCCAGCACAATCTCCATCTGGCCAATCAATCCCGGCGCGGATGCCTCAGCCACCGTTTCCGGCATGATGGTCACCGGAAGGATAGACGCGGAATGCTTCGGTTCGGCAGGCTCGATGCCGAACTGCCGGCGCCAGGTAAAGAGTTGGTTGGCATTGAGATCGTGCCGCCGCGCAACCTCCGCAAGCGAGGCGCCGTCTTCCAGACTCTCGTCGACGATCCGGCGTTTCTCCTCCAGCGTCCAGGACCGCCGCTTCCGCCGAAGTGTCGTCGGTTCCCCTTCGTCCAACATCTACGATCGTGTCCGCTTCTATAAGAAATGGACACGATCATCGCGCCATCAAAGCAATCTATCCCAACACTTGCTGATCAGCGCCAGACGGCCGCTGCCGGAGGCGTACGCGATGGCAAACAAGACTGCGCGTATACTATGGGCGCTTCTGGCCCATGAGCGGCAGTACCAGCGTGAGTACAAAAGCTCGCCGGCGTAAGTTAGTTCGTCGCTCAATTCAGCCAGCGAAAGAGTGATCTTCTGAAAGGTTGCGTAAGTCCCGTGAAGATGTGATGGCAAACAGGTCGGACCGTGATCCACCAAACCTGAATGGTCCTTCGGGCTTCGAGCCCTCTCGGAAAATGAGGCGTGGGTCAGCGGATTCCATCAGGGCCAGCAGGTATCTCACCTGCATAAACAGGCCGGATATAAAACTGCAACCGCATTCTGTGTGGCATCCCTTCTAAGCGAGACTTGGCAAGCGGGAGGCGTCCATATAAGGACCATGACCCCAGTGCCGACATCTTAAGGAAGCTTGACATTAGCACGCAATTAAAGGGCTAGATTGACATCTGGTCCTTCGAAAAGAGATTTGGTGGGGACGGAGACCGCCGGTCACTTTCCTCCAAATGGGGGGCTGTGTTGTTCAGCGGATTGGATTAAGTAATACCTTTTGAAGGGGCCAGTGCGAGACCGATTCTCGCGGCCGTTGGTATATTTTTTATTGTGTGGCATAGACGATCGGAGCTGGCATGTTTTTTAAGATTGGTGATGTTGTTACTCTCAAGTCAGGCAGTCCGAGGATGACGGTGGTGAAAATAGATAACGCTACCGTCGCTTGCACGTTCTTCCGGCGCGGTCAAATAACGAACTGCGAGTTTCCCGCCGCAACTTTGGAGCCACTTGAATTACCAGAACCCCAGGCCCGATCCTTCTGGTCGCGCTGGTTTAGGAATGCTTCCCCAATCGCGGTTCGCGGGTAATTCTTGTACGATAGAAAGAAGACATTTGTTGCTCGGAGCGGCGATAGCTATCCTATGTATTGTTGTCGGTGCAACGCTGGTGGTATCCATCGACCCGACTGACAAAATGGAACAGAATCTGGCCGCCGGATTGGGCAAACGGCAGATCCTGAGTTCGTCTAGCATGATGAAGTCCATCCGTTCGGATGTTCGGCGAACTGGCCCTGACATTCAATATCAGTCCGCTCTCGAGGCGATTGAGGACGTCGACGACTTTGTAGAAGAGGGTACGAGCACCGGATCGTCGTTGCCGAAGGATCGCGGATGCTCAGCGAGAGTCCTTCGATCTCAGCGGACCGCGATGCAGTCGGCATACGCCTAGACCTCGACCGGGTGCCGGACGGCGCTGGCCGCGACTGTGTATTCGTTGTTATGGAAGCGCACCGGGCAGGCGCTAGAGACAAGCGCGTGAAGTCCGTCAAACCGGCCGGCATAGGGGACGATTTGGGCTGTTCGGCTCCGGTACCCAGCCCTAGCTTCGGCCGCACCTGCCGCTTCTACTCGAACGGGGTCTCTCTCGACGTAAACGACAAGGATATCCCATCTAGCGTAGCGGGTGACGAAGAGGCGATGGTGGCACTATTGTTGCGAGCGGGGTGTCAATTTCCATGTCTACGCCTATGCCTGGAGATAGAAGCTTTCACCTGATCGAGGCGGTTGCGGATCGCATCGAGGGGGCGCCAGTGGCGGGACGGCGGCGCTGGTCGGATGCCTTCAAGGCGGAGATGGCGGCGCGGAGTTGTGAAGCGGGCGCGAACGTTTCGGCGCTGGCCCGGGAAATCGGGATCAGCCCGTCGCAGTTGTTTGGCTGGCGTTCGGTTTTAATCCGGAAAGGCGAGATTGAACGGCGTAGCGCGGCGGGTGGCGTCGTCAGCTCTGAGCCACAAACGGCGCCGTCGCCGATCATCGAGATCGATGTTAACGGCATGACGGTTCGCGCCGGCGCGGCTGTCGACGAAGCGCATTTGCGGCGTGTTCTGCGTGCGGTGCGCTCGGCATGATCCCGGCAGGCGTAAAGGTTTATCTGGCGAGCCATCCGGTCGACTTCCGCAAAGGAATCGATGGTCTGCTGGCGCTGGTGCGGGATGCCGGCTCGGATCCGTTTGATGGTGCGCTGTATGTGTTCCGGGCGAAACGGGCCGACCGGATCAAGATCGTATGGTGGGACGGCAGTGGCGCGTGTCTGTATTTGAAGCGGCTGGAGAAGGCACGGTTTGTCTGGCCACCGATCGGTCATCATCGGATCCAGCTTCATCATGCCCAGTTGCTGGCTTTGGTCGACGGGATGGATTGGAAGCGGGTCCAGGCGACACCGATCATGCGTCCGGAATCGGTTGGTTAGATATCACTGCGGCACAGTGAATCAGACCGCGAAAAGAGCGGGCAAACCACCGCCGAGTATGCTCTGATTGGGTATGCGGCCCTCTGATCTTGAGCTTCCGGATGACGTCGATGCGCTGAAGGCGATGATCATCGCGATGGATGCGCAGCGGACGCAGGTCGAGACGCGCAACGCTGAACTGGAACAGCGCAACACGCATCTTGAGGCTGCGACCAAAACCGCCGACGAGCGCATCGCGCGGCTGACGGCGACGATCAAGGTTCTGGAACGGATCCGCTTTGGTCGCCGCTCCGAACGGCTGGGCGCCGATGCGCTGAGCGAAGAGCAGTACGCACTGGTGTTCGACGAGATCGCAACCGGCGTGGCGGCGATCAGGGCGCAACTCGCCAAGGCCGCGGGGCCGTCGAAGAACCCGCGTGCACCGCGTCCGCGCAAGAGCTTTGCCGATCATCTCGAGCGGGTGGAGATTGTGATTGAGCCTGAGGTTCCAGCCGGCTGCGAGGGGCTGGAGCGTGTCCTGATCGGCGAGGATGTCTCCGAACGGCTCGACGTGATGCCGGCGAGGTTCCGGGTGATCGTCACGCGTCGTCCCAAATACGTCTACAAGGGCTGGGATGGGGTCGCGCAGGCGACCGCACCGGCCCGCATCATCGAGAGCGGCATTCCGACGGAGGCGCTGCTGGCGCAGATCGCGGTGGCGAAGTATGCCGATGGCCTTCCGCTCTACCGCCAGGAAGCGATCTACGCGCGCGACAAGGTCGAGATCGACCGGGCCCTGATGGCGCAGTGGATGGGCAGGATCGGCTTCGAACTCGAGCCGCTGGCCGAATATCTGCTGCTCCGGATCAAGCAAGGCGAGCGGGTTTTTGCCGACGAAACAACCTTGCCGACGCTGGCGCCGGGCTCGGGAAAAGTCAAGACAGCGTATCTTTGGGCGTACGTCCGGGACGATCGTCCCTTCGGCGGCAGCGATCCACCCATGGTGGCGTATCGCTTCGAGGACAGCCGCGCGGGCGCATGCGTTGCCCGCCATCTGGATGGCTATCGCGGTATCCTGCAAGTCGATGGATATGCCGGATATCGGCGGCTGGCCCGCGCCGATCAGGGCAACGACGGCGTGACGCTGGCCGCCTGCTGGTCGCACGTGCGGCGCAAGTTCTATGAACGGCACGTCGCGGACCAGTCAGCGATCGCTTCGCACACGATCGCGCTGATGGCCCCGCTGTGGACTATCGAAGCGGACGTCCGCGGCCGCGATCCGGCAACGCGAATGAAAACGCGCCAGGGCAAGTCCGCCCCCATCGTGGCCGAGCTCTTCGCGCTATGGGAAACGGAATTGCCGAAACTGTCGGGCAAGTCGAAACTTGCCGAAGCGATCCGCTATGCCATCTCCCGGCGCGGCGCGCTCGAACGCTTCCTCGCCGACGGCCGGATCGAGATCGATTCGAATACCGTCGAGCGCGCTATCCGGCCGCAAACGATTACGCGAAAGAACAGCCTGTTCGCCGGCAGCGATGGCGGCGGCCGAACATGGGCGACCATCGCGACCCTGTTGGCGACGGCCAGAATGAATCAGGCCGATCCACTGGCCTGGCTTACCCACACCCTTGAGCGCATCGCCAACGGATGGCCCAATAGCCAGATCGACAAACTCATGCCGTGGAACTACCAAAGCTGAACGGCCCTTCTCGCTTACCTCTCGACCTCAGCACCATCCGCGCAATCGTCTTGGCGGGATGACAGGCAGGATTACAGTCGGAGCCGGCTTGCGTGATTGATACCCCGTTTTCCTGACCAACTTGCGCGCTTCGACCTTGAACTCGCGGCTAGTGTCCATCTATCCGGAAACAGCTCAAAGCTACTAAGGCTACAATGGACTACGGCTCGCCGAATTTTGAAATATTACTTCCCTCAATCATCAGCACATCCAGCCGTTCGATTTCCGGCATGGTATTTCCTGCGATGCCCTGGAGATCGCCGTAGAGGCCGGCGCTGGAGGTGATGACGGCGTTGAGTTGCTGCTCGCGTTTGGCCCAGAGGCGGGTGATGGCCTTGCGCTCGCGGTCGAGATCGGCCTGCATGTCGGTGAACTTGTCGACGATGGCTTCGATACGCAGCCGGAACCGGGGACCGGTGAGGTACTGATACATCAGCTCCATCTTGCTGCGCTGACCGGCGTTGGCCTGACGCAGGGTGGCAACCTCGATCAGCGAGTGGCGTAGCGCTGCGGCGAGCGGCATGGCGTAGCGGCGGTGGGTGACCCAGACGCCGTCAAGAATGCCGAAGCTCTCACAGCCCTTGGGCAGGACGTTGGAGACCAGCAGCGCCACGTCGGCGTGCGCGGCGCGCTGGTCGTCGCGCAGCTTGGCGAGCCAGCGCTCGTTCCAGGTTTTGGTGGCCTTGAGCTCCCAGAGCAGGGTGCCACAGAGCTGGCCGGTGGCGTTGCGGACCCGCTGGAGGATGTCGCCGCCTAATTCGCCGGTGGGGACCGGTTCGATCAGGTCCTGCGGGAACTGGTGCCGCAACGCCGCTTCGACCTCGTGTTCGAAGGCCTCGCCCTGCAGCTGTTCCGAACCCTGGGACGCCTTGCGACGCAGCTCCTCGATCTTGCGCTGCATGCTGGCGATCTGAAGGTCGCGTTCGGTCACCTTGGTCTTGAGGCGGGCCTCGGCGTCGCGCTCGGCCTGGCTGCGCACCGTGGCGAGGGCCTCCTGGACCCGTTGCTCCACCGAGAGTTCGAGCTCACGTTTGGCGTCGTCCAGTTCACGGGTCTTGCGCAGCACCGCGGCCTGGGCCTTTTGCGCCTCCGCGAGCTTGGCGGCGTTGGCGTCGAGATGCTGCTGCAGCTCGGTGAGCTGACGGTCGCGCTGGTCGAGATCATTGGCCAGCGCCCGGCGGGCCTTTTGCGCCTCGGCCTTGGCGATGGTCTTGGCGATCGCCATGCGGGCGCTCGCAAGCTTTTTGGCGACCGCGGCGTCGATCGCCTTGCGGGCCTTGGTTAGCTCGTCCTTCTGCTTGCGCAGGTCGGTCTCGCGCTTGGCAAAACCCGCTTCCTGCTGCGCCAGCCGTTGCTCGAACTGTTTGCGGGTTTTGGCCAGTAACGGCGCCGCCAGCGAATCCGTCAGCCGGATCGCGGTGCGGCATTTGGGGCAGACGATCTGCGGTTCGCTCATGGCGCCACCGCGAGGCGTGTGGTGGCGGCGTCGGTCGGTGGGCTATCGGCGTGACCATCGATCGGATCGCCTGAACTGCCGCTCCAGAGTTCGCGGGCGATCGGGAGCGGGGCGATCTTGAGATTGGCCCACCACGCCGGCTCGTTGCTGTGGCGGTGCAGATCGTTGTGATGGGCGCGGCACAACGGCACGGTGAACTCGTCGCTGACCTTGCGGCCCAATGCCTTGGGCTGGGCGAACTTGAGGTGATGGGCGTCGCACGGCGTGCGCTGGCAGACCAGGCAGGGTTGCGTCGCCACGAAGGCGAGATGCGCCTTGTTGCGGCGGCGAACCGGTTTGGGGCGCGGGATGACCGCGATCGGCCGGGAAGGGCGCCGGTCGCCGGGTGCCGGAGGCTGTGGGGCATCGGCGACCGCGACCAGGACCGGGCTCGCTGTCATGCCGACATCGCCGTTTGCGGAGGCCGGCTTTGCCGCAGTATCCGGTCCGCTGGTGGGCGCGTCACCGTCGGAGGACGTCTGCTCCCCTGGAATACCCCAGGCCCCCAGCAGCCGTGCACAGGCGGTCTCGATCGATCTGGCATCGTCGGCTGTGAGCGTGTTCTTGTCGGCCATCCGCCGATGGGCCCACAGCGCCAGTGCCTCGCCATCGGGGAGCGTTGCGATCTCCGCCAGCAGCTGGTCGCGCAGCTGCACGGAACGCGCCGGCGTGAGCGGCGGCCGGTGCAGGGTGGTGTTGGCCGGCGCCTTTGACGGGCGCGGTCCGGACGAATGCGACGGTGGCGGCACCGGCGCGGACGCGGGGCCGGTCATGAGGTCCGGTGCATCGAGATCGTCCTCGCCGGCAATGCCGACCAGGGCAAACAGCGCATAGCGCCGGGCATAGGTTAGAGCCGCGCCCATGCGATGTGGCGCCGCCATGTCGCTTGTTGCACAGACCGGCCAATCCGAGGCGATCCATTCCCCCGAGGAATGTGCCAAAACCGTCGTCAACCGGATCTGCCCGTTGTCGGGATCGATCGCGGTGGTCTGGATCGTGGCGATCTCCTGCCGTCCCAGCGCCTTGCGGACGAGGTCGAGGCCGCTGGCGAGCGAGGCATAGCGGAAGGTGCGGTCGGCTTCGCGCGGGAACGGCGAGTGGATGGTGGCGGTCAGGGACTTCTCGGGGTTGGCGAGATCGGCCTGGGCCTTGGCCAGCGCCGCGGCGATGGCGCCGATGGTCTCACTGGCGCGGTGCATCGGCGGCCTCCAGGTCCAGCAGCTCAAAACTCACCGCGCCATTCCTGGCGCGCTTCGCCCGCACCCCATGGCCGACCGCTTCCCTGGCATCCTCCGGCACCAGCTTCTTCAGATCGGCCCTGGCGGCCTCATGCTGCAGGAACGCCGGCCGGGTCTGGCGATAGACCCCGGCCAACTCCGCCCAACTGTTGGAAGCACTCATGTCGACCACGCGGACCGCTTGCAGCCGGGGCCGGGGCGCCTCGACACCGAACAAGCGTGGGGCCTCGCCATCCTTGACGCAGCGCCAGAAGGCTTTCTCCGCGGTGATCAACAGATGCTGGTACAACGGATCGGCCGCAATGGTCAGTTCGACCCACTTGCCGCCGCCGGTGATGATCGACAGCGCCGCCGATGACGTTCCGACCACCCACATGTTATGCTGCAATTGCGCCATGTGCTTCTCGGCCGCGGCTTCCTCCGAGAAGCTCCATGGCAGCATGAACTTGGCCTCGAACACCGCGCCACTCTGCACCACGATGCCGTCGAGGGTTGCCGCCATCCAGGATAGCGCCCGGTGATGTACCCGCCGCTGCACGTCCTTGACGGTGTGGCCGGTGTTGCGTTCGTACCAATTGCGGTTGAGGTCTTCGGTCACGGTGCCGAGCTGCACCACCAGATTGTCGGAGAGGTCCTCGGGCACGATCTCGCCGCGCTTCTCCCGCCACAGCCGCACCAGCCGCGCCTCATCCGTGCCCATGATGATGCGTGCATCCGAGCCGCCGATGAACGAGCGGCGGTCGTGATGCAGCGATTGGTGCGATACGCGATTGGTCCGTGCGCGGCTGCTCGATGCGCGGGAACGGGAGCGCTGCGTGCCGCTGTCGGGCGATGCGGAAGACAACGGAGCCGCAATGCTCGACGGCGATGCGGCATCCAACGGATGATCGTCGGTCGCAAGAGCCGGCGCGGTTTGATGCGGAAGCGAGGATGCCTCTGCGGCGGATGGCGTAAGACGCGGAACGCGAACTGACACGGGGATCTCCTTAAACGGCTTTGCGGCAACATCGCCGCAGTGCCGCAGCCCCGCACAACCGGAGCGGTCGCGGGGCGAGATCCCAGGCACACGTCGTGCTTGTGCCGGACAGGGCATCAAGGCCCCGCCAAATACTTACCGGCGTCGCAATTCGATGATGCAGACACCGTCGCAGCGGCGCACAAATCCCTTAAATACCCATGGTCTCGCGCGCCGGCGCACCGACACTAGTGCTCCGTTTGCGCCCCGATGCCAGTCCTTTCCGAGCAACATTGTTGCTCTTTGCGGCGGTCGCGGTGCAGGAAAGGCCGGTACAAATGTGCAAGCGCGCTGGAACTGCAAATCACGACTTTGTTTGCAAGTGGTGACGTTGACAGCATCGTTCGGGCAGGGCATCACTCAATAAAACATAACAATGGGTTTCATATGTTGCTGTATAAGCGCAACCAGGTGGAAGAAGCGATCGCGCGGATCCTTGGCAATCATCAAAATGCCCCAGCTGCGGACTTGCGGACACGCATCAAACGCGTTCTGGACTCGGATCGTGCCGGTGGCTGTGCAAAGCGCTCAAATGATCCCGAACGATCGAACTATGCCTTTTATAGCGATAGATCGCCAGGCAAAGGCGTCGAGGTCAATTTTACAGGATACGAAGCGTTCGCCCTTCAGATCGCAATGCGGATGCTCGACCACGGCTGGCCGCAGGGCTTTGTCGTCAGCACGCTACGTCGCTTCCGGCGAGAACTCGAGGAGGCTTATCAGCGGATTCTGCGCACCAAAGGACGATCAGATTTTTCTGTGATGCCGGATCAAGGTCCGGGAAGTCTCGTCCAGACGCATCCCCAGCCCGAGTTTTTGCTGATCGTTTCCGATCCGTCGACAGGTCAACCGAACTCTTCAAAGGCCTATGCCCGGCTTTTCCGGGATCAGGAGGCAGCGCTCAAATTCCAGCTCGAACGTCCCGGCCGTTCCTGCACCTGGCTTGAACTGGTCGCTCCGGCAATCACGCTTCATCGTCAACTTCAACAGATCGAGCCGCGCAAGCGCGGCCGTCCCGGCTAAATCGTCCACATAAACAGAGGGATAGCACGCTATGGCACGACAAATTAAAACCCAACTACAGACTTCAAATAACTCCATTCTCGACAAACAGCAACTTCAAGTCGTGTTTGTCGCCATCGCCAGCATCAAGCCGAACCCGCGCAACGCGCGCACCCATTCGAAGAAGCAGGTCGGCCAGCTTGCCTCCAGCATCCTCGCATTCCGTTACTTGTCGCCGGTCGTCGCCGACGAAGACAACGTCATCATCAACGGCCATGGCCGCTACCTCGCCGCACAACAGCTCGGGCTCAGCGAGGTGCCGATCATCAAGCTGACCGGCTTAAGTCAAACCCAAAAGCTCGCCTTGTCCCTGGCGGACAACAAGATCGCGGCCAACGCCGGGTGGGATCGCGAGCAACTGGCAAAAACGCTGGCCGAACTTGGTGCGCCACTCGAGGACATCGGCCTCGATATCGAGATCACCGGCTTCAGCACGGCGGAGGCCGACATCCTTTTGGGCGATCTCGTCGATCCCGAGCACGAACCGGCCGACGATATTCCGGCGCTTGAGCAGACCGCCGTTAGCCGGCGCGGTGATGTCTGGATGCTCGGCAAGCATCGAGTGCTCAACGGTGACGCCAGGGCGGAGGTCGATTGGCAGGCGCTGATGCAGGGGCAACGTGGCGCCGCCGCTATCACCGACCCTCCTTACAATGTGCTGATCAACTCCGTGGTTGGCCGCGGCAAGACCCGCCACCGCGAGTTTGCCCTCGCATCCGGTGAGATGACCCGGTCGCAGTTCACGGACTTTCTGACGAGCGTTGTCAGATTCCTCGTTGCGCACACGACCGATGGCTCGGTCCACTACATCTCCATGGACTGGCGGCATCATGAGGAGCTCGCCGCAGCCGGTCGCGCGGTCTACGACGAGCTGCTCAACATCGTGGTCTGGGTCAAAAGCAACGCCGGCCAGGGCAGCTTCTATCGCTCGCAGCACGAACTGATCTTCGTCTATCGCAACGGCACGACGCCCCACCGCAACAACGTCGAACTGGGACGCCACGGCCGCAACCGCTCCAACGTCTGGCGCTACGCCGGCGTCAACACGTTTCGGGCGGGGCGGATGGATGACCTCGCGGTGCATCCGACCGTCAAACCGGTCGCCATGGTGGCCGACGCCATCCGCGACTGTACCAAGCGCGGCGACATCGTCATCGATGCCTTCATGGGGTCAGGTACGACCATTCTCGCGGCCGAGCGTGTCGGCAGGCGCGCCTTCGGCATCGAGATCGACCCGCTCTATGTCGATGTCGCCGTTCGCCGCTGGCAGGCTTTCACCGGCCAGGACGCGATCCTCGAGGCCACCGGGCAAACCTTCGACGAGGTCGCCGCGCTGCGCGGTGCGCCCGCTGGGCGGAGGGCGTCATGAGCCGCGCTCGCAACACCGGGGCGCCGGGTTCGGATCGCGATCCGTCCGCCCCGCGTACCCGCAAACCCAGAACGCCAGCCGATCCGGCGAGCGTTCCGGACGGCGGTGCGCCGGGCGCCGGCACGAGCAATCACCGCACCACCGCCAGCGCCGCTTCGCGCGATGCCGACTACGCGGTGGGCTACGGGCGTCCGCCGCGGCAGCACCAGTTCAAGGCAGGACAGAGCGGCAATCCGCGCGGACGCCCCAAAGGTGTTCGCTCGGAAGCCGACATTCTCGCCAAGCTCCTGAACAAAAAAATCCCCATTCAGGATCGCGGCCGCGTCCGACACGTCTCGGTGCTGGAGGCCGCCTACTATCGTGTCGCCCAGAATGCGCTCAAGGGCGATCTCAAAGCGATGAACTTCCTGATGCACCGCAAGGCTGCGGTTGCACAGACCCGCAGTGGCGAAACGCCCGAGATGAACGAGGACGACCGGACCGTACTCGATACCTATCTGGCGCAAATCATCAACTCACAGAAGGATGGAGGCAGCAAATGACGCTCCGCGATCAAAAAAAGGCCCTCGATGCGCTTTTCCGCACGAACTTTAATGTCTTTCTGCACCGCTGCGTGCTGACGCTCAATCCGGGGGCCACGTTCCTGTCGAACTGGCACATCGACGCGATCAGCTGGAATCTGAACGAGGTGATGGCGGGGCGGACGCGGCGCCTCATCATCAATATGCCGCCGCGCCATCTCAAATCCTTGGCTCTCTCGGTCGCGTTTCCTGCGTTCCTGCTCGGACACAATCCATGGCGCCGCATCTTTTGTATCAGTTACAGCAACGACCTCGCCGCCAAGCACGCCGCCGATTTCCGGGCGATCGTTGAGTCTCCCTGGTACCGCGCGGCGTTTCCGAACATGCGCATCGAACGCGTCGCCGATTCCGATCTGTTCACGACGCAGCGCGGTTACCGGCGCAGCACGTCGATCAATGCCACCCTGACCGGGCTCGGCGGCGATTGCTTTATCATCGACGATCCGCAAAAACCTGTCGACGCCCAATCCGACACGCTGCGCAACAACCTGACCCAATGGTTCTCCAACACGCTGCGCTCGCGGCTCGACAACAAGGACACCGGCGTCATCATCGTGGTCATGCAACGGGTCCATATGCAGGACCTGTCTGGCTACCTGCTCGAGCAGCCGGACGAGTGGCAAACGCTCCGCCTGCCGGCCATTGCCGAGGAGGACGAGAGGATCCGCACCGGGCTAGACACGTATCATGTCCGCAGCGCCGGCGAAGCGCTCCATCCCGAGCGCGAGTCGCTTGCGACGCTCGAGAAGCTCCGCACGGAGCTCGGGTCGGATGTTTTTGCCGCGCAGTATCAGCAAGCCCCGGTGCCGCCCGGCGGCGGCATGATCCGGCGCGAATGGCTGCGCTATTACGACGCGTTTCCCGAGCGTAACTATCGCAGCAAAATCATCCAGAGCTGGGACACCGCCGCCAAGAACGGCACGCAGAACGACTGGTCGGTCTGCACCACCTGGCTGGTGATCGACCGCGAGTTCTACTACCTGCTCGATCTCACGCGCGGCCGTTACGAATATCCTCGCCTGCGCGATACCGCGGCCGAGCTTGCCGCGCGGTTCAAGCCCGACACGATCCTTATCGAGGACGCATCGACCGGCACCGCGCTCGCGCAAGACCTCAAGCGCATGCAGCATTGGATGGCGCGTCTCGTCAAGGTCGAGCACGACAAGATCAGTCGCCTCTACGTCCAGCAGGCCAAGTTCGAGGCCGGCAAGGTGCTGTTGCCGCGTGGAGCGCATTTCCTGCGCGAGCTCGAGGCAG
This sequence comes from Hyphomicrobiales bacterium, assembly GCA_017305555.1. GTDB lineage: Bacteria > Pseudomonadota > Alphaproteobacteria > Rhizobiales > Xanthobacteraceae > 62-47. The sequence goes on along the minus strand of JAFKKM010000034.1, from coordinate 43,405 downwards.
AACTTCTGACCTTTCCGCAAGCCAGGCACGACGACCAGGTCGACAGCATCACCCAGGCGCTGGCCCACAAGCTCTACGGCTATGATGCGTCCTTGAGCTGGGTGACGGGCGACTGAACGGCCAACAAGGTCCGGATGCCAATCGACGAACGACTGATCGGCATCCCGGAGCATCATTGCGCGCACGCGTCAGCCTTCGCGTCAATCGCTGTGTCTGTGAGACGCGGGCGGTTGCGCGTTGTCGGTCGGCGTGCGCGCAGGCTTGGATCTAGCGAGGCGATCAGGCCTTTGTCGCAAGCAGGGCCTCGGCGCGCTCGGCGAGCGCGAGCAGCACGCCTTCCTTAAAATACCCCGCGAGTGCGCCTTCGTTGAACCGGGCGGAGCGCACGATGGTGGTGAGGACATTGGCGATCTGATCGACAGTCGCCTCAGCAAGCGATGCGTTGTCGCGCAACAGCCTTTTGGCCTCGGGTCCCCTGGACCATTCCATCCAGTCGACGTCTTGAACCCAGCCGGCGTTGTACGTCATGGCCTCGAAGCGGTTGAGCAGGTCGCTCGTCTCAAAGGACGGCATGGTCAGCGGATCATCGAGCGTTCCGCTGCCTGTCTGATCCGCCCATCGGCCGGGGGAGGCGTCAGGAGCGCGCAGTTGCGGCCCGAACGCGGCCAGCGCTCGCAGCATCGTTGTGGTATCAGCCTGTCTCATAGTGTGCGCAGACCTCCTAGAGGGAATCGTAGCCGGGGAATGCACTCCGCAGCCGCTCGATCGTCGTCCGCCACTTTGGAGTTTTGGGCGCACAGACACTGTTTGTGTTCCCGAACAGGCCGAGCTCGTTGATGGCTTTGTCGAGGGGTACCGTGTCGGCCCACTCGACCGGGACAAAGTACTCCATCTTGTCCAGGTCGACCGTTGGGTCGAGCTGGCCGCCGGCGATGATCTCGGATGCCGGTACCTCTTGTCCATCGACGTGCACCCTGAACTCGGGGAGGGGCGTCGAGAACCCGGTGACCCGTCCGACGCCGACAAAGCCCTTGCCTGGCACGTTGACCCAGATCCGGTCACCGGGCTTGAGCAGCTTCAGTGTGTTGGAATACCAGGCTCCGCCACCGGCGCTGATGAAGCCATATTTGACGGCCTCGTCCCAGGACCGGTTCTTGCCGCCATAGGAAGCATAGTACTCGCCGTTCCAGGATCCGGAGGACGAGTTGGAGCTGCCTGAACTGCTGGCGGCCTGGGCTTCGACCGGATCCCGGAGCCAGGCGCGGCTCAGCAGCTTGTCCGTGCCATGGTCGAACACCTCGAAGCACAGCACATTGATGGCGACCGCGCGCTTGCTGAGATAGGAGACGATCCGCTCGGAACTCGCGTCCAGCATGGAGGCGACAATGACGACCTGATGTTGCCCGGGAAACACCTCGGGATCTAACGGTGTGCCGAACCTCGCCTCAAAATCCTTGGCCAGATCGCCGGTCTCCTGGGACTTGGCTTTGAACCGGGCGTAGATCCGCATCACGCTGTCGGCGTCGAGCGCCTCGACCCAGGTGGCATAATCAAGCGCCTGGGCCACCACCTCCCGGGGCGTCCGGCCGCGCTTGAGCTCGATCAGGATCAGGGAACTGTCCGGGGCGATCGCCAGAAGATCGATCCGTCCCCCGAACCCGGTCTCCTCCTGCCGGCCGATCACCATCCATTCGTCGGAGACGATCTCGGGCTTCGCCACGATCATCTCCTCCAACTCCTGCTCCGACGCCAATCGGGATTCGGGAAGCCGCTGCGGCGGCTGACCGACCTGCCAAATGCGCTGACTGACCGACATGAGAACCTCCGTTCCTTCAAATGACCATGGCCACAGTGATGGCTCTGGTGGGGGCCTCGAGCCACTGCAAAGCGGGATGAAGCGGGAAGAACAGCAAAACGGAGTTAATATTATCCCCGTTTGGGATAATCCGATCCTGGGATCAGCTTCCCGGGGCGATGACCACCTCCGCCCGCGGCATCACCAAGACCGTCCACTCGTCCGAACAGGCCGCGTTTTGCGCCCTGATGGTGGCTGCCCGCAAGCAGGCCGGGCTCACCCAGCACGAGCTGGCGCGCCGGCTGAAGCGGCCGCAGTCCTTTGTCGCCAAGTACGAGGGCGGCGAGCGCCGGATCGATGTCGTGGAGTTCGTGGCGATCGTGCGCGCCATCGGCGCCGATCCGGTTAAATTGCTGCGCGACCTGATCAGCGGCAAGACGCCGGCAAGACCACGCCGCGCGGCCTCGAAGTAGTCACGCGACCCACAGTCCACGGCTTTGCCCGATCACATGATGATCCAACAACGCCGATCTGAGCCACAAGATTGCTCGGATTGCGCTCGACTTCCCGACCCAGGCGAGCGTGTGTGGTGGCGTCATAACGGAGGCAGCCGCCATGGACATCGATAACACCGCGGCCCAACAGGCAATCGGCGCCATGCTGGCGGCCATTCAGGTCAGGCTCGAGGACGCCGTGCGCATCGCCCGCGCGGCCGCGGCCTGCGCGCAGGCCGGCAGCGTCAACGAGGGCGTCACCCTTGCCCTCGATATCGAGCAACCCATCTACGAAGCTGGGCGTCTGCTTGATGCGGTGAGCTTCCTCGATCGATTCGGGCGTAGCGAGTAACATTCCGTCATGATGCGGCGTTATAGCCGAAACTGTCGAAAAAGGTTTTGCTTCCGTTGAGATTGACTGGCGTGCCTTCGCAATCGATGTTCCTTGAACCGTTGTCATGCTGCCCAGCGAAGGCCAAATGAGCGATTACAGAGGCGTGGCGTTGATGCTCGATGCGCGGCCACCCGCCAGGCAGTTACTCGCCGACAGGGGTTACGATGCCAACTGATTTCGCCGCGCCCTCGCCGAATGCTGGATTGCGGCCTGCATCCCGTCGAAGTCGAACCGCAAACCCGATTGAAGATGACCGCAAACTCTATCGTCAGCGGCACAGGATCGAGAACATGTTCGGCAGGATCAAGGACTGGCGGCGCATCCACACTCGTTACGACGGATGTGGGCGCACATTCATCCGCCATCTGCATCGCAGCCGTAGTCATCTTCTGGCTCTGATCAAGGAGTCCTGAGCCTAGCCAATAGGAACATATGATTGAGGCTGTTCGCGATGAATAGGTTACGTAAGTGAACCAGCACACAATTGTTTTCGAATAATTCGAATCCATATGCTCGATAAAGTCTGGCGTCCCAGCTAGTAATGCCGTTCTATTGCTTCGGCTCGTTTGGTCCCGGTTTCTTGAGCCATGCTTCAAACTCCGGCGTTCCTCTAGGCGGCGGGATGGAAGCGGACGCGCCGCCAAGAGCTCGTGGAGTCATCTGGCCAAGCTCGTAGCCGGACACACAAGCTGACAATGCTAGTGCAAGAACGCTGACGAGAAGAGTCAATACTACAGATTGCGGTTGCATAGGTGACAATTTACCATGCGCTTTGCCTAAGCGCGACCAAAATCGATTTGACTAGGGGCAAGACAAGACGGCGTGAGACCGAACGGGTGCCTATGGTGCGCTTCATTTGGCCGAGGAACGGATTGCTGCGGCAGGCATCCAGAACAACCAGCCGCAGCCGGCGCGCGGATTCTGCCGTGCTTAGAACTTTGCCGAGGTCAACGGTTTCGAGGTCACTATCGCGATCGACGCGTAGGCGAGCATTCACTGAGATTAGATAGTTGATGCCCTTATACTCGATGCCGAGACCGGAATAATACACTATTGCCCGGTCGGCATTGTCGGTCAGTCGCGTAAATTCGCTCAAGGCGACGGCGTCACGCTTGAGATCGAGCTTCAATGTTACCGATTGAAACCCTTCGTCAGTCAGCTGTTGTGCCGGCGCCCGCGCATCATTCGCCGCATTCGGCAGGACGGGGATATGTTCATGGTTACTGTTTTCGATTACCAGCGCGACGCGACAACCGCCACTCACTACTACCCGATCGTATAGTCGAGGCAATGCTGTGCTGCTGGGGGAGACGCCGGTTTAGAGACGACGACTGGCGCGCGCTTTGCTGGATGCGGCAAGCGCATACGCCTGTTGGCTTTATGTTGAGTTGTTGGGTACTGCTCCAGGTGACGTGCTTCGCGCCGCTACCCCGCCAGTCACCCCACGCACCGAAAGACAGCGGTCAACACGATTCCAGAAGCCAGGATATCTACCGCCTGTCCCGGGAGCCAATCCGAACTGTCAGGCGGCTTAATCAACCAGCTTGTTTAAGTCGCGCGACTTCCTCACTAGTAGTTCGTCGAGCTTGCGGATTGACGTGCGCCCGCGACGCCGTGTCTTCAATGTCGCTGGCCAGACAAAGCGACCGCGATCCTTTGCGCGTGGTGATGGTGCGGCGCGCGATCCAGATCCTCGCTCTGCTACGATCGAAACCATCGCCGTTTTTGCACGGCGGCATTGACAGGAAAGCAGTCTGAATGTTCTAAATTGACCTATATTGACGTTCTTTAACCGCAGATCATACTTTTCGAGGCTGTTATGTCGACCAACGTTGCGAAATACCTCGTTACATACAACGATATACTCCCGTACGAGGCTCATCCAGTGTCCTACACGAATATTGCGGGATACGGCGCTAAATTTGTTGGCTGGAGAACACTGATCCTTCCTGAGGTAGGTTAATGGGAGGACATTGGAATGCTCCAGAAGAAGCACAAGCCCGAAGAGATTCTCGCGAAGTAGTGCCAAGGCGATGTGCTAACTATCGGATCGTTCAGTTGGCGAAGCCGCGCACTCGACCGACCCGAAGCTGTCATCCGTACAGATGCACAGGGATTGCATCCAATTACTCTGTTTCGCGAGCCTCTGATTAGTCTGATTGGAGCGTACCGCTTTGCGATGGTTCGATAGCGGCTATTCATGAGACGGGGTGATTGAAAGGCGGGAAAGCAGCGCTGGCCTGTTTGATCAACGTTGAACCAAGGATTGTTTATTGAGGAAAACCAAGATGCGGCCGGTTAGTCGAAATGATCGGATACATTCCTCTGTTACTCTAGCCTTGAAGGATTGTCGCCGTGTGTTCTTGAGTGTTGCGGTCTTCTCGGGCGTTGTGAACCTGCTGATGCTGGCGGGGCCTCTTTACATGCTACAGATTTATGATCGCGTTCTCGGGAGTCGAAGTATACCTACGCTGATCGCGCTTTCGGTGTTTCTTGTCGGCGCTTACTTGTTTCAAGGTGTACTCGACGCGATACGTGGGCGGCTGGTTGTTCGGGCTGCGAATTTACTGGATCGCGATCTGAGCAGCGGTGTTCACAACGCGGTGATTCATATCGCGACGAGAAGCCGCAATGCTGAACACGCAAACCAGCCCGTGCGTGACCTAGATCAGGTCCGGACATTCCTCAACAGCGCGGGGCCGATCGCAATCGTTGATTTGCCATGGGTCCCACTGTTTCTAGGTACCTGTTTTCTGATTCATCTTTGGCTTGGCGTCTTGGCCTGTATTGGCGGAGCGATCCTGCTCGGTCTGACGCTTCTGACGGAAAGGACCAGCCGGTTGCCGTCCCGTGAGGTGGGGCGTTTAGCTGGGATTCGCAGCGTCTTGATCGAAGCCGATCGCAGCAACAGCGAGACGATCGTGGCTATGGGCATGACCAAGGCGCTGTCCGAGCGATGGACCAACGTGAATCAGAGCTATCTCACCGCGGTGGGGATTTCCAGCGACATTGTCGGCGGTTATGGGAGCGTTTCGAAGGTCGTCCGCATGTTGTTGCAGTCTGCGATCCTGGGTTTGGGAGCCTTTCTCGTCATAAAGCAGGAATTAAGTGCCGGAGCGATGATTGCGGCATCGATCATGGTCGGGCGCGCGTTGGCTCCCATCGAAACCGTGATCGCTAACTGGCGGACATTTCTTGCTGCGCGGGTCGGTATTCGCCGCTTGTCGGACACGCTTTCCCGAACCGAGATCGAAGGCCAACACATGATGCTACCCGCTCCGTCTTGTAACATCAGCATCGACAACGCAGTCGTGGCGGCGCCCGGCGCCTCCAAGGCGACCCTCAGCGACATCAACTTCTCGCTCGTTGCCGGCGAAGCGTTAGGAATTATCGGTCCAAGCGGCGGCGGAAAGACATCATTGGCCAGAGCCTTGGTGGGCATCTGGCCTTTGATGAGAGGGAACGTGCGCATGGATGGTGCTTCGATCGATCAATGGGACCCACGACATCTTGGCCACCATATCGGGTTTCTGTCACAATCAGTGGAGCTGTTTGATGGCACGATCGCTGAAAACATTGCACGAATGGTGGTTGAGCCTGATAGCGAACAGGTTCTGCGCGCGGCGCGCGTTGCCGGCGCCCATGACATGATCTTGAGGCTGCCCTCCGGTTACGACACGCGGATTGGGGACGGTGGAATGGCCCTTTCCGCAGGGCAGCGGCAGCGCATCGCGCTTGCTCGGGCGTTATACGGTGATCCGTTCCTCGTCCTGCTTGACGAGCCGAATTCAAATCTCGATTCGGAGGGTGAAAACGCGCTCCGAGAGGCCATACGCCAGGCGAAGGTACGAGGCGCTATCGTCATCATCATCGCTCACCGCTCAATGATACTGACCGCATGCGACAAAATCCTTTATGTGGCCAATGGAACCCAGCGGGCCTTCGGACCGCGCGATGAGGTTCTGCGCAAGCTTGCCGCGCCGGTTTCATTGCAGCCGGCCGAATTGGATTTGCAAGCTATTGGCGGCGCTGTGTCGGGGAGGTTTCGATGACAGCCGGTCCTGTCGATTCCCGCCGTAGCATTCGAAGCCTGAATATTATCGGTTTCTCCGTGGTGGCGATCCTGTTCGGCGGTCTCGGCGTTTGGGCCGCGACCGGTGAACTCGCGGGAGCTGTTATCGCGCCGGGGTCCGTCGTTGTCGAATCCAACGTCAAGAAGATTCAGCATCCGACGGGTGGAATCGTCGGCGAGATATTCGTTCACGATGGCGATGCCGTAGAGGCTGGCGACATTCTGATACGGCTTGATGACACTGTGACTCGATCGACGCTTGGCGTTGTTCGCTCACAACTGGATGAGCTGCTGGTGCGCGAGGCTCGGTTGATCACCGAGCGGGATGAGGCTGAATCAATCGAGTTAACAGACGATCAACGGGGGCGGCAGAATGACAGAATGCTGGCGAGGGCGCTGGCTGGCGAGGAGAAATTATTCCAGTCGCGGCGCGCGGCGAGAGTTGGTCAACGAGCGCAGTTGCGGGAAAGAATCTCGCAGAGCAATGATGAAATCCGCGGGCTGAGCGCGCAACAGGCGGCCAAGGAAGCGGAAAGCGGCTTTATTGCCGATGAATTGGTCGGCGTGAAGTCGTTGTACGACAGACATCTGGTCTCAATATCGCGTCTGATGGCGTTGCAGCGCGACAAGGCCAGAATCGATGGCGAACGTGGGCAGTTTGTTGCCGAGATCGCGCGGGTTCGTGGAAAAATAAGCGAGACGGAGCTTCAGATCATCCAGATCGATCGCGATTTTCGTACGGACGTCCTGAAGGAATTGCGCGAGGCACAAGGAAAGATCGCGGAGTTGCGTGAGCGCCTCGTCGCTGCGGAGGATCAGCTCAAGCGTGTCGATATTCGTGCGCCAATACCCGGGATCGTACTTCAACTATCCGTGCATACCGTCGGGGGCGTTATTACTGCTAGCGAAATGATCATGCAGATTGTCCCGAGCGACGACAGTCTTGTTATCGACGCGAAAGTTTCACCGCAGGACATTGATCAGATTACGACCGGTGCGAAGGCGATCGTTCGAATCATGGCCGGAAATCAGCGCACCATGATGGATTTGGAAGGAACGCTGATGCGTATTTCGGCGGATTTGGCGCACGATCCGCCTACATCTGGCCAGATCAGTTCGCCTTACTATCAGGTGCGGATTTCATTGCCGCGTGCCGAGATTGAGCGGCTCGGCAATTTTCGTCTGGTGCCTGGCATGCCGGCAGAAGCGTTCATCCAGACCTATTCCCGGACCGCGTTACAGTATTTACTGAAGCCGCTGCATGATCAGCTGGCGCGAACGTTCATTGAACGATGAAGTTGGTGAGACATGTAAACCCGCGTCCGGTTTGCCAGCGGTGATCTGGTTTAAGCTATGTTGTCATGACCATTTTATTGTCGACCTAGGAATGTTGCACGGTTTCAAGGTGCTTTTCATTAGTCGCCGACCATAGTAAATTGTTCTAGTTTGATGGTTGCAAGGTGACTGGTTGTGGCTGGCAACCGGAAGCTATGTATTCAATTAGGAATTTTGCGTTCTTTGAGTTTTGCTGATGCAGATTGCGGAGAAGTAAGGCGTAGGCGCCGCCGGTCGTAGCGAAGTATCGACCTCTACTATTTGGCCAATCAAATAATTGAGCAAAGGGATGGATATGGCGACTTTAACGCTAACTTGGGATGAAGGTCTCAAAACCCCGTACAGCATAATCGCAAACTCGGACACCTACGCCGTTGCAAATTGGACAGTTGTCCCGGGGAGTGCTGAATACGGTTCAGATTTTACCGTGAGCGCCTTAAGTGGTCTCAATGTCGTGGTCAATCCTGGCAGCAGTTTGAACATCGATTTCAATATCATCGATGATAATATTCCAGAAGATCGGGAGTTCTTCACATTTCATATCGAAGTTGCGGCCTACGATCTTGCGACCGGCCAGCCTGTGCCCGATTTTTATATAAATGACGACTATATGATCGTTATCAAAGATAACGATGCTGCCTGTTTCATCGATCTCGACGGCGACAACAGCCCGGATCCCGTTGAACTGACCTTAGGCGATATAAGTCATCATATGGCCGAGAGCTTGGAGAATCTCAAGAATACGAGAGACCAACTTAATCTCGCCGTGCAATTGCTAGACGCGCAACAGGATCAGCTTGACGCGCTTCGAGACTTGGCGCGCCTGGGCGTCGCGGACGCAGTCGTATCAGCTTTGTCTCTCGGGGCGAGCAATTTGGGAAAGGTGCTTAGCAGGGACGTCCCAAAGTTCGTGGAGGCCCTGACAGCGCTGACGACGCTTTACAGCGGGGCTAGTGCCGATGACGACAGACAGAAGATTTTCGCGCTGATCAGCGCGACAGCGGGCTTGGCCGAGGGCACAATCAAGGGACTGCCGATAATTGGCTTGCTGGCCAACACGTATCAACAATTCAAAAATTTGGAGGAGATTGCTCAAGATACCGTAGATGTCGTGGCGCGGATCAGGGAGACGAAAGCGACGATTGTCGATCTGGATACGCGGTTCGGGCATATTATGTCGGATATGGATAAGCTATCGTCCTGCTATCAGGGCGGTCTTCACGCTCAATCTGTCGAGGACGGCGGGGCCTTCATTGCGCTCCAAGCTATTACGTCACCCAGCAATTTGTTCCTCACTTCGGTCTCTGGGAATGAGACGGTTGTAAATCAGCTTGGATTGAAGTTGATAGCGGGGACGGACGGCGGTGATTCAATAGAGATGCCTACCGGTTTCCTCAACGTGCTTCCAATTGTCGTTGTCAATGCCGGCGATGGTAATGACACTATCCATGCGTCACCGGTCATGAACGGGGGCGACCAATTGTGGGTTATTGGCGGGGGTGGTGGCCGCGATACCCTGGTGCTTGACCGGCCGAGCACCGATTTCGCGTATTTTGTTACATCGGATGGAACCGTCACGCTGACGCCATTTGTGATGGCGGGATATAATCACAATTATGGTGGGACTCAGACACTGCTCGAAAGTGTCGAGCGCGTCATCTTTACTGACAAGACGATCATCGTTGATACCGATGGAAGCTTTGCGGGTGATGCTCCACTTTTTGACTCACACTATTATCTTGGAACTTATGCAGATGTTTTTGACGCGGGAGCGAATGCTAACTCGCATTACCAAAATTTCGGTTGGCATGAGGGTCGGAATCCGGATGCGTTCTTCTCAACAACGGGGTACCTCGCCGCGAATGGTGACGTCGGTGCGGCGAACGTCAACCCGCTGATCCACTATGATGTATCCGGCTGGAAAGAAGGACGTGATCCGTCAGTCAATTTCGACACCTCGCTCTATCTCGAACATAATCCGGACGTGGCGGCGGCGGGAATTGATCCGCTCGCGCATTATTTGGAGTTCGGAAAGGCAGAAGGGCGGCAAACCTATACAGCCGTAGGTCAGTCAGGGTCGTTTACGCATGGCTCCTTCGATGCCGAGTTTTACCTTCTCAACAATGTGGACGTCGCAAAGGCCGCGATTGCATCGGGCGGCAACACGCTTGAGTTCGCATATAATCACTACGAGCAGTTCGGATGGCATGAGGGTCGGAACCCGAATAGCCTGTTTGATGTCAATGGATACCTTGATGCGCACGCTGACGTGCGGGCTGCGGGTGTAGATCCGCTCGCGCACTATGATGACTTTGGCTGGAAAGAGGGCCGAGATCCATCGGGCGCGTTTGATACGAAGTCGTACCTATCCAATTATGCCGACGTTGCCGCCGCGCAGGTCGATCCGCTTCAGCACTACTTGGCTTTCGGTATCCATGAAGGACGAAGTTCATTTTTGGATGGCGTAATCGCGTAACGTCGCGCGGAAAATCGGCGGGGCGCAATTAACTGCCTGCAGTCTGCCGGACACTCGAATTGATCCGCTACGAAAGTCGATTGTGATAGGTGGGGTCGTCGCGGGCTGAGGGCGGCGGCCCTGTTAGCCGAGCTGAGATTTGGGAGACCTTTCCCGACCAATGCCTTCATTGTGAACCGCCGGCGGGAAGAGGCAATCAAAGAAAAAGCCGCCGGAGCGGGGCTTGAAGTTTGCGGCCGACGGCGGAAATCGAGGAGGGAGACTCTCGGAGAGGCGAGTTCGATAGCGGCCGCCACGCATTGTAACGCTTTCTAGGCCAGTTAAGTTCCAGAACCAAGGATAATCATGATCCGCAGCTTACTGCTGCCGGTGTGCTTCTGCGCGCTCGCGTCCCTGTCCCATGCCGAAGTCGTTGTGCATCCTCGCGGCTGTTCTGCGGCTGCGGCGTGGCCATCGAGGTGTTCAACGCTCCGATCCGCCCGTTGTGGCTGGCGCGCGCGTGGTTTCGTTTTCCGTGAGTTCGGCCGGCGCCGGGCAGGGTGGCGATACGACAGCATCATGTCTTTGTGCTGCGTCACCACATTCGCGGGTCGACCTAGGACGGTCTATAATGCCAATTCGGGCGGCTGCAAGACGCGCGTGCAACCGCGCTCGATCGCCGGCTGGCCGATCGTTGACCCGCTTCGGCGCGAAGGCGACCGCGCAATGATGTCGGCGGCCGCCGCCCGATTGTGTTGGGGGTCAACTTCGCGGTGCCGATCTGTGCCGCCGTGGGCAACTGGCTGTTCGGCCATCCGCTAGCGGGCGGCCCGATCCAGTTGGTCGCGATCCTACTGGCGATGGTGATCGGCGGCTGGCGCGAGTTCATCGAGCACTAACACATCTTGGGACAGTGCTGCCGAATATCGGCTTCCTTTGGCTCGCAATACAAGTTTGAAAAGAGCGGCTCAAGATTGCGTTTGGGCTGGAACCTTATGACCCTTATGACCCAAATGGGTGATCGAATTTGCAATGAATTTCCCGTTGCCCTGTTTGCACGGCTCCCGCTATAGTTACCGATAAGCTTTTAGATTGTTCGAATTTTTAAAGGAATTTTTTATGTATACCAACGTCGAGATTCCTATGTTGTCGTTGCGGACAGAGTCGATTGAAGTAATTGAAGGTGAGGATCCATCTTTAATTACCTTTACCATGTCGTGGCCATTCTACCACCCCGACTTCTACTTGCATGGGGTTATTAGTGATGGTGGCTCGGAAATTAAACTTGACTACTGGACCAAATTTCCAGCCAACACCGATCGCCTGGATATTCCGATCTCAGCATTAGATGATGGGAAAACGGAACCTATCGAAGCCGGTAAAATTCAGTGGAGCGTCTATGCCACCGATCATGATGGTCCTGGATCAGATTCTTCCGTTCTATTCATTGGCCCGAAGGAAACGACAGTCAGTGTCAAGGACCAGCTGCTATCCCCAAGTGGTCTGCTATCGATTGAAGATGCAATTCCTAAGGCGAAGCAGCTTATCGAAAGTTGGAATGTTCTGACAGACGTTTCTCTAGCAGAGGTTCCTGATCATCCGGAACTCGTGAAGCTTGGCTTCTATAGCAAGGTCGTCGGTACAGCGCTTGATCTTCAAGACATCGTCCAAGAATTCCACACTGATGTTGTTGTTGCCAATGATCAACAGACGATTCACGATCGTATCGGAGTATTCTATGATGCGACCGAGACCGCTCTTGCCACTTCGTTCGATAAATTTGTTATTCAGCCAGCAGTAGGAACCATCGCCGGCACTTACGCAGGGGCGACTGCAGGTGTTGCCGCCGCGATGCTTCTTCAATCGCTTGGAACAAATGCGGCGGTTTTAGCTGCAACCGCGACAGGAAGTGAGATCGGCCTCACGATCGGGCTTGCGATTGCAAGCACGATACCAGCCGCTACCGTCGTTGCGCCTCTGCTTGTTGCCGCTGGGGTAACATGGGCTGCGACGGTATACTACGACCATATTTTTCCAGACGTTACCAAGGGCCTGGTGCATGATACGGTCCAGCTTCATAGAGAAGATGTTGTCAACTTTATCGAGAACTGGATTGAAGATCATCCGTCGCAACCGACGCCGGGAGACCACCCGCCGCAGCTGACACCAGATGACGATCCGTCACAACCGGCGTCAGAATCCCCCCTCATCAATCTTGAGTTTTATCTGCAGTCCAACCCAGATGTTGCAAGCGCTGGAGTTAGTCCGGCGGACCATTACGAAAATTTCGGTTGGCATGAAGGCCGGAATCCGAACGCGCATTTCTCTACGACGGGATACCTCGCCGCGAATAGCGACGTCGGCGCAGCGAACATCAATCCGCTGACCCACTATGATATGTCCGGCTGGAAAGAAGGACGTGATCCGTCAGCCAATTTCGACACTTCTCTTTATCTCGAACACAATCCGGACGTAGCAGCTGCAGGGATTGATCCGCTCTCACATTATTTGGAGTTCGGAAAGGCAGAAGGGCGGCAAACTTATATGGCCGTAGGTCAGTCCGGGTCGTTCACACATGGCTCCTTCGATGCTGAGTTTTACCTTCTCAACAACGTGGATGTCGCAAAGGCCGCGATTGCGTCGGGCGGCAACACGCTTGAATTTGCATATAATCATTACGAGCAGTTCGGTTGGCATGAGGGCCGGAACCCAAACAGCTTGTTTGATGTCAACGGATACCTTGATGCCCACGATGACGTGCGGGCTGCGGGCGTAGACCCGCTCACGCACTATGATGACTTTGGCTGGAAAGAGGGCCGGGATCCATCTGGCGCGTTTGATACCCAGTCGTACCTATCCAATTATACCGACGTCGCCGCCGCGCAGGTCGATCCGCTTCAGCACTACTTGGCTTTCGGTATCCATGAAGGACGAAATTCATTTGTGGATGGTGTAATCGCATAACGTCGAGAGATAAAATCAGGTGATCGTAACCCCGGAGAATTCCAGCGCTGGCTGGCCTAGTTTCGGGGAGCACTTTATGCCGCCGCCTGCCCGCTTCAATACAAGTGCGATCTGCGGTTCTAAAAAACGGGACTTCTTCATCCGCAAGTTTAGCTGCATTCGTCACGGTGATTTGACGATTGAAACTTTCAACTTCCTGAGGCAGCATAATAAAATTGTCAGTTAGGTTGTTCGTCCTTGTTGGGGCTGCACACGCAATGCTCCGGACACATTCGTTAGTTTGAAGTACAACTAATATCTTGGGATATTTGAATATGTCGGATCCACAAGCCTTCCCCAACACCCCGAACTATATCGACGCGCTTTTGGATCAGGACGTCAATGGCTTCTGGAATTACGGCAACGGGTACGGCGTGAGCCTGACCTTTAATTTTCCCGTCAAGTACAATCCGGTATCGGACCTGCCAAGTTATCTTTTCAACGCACAGGAAATGGCATACGTCCGCCAAGCCCTGACGCTGTGGAGCAACGTCGCGAATATCACCTTCACGGAAGCCAGCGATCAGGGGACCGCGGACATCGAAATCAGGAAAGCGGAGCTTGGTCCGGGAGTCGGCGGCACAACATATTTCCCTCATGCTGTGAATAACGGCATTAACGTGGGCGGTAGCGTTTATCTGGACGTTGACGCCTACGGCAATCTGCCGCCCCTGAGCCCGGGCACCCATGGCTTCGAGACTATCTTACATGAACTAGGACACGCCCTCGGGTTGAAGCACCCCGGCAACTACAATGCGGGGGGCGGCGGCGCAGAACCCCCTTATCTGCCGTCCGGTCAGGACTACACAGACTTCACTATCATGTCCTACAACGATTACTGGGGTGGACTGGTCTATCCGGCCACTCCTATGCTGTATGATATCGCCGCCATTCAGTGGATATACGGCACGAGAGAAAGCCACGTTGGTGACGACGTATACACGTTTACAAGTGGCACAGTTTTGGCGCCGCCGTTGTCCGCGCCAATGACCATCTGGGACACCGGCGGTAACGATACCATCGAGGCCTCCACGGCATCAGGGGCCTGCACCATCAATCTCAATCCGGGCGCGTTCAGTTCAATTCCAGTGGGTGCGCCTGGCACGGGCGTGAACAATGTCGCCATCGCATTCAATTGCTGGATTGAAAACGCGTCGGGCAGCAACTACTCCGACATCATCGTCGGAAATGAGCTTGATAACGTTCTCCGTGGATATGGCGGCAACGATACGATTGATGGCGGCGGCGGATACGACACCGCAATTTTCTCGGGGCTTCGGTCAAGTTATACCATTACACCACTAAATAGTACCAGCTTGAGAGTGGTGGGTTCCGATGGCAACGACACGTTGTCGAATGTCGAAAAACTGATTTTCAACGACTCAGTCTATTTCTGGCACCCCGATGGTAATCCAGACTTCGACCAGACATTTTATCTCAGCCAAAACCCCGATGTGCGGCAGGCCGGCGTCGATCCGTTTCCTCACTATAACCAATATGGCTGGCACGAGGGACGCGACCCGAATTCGCTATTTTCAACTAATCTCTACCTAGCGACGAATCCGGACGTTAAGGCGGCCAGCGTAAACCCGCTGGATCACTATCATGAATCCGGCTGGAAGGAGGGGCGCGACCCCGGCCCGAATTTCGACACTACGCTCTACTTGTTGTATAATCCGGACGTCAAGGCTGCCGGGATTGATCCGCTTCAGCACTATCTAGATTTCGGAGCGGCAGAAGGCCGGCAGCGTTTCGTGGCGACGGGCACAGCCGTGAACGGCTTCGATGCCGAATATTATTTGATGCACAATCCCGACGTTGCGGCGGCTGGGATAGATCCGCTGCAACATTACAATATCTTTGGATGGCAAGAGGGTCGCAATCCGAACGCCTATTTTGACGACGCCGGCTATCTCGCGAATAATCCCGATGTGAAAAACGCCAACATTAATCCTCTCGCCCATTACGAATCGTACGGGTGGCAGGAAGGTCGTAATCCGTCCGCATGGTTCGATACGAAGCACTATCTGCAAGCCAACCAGGATGTGGCGGCCGCGCACGTCAACCCGCTCGACCATTTTCTTAATAGTGGCATCTACGAGGGGCGATCGAGCTTTTTTGCCGGATCGTGGCATTTCGTCTGAACGACCGTCTTCAAAAGGCGTAAGCCGGCGAAGTGCGCCTGAAATCGGGTTGCCAGTGCTGAATTTCCCAGAGCGGTTGAGGCGCTTACGTTCCGGCGATTGCGGCTCTGTCTTTGAACACCGCCCGCCAATTACCAAACGCCTTGAGCGGGATGCCCTCCGCCTCGCAATATTGCCGTTGGTTCAGGTCACTACGCTTCCACGCTTCGTGGTGTGCGCGCCAAAATGATTCGTTGTGACATCGCCACGCTCCGCTCTCTGTCGCCATCTCGCTTTCCTCATTTGCAAATCGGGAGCGAGAACAGATCGTGTTTACAAACTGCAGGAAAGGTGTGTGAGAAATCGACGCTTACCGGACGTTTACCCAACGCGTACCTCGATCCCTACACCTGTCCCAACTATTCCCTGATACCGCCGTACAACTTCACTGTTCAGATGTTTAGGGAATTTTCACAGAAATGCCTGTGCCGCAGCGGTTTTCGGCATATTGATCCGAATCGGTTACGCCAAAATCGCAAAATTCTCTGTTTATATCGCTGTTAGCAGGGAATGGGCGCACGCAAGCGCGTGTTGCGTTAGGTCCTCTATTTTGTCGACGCAAAAGTTGTCGCTACCCGCGCTCGTCAGCGATCGCCTTGCCGTCGTTGGGTAGCGATCCGCTGGCGACCAGTTCGACCTTGCCGCCGAGTTTGGTGACTGCGCGCAGCGTGGCACCCACGGCTTCGGCCAAGGCAGGCGATGCTGCCGATGTTTCGGCTTTCAGCGTCATCACGTCGGCCTCGCCCTCGCGGCTGACCACCAGCCGCAGCCGCCCCAATTCGGGATGGCGCTTGCCGATTTCTGCGACCTGCTCGGGGCGCACGAACATGCCCTTCACCTTGGTGGTCTGGTCGGCGCGGCCCATCCAGCCTTTGATCCGGGTGTTGGTGCGGCCGCTGGCACTAACGCCGGGCAGGGCGGCGGTGAGATCGCCGAGCGCGAGCCTGATCCACGGGTGGTGCGGATTGAGCGAGGTGACGACGATTTCGCCGACGTCGCCCTCCGTGACCTGCTCGCCGGTGCCGGGCTTCACGATTTCCAGGATCAGGTTCTCGTTCACCACCATGCCATCGCGCGCCGACGTCTCGAAGGCGACAATGCCGAGGTCGGCGGTACCGAACGATTCGTAAGCATCGATGCCACGCGACTTGATCTCCGTACGCAGCGAGGGCGGAAAGGCGGCGGCGGAAACCATCGCGCGTTTGATCGAGGAGACATCGCGACCGGTCTTTTCAGCATTGTCGAGCAGGATCTTCAGGAAATCGGGCGTGCCGGCATAGGCGACCGGCCGATAGGCCTCGATCAGTTCGAACTGCTGTTCGGTGTTGCCGGGACCGGCGGGGATAACGGCGCAACCGAGGGCACGCGCCGCGGAATCGAAAATGAATCCGCCGGGCGTCAGATGGTAGCTGAAGGTGTTCAGCACGACGTCGCCCGGCCGGAGGCCGGCCGCAAAGATCGCGCGGGCGCTGCCCCAGGAATCGGTCTCGGCCGCCTGCGGTTCGAAAATCGGTCCGGGTGAGGTGAACAACCGTCCGAAGGAGCCGAGCGGCGCGCTGACAAATCCGCCGAAGGGCGGCGCGGCTTTATGTAAAGCCGGCAGGTCGGATTTCCGTAGCACCGGCAGCGCGGCCAGCGCGGCGCGGCTGGTGACCTTGGCGGGATCGATGCCCGCGAGGCGCTCGGCATAGGCGGGGGCCTTCAGCGCCGCGCGCAGCACGTCTGGAAGCCGTGCGAACAGGTCGGCCTCGCGATCCTGAGACTTTCGGATTTCGAGAGCATCATAGTGGTCGGCCATGGTGGGATCCTGTCTTTGTCGCAACGCGTTCCGAAGTTTTTCTCCGTAAGGAGAAAGAATGATGTCCGCATGAAGAATTTAGAGCCAGCGCTTGCGGCGCTTGAAGCTCTTGAGGTTCTTGAAGCTCTTGCGCTGATGGTCGCCGCCGCCGAGGTAGAATTCCTTGACGTCCTCGTTATCGCGTAATTCGTCGGCGCTGCCGTCCAGCACCACCTTGCCCTGCTCCATGATGTAGCCGTGGCTCGCCACCGACAGCGCTGCGCGGGCGTTCTGTTCGACCAGCAGGATGGTGACGCCGAGATCGCGGTTGATCTGGCGGATGATGGCGAACACCTCCTTTACCAGCAGCGGCGACAGACCCATCGACGGCTCATCCATCAAGATCATTTTCGGGCGTGCCATCATCGCACGGCCGATGGCCAGCATCTGCTGTTCGCCGCCGGAGAGATAGCCGGCAAGGCCGGTGCGCTCCTTGAGGCGCGGGAAATACTTGAACACCATGTCGATGTCGGCATTCACTTCGCCGTCGCTGCGGGTGAACGCGCCGAGCCGCAGGTTCTCCAGCGTGGTCATGTCGGCGATGATGCGGCGGCCTTCCATCACCTGAAAAATGCCGCGACGGACGATGTGATCGGGATCGATGCCGTTGATGCGCTCGCCATTGAACATGATGTCGCCGCGGGTGATTTCGCCTTCCTCGGTTTTCAGCAAACCGGAGATTGCCTTCAGCGTCGTCGACTTGCCGGCGCCGTTGGCGCCGAGCAGCGCCACGATCGCGCCCTTCGGCACATCGAGCGACAGGCCGCGCAGCACCAGGATGACCTTGTCGTAGACCACCTCGATGTTGCGCACCGAGAGCAGGGGAGCGGCAGCGGTCGTCGGTTCCTTGCAGGTCAATTCGGCAGTGTCGGTCATGTCGTTGTCCGCTTGATCGAGTCGTTATGCTCGCGCTTGTCGCGGGCATCCACGTATTCTTTGTTGTGGCGGCCAAGACGTGGATGGCCGGGACAAGCCCGGCCATGACGCCTTAGTTCGCTTACCAGCCGAGCCATTCCGCCTTACGCGGCAGTTCGATGGTCTTGACCTTCTCGAGCTTGATGGTGCCCTTGGCCATCAGGTCGTTGAGGTCGCCTTCGGTCGAACCGGAGACTTTGGCGCGATAGAGATCGACGGTCATGGTCGGCCGGTGATCCTTGTCGGTCCAGGTCGACGGAACGCAGACGCCTTCCATGCCGGCAGGCACCCAGTTTTTCTTCTGATAAAAGCCCTTCTGAACATTCGGTCCATTGACGCCGCCATTCTTGGAAGCCCATTCGATGGCTTCCTTCATGTACAGCGCGGTGCAGACCGCGGCCACGTAATGCACCGGGCGATAGACCTTGCCGGTCGGGTCGGACATCTTGGAGATTTCCACGACTGTCTTCATGCCGGGCGCGTTGCCGCCCCAACCGACCGCGGTGCGCAGCGGGAAGACGACGCCGTCGGCCGCGTCACCCGCGGCCTTGGCCGCGTTCTCGTCCATGCCCCAGACGTTGCTGAGGAACTGGACATCGACACCCGCGGTCTTGCAAGCCTTCATCACCGAGATGTTCGAGGCCGCGGTGTTGCCGAGATAGGCGTAGTTGGCGCCGGAGCTCTTCAGGCTCAGGCACTGCGCGCTGTAGTCGCCGGGCGTCAAAGCGAACACCAGCGGCGGCAGCACGTCAAACCCAAGTTCCTTGGCGATGGCTTCGCCAGCGGCCTTCGGTGCGTTCGGATAGGGGTGGTTGGCGCCCATGTGGACGAACTTCGGCTTGCCGGTCTTGCCCTTGGCCTTCCAGTCCTCCGCTGCCCAGGTCAACTCGGCACGCAGCGCATCGGAGTAGGTTGGGCCGTAGAAGAAGTTGTATGGCGCAGCCTTGGCCTTGCCGCCAGCGCCGGTCGGATCGGCGAGCGCTGCCGCATACGAGCCGGAAATATCCGGGATCTGGTCCTGTGCGATGAAGCCGGTCAGGGCTTCGGTATCGGCGGTGCCCCAGCCCATGATGGCGGAGACCTTGTCGGCGCCCGACCACTTCTTGTACTGCGCGATAGCGCGCGGCACCTGATACCCGTAGTCGACGCTATCGAGATCGACCTTCACGCCGTTGATGCCGCCGTTCTTGTTGATCCAGGCAAAGGTATCGACGATCGCATGGCCGTAAGGCGTGCCGACGTCCGATGTGCCGCCCGAATAATCAGCGAGGTGGCCGATCTTGATCGACGATTGCGCCGATGCGCCGCTGGCGCCAAGCAGGACCGCGAGCGCGGCGCTGCCGAGCAGAGTGGTGATTTTCATGGGTCTTCCTCCTGTTGATTTTTGCGGTGGTTCGACGAGTACCCGTTCAGGCGTCAGTGCGAGAACGGGTAGAACTTCCAGTAGGTTTTAATCTGGTGCCAGCGATGCGCGAGGCCGTCCGGCTCGAACACCAGAAATACGATGATGATGGTTCCGATCGCGATCTCGCGCAGGAAGGTGATGTTGGTCTTCAGACCCAGTGCGTGATCGATCGGGCCGCCGGCGAGCATTGCCGTGATCCATTCCATCGCTTCCGGCAGCAGGATGACAAAGGCGGTGCCCATCAGGGTGCCCATGATGGAGCCGAGTCCGCCGATGATGACCATGGCCAGGAACAGGATCGAGCGTTCGATGCCGAACCCTTCGTAAGACACCACGAGTTGATAATGCGCATAGAGTGCGCCGCCGATGCCGGCGAAGAAAGCCGCGATACCGAATGAGAGTGTGCGGTATTTGGTCAGGTTGATGCCCATGATCTCGGCGGAGAGATAATGATCGCGCACCGCGATCAACGCGCGGCCATCGCGCGACCGCATCATATTGGTCACCAGCAGGAAGCAGACGACCACATAGGCGAGCACGACGTAGAAAAATTGTCGGTCGCCCTGCAACGCGTAGCCGAAGATCGAGAACGGCTCCGCCATCGCCGGCACGGAGCCACCGGAAAACCACTCGGCGCGCGCGAAGAAGTCGAGCAGGATATATTGCGCGGCCAGTGTGGCGATGGCGAGATAAAGTCCTTTCAGACGTGCGGCCGGCAAGCCGAACACCAGACCGACGACGGCTGTTACCAGACCCGCAAGCGGGATCGCGAAGAAAGCCGGGATGCCTATTTTAGTCGACAGATACGCCGACGAGAACGCGCCGAACAGGAAGAATGCGGCGTGACCAATCGAAATCTGCCCGGTGAAGCCCACCAGCACGTTGAGCCCGAGCGCGGCGATGCCATAGATGCCGATCTGGATCAGCAGGCTCAACCAGTATTCATTGAAGAGAAATGGCGCGGCGCAGGTCAGCAAGACGCCGGCGATGGCGAAGTTCCGGCTCGTCACCGTGGGGAAGATAGTGGTGTCCGCGGCGTAGGAGGTGCGGAAGTCCCCGGCGGGGATCATTGAATTTGCCATAATGCGTCAGACCCGCTCGATGTCCTTGGTGCCGAACAGTCCGTAGGGCTTGATCATCAGGATAATGATCAGCACGTAGAACGGCGCGACTTCGTAAAGATTGCCCCAGTGCAGGTACTGGCCGTCGATAAACTGCGCAAAATTCTCAAGAAGCCCGATGATGACGCCGCCGAGCACCGCTCCGGCGATGGAATCGAGGCCGCCGAGGATGACGGCGGGGAACACCTTGATGCCGTAGATCGACAGGCCCGACGACACGCCGTTGACCACCGCGACCACGACGCCGGCGACCGCCGACACCGTGGCCGAGATCGCCCACGACATCGCGAACACGTTTTTCACCGAGATGCCGAGCGACTGCGCGACCTGTTGATCGAAGGCGGTGGCGCGCATGGCGAGGCCGTGTTTGGAGGCCTGGAAGAACCAGGCCATCGCCGCCATCATCGCCAGCGAGACGATCAGGCTCATGACGTAAACGGTCTGGATCGACAGGCCGAGGAAATCGACCGACTGGCTGGTGAAGATCGGCGGGAACGGCTGCGGATTGACGCCGAATATCCATTTCATCGCCGCTTGCAGCACGGTTGAGAGCGCGATCGTCACCATGATCACCGAGATGATCGGCTCGCCGATCATCGGCCGCAGGAATACCATCTGGATCAGGATGCCGAACACGAACATGAAGACCATGGTGATCGGCATCGCAGCGTAGAACGGCACCTGGTACTTTACCATCAGGGCCCAGCACACCCAGGCGCCGACCAGCAGCAGTTCGCCCTGTGCGAAGTTCACCACCTGCGTCGCCTTGTAGATCAGCACGAACGACATCGCGACCACGCCATACAGCGTGCCGACCACCAGACCGTTGACCAGAAGCTGGATGAGGAGTTGCGTATTCATGATGCGTATCTCGCCGCGGATTTCGTCACAGCTGGGCTTGTCCCGGCCATCCACGCTTCAATGAGGCCGATCGGAAGAGGGGTATGGATGCCCGCGACAAGCGCAGACATGACAGCGTATGACCGGTGCCGGTAAGTCACTCCGCCGCCTCCTTGATCGCGCCGCCCATCAGGTCGATCACCTTCAGCGTCGTGCGGATACGTTGCGTGGTGCCGTCCTGGAAGCGGATCACGGTGTCGACCTTGATCTCGCTCTGGCCGCCATAGACGCCATTGATGATGTCGGCATACTTCTCGTTGATGACGCTGCGGCGCACTTTGCGGGTACGGGTCAGTTCGCCGTCGTCGGCATCGAGCTCCTTGTAAAGCAGCAGGAATTTCGAGATGCGCTGCGCCGGCGGCAGCGTGGCGTTCACCGCCTCGACTTCCTTGTACAGCAGCTTGTAGACCTCGGGCCGTGACGACAGGTCGGTGTAGGTGGTGAAGGCGATGCGGTTCTTTTCCGCCCATTTCGACACGATGGAATAGCGGATGCAGATGATCGCTGCGAGGCTGTTGCGGCCGTCGCCGAGCACGACCGCTTCGGCAACATAGGGCGAGAATTTCAGCTTGTTCTCGATGTATTGCGGCGAGAAACGGTCGCCCGCGAGCGTCTGCGCCATGTCCTTGATGCGGTCGATGACGACGAGTTCGCTGCTCGCATTGAAATAGCCGGCATCGCCGGAGCGCATCCAGCCGTTATCCATATCGGCGACCGAGGCTTCCGGGTTCTTGTAGTAGCCCAGGAACATATTGGGATGGCGCACCAGGATTTCGCCGACCCCGTTGGCGTCCGCGTTCTCGATCTGCAATTCGATGTCGTCCGCCATCGCGACGCCGGTGGTGTCGGGATCGACGCTGTCCTCGCGGTGCAGGGTGTAGGCGCCCAGCGTTTCGGTCTGGCCGTAAAGCGTGCGGAGCGGCACGCCCATGGCGCGGAAGAATTTGAAGGTGTCGGGACCGAGTGCCGCACCGCCGGTGGCGGCGGACGTCAATCGCGAAAAGCCGAGCCGGTCGCGCAGTGCACGAAACAACAGCCCATCGGCGACGGCCGAGTGTTTACCTTGCTCCAGCGCGGCAAGTCCCGTCTTCATGCCGATGTCGTAGAGTTTCTGCTTCAAGGGCGAGGCGTCCATCACCCGCGCACGCACCTCGGCGGCGAGCGATTCCCAGACGCGCGGCGCGAACAGCACGAAGGTCGGCGCGATCTCGCGGAAGTCGTTCATCATCGTCTCGGGCTCTTCGACGAAGTTGATCTTCATCCGCGACAGAAGGCCCATGCCGAGTGCGTAGATCTGTTCCATGATCCACGGCAGCGGCAGCACCGAGACGTATTCGTCGTCGGGGCCCTTGGGATCGAAGGTGAGATAGGTGGCGCAGTGGCGCAGCACCGAGCCACCCGACAGCATCGCCAGCTTTGGATTGGCGGTGGTGCCGGAGGTGGTGCAGAGGATCGCGGTGGTGTCGGCGTCGGTGGCATCGACCAGCCGGTCGTAAAGGTCCGGCTCGCGCGCGGCGCGGGCACGCCCCATCTCGGCCAGCTTGTCGGCGGTCATGAGCCGGGGATCGTCGTATTTCCGCATCCCGCGCGGGTCGGAATAGACGATGTGGCGGATGCTGGGTACGCGGTCGCCGAGGCTCAGCAGCTTGTCGATCTGCTCCTCGTCCTCGGCGAACACCACCTTGGCTTCGCCATAGCTGATCAGGTAGGCCGCTTCGTCTTCCAAGACGTCGCGGTAAAGCCCGAGGCTGAAGCCGCCGATCGCGTGGGCGGCGATTTCGGCGGCGACCCAGTCCGGCCTATTGTCGCCGATGATGCCGACGACGTCGCCGTTGCCGAGGCCTAGTTCGATCAGCCCAAGCGCGAAATCGCGGGTGCGGGCGTGGTACTGCTCCCAGGTGACCAGTTTCCACAGCCCGAAATCCTTCTCGCGCAAGGCCACTTCGCCGCCGTGCTCGCGGGCATTGAGCCGGAGCATTTTCGGGAAGGTCGGCGCCTGCGCGGTGCGGGCGTGATAATCGAAGGCCGGCTGCCTGCTCATGCGTTTGCCTCCAGCGGCCGCGGCGTGTCGTCGGGATCAGACAGCGTCTCGTCTTCCTCGCCCAGATAGGCGCTGCGGACATGCGGATCGGCCAACACGGCGCCAGGGTCGCCTTCGGCAATCTTCTTGCCGAAATCCAGCACGACAACCCGATGCGAGATGTCCATCACCACGCCCATGTCGTGCTCGATCATCACCACCGTCATTCCGAACTCTTCGTTGAGGTCGACGATGTAGCGGGCCATGTCCTCCTTCTCTTCGAAGTTCATACCGGCCATCGGCTCGTCGAGCAGGATCAGCTTCGGCTCCAGCGCCATGGCGCGGGCGAGCTCGACGCGCTTGCGCAAGCCGTAGGAGAGGGTGCCGGCGGTCGCCTTGCGCACCGATTGCAGGTCCAGGAAGTCGATGATCTCCTCGACTTTCTGGCGATGGGCGAGTTCTTCGCGCCGCGCGCCGCCGAACCAGTACAGTGAGCCGGTGACGAAGTTGTTCTTCAACAGGTGGTGGCGGCCGACCATGATGTTGTCGAGCACGCTCATGTGATGAAACAGCGCGAGGTTCTGGAAGGTGCGGCCAATACCCAGCGCCGGGCGGGCATTGGTGTTGAGGCCGGTGATGTCCTGTCCGCGATAGAACAGCTTGCCCTCGGTCGGGCGGTAGCGGCCGGAGATGCAGTTGACGATCGAGGTCTTGCCGGCGCCGTTGGGGCCGATGATGGAGAACAGTTCGCCTTCGCGTACGCCGAAGCTGACGTCGGTGAGGGCACGCACGCCGCCGAAGCGCAGCGAAACACCGCGTACTTCCAGCGCATGGTCTGCCGTTGCGTTCACCGCTCCCCTCCCTCGCTCGGCGTCTTCGACGCTCTTGTGGGCCGTGCCCAAACTGGAACCGTGTCCCGGAGCGGGTGAAGATCGCTCAAGTCACGGATTTTGCCTGCAAATTCGCAGGACGCCAAGCCGCGTCCCGTTAGTCGCGCCCGGATGCCGCCGGACCATATTGCAAGTTGTCGCACCAAACAGGGCGCACTAAAGTACAACCTTAGTCGCGTGCCTTGTTGTTTTCGTTTTCCGCCAGCTCTGCCGCCAACAAACGGCTGTCCAACGATTTTCATGATGTCTATGGCAAAGCCGATTGCCGGAATGTCTTGTGTCCGACATTTCCCGCTGCAATGTGAACAAGTGGCCGTCGCAACGTGCTGTCACGGTAAAATCAAGCCGCTTGGGTCATGATTGCTTCCGACCATCTGAAACGCATTGCGCTGTGGGCATCCGGGTTGAGTGAACGCGAGATTGAGGTCGCGCGCACCGGAATGACCGAAAGGGCCTTTGCCGCCAACGAATTCATCTGTATGCGCGGCGACAAGTTCGAGTACTGGACCGGCGTGGTCACGGGCCTCGTCAGGATCGGAACGATCTCGCATTCGGGCAAGGCCGTGACCTTCACCGGTCTCACGTCGGGGGCATGGTTCGGCGAGGGCTCGGTGTTGAAGAACGAGACGCGGCGATACGACGCGGTGGCGTTGCGTGACAGCCGGATCGCCTTGATGGAGCGGGCGACGTTCCAGTGGCTGTTCGAGAACAGCGTCGGGTTCAACCGCTTCCTGGTCTCGCAGCTCAATGAGCGCGTCGGGCATTTCATGGGGCTATTGGAATACGGTCGCATGCTGGACCCGACCGCGCGGCTGGCGCGCTGCATCGCTTCGCTGTTCAACCCGATCCTTTATCCGGACAGCACGCGCCAGCTCGACATCACCCAGGAGGAAATCGGTGCGCTTTCCGGCATGTCGCGGCAGAACGCCAACCGCTGCCTGAAGGCGCTGGAAAAGGAAGGCGTGCTGCGGCTCGAATACGGCGCGCTCACTATTCTCGATCTGGAGCGCCTGCGGCGCTACGGGGAATGAACGTTAAGCGTGGTGGCCACGCTGCGATTCTGAATTTTAAACCAAAATGCCGTGCGATAAACTAGCCAGAGCCGTCATGCCCGGCTTTGTGCCGGGCATCCACGTCTTGTCTACGAGTCAGGAAAGTAGAACGTGGATGGCCGGGACAAGCCTAGCCACGACCAAAACTGACTCCGTTCGGGTAAGCACGGGAATTCGCCAACGCCCGCACCTTTGGATGACGTTCGCGGCTTATGCCGCCTTCGTCTTGCTTTTCTTCGACGTCGCGGTGGTTCCGATTACTTCGCTCGCAGCCAACTCCGCGATCTCGCTGGCGCTCAGTCCCAGTACCTCACCGAGCACCTCGTGATTGTGCTGGCCCAATGTCGGCGCGAGGCGACCGATCGGATAGGGCAGGCGTGCGTCGCCCTCGCGATAGGATACCGACGGCAACAGATGCGGGCCCATATAAGGCCGCACCGCCGGTTGCCAGTGTCCGGTCTGCATCAGGTGCGGATCGGCCGCGAGATCGACCGGTAGCCGTGCGACGCCGGCGGCGATACCGGCTGCCTGCAACGTCACCATCGCGAGGTCGGGACGAACCGTCATGGTCCAGTGCCGGATCGCCACCTCGATGCGGTCCTCCTCGTGGCGGCGACCGGCGGCAGTCTTGAGCGCCGGATCGGCGGCAAGGTCGGGCCGGTGCATGATGTCGCACAGCTTCGGCCATTCGTCGTCGGAGCGGATCGCCAGCGTGATCCATTGATCCTCGCCGAGGCAGGGAAAGCAGCCATTCGGCACGAATTCCGGATGGCGATTGCCGATCCGCGGCGAGGTCTTGCCGGTTGCAGCCTGTTCGATGATCGAAGGCGCGGTGAACTGCATACTGCACTCGACCTGCGACAGGTCGATATGCTGGCCTTCGCCGGTGTTGCGCTGCTGCATGAAGCCCAGTATCAGCGCCGTCGCCGCGCTGACGCCGCCGAGCGGATCGCCCAATGCTGCGTGCAGCATGGTCGGCGGGTCTTCGTCGCGGCCGGTCACGGAAGGCAATCCTGAGGCCTGTTCGAGCGTCGAGCCATAGGCACGGCAATCCTTCCACGCGCCGGTGGTGCCGAAGGCCGGCATCGTCACCACGACGAGGCGCGGATTGATCTTCAGCATCGCTGCCGCATCGAGCCCCATGCGCGGCAGCACATCGGCCGCGTAATTGTCGATCACGGCGTCGGCCGTCTTGAGCAGGCGTTTAAGCAGGTCGAGCCCGGCCTTCGATGTCAGGTCGAGCGTGATGCCGCGCTTGTTGCGGTTCATCATCTGGAACCAGTAGGTCTTCTCGTAGGTGCGCTCCGGATGATACGGCCCGCGCGGATCGGTGCCGCGAAACCAGTCGGGATACTGGCACGACTCCACCTTGATGACGTCGGCGCCGAGATCGCCCATCTGGCGTGTGGCCGTGGGGCCGGCCCATCCCATGGTCAGGTCGATGATGCGCAGGCCCTTGAGCGGCTGGGGATCGTCAGGCGTTGCGGCGCGTGTCGCGAGGCGCGCGCGCGGAGCGAGGGACGTATTGCTGTGCGCGCCCGCGCGCGGTGCGACGCCGTTGGGCTTGGGCCGCGAGCGCGTCAGGTGCTGCGGTAGCACCGGCGCATCGAATGACGCTGTGCCGATCCGCACCGGCGCGAATGCGCCGCGCACACGGAGGACCTGTTGCGCCAAGAGCTCAGCCATGTCCGGCACGATGGCCAGCGGCAGCCTCAGTTCGATGCCTTGCTCGAACCATTCGCGTGCGGTCTTCTGCATCAGTACTGGATGAATGATGCGGCTGAGTTCTTCGGCATGGAGATAACGGTCGGCGGTCGCCGAATAGCGCGGATCGGGGCCGAGTTCCGGCAGGCCGATCATGGCGCAGAAACTGTTCCACTGCGCCGGCGTCACAACCGTAACGCCGAGCCAGCCCTGCTTGGTGGCGAAGTTGCCGACCGGGAAGCCGCGCCCGAAGCGATTGATCGCGAGGCGCCGTCGCGTGAAGCCGGACTCCAAGGCCAGTCCGGTATCGAACTCGCTGATCTGCAACATCGCCTCGAACGCGCTGACGGCAAACCGGCGTGCGCCGTGAGCGCGGCCGTAGAGTCCGGCGAGGCTCGGAATGAAGGCCGTCAACCCGGCCATCACCGCGATCTGGCCGTCACGCGGCAGCACCGGCGGGCCTTCCGCTGCGCCGACCAGCTTCACGAGACCGGCGAGGCTGCGGCACACCGAATCCGTGGTGGCATAGTCGCGATAGGGGCCATGTTCACCGAACCATGAGATCGCGGTGATCGCCAGCGCAGGATCGGCAGCGCGCAGATCGTCGTGCTTCAGAAACGAGCTTTCGATGATGCCGGGTGGCCGCGCGTCGAGCAGCAGGTCGGCGTGACCCAACATCTTGCGGATGCGTGCAACGTCGGCGTGGCTGCCGAGATCGGCGGTGATGCTTTGCTTGTTGGTGTTCAGCCACGCAAAGTATGCGCTTTCCTTGTGGCCGCCGCCGGCATCCACCGCCGGTGCGATGCGCCGCGCCGGATCGCCGCCGGGTGGTTCGATCTTGATGACCTCCGCGCCGAAATCGGAGAACAACTTGCCGCAATAGGCGAGGGCATCACCGGAGCCGATTTCCACCACACGCAAATTCGTCAACGGCAATTCCGGCATCGGTTTCCACCTTTGTTATTCGTTGCGCGTATAATGTCCGGGTGGTCGGAGCCGTCAAGTCAAGCTGCTATGCAAGAGGTTGGCGTGGCCCCTCCGCGGGTGATAGAGCAAGGCCGACTTCCGCCGATTTCGTGCGGTCTTGCTCATATGGACAGACTATGCCCGACCCTCAGTTCGTTTTGACACTGTCTTGCCCGGATCGTCCGGGAATCGTCTCGGCGGTGTCGACCTTCCTGGCTCACAACGGACAGAACATCCTCGACGCGCAGCAGTTCAACGACGTCGAGTCCAATCACTTCTTCATGCGGGTGGTGTTCAACCCGGCCGACCTCGCGGTCAGTTTGTCGTCGTTGCAAACCGGCTTCGGCGCCATCGCCGAGCGGTTCGCGATGCGCTGGCTGATGCGTGACCGGGCAACGTTGCGGCGCGTGATGCTGCTGGTGTCGCAATCCGATCACTGCCTCGCGGATATTCTCTATCGCTGGCGCACCGGCGAACTGGCGATGATCCCGACCGCCATCGTCTCCAATCATCCGCGCGAAACCTACAGCGGGCTCGATCTCGGCGACATCCCGTTTCATTATCTGCCGGTCACCAAGGAAACGCGCGATGCGCAGGAAGCCGCCATCTCAGACCTCGTGAAGACCACGCAGACCGATCTGGTGGTGCTGGCACGCTACATGCAAATTCTGTCGAACAAGCTGGCGGAAGAACTGTCGGGGCGTTGCATCAATATCCACCACTCGTTCCTGCCGGGCTTCAAGGGCGCGCGGCCGTATCATCAGGCGCATGCGCGTGGCGTCAAACTCATCGGCGCGACGGCGCATTACGTCACCAGCGCGTTGGACGAAGGGCCGATCATCGATCAGGACGTCGAGCGGATCAGCCATCGCGATGCGCCCGAAGATCTCGTCCGCAAGGGGCGCGATATCGAGCGCCGGGTGCTTGCCCGCGCCGTGCGTCACCATCTCCAGGATCGCGTGATCCTCAACGGCAACAAGACCGTCGTATTCATGGACTGACCCGGCTATCGCGCCGGCAGGCTGGCGGCGATCTTGCGCAGCACTTTACGCGGAAGCTCGATCCCCGCCAGCTTCCAGGTCAGCGAACTGCGATGCAACACGATGGCGGTTGCCTCCTCGGGGTCGGCGGATTTGCTGACGCGAATGCTCAGCTTGACCGGATTGATGTAATGGATCCGGCCGAATTGCGTGAGAAGGTTGATCTTCTGGAGGTCGGTCAGGGACGGCAATCCCGTCAACGCAGGTGACGTCTTCGTCTCGGCCAGCCGGCCCGCCTTGAGCAATTCGGTCAAATTTTCAGGTGTCAGCAGCTTCGACACCAGGACGTCGGCGACCGTGGCGCCATAACCGCCCACCAGCATCCGTTCCATTGGGCTGACGTGCCGGCTGGCGCCCACACGTTCCAGATAGGCCTGCACGATCTGCTCGCTCAGGGAGTTGCTCAGCCGGGGAAGATCGGTACGGGCAACGATCGCGGCGCCGTCGCCGTCGCGCGTGGCCGCCGCCAGATGGGAGAGACCATAAAGCGCCGACCCATAATAGATCGCGGCTGTCACGATAGCCGCGATAACGATACCCAGGAACCAGCGCATCTCCGGTCTGTTCGCTCCAAATCAGGTCTCAAAAAGGTGTAGCGAAGCTACAACCTATGGGAAATCGTATTGTTCGCGGATGTACCCGAACATTCGTTTTATCCAATTTTTTGTGGCTAAAATCCTGTTGATCGGTTCCGGCTTTTGTGTGCCATTTAGATGGGGTGCCGGTGTTCCAAGCGGGCAATCCGCGCTGCCCCAAAAAAGGTTTCAATTGTGCCAGGCGAAAATCGCCGGCGACACGGTCCAAGAGCGGATGCTCAGGGGAGGAGTGCTTATGTCGATCCGTCAAAAAACGTTGCTTCGAGTAGCCGCCGCCGGTTTGCTGTTGGGCGCATCCGCCTTGGCCGCGCAGGCGCAGGACACGGTCAAGATCGGCCTGATCGTGCCGATGACCGGTGGCCAAGCCTCCACCGGCAAGCAAATCGATAATGCCGTCAAGCTCTACATGCAGCAGCATGGTGACACTGTCGCCGGCAAAAAGATCGAAGTCATTCTGAAGGACGATGCCGCGGTGCCGGACAACACCAAGCGGTTGGCGCAGGAGTTGATCGTCAACGACAAGGTCAACATTATCGCCGGTTTCGGCGTGACGCCGGCGGCCTTCGCCGCCGCGCCGCTGGCGACCCAAGCCAAGGTGCCGGAAGTCGTCATGGCGGCGGGCACGTCGGTCATCACCGAGAAGTCGCCCTATATCGTGCGCACCAGTTTCACGCTGGGGCAGTCGTCGACCATTATCGGCGACTGGGCAGTGAAAAACGGCATCAAGAAAGTCGCGACGCTGACTTCGGACTACGCGCCGGGCCATGACGCGTTGAAATTCTTCAAGGAGCATTTCACCGCCGGCGGCGGGCAGATCGTCGAGGAAGTCAAGGTACCGCTGGCCAACCCGGACTTCGCGCCGTTCCTGCAACGCATGAAGGACGCCAAGCCGGACGCGATGTTCGTGTTTGTGCCGGCCGGACAGGGCGGCAACTTCATGAAGCAGTATGCCGAGCGCGGCCTCGACAAGAGCGGCATCAAGGTGATCGGGCCGGGCGACGTAATGGATGACGACCTGCTCAACGGCATGGGCGATTCCGCGCTCGGCGCGGTGACGGCGCACATCTATTCAGCGGCTCATCCCTCGCAGGTGAACAAGGATTTCGTCGCGGCCTACAAGAAGGCCTACAACCAGCGGCCGGGCTTCATGGCGGTTGGCGGCTATGACGGCATCCACCTGATCTATGCTGCGCTGCAGAAGACCGGCGGCAAGGCCGACGGCGACTCGCTGATCGCAGCGATGAAGGGCATGGCGTGGGAAAGCCCGCGCGGCCCGATCTCGATCGATCCGGAAACCCGCGACATCGTGCAGAACGTCTATATCCGCAAGGTCGAGAAGAAGGACGGCGAGCTTTACAACGTCGAGTTCGAGACCTTCAAGGACGTCAAGGACCCCGGCAAGACGAAGAAGTAGGGGCCTCGGTGGTTGCTCGACCGAGAGGGCCGTCATGCCCGGCCTTGTGCCGGGCATCCACGTCTTTTTGCTTTCCGTCGTTCTTGAACGTGGATGGCCGGGACAAGCCCGGCCATGACAACACATAAAGATTCGCATGACCGCACTCCTCACCATCCTGTTCGACGGCGTTGCCTACGGCATGTTGCTGTTCGTGTTGTCGTGCGGGCTGGCGGTGACGCTGGGGCTGATGAATTTCGTCAACCTTGCGCACGGCGCGTTCGCGATGGCCGGCGGCTATATCTGCGCGGTGCTGGTCAACCAGTCCGGCGTGCCGTTCTTCGTCGCCCTGCCGATGGCCTTTATCGCCAGCGCGCTGATCGGCCT
Source organism: Hyphomicrobiales bacterium (assembly GCA_017305555.1). GTDB lineage: Bacteria > Pseudomonadota > Alphaproteobacteria > Rhizobiales > Xanthobacteraceae > 62-47. Next base: position 11,448 of record JAFKKM010000034.1, on the reverse strand, counting down.
GGTCATGGAGCAGACGCTCTACAAGCATCTCTATCACCGCAATCCGCTCGATCAGGTGCTATTCACCATCGGGCTGGTGTTCATGGCGGTGACGGTGGTGGACTACATTATGGGATCGTCGCAGATCTTCATCCATCTGCCGGCGATGCTCGAAGGTCAGTTCAACATCTTCGGCATTGGCGTCGGTCGCTATCGGCTGATGATCATCGTGATTTGCGGCCTGCTGACGCTGGGCATTCAGTTGACATTGGCGAACACTCGCTTCGGCAGCCGCCTGCGCGCAGCGGTGGACGATCCGCGCGCCGCCTCGGGTCTTGGCATCAACGTGCCGCAAGTGTTCGCGCTGACCTTTGCATTCGGCTCCGGGCTCGCGGGGCTCGGCGGCGCGCTGGGTGCGGAAATCCTCGGGCTCGATCCGTACTTCCCGCTCAAGTTCATGATCTACTTCCTGATCGTGGTGACGGTGGGCGGTTCACAAACCATCACTGGCCCATTCCTGGCCTCGCTGCTGCTCGGCGTGGCCGACGTCGCCGGCAAATACTATGTGCCGAAGCTCGGCGCCTTCGTCATCTACACGGTGATGATCGTGATCCTGATCTGGCGTCCGAACGGCCTGTTCGGCCGCGTGGCGCAACGGTGAGCCGGCCATGAGCGCGGATCACGGCGTCGGCGAAGTTTCGTTGCGGCGGGCCCGTTGGGGGCACGGCGAAACCGCATTCTGGCTGATCGCGATTGCGGCGATCTTCGTGTTCTCCGATCGCTACCTGATCCTCACCGAGATGGCGTGGCTCGGGCTGTTCGCGCTCTCGCTTGATCTCATTCTCGGCTATGCCGGCATTGTTTCGCTGGGGCACGCGGCCTTCTTCGGTGTTGGTGCTTATGCTGCCGGACTGCTGGCGGTGCACGGCATCGTCAAGGAGCCGATACTGGCGCTGGTGGTTGCGGGCTGTGCGGCGATGGTGCTGGGGTTTGCCACCAGTTTCCTGGTGATCCGCGGCTCTGAATTGAGCCAGTTGATGGTGACGCTCGGTATCGCGCTGCTATTGCGCGAGCTCGCCAACAAGTTCTCCGATATCACCGGCGGCTTCGACGGCCTGCAAGGCATCGTCATCGATCCGATCCTCGGTCTCTTTTCCTTCGATATCTTCGGCAAGGTCGGATTCATCTACTGCCTTGTGGTGTTGTTCGTGCTGTTCCTGCTGGCGCGGCTGATCGTGCATTCGCCGTTCGGTCTGTCGCTGCGTGCGATCCGCAACAACCCGCTGCGCGCCGCCGCCATCGGCATTCCGGTCAACCGTCGCCTGATCGCAATCTACACGCTGTCGGCGTTCTATGCCGGGATCGCAGGGGCGTTGTTCACGCAGACGACGGCGCTCGCGTCGCTCGACGTCTTTTCGTTCGAGCGTTCTGCCGATTTGCTGCTGGTGCTGGTGATCGGCGGCGCCGGATATCTCTACGGCGGCCTGATCGGCGCTGTGGTCTTTCGCGTGCTGCAAGACATGTTCTCGTCGTGGACGCCGCAGTTCTGGCAGTTCTGGATCGGCCTCGTGTTGGTGCTGATTGTCCTGATCGGCCGCGAGCGGATGTATCGCGGCGTAATGTGGCTGCCTCGTCTCGCGATGCGACGGATGACGTCTCTCAGCCGGAGCGCGTCATGACCTTCGCCTTGGAAACCATCGGTCTCGACAAGCAGTTCGGTGGCCTGCACGTCACTCGCGACTTGTCGCTGAAGATCGCGGCTGGCGCGCGTCACGCGCTGATCGGTCCCAACGGCGCCGGCAAGACCACGGTGATCAATCTCCTGACCGGCGTGATCAAGCCGAACGGCGGCAAGATCATGCTGGAGGGCGCGGACATCACCGGTCTCACGGTGCAGGCGCGGGTGTTGCGCGGACTGTCGCGAACCTTCCAGATCAATCAGCTTTACGCTGATCTGACGCCGCTGGAGACCATCGGGCTCGCGGTGTCGGAGCGGCTCGGCCACGGTGGCGACTGGTGGCGGCGGCTCGGCTCTCGCGCCAACGTCAATGTCGAGATCGCGGAGACGCTGGAACGCTTCCATCTGCTCGATGTGATGAATGAGCCGACCGGCACATTGCCCTACGGCAAGCAGCGTCTGCTGGAGATAGCGCTCGCCATCGCCACCAAGCCGCGCGTGCTGTTGCTGGACGAACCGGCCGCCGGCGTGCCGCAAAGTGAGCGTCACGAAATCCTCGCCGCCGTCGCCGGCTTGCCGCGCGAGGTGACGGTGCTGCTGATCGAGCACGATATGGATCTCGTGTTTTCCTTCGCCGATCGCATTTCGGTGCTGGTCAGCGGCGCGCTGCTGGTTGAAGGCACACCGGATGAGGTGGCGCACGATCCGCGCGTCAAGGCGGTTTATCTCGGCGAGGGTGCCGATGCCTGATCTATTGAGCATCGAAAATCTTCGGGCCGGTTACGGCGAAGCCGTGGTACTGCCGGACATGACCTTGCGGCTCGCGGACGGCGAAGTGCTGGCGCTGCTCGGTCGTAACGGCACTGGCAAAACCACCCTGATCAATTCCATTGTCGGGGTCACGCGGCGCTTTAGCGGCACTATTCGCCTTGGCGACACCGATCTGACATCGTTGCGCTCGGACCAGCGTGCCCGCGTCGGCATCGGCTGGGTGCCGCAGGAGCGCAACATTTTCCGCTCACTCACCGTGGAAGAAAACATGACGGCGGTAGCGCAGCCCGGCCCGTGGGACGTGGAACGGGTCTACACGATGTTTCCGCGTCTGAAGGAGCGGCGCAAGAATTTCGGCAATCAACTCTCCGGCGGCGAGCAGCAGATGCTGGCGGTCGGCCGCGCGCTGACGCTCAATCCCAAGGTGCTGTTGCTCGATGAGCCGACCGAAGGGCTGGCTCCGATTATCGTCGATGAATTGCTGGCGGCGCTCGGCGAGATAACCCGCGCCGGCGGCATCTGTTCGATCATCGTCGAGCAGAACGCCCACAAGATCCTTCGCCTTGCCGACCGCGTTGTCATTCTTGATCGCGGAACTATTGTCCACGAAGCTACGAGCGCTGCCTTGCAGGCAGATGCCGCGCCGCTGGAGCGTTTTCTCGGCGTCGGAGGAAAGGCGTAACACGCTTGTTGTCGCGGAATTGCTTCGCTACGTTCGCGGCGACGGATAACGGTCCAATACGATCTCGGGAGTAAGACTGATGCAAAGAACAAAACCGCCGTTTCGTGCCGATGAAGTGGGCAGCCTGTTGCGCCCGCCGCGCATCAAGGAGGCGCGCGCCAAACTCGAGAAGGGTGAGATTTCGGCGGACGACCTGCGTAAGATCGAGGACAGCGAGATCGAGAAGGTCGTGCACAAGCAGGCGTCGATCGGCTTGAAGCTTGCGACGGATGGCGAGTTTCGCCGTTCCTGGTGGCACTTCGATTTCCTCAAGGATCTGGTCGGCTGCGAACTGTTCCACCCGGAACTCGGCATTCAGTTCGCGGGCGTTCAGACCCGCCACGATGCGGTGCGTGTCGTCGGCAAGATCGATTTTCCCGATACCCATCCGATGCTCGACCACTTTCGCTTTCTGAAGAAGCACGCCGATGCGGCAGGCGTCACCGCCAAGATGACGATTCCCTCGCCAGCGGTGTTGCACTTCCGCGGCGGTCGCAACCTGATCTCGAAGGAGGTTTATCCCGACCTCGAGCCGTTCTTCGAAGACCTCGGCAAGACCTATCGCAAGGCGGTGAAGGCGTTCTACGACGCGGGCTGCCGCTATTTGCAGTTCGACGATACCGTGTGGGCTTATCTCTGCTCGCAGGAAGAACTGAAGAAGTCGCGCGAGCGCGGCGACAATCCGGACGGATTGCAGGAGATTTACGCACGCGTCATCAACTACGCCATCGCTGAGCGTCCGGCCGATATGACCATCACCACGCATGTCTGTCGCGGCAATTTCCGCTCGACCTGGATTTCGTCCGGCGGCTACGAGCCGGTGGCGGAAACGCTGCTCGGCAAGATCAACTACGACGGCTACTTCCTCGAATACGATTCCGATCGCGCCGGCGGTTTCGAGCCGCTGCGTTTCCTGCCGAAGGGCAACAAGGTGGTCGTGGTCGGCGTCATTACGTCGAAATTCGGCGAGTTGGAAAACAAGGCCGACATCGAGCGCCGCTTGCGGGAAGCCGCCAAGTTCGCGCCGCTGGAGCAGCTTGCGGTGTCGCCGCAGTGCGGCTTCGCCTCGACGGAGGAGGGCAACGTGCTCTCGGAAGACGAGCAGTGGGCCAAGCTCACGCTCGCCGTCAACGTCGCGAAGGACGTGTGGGGGTGACGGAGGGGCACCGCATGGCGGACGCTCTGTGGAGCGGGACGTCGTTTTGCTGTGCTCTCATCGTATTGATGTTTGTCGCCGGGATGAGCCCGGCGACCGCTCAAGTCGGGCATTGGGTCGGCGGCTGGCGGCAGCTTGAATCCAGCGCCGGCAAGTGTCCTTCATGCCGGATCAAAATCTCCGGCATGGGACGCGTCCTGACGGTGATCGCAAGTAACGGCTGGACTGCCGAGGTAACTGGCGCCGTCGAGGGCGGTCTGGCTGCCGCGCATGGTGAGGGGTGGTGGGATCATGCACGAGCAGGAAAGCTTGCTGACCTGCCGTTTGCCATTCACCTGATCGAGCGCGGCAATCTGCTGCATATGACGATGCAGATCATGCGCGCGGGACGGACGTGGACGGTTCGCGCCGTCTTCGGCCGCTCATAAGGAACCTCGCATTCAGGTATAGGCACTGCCTGTCGGTCAGTGTGGCGTCGAGGGCGCTGCGTCGAGCAGCGTCCTGATGCGCTCAAGCTTGTCCGGATTGCGCGTGATGTAGATCCGCGTGATCAATCCGTTCTCGATTTCCAGCGCAGTGGTCTGCACCACGTCTCGCTCGCGGCTGATGTATCCCGGCAGGCCGTCGATCCGCAGCGGCCGGAACGATGAGAGTGACACGGCGCCATATTTGCGCGTGATACCGCGATAGAGCCGCAGTACGCGCGCGAGGCCAAAGATCGGATTGCGGAACGCGAGTACCTTGCCGCCGCCGTCCGATTTCAGGACGACATCCTTCGCCAGCAATCGACTGAGCGCCTGCACGTCACCCTGTCGGGTAGCGTCGAAAAAGGCAGCCGCGATCCGTTCGCCCTCATCACTTGCCACTGGAAAGCGCGGCCGCGCTTCCTGCACATGCTTGCGTGCACGGACCGCCAGTTGCCGCACTGCCGGCGGTTCGCGGCCTAGCGTGCTCGCGACCTCGTCGAGCCCGACGCCGAAGACGTCGTGTAACAGAAACGTCGCACGCTCCAGCGGCAAAAGCCGCTCGAGCGCCATCATCAGCGTGAGCGTGAGATCGTCGTCGTGCTCAGCCTCGTCGGGCGCCTCGGCGATCGGATCGGGCAGCCAGGTGCCGAAATAGGTTTCGCGCCGCACACGGGCGGATTTCATAGCATCGAGGCAAAGCCGCGTCACCACGCGCGACAGGAAGGCGGGCGGCGACTGGATATCGGTGCGATCGTAGCGCTGCCAGCGCAGCCATGCGTCCTGCACGACGTCTTCGGCTTCGCTAACTGAGCCGAGCATCCGATAGGCGAGGCGCAGCAACCGCGGTCGCTGCGCCTCGAAAATCGCCGTTGCGTTGTCAGGCCGCCGCGACACGCGCCGCTTCCTTCGGATGCGCTGCACGCAGGCCGATGGCGAACCTGTTCCAGGCGTTGATAGTGCCGATCAGCATCGTGAGGTTGACTTGTTCGGCTTCGCTAAACTCACGCTTCACCGCTTCGTAGTCTTCGTCCGGCGCACCGGTTTCGGAGATCAGCGTCAGGGCTTCCGTCCAGCCCAGCGCGGCACGTTCGCGCGGACTGTAGAGCGAGGACTCGCGCCAGGCGCTAAGGAGATAGATGCGCATCTCGGTCTCGCCGGCCTTGCGGGCATCGGTAGCGTGCATGTGGATGCAATAAGCGCACTGGTTGATCTGCGAGGCGCGCAGCTTCACCAGTTCGATTAGGCTATGATCGAGGCCGCTGGCCTTGATCGCGGTCTCGACCGCGACGAGGGCCTTGATCGGCTCCGGAGCGATCTTGAAGGGGTCCTGAATACGCTGGGTCATGAGGGAACTCCTGAGTTTGTAACGATGGTATCGTGATCATGACGAGGTGACCTGCCCGGATGTGACATGGCAGACGCTCCGCCATCGCCTTTTTCAACGATGCGCCGGACGCGGCGGTTTTCAAGACCACGATGGTCGTGGAATCCGGGTTTTCATTGTGGGAAGATGGTGGTAGAAGCCTTTCACTAAACTGTTTCTGCCCACAAATTCTGCCCACTCACAACCGTCCCACCGCGCATCCCGCATGAAACACGATCAGTTGCTCGGCCAGATCACCGACTTCTGCCGTCAGGTGGAGATGGCGGAATCGACCTTCGGCCGCCGTGCGGTGAACGACGGCAAGCTGGTGGCGCGGCTACGCGAGGGCAAGCGCATCACCATCGACACGCTGGAGCGGATCCAGCTCTACATCGCGACCAACACGCCGGGCGGTGTGGTGCCGCCGCGCGAGTTGGATGCGCCGATCGAGCGGCGCGATCCGCGCGCCAATTTCCGCTTCTTTGAGAACCGGCAGAAATATCTGCTGTTCGTCCACACCTGTAGCGAGAAGCGAGTGATCGCCGACCGCATCGCGATGGAACTGGGCAGCATCCATCCGCGGCCGCCAGCATTGCGATTGTTCGACGCCGGCTGCGGGGACGGCACCGTGCTGGCACGGGTGCTGCGGGCGATGCATGGCCGTTTCCCACACATGCCGTTTTATGTCGCTGGCAAGGAGTTAAGCCTCGAGGACGTCAAGTTGACGCTCGACAAGTTGCCGGATCGGCTGTTCGAGCATCCTTCCACGGTGTTTGTACTGACCAACATGCACTACGCTGAGGCCCCGTGGCTGGCGCCGCGCGCCGCGGCGGCGGCCGCCGGCATGGTCTGGCGCGAAGTGCCGCTGCGCGGCCAGTCCGCCGGTGAGTTCGAGGCGCAGATCGCCGAATTGCAGCCGTTCCTCCAGGAAAACTGGCGCGCCGGCGTCAGCGAGCGATCCGGAATGCCGGTCTACGAGCGCCCGGTTGCGCTGATTCTTTATCGCGAGGATCACCAGTTCCTGCTCGATTCGGTGATCCCGCGCGCCGGCCGGGCCGAGGCCAATTTCGATCTGATTATCGCCTCGCAACCCTACCGTGCGAAATCCTCGGAAGCGTTCCGGGCCAAACGCATCGTCGCGCCGCTCGCCCGCGCGCTGCGGCCCGGCGGTCGAATGATAGGAATTCATTCGCATGGCAGCGATCCGGGGATGGAAATTGTCCAGGCGGTGTGGCCGGGGGAAAATCCGTTTCCGGTCAACCGTCATGAGCTGTTGCGCGCCGTCAAATACGAGTTGGGATCGGCTGCGCGTGACCTCAATTTTAATGCCTATTCTGATAGCCGCTCGATCTTCCGATATGATATGGAAGCGCTGCCTCACGAGGTCACCGGTCCGATCGGCACCTCGACGGCATTCGCAGCCTGGAATGCGGCGGTTTATGTCGCCCAGATCGAAGATGACCGCCTGACGGAGATTACCCAAAGCGGCGGCTATCTCGAGGCCACGCGTGACGTTCTGCGCAAGCATAACGGGCTGTGGTTTTACGACGAATCCTACGTCATCTCGCGCCGTCGCGACTGACACTTCAGGAAAACATGGAAAAAGCCGCTCATGGGGAGCGGATGACAAGAGGTTGTTTGATGCGCGCGTCTTATCTGTTCACCAGTGAATCCGTTTCCGAAGGTCATCCCGACAAGGTTTGCGATCGGATCTCCGACGAAATCGTCGATCTGTTTTTCCGCGAGGGACCGAAAGCCGGCATTGATCCGTGGGCGATCCGCGCCGCGTGCGAAACGCTGACCACCACCAACAAGGTTGTTGTCGCCGGCGAAACGCGCGGGCCTTCGAGCGTTACCAACGATCACATCGAGCAGGTGATCCGCGACGCCATCAAAGACATTGGCTACGAGCAGGACGGCTTCCACTGGAGGACCGCCGACGTCGAGATCCTGCTGCATCCGCAGTCGGCCGACATCGCTCAGGGCGTCGATGCGTTGCAGCCCGGCACCAACAAGGAAGAGGGCGCTGGCGATCAGGGTATCATGTTCGGCTATGCCACGAATGAGACGCCGGAACTGATGCCGGCGCCGATCCACTACGCGCACAAGATTCTGCGGTTGATTTCCGAAGCGCGTCACTCCGGCAAGGAGAAGGTGCTCGGCCCCGACTCCAAGAGCCAGGTGACGGTGCAATACGAAAACGGCAAGCCGATCGGCGTGCGCGAGATCGTCGTTTCGCATCAGCATCTGATCGAGGACATGACCTCGAACCAGGTGCGCGAACGCGTCGAGCCCTACGTTCGTGCGGCGCTGCCGGAAGGCTGGATCAACGGCAAGACCATCTGGCACATCAACCCGACCGGGAAATTCTTCATCGGCGGTCCCGATGGCGATAGCGGTCTCACTGGCCGCAAGATCATCGTCGATACTTACGGCGGTGCGGCCCCGCATGGTGGTGGCGCATTCTCCGGCAAGGACCCGACCAAGGTGGACCGCTCGGCCGCTTACGCCGCGCGCTATCTCGCCAAGAACATCGTTGCGGCCGGTCTCGCCGACAAGGCGACGCTGCAACTCGCCTACGCCATCGGCGTGGCGCGGCCGCTGTCGATCTATATCGACACCCACGGCACCGGAAAGGTTTCCGAGGACAAGCTGGAGAAGGCAGTCGCGGAATCGATGGACCTCACGCCGCGCGGCATCCGCAAGCATCTCGATCTCAACAAGCCGATCTATGCGCGCACCTCGTCCTACGGTCATTTCGGCCGCACGCCGGATGCCGATGGCGGCTTCTCCTGGGAAAAGACCGACCTAGCCGAGACGCTGAAGAAGGCGGTGTGAGCGAAGCCCGGAATTACTCAGGACGTCATGGCCGGGCTAAAGCGCGAAGCGCGTCTTCGTAGCAGGTGTCCCGGCCATCCACGTCTTGAGCGCCAAAGTTTAAGACGTGGATGCCCGGCACAAGGCCGGGCATGACGAGACAAACAGCGTGTCGGATGATTTCAGTCGCGCGCTTCGAATAAGGAACATCACCATGACCACTGCTACCGCGAAAGCACCTTCCGCCGGCACCGATTATATCGTTGCCGACATCGGGCTCGCCGACTTCGGCCGCAAGGAACTGTCGCTGGCCGAAACCGAAATGCCGGGCCTGATGGCCACGCGCGAGGAGTATGGCCCGAAGCAGCCGTTGAAGGGCGCACGCATCGCCGGTTCGCTGCACATGACGATTCAGACCGGTGTGCTGATCGAGACGCTGGCGGCACTCGGCGCCGATATCCGTTGGGTGTCGTGCAACATCTATTCGACGCAGGATCACGCCGCTGCGGCGATCGCCGCCGCCGGCATTCCGGTGTTCGCGGTGAAGGGCGAGAGCCTGAAGGACTATTGGGACTACACCGCGAAGCTGTTCGACTGGCATGGCGGTGGCCATCCGAACATGATCCTGGACGATGGCGGCGACGCTACCATGTACGTCCATCTCGGCCTGCGCGCCGAGAATGGCGACGCGGCGTTCCTCGATAAGCCGGGCTCCGAGGAAGAGGAAGTGTTCTTCGCGCTGCTCAAGAAGCAGCTCAAGGAAAAGCCGAAGGGCTATTTCAAGGGGATTGCCGATAGCATCAAGGGCGTCTCGGAAGAGACCACCACAGGCGTGCATCGTCTGTACGAGATGCAGAAGGCCGGCACGTTGCTGTGGCCGGCCATCAACGTCAATGACAGCGTCACCAAGTCGAAGTTCGACAATCTCTACGGCTGTCGTGAATCGCTGGTGGACGGCATCCGCCGCGGTACCGACGTGATGATGTCGGGCAAGGTGGCGATGGTCGCCGGCTTCGGTGACGTCGGCAAGGGTTCGGCGGCGTCGCTGCGCCAGGCCGGCTGCCGGGTGATGGTCTCCGAGATCGACCCGATCTGCGCGTTGCAGGCAGCGATGGAAGGCTATCAGGTCGTAACGATGGAAGAGGCGGCCCCGCAGGCCGATATCTTCGTCACCGCGACCGGCAACAAGGACATCATCACCATCGAGCATATGCGCGCGATGAAGGATCGTGCCATCGTCTGCAACATCGGTCACTTCGACAACGAGATTCAGATCGCGTCGTTGAAGAATCTGAAGTGGACCAACATCAAGCCGCAGGTCGACGAGATCGAATTCCCCGACAAGCACCGCATCATCATGCTGTCGGAAGGTCGTCTCGTGAATCTCGGCAACGCGATGGGCCATCCGTCGTTCGTGATGTCGGCGTCGTTCACCAACCAGACGCTGGCGCAAATTGAGCTGTTCGCCAACAACAAGGACGGCAAGTACAAGAAGGAAGTCTACGTGTTGCCCAAGTCGCTCGACGAAAAGGTCGCGCGCCTGCACCTCGCCAAGATCGGCGTGAATCTCACCGAACTGCGCAAGGACCAGGCCGACTACATCGGCGTGAAGCAGGAAGGCCCATACAAGGCCGATCACTATCGCTACTAGGACCTGCTAACGATCCACCGATGCCCGTCGATGCGTGACAAAATCGATGGATCAAGTTTAAATCGGAATCAATTACTTCGGCTGGGCCATGCTTTTGCATGGCCCATTGCTTTTGGGCCTGTCGATCGGCGTTCTGAAATCCTTCTCTCCTGGGCGGTTCGGGCGATCGGTGGCGACGATTCGGATACGGGGCGTAGGGCAGGCCGCGAACGACGGCGTACCGCTCACGGCGGTAGAGCCGCCGCCTCGATAAGTAATAAGTATCGGTGCGTACCCGGCCACGATCGCCGAAACGAATACGAGCGCGAAGGGAAGGATCTGAGCCTCCAACGTGCCGTCGTCCGCAGTAAGCACGCGCATCCCGCCGGACAATAGTTGCAAAGTCGTACGCCGCGGTACGCACAACCGCCGCGCTGTCACGTCTCACTCAGATCGTTGATGCTGTTGGAAGAAAGCGCTTGATAAGCCAATCGCAGGCGAAACTAACTGCAGCGCAACTAATAGCCGTGCAACTAATAGGTGCCCCAGTTTTCAACACAATAATCCCTCGGTTACGCCTGATCGGACCAAGATTCCTGCCCCAAACGTAAACATACGTTAATCTGCATGGGACGCCGGTGGCGTCTCGGGCGACGGGTGCTGGGGGCATTCATCACCTAAGGGGAAACGATTTGACGACACTTCATTACACCGCAGGTGACGTTGCCCCCAACTTCTATCCAGCGTGATGGAGACTCTGACGGTTGGTTTTGCCCATCTGGGCGGAGTGAGCGACGGGGGCTGACGCGGAGCTGGCCATTGAGCGCAGCGGCAGATCCCGTCGCGGGTTGAAGGTGTCGGCGTAT
>JAFKKM010000120.1 GCA_017305555.1 Hyphomicrobiales bacterium | reverse complement strand
GATGCGCGCGGTGCGCGCCCTGCACGATCCGGTATGGACTGCCGATGGCTACGTCTCCGATCACTGGCGGCCAGTGTCGCCGCTGACCGGGCGGCTCGACGCCTTCCAGTGGCAGATGCCGCTGGCGGCTCTGCCCGCCGATTCACACACTGCGCTGGTGGTCGAAGCTGACGAGCGCGATCCGGCTACCAAGGACGGGCTGGCAGCCTTGCCGGCAGCCACCGCGCCGAACAACCCATCGGCATCGACGCCAAATTCGCCCCCCGTCGCCAGTCCCGCTGCCGAGACTGCACCGATGGCGTCCGCAGCCACGGAGCCTCCAGCCGCCGCGGCCTCCCCCAGCCCGAACGCATCTCCGGCTCCGGGGCCGCTGTTCCGCTCCCGACAACTCCCGGAGAAAGGCAACGCGACCGCCATTCCGGCGGTGATTCCCCTGACCCGAGCTCCGGACGACCCCGGCGTCGACGAAGACCTGGAACTGGACGAATACGGCGAGCCGAACCAGCCTCGGACCACGCAAGCCGGCGGCTGGCGCGGTTTCCTCTCCCGCCTTGGCGGATAAGCGATCTTCCGTCGCAGCGGAAAGCGATTTGATTTCAACGAACTGTTGAATCGTTGGCGATCCGCGCCGACGACGATGCAAATGTCGGCTGCACAGGTTCTTGCCAAGCTCCCTGCCGCCCGATATCAGGTGCTCCTGCGCGTCGGGAGTTTGTCGCCGCCGCCGATGGTTCGCCGCAATAGCTCAGCTGGTAGAGCACGTCATTCGTAATGACGGGGTCGGGGGTTCGAATCCCTCTTGCGGCACCAGTCCTTCCCAAACATCAGCCAAATAATTCTTCGAGAGAGCGTTTCCGCTTTCGCGGTCGTGCAGAGGCTCATTCACTTTCTGAATCCAACGAGAGCGGCGTCTCATACGCTTGCTCCGTTGCTTTTCCGCGCAAACCGTCGTTCCAGCTCGGGTTGGAACGACGGACGGTGCCGGCATCGCGATAAGTTCGCTCGCTCCGGCTTCCGGGAGCCCACTGACGTCAATCCTTACGATTTGACAGGTCGCCTTACGATTTGACAGCTCGAACAATCGCGCCTAGCTTTAACGAATTCGGAATTCCGAATTCCTTTTAGAGAGCGCCATGATCCCTGTCGATCTCACGCCCAATCTCATTCACCAGGTTTATGGCCGGATCCTCGACGCCATCGTCGATCGCACGCTGCCGCCCGGCCATCGCATCCGACAGGCGGAGTTGGCGGAGCGACTTGGCGTGTCGCGCCAGCCGGTCAGCCATGCGCTGCATCTGCTGCATCAACAGGGACTGGTCGCCGAGAGTGGCCGCAAAGGCTTTCAAGTCACCCGGCTCGATCCGACGCGGATCCGGCAGCTTTACGAAGTCCGCGGTGCCGTCGATGGCCTCGCGGCCCGCCTTGCGGCATCGCGCATCGGCAGCAACGCCATCGGCCGGGCCGAACTGGAGCGCGCGTTGCAGACCGGACGCGACGCCGACGACACCACGTCGCTCGCGATCCTGATTGCCTGCGATGTCGATTTTCACCGCGCCATCTATCGCCTCTCCGGAAACCCCGCGATCGAGGAAACCGTCAGCGCGCAGTGGCCGCATATGCGCCGCTCGATGGCGACGGTGCTCGCCGAACTCGGCTATCGCGCCAGCGCCTGGACCGAACACGAGGCCATCGCGGCGTGCATCCTCAAAGGCGACGCCGACGGCGCGGAAGCGGCTGCTCGTGCTCATGCCGTCACGGCCGGACAATTCACCGAGCAGCGCCTCGCCACCGCAAGCCAGGCCGCCTGACACCGCAACAACAAATCAACGGAGGACGCGCGATGAAACTGACCCCGGACCAACTCGACCATTTTCACACCGAAGGCTGGCTGCTTCTGCCTGAACTCTTCACTGCGGAAGAGGTCGAACTGCTGCGCCGCGAGGCCATCGCGATCTACGATCAGCAGCGGCCGGAAGTCTGGCGCGAAAAGAGTGGCGCGCCGCGCACGGCCTTTGCAGCGCATCTTTACAACGAGGCTTTCGGCCTGCTCGGCGCGCATCCGCGCATGATCGAACCGATCGAGCAGGTGTTCGGCGAGAAAGTCTACATGCATCAGTTCAAGATCAACGCCAAATCCGCCTTCACCGGCGACGTGTGGCAATGGCATCAGGACTACGGCACGTGGAAGCGCGACGACGGCATGCCGGAGCCGCGCGCGATGAACATCGCGATCTTCCTCGACGAAGTGATGCCGATCAACGGCCCGCTGATGCTGGTGCCGCGCAGCCAGACCGCAGGTGATCTCGAAGCCGCGCACGATCTCGCCACCACGTCCTATCCGCTATGGACTCTCGACGAAGCGACCGTCACGCGGCTGGTCGCACAGGGCGGCATCGTCGCGCCGACCGGCAAGCCCGGCGGCATGTTGATGTTCCACGGCAACCTGGTCCACGGCTCGGCCGGCAACATCACGCCGTTTCCGCGCAAGATCGTTTATCTGACGCTCAACGCGGTTTCGAACTACATCCGCACGCCGACCCGGCCGGAATTCATCGCGCATCGCGATTTCCGTCCGATCGAGACGGTGCCGGACGATGCGTTGACTCGCCTTGCGCGCGCTCCGCGTCAGGCCGCAGAGTAACGCCTGCTTCCTCCCCCGAATGAGGAGAGCTAGAGTGGGAGTCCCTCGCCGAACCGGCGATGCATGACCCTCACCCGATTTGCCTGAAGGCAATCTGCCTCTCCCTTTCGGGGAGAGGTGAGACTGCCGGTATCACACGGACATCACGATGAACCTTCACCACTTCCTGCAAGCCCGCCACGAGGCGGGCAAGCCTGTGCGCGTCGCGCTGATCGGCGCCGGCAAATTCGGCTCGATGTTCCTGGCGCAGGTGCCGCATACGCCGGGCCTCGACGTCGCAACCATCGTCGATCTCGATCCGGATCGCGCGCGCGAGGCGTGCCGCACCGTGGGGTGGGATCGCGCGCTGATCGACGCAACAAAATTCACGACCGGCGGTATGACCGCTATCAAGGACAGTGGCATTGAGGTGGTTGTCGAGGCCACCGGCAATCCCGCCGTCGGCATCCGTCACGCCCGCGCGGCGATCGCGGCCGGCAAGCACATCGTCATGGTCAATGTCGAAGCCGACGTGCTCGCAGGACCGCTGTTGGCGGAAGAAGCCCGTAACGCCGGCGTGGTTTACTCGCTGGCCTATGGCGATCAGCCGGCATTGACCGCCGAGATGGTCGACTGGGCGCGCGCTACCGGCTTCAAGGTGGTCGCCGCCGGCAAGGGCACAAAATATCTGCCGATCTATCACGACGTGACGCCGAAGGACGTGTGGCAGCACTACGGGCTGACCGCGGCCGAAGCGCAATCCGCCGGGATGAATCCGCAGATGTTCAACTCCTTCCTCGACGGCACCAAGTCCGCCATCGAGATGGCGGCGATCGCCAATGCGACCGGGCTCGATGTCCCGGAGGCGGGATTGAAATTTCCTGCGTGCGGCGTCGACGATCTGCCGCACATCATGCGGCCGCGCGATCGAGGCGGCATACTGGATTCCGCCGGCATGGTGGAGGTGGTGTCGTCGGTGGAGCGCGACGGGAGGCCGGTATTTCGCGACCTACGCTGGGGCGTCTATGTCGTGCTGGAGGCGCCGAACGATTACGCTGCCGACTGTTTCAAGCAATACGGACTGAAAACCGATGCCAGCGGACGATACGCGGCGATGTACAAGCCCTATCACCTGATCGGGCTCGAGCTGAACATCTCCGTGCTGTCAGCCGCGCTGCGCGGTGAGCCGACCGGACAGCCGCGCGGCTTTCGCGGCGATGTCGCCGCCGTCGCCAAGCGCGACCTCAAGGCCGGTGAGATGCTTGACGGCGAAGGCGGCTACACCGTGTGGGGCAAACTGATGCCGGCGCGCGACAGCCTGAAAGTCGGCGCGTTGCCAATCGGCCTCGCGCATCATGTCAAACTCACGCGCGATATCGCGCACGGTGACGTGGTGACCTGGAACGATGTCGAAATCGATTCGTCGAACGAGACAGTAGCGATCCGGCGCGCGATGGAAGCGCGATTCGCGAAGGATGCGTAGAACGTCGACGCGTCTCGCTTCTCTTGGCGAAACTATTCGCCCTGTTGCAGCGTGGCGTTGAGCTTGTCGTAATACTTCGTCACCAGCTCGATATTCGCTTTGTTCTCGATCGGCGGCACCGGCGCCTTCAACGCATCGTTCAACTGCTCGAGCGCCTGCTTGCGATCCTCGTCGGGAATCGATTTGTCGGCCTCAACCGCGGCGATCTGGCCACGAATCACATTGTCGGCGCCGACATATTTCTTCGTTACGGGATCGAAGCCGCCGAGCACCAGGCCGATGGTGTCGACCACGTCGTTGTATTCGTCGTAGCTCGCAAAACCATACTTCTTGGCGACCGCCTCGAATTGCGCCGTGACCTTGGGATCCGGCTTCTCCGGTGCGGTCTCCGGCAGCTTCTCCGCGATCGCGTCGAATTCCTTCTGTGACGCGAGCACGCCTTCGATCATCTTGTCGGTCAACGTCACCTGACGCAGTTGCCGGTCGCTATCGGACGACACGGCACCGCTCGACCCTTGCGGGGTATCCGCCGGCGTCGGGGGTTGGGTTTGAGCAAATGCCGCATGTCCGGAAATGACGGCGACAGACACGGACAACCCGGCGGCGGCAAGCAAAGCGACGATCGGACGACGAAACCGGACGCGCATGGAATGTTTCCTCGGTGAAAACGGCATGGACCGCGAACAAGCAGCGAGCGGGAAAGTTCGAATCGTCGCCATCAACGTCCGCACGTTACGATTCGTGCCGATAAATCATGGCGGAATAACTTCGCTTACCACCAACACCCAATGATGGACGTCCTCAACGTAGCGACCACACGTCGAACCATCACAGCAGACCTGATCACAACTGGACCGCAGACAATAAAAAACGCCGCCTCCCAGAGGAGGCGGCGTTTTGATCGTTCATCGATAAGAGGAAAGCTATGTCCTTGGCAGGCCTGGCAGCGACCTACTCTCCCAGGGCTTAAGCCATAGTACCATTGGCGCAGAGGAGTTTAACGGCCGAGTTCGGGATGGGATCGGGTTCAAGCTCCTCGCTAAAACCACCAGGCCGGCGAAGGACATAGATACGAAGCAATCTGCGGTCTTCACATCGCACGCGCGAATGCGCATGGACATTGAAAATGAGAGCAATCAAGCCAATCGAACGATTAGTACCGGTAAGCTACATGCGTTGCCGCACTTCCACACCCGGCCTATCAACGTGGTCGTCTTCCACGGTTCTCAAGGGAATACTCGTTTTGAGGTGGGTTTCCCGCTTAGATGCTTTCAGCGGTTATCCCGTCCGTACATAGCTATGCTGCACTGCCGCTGGCGCGACAACAGCTCCACCAGAGGTA
>JAFKKM010000119.1 GCA_017305555.1 Hyphomicrobiales bacterium | reverse complement strand
CACCCGGCATCGCCTGCTGGCGCGCGCGGTGCGCCGCGCGGTCGAAACCTGGGCGCAGGGCGACGTGCTGGAATTCAACATCCTCGACGCAGCAGAGCGCTCCGACACCGTCAGCACCGTCCGCGTCAGCACCGGTTACGACCCGGTGGCGTTGCAGACTTATTGCAAGGAGAAGTGCGGCGTGGTGCTCGGCACCGGCATCGGCGATCTCTCCGGCAAGGCGTTCCGCATCGCGCATATGGGTCACGTCAACGCACCGATGATTCTCGGCACGCTCGGCGTGGTGGAGATGGCGTTGCGTGCGCTGCGCATTCCGCACGGCGAAGGCGGCACCGCCGCCGCAATCCGCTCGCTGGCCGACGCCGTGAGCGCATAAACAGGCGAGCGCATTCATGAACGACATCACGACCAAAGCTCCACTCGCCGACAGGCGACCGCAATCCTTCACGCTCCACGGCACCACACTGACCGATGACTACGCCTGGCTGAAAGCGGACAACTGGCAGGAGGTGCTGCACGATCCGAGCGTGCTGCCCGCCGACATCCGCACCTATCTCGACGCCGAGAACGCCTATACCGAGAGCGTGCTCGGCGGCACCAACAGCCTGCAACGCCACCTCGTCGGCGAAATGCGCGGCCGCATCAAGGAAGATGATTCCAGCGTGCCGTCAAAGGATGGGCCGTTCGCCTATTTCCGCAAATATCGCGAGGGCGGCCAGCACGCGATCTTCGTGCGCACGCCGCGTGACGGCGGCAAGGAGGAAACCATCCTCGATGGCGACGCGCTGGCGAAGGACACCGATTACTTCAATTTCGGCGACGCCAGCCATTGCTGGGATCACACGCTGGAAGCGTGGAGCGCCGATACCCGCGGCTCGGAATACTTCACCATCCGCGTACGCGACTGGGCGACCGGACAGGATCTCCCCGACGTCCTTGAGCAGACCGACGGCGGCGTGGTGTGGTGCAAGGACTCGCGCTCCTTCTTCTACGTCAAGCTCGACGACAACCATCGGCCGATGCAGGTCTTCCTGCACCGGCTCGGCACACAGCAGGCGGACGACAAACTCGTCTATGAAGAGAAAGACTCCGGCTGGTTCACCCATATTCACGAGAGCGCCAGCGGCCGCTTCGGTGTGATCGCCGGCGGTGACCATGAAACCTCGGAGCAGTGGTTGCTCGACCTCGCCAATCCCGACACCCCGCCCCGGCTCGTCGCGGCGCGCGAGGAGGGCGTGCAATATTCCCTCGGCGATCGCGGCGATGAGTTGTTCATTCTCACCAATGCCGATGACGCCATCGACTTCAAGATCGTCACCGCGCCGCTTCAATCGCCGTCGCGCGAGAATTGGCGCGATCTGATTGCGTATCGTCCCGGCGTCTACCTGATCGACTTCGAATTGTATGCGCGGCATCTGGTCTGGCTGGAACGCGCGAACGCGTTGCCGAGCATCGTGATCCGCGATCTGACTTCCGGCAACGAGCACAGCATCGCCTTCGACGAAGCCGCTTACTCGCTCGACACCCACGGCGGCTACGAGTTCGACACCACCAATCTGCGCTTCTCCTATTCGTCGATGACGACGCCATCGGAAGTCTACGACTACGACATGGTCAGCCGCGAACGCGTGCTCCGCAAGCGACAGGATGTTCCCTCCGGACACAACCCGGCCGATTACGTCACCACGCGCATCATGGCGGCCGCGCAGGACGGCGCGCAGGTGCCGGTATCGTTGCTGCATCGCCGGGATACCGCGCTCGATGGCAGCGCACCGCTGCTGCTCTACGGCTACGGCTCCTATGGTCTTTCGATTCCGGCGTCGTTTTCGACCAACCGGCTATCGCTGGTCGATCGTGGCTTCGTCTATGCCATCGCGCATATTCGCGGCGGCTCCGACAAGGGCTGGGGCTGGTATCTCGACGGCAAGCGCGAGAAGAAGCCCAACACCTTCGACGATTTCGCTGCGAGCGCCCGCGCGCTGATCGATGCGAAGTATACATCGGCGAAGCGCATTGTCGGCCACGGCGGCAGCGCCGGCGGCATGTTGATGGGCGCGGTCGCCAACCGCGCCGGCGACCTGTTCGCCGGCATCGTTGCGGAAGTGCCGTTCGTCGACGTACTCAACACCATGCGCGACGACACGCTGCCGCTGACGCCGCCGGAATGGCCGGAGTGGGGCAACCCCGTCACCAGCGAGGCGGCGTTCCGCTCCATCCTCTCCTATTCGCCTTACGAGAATGTCGCGGCGAAGAACTATCCGGCAATCCTCGCGATGGGCGGGCTCACCGATCCGCGCGTCACCTATTGGGAACCGGCGAAATGGGTAGCAAGGCTGCGCGCCACCATGCAGGACGGCGGACCGGTGCTGTTGCGCACTAACATGGGCGCGGGCCATGGCGGCGCGTCGGGCCGCTTCGACCGGCTCGATGAGGTTGCCGTGGTCTATGCCTTCGCGCTATGGGCTGTCGGCCTCGCCACCGACGCCGGGCCGGCGTAACCGTCGATGCTTCCGGGGTTTGATCCGACCGTGTTGAATCAAACCCGTCGCTTGTCATTTTTTTGAGCACGATCTTCTCCGAAAACCGGTTTCCACTTTTCGGAATCGTGCTCTGAGCCGCAAGGATCGCCGCTTTGGCACATTCGTCCTCGACCGCAACGACCGTGACGCAACCCTTCATGGAGGTCTTGCACGGCCAACGCCAAAGCGTGCCGCCGGTCTGGATGATGCGACAGGCGGGACGCTATCTGCCGGAGTATCGCGAGCTGCGCGCCAAGGCCGGCAGCTTCCTTGATCTCTGCTTCACACCGGACTACGCCGCCGAGGTGACGCTGCAACCGATCCGCCGCTTCAAGTTCGATGCGGCGATCATCTTCTCCGACATCCTTGTGATTCCGCACGCCCTCGGCCGCTCCGTTCGCTTTGAAGTCGGCGAAGGACCACGGCTCGATCCGCTCGATACGCCGGAGTTGATTGCGACACTCGCAGCACAAGCAGACGATACGAAACTCGAACCGGTCTACGAGGCGCTGCGCCGGGTGCGGCGCGACCTCGATCCATCGGTGGCGTTGATCGGATTTTGCGGCGCACCATGGACGGTTGCGACCTACATGGTCGCCGGGCGCGGCACGCCGGATCAGGCGCCGGCGCGGCTGCTGGCCTATCGCCATCCCAAAGCGTTTGCCCGCATCATCGATGTGCTGGTCGATGCCTCGATCGGCTATCTCGTCAAGCAACTCGCCGCCGGCGCGAATGCGTTGCAGATCTTCGACACTTGGGCCGGCGTGCTGCCGCCGCGCGAATTCCAGCACTGGTCGGTCGAGCCGACGCGCCGCATCGTCGAAGGCGTCCGCAAGGCGGTTCCCGATGCGAAGATCATCGGCTTTCCGCGCGGCGCTGGCGCGCAGTTGCCGTCCTATGTCGCGCAAACTGGTGTTGATGCCGTCAGCATCGACTGGACGGCCGAGCCAAAGCTGATCCGTGATCACATCCAGAATTGTGTTGCGGTGCAAGGCAATCTCGATCCGCTCGCGCTGATTGCCGGCGGCAATACGCTCGACCAGGCGGTCGACGACGTTTTGGAAAACTACGCCGATGGCCGACTGATCTTCAATCTCGGCCACGGCATCACGCCGGAAACGCCGATCGCCCATGTCGAGCAGATGCTGCGGCGCGTGCGCGGCCACCGCGCGTAACGCGCTTGACCTTATCCTAAAGTAGTTTCGTTCAGATCGAATCCACGACTCGTCATGGCCGGGCTCGTGCCGGCCATCCACTTTCCGGACCTTGCGAAGACTTCAAGACGTGGATGCCCGGGGCAAAGGCGAGCGAAAGCGACGCCGTTCTTCGAACGGCTATGCCCGGCCATGACGGATTGCATCTTTTCGTCAACACGCAACTCCACCTTCGCGAAACATGGCTGCTCCCGAAGTGCGCATCGGCTTTATCACGCGAGAATTAAATTCCTGATCCGTCTGTCTTATTAGTCATTGTTCTAATATCGGCGCGGCGCGATTTCGACCAAAGTGAAATTGACAGAACGCTCTCGGAACGGCTCCAAGGGGCCAAGAACCACGGAAATCAAAGTGGCAATGCCGATCTATGATTTCTGACGTTCTGATTTCGAGCCGACGGCAATCGGCAGACGTCAACAAAAGACATTTTCGGAGGACGACCCATGGTAAAACGCTTAACAGGCGATCAGGAATTCAAGGCGGCGGTCTCGCGCCGTACGCTGCTTCAAGCGGGCGCCGGCCTCGCCGGCGGTGTGTTGATCCCCGGTTTCTCGATGCCGGTTTATGCGGCCGATCATCCGCCGATCGGGACCTATCCGGCCGGCTCGTCGGGCAACACCATCTATATCGGCGCCGCCGTGCCGCGCACCGGCTCCTATGCCGTGCAAGGCGAAGACGAACTCAAGGGCATGGAGTTGGCCGTCGAGCACCTCAATCAGGGGCATGAACTGGTCAAGAAGATGTCGCCGAAGAGCAAGAAGGGCGGCGTGCTCGGCAAGGAAGTGAAGCTGGTGGTTGCGGACTCCGCGGCCAAGCCGAACCAGGCCGTGCAGGCGGAACAGCGCTTCATCACCGAGAACAAGGTGGTGCTGATGACCGGCTCGACCTCGTCGGCGGTCGCGGTCGCGCTCAACAAGCTGGCGCAACGTGAAAAGGTGCTCTACGTCGCCGGCATTTCCGGCTCCAACGACACCACCGGCAAGGACTGCGTGCGTTACGGTTTCCGCCAGAACTTCTTCGGCCAAACCGCCGCCGCGGCGATCGGCCCGGTGCTGGTGAAGGCCTTCGGCAAGAACAAGAAGGCTGCTTACCTGACGCCGGACTACACCTACGGCCACACCGTCACCAAGTCGATGCAGGACTATCTCGCCACTGCCGGCTGGACCACTGTGACCAACCAGGTCTCGCCGCTTGGCGCGCCGGACTATTCGTCCTACCTGCTCAACGTCGCCAACTCCGGCGCCGAAGTGCTGATCAACGTCAACTGGGGTCATGACGCCGTGCTGTCGATCCAGCAGGCCAAGCAGTTCGGTATCTTCGACAAGATGAAGCTGGCGGTGCCCTACCAGATCCCGTTCCTGGCTCGCGAAGTCGGCGGCGGCCTGCTCGCCGACGTCTATTGCGCCACCGACTACTGGTGGACCGTGGAAGACAAGTATCCGCTGGCCAAGATGTTCAACGAAGCCTTCAACAAGAAGTACGGCTACCAGCCGGAATGGGGCGCCCAGAACGGTTACGTCAGCTTCGTGCATTGGGCCCGTATGGTCGAGGAAACCGGCAGCTTCTATCCGCCGGACATCATCAAGACCTGGGAAAAGGGCGAGAAGATTCCGTCGCTGCTCGGCGACGTCTACTATCGCCCCGAAGACCACCAGTGCGTGCGTCCGGTCATCATCGTCAAGGGCAAGAAGCCTGCCGACATGAAGAACAAGGAAGACTTCTACGACATCGTTGAAATCGTCCC
>JAFKKM010000118.1 GCA_017305555.1 Hyphomicrobiales bacterium | reverse complement strand
ATGAAGATCGGCGTGAAGCCGTATCCGAGCTGTCGCTACACCCACGCCGCCATCGACGCGCTGCTGGCGATGCGCCGCGCGCACAATCTCACGCCGGATCAGATCAAGCGCGTCGAAATCGGCCTGCATCGCAATGGCATCACGCTAACCGGCGACGCGCCGACCAAGCGGCATCCGACCTCGATCGTCGGCGGCCAGTTCTCGATGTTCTTCACCGGCGCGCTGGCGCTCGATCAGGGCCGCTTCGGCTGGGACGACTATGCGCGGCTCGGCGACAAGGCGATCAACGCGCTGGCCGACAAGATCGACGTGGTGCAGGACGACCGGCTCGAAGTCGGCCGCACCCATCCCTTCGGCGCACGCGTCACCGTGACCACCGACGACGGCGTTCACGAAGAACTCTATCCCGATCCGTCGGGCGAGCCGGCGTCGTTTCCGGACTCGGCGGCGATGCGCCAGAAGTTTCTGACGCTGGCGCGCCCGGTGCTCGACGGCCAGGCGGAGAAATTCGCTGATGCCATCCTGTCGCTGGAAACCTACGACCGCGCCGCCAGCGCGATCCAGCTCGGCCGCGCCTGACGCGGAGCGCTATCTCATGACACGCCGTCGACGATAACGACGTCGCCATCGGCGATCTGCTGACGGATGCGGATCGCCGCCTGATATTCTGGACTGTTGTAACAGGCCAATGCGGTCGCGCGGTCGGGAAACTCGATCACGACGTTACGATTGCGGTTGCTTCCTTCCAGCGCCTCGAACGCGCCGCCGCGCACCAGGAATTTTGCGCCGAACTTCTCGAACGCCGGCCGCGCCGTCGCGACATACTCCGGATAGCGATCGGGTTCGCGAACCGAGACGCGAGCGATCCAATAGGCTTTCGGCATAGTATCCTCCCTGTGACCGAATGCTTGTAGCATGGCGTCGATCCGGACACATTCGACTTTCGCGCGACAGCCTTCCTCTCACTCATGCATGCAGCCAACGGAAGGCACGCCGCAACTCGTTCGCGCCATCGTGCGGATACCAGCGGCCATGCGCGAGAATCACGCGCTCGGGATTCCAGCCGATCATGGTTTCGACCGCTGCTTTCAATGCGGCGCGATCCCTGTAGGTTGCCCGCATATCGCGCGGCATCGACCCATCGGGATCGCGGACACCGCCGAACCGCGTCAGCACGTGCATCCACCACGACGGCAGCTTGTCGGCTTCGAAATTCTCGATGAGGTCTGTCAGGATCAGCGTCCGGCTCGGGCGATGGAAGAAGACAACTTCCGTCATGTAACGTCCGGCAACCGGCAGCGTGGCGATTGTTTCGTCCCATGGAAAGCCCTGAGCCCGGTCGAGCGTCGAACAATCGAAATCGATCCTGCTGCCAGCCTGCTCGCGCACCTGCGGCGCAAGATAAACCGCGGCATCGGGAAACGCTTTATGCCAGTCAGGAATCCACCAATAGTGGATGCGATTGGGGCTGATGATCCAGCGCGGCGCACCGATTGTCGCGATCTGCTCTCTCAACGCATCGCTCAATGGCGTCGGCGAATGGACGAATAGTCCACCGGCCACGTGAACGATTGTCATTCGCGTCGAAAACGGCATTCTCAGCAGCGGGGGACCGAAGCGGATCAATGGCCCATCGACGATCCAGACATCGTTCGCAACCGGCTTGAGGGTATTAAGCGGCGGATAGGTCGCATCGGTCATGTCGCGGCTCCTTCGCCAGCCGCGCGGACACGCCTCCGTGAAATGCGCAACCCTTCGCCTTGAAACACCTCCCATAGGGCAGGATAATGACGGCCCGTTCCCGCGAACAACGAGGTGCCCCATGAGCTGGATGCCGTCCAACGATCCGATCCTTGGCGACCCGCAGACCTGCGACGCGCTCGACCTCGTCATCGTGCCGCGCACCCGCGACCTCGGCGACGGTTTTGCCGTGCGCCGCGCGTTGCCGCACGGCAAGCGGCAGATGGTCGGACCCTTTATCTTCTTCGATCATTTCGGGCCGGTGCAATTCGTCTCCGGTCAAGGCATGGACGTGCGGCCGCATCCGCATATCGGGCTTGCCACCGTCACCTACCTGTTCGACGGCTCGATCATGCATCGCGACAGCGAAGGTAACGTGCAGGAAATCCAGCCCGGCGCCATGAACCTGATGACCGCGGGGCGCGGGATCGCGCATTCCGAGCGCACGCCGAACGTGCAGCGCGCCAACGGCCAGAAGATGCTCGGCCTGCAAAGCTGGATCGCGTTGCCGAAAGACCGCGAGGAGATCGCGCCGACCTTCCAGCACTATGGCGCGGACAGCCTGCCGAGCGTGCAGGACAGCGGATTCACCGCCCGCGTCATCGCCGGCAGTTCGTTCGGCGTGGCGTCGAAGGTCGACATGGTGTCGCCGTGGTTCTACGCCGAGGTCTCCCTCGACGAAGGCAAAACCGTGCCGCTCGACGCCGACCATGAGGAACGCGCGATCTACGTCGTCGATGGCGAGGTCGAGATCGCGGGCGAACGCTTCGAGGGGCCGCGCATGCTGATCTTCCGCCCCGGCGACCGCATCACCGTGCGCGCCACGCGGCCGACCCGCATGATGTTCCTCGGCGGCACGGCGCTGGAAGGCCCGCGCTACGTCTGGTGGAATTTCGTCTCCTCCAGCAAGGAGCGGATCGAGCAGGCCAAGGAGGATTGGAAGAGCGGGCGCTTCGAGGCGGTGCCGGACGAGACCGAATTCATCCCGCTGCCGGAGCGATAGGCCTTTGCAGGCGGCCCGGCCCGGCGTATCACCGGGCTTTCCTCCTACCCGAGAAGTGCCGCCATGACCACGATGCTCGCCAGCGACCTGCCCCTGCCACGGCTCGGGCGCGGCAAGGTGCGCGATATCTATGACGCCGGCGACGACCGCGTGCTGCTGGTGACCACCGACCGCATCAGCGCTTTCGACGTGGTGATGGGTGAAACCATTCCGATGAAAGGCGCGGTGCTGACCCAGACCAGCGCGTTCTGGTTTCGCCAGCTCGGCGGCACCGTGCCGCATCACATGATCAGCGCCGACGCCGACGAGATCATCGCGCAAGTGCCGGCGTTGCGCGCGCATCGCACGTCGCTTGCGGGCCGCGCGATGCTGTGCAAACGCACCACCGTATTCCCCATCGAATGCGTGATCCGCGGCTATCTCTCCGGCTCGGCCTGGAAAGAATACGCGCAATCCGGCACGCTGGCTGGCGAGAAGCTGCCGGCGGGACTGATCGAGAGCATCAAACTCGAGCCCGCGATTTTCAGCCCGGCCACCAAGGCCGAAACCGGCCACGACGAGAACATTACCATCGCACGGATGCGCGAGATCATCGGCGCGGAGGCCACCGCCGCACTGGAGACGATGACGCGCGCTGTCTATGCCAAAGGCGAGACCATTGCCCGCGAACGCGGCATCATCATTGCCGATACCAAGTTCGAATTCGGTCGCGACAAGGGTGGCAACATCATCCTGATCGACGAAACCATGACGCCGGACAGTTCGCGCTTCTGGGCCGTCGACGCCTATAAGCCGGGCCGAGCACAAGCGAGCTTCGACAAGCAACCGCTGCGCGACTATCTCGACACTGAGCGCCGCGCCGGCCGCTGGAACGGCGAAGCCCCGCCGCCACCGTTGCCCGCCTCCGTGGTCGACGCCACCAGCAAGCGCTACCTCGACGCCTATCGGCGATTGACGGGAAGCGAGTTGAAGGTGGGGTAAGCGGGACAACGCTCTGCGTAACCGTTTACGAGAACTCCTCCACATGTCATGGCCGGGCTTGACCCGGCCATCCACGTCTTCCTTACTGGACAGGCATCAAGACGTGGATGCCCGGCATATAGGCGAGCGGAAGCGATGCTGTTCTCCGAACGGCTAAGGCCGGGCATGACGGCGGATAGGTTCTGTCGCAATGAACCAGACGCAGAGAGGAAACCCCATGACCGATGACAATGCCGTTCTCGTCGAGCGCGACGGACCCGTCACCATCATCTCGATCAACCGTCCCGAGCGCCGCAACGCCGTCAACGGCCGCACCGCGCGCATCCTCTACGACACGTTCCTCGCATTCGATGCCGACGACAGCGCCTCGGTCGCGGTGTTCACCGGCGTCGGCGGCCATTTCTGTGCGGGTGCGGACCTGAAGGCGGTCGCGGCCGGCGATATCGAGAAGCGGCGCGAGGTCGGCGGTCACAATACCATCGCCCCGATGGGGCCGAGCCGGCTGCGGCTGTCCAAGCCAGTGATCGGTGCAATCGAAGGCTTCGCGGTCGCCGGCGGTCTCGAACTCTCGCTGCTATGCGACATGCGCGTGGTCGGCGAAGGCGCAACCTTCGGCGTGTTCTGCCGCCGCTTCGGCGTACCGCTGATCGATCTCGGCACCATCCGCCTGCCGCGCCTGATCGGCCATTCCCGCGCCATGGACCTGATCCTGACCGGCCGTCCGGTGGCGGCCGCCGAAGCGCTGAGCATGGGTCTCGCCAACCGCGTGGTGCCGAACGGCACCGCGCGCGCCGAGGCGATTGCCCTCGCCAAGCAGATCGCGCAATTCCCGCAGACCTGTATGCGTGCGGACCGGATGTCGGCGCTCCAGCAATGGGACATCGCCGACGAGGAAGAAGCTATCGCCAACGAGATGCGCGGCGGGCTTGCGGTGATCAATTCCGGCGAGACGCTGGCGGGCGCCACCCGCTTCGCCTCCGGCATCGGCCGGCACGGCCAGTTCAGCGGCGACTAGATCCGTCACCGTCATCAATCGCTGAAATCGCCTTTGGCTTCCAGCGTCATGATGGTCGCGATTAGAAGCGCGATGAGCTTTCGGGTGCCGCCGGTCTCGGTGAACACGTTGGTCTGCACCACCGTCAGCGTTCGCCCGGCCTTGACCACTTCACCGCGCGCGACAATGCGCTCACCGCCCGCGGGCGCCATGAAGTTGATCTTGAGTTCGGTGGTGAGCGCCGCGGTCCCGGGCGGCATCAGGCTGACTGCCGCGTAACCCGCTGCCGTATCGGCAATCGCACTCACCGCGCCGCCATGGACGAAGCCATGCTGCTGCGAGATCGCAGGGCTTGGCACGACCGCGATCTCGACAATCCCCGGCGCGATCGGGTGAATCACCGCGCCCATCGTCGTCATCAAACCCTGTCGGGCAAAGCTGGATGTGATCCGCGCTTCCCAACCCTCGCTCGGCGTAAAATTCATCAGGCACGATCCTTCCGCCGCGAAACTGCCCGCGCCGGCGCGCACGTGCAAGCGCACCGGCCGGGAACGAGCAACAACCAGCGGATCATGTCTCCGCTGGTATCGCCGTGGTCGCTGGGATCAAGCGTTCGCCAGGCGCGTCAACGCAGCACGCGGTACTTCTTGTGGCTCAGGCAGGTATTGACCACCAGCGCATAATCCGCGGTGGCCTGATCGGCGCTGATGGCACCGGCTTCGGCGGTCGCCGCGCCGACATCCTGCGCCGCACTGGTGGCATGGTACAGCGTGTGCGCCTGCCGGAACGACGACACCGGAATGAAGCTCGCCACCGCGGCACCGACCGCGACCGCCGTTCCCGCCGCCT
>JAFKKM010000033.1 GCA_017305555.1 Hyphomicrobiales bacterium | reverse complement strand
CTGTCGGAGACCGACGGACACGGTGCGATGCGGACGCATGAGACGGTCGCGCCGGTGTGCGGCTTCGGCTGCGCGGGTGCCGAAGCGCAGATGGCGCGCGAGGAAGAAATCTATCTCGGTTTCTCCGACCGCTGGCGCAACATTCCGAAGCCGACCATCGCCGCCGTGCAGGGCAAATGCATCGCCGGCGGACTGATGCTGGCCTGGCCGTGCGATATCATCATCGCAGCCGACGACGCCGCCTTTGCCGATCCGACCGTGAGCTTCGGCGTCTGCGGCCACGAATATTTCACCCATGTCTGGGAAGTCGGCATCCGCAAGGCCAAGGAGATGCTGTTCACCTCCGACGAGATCAAGGCCGACGACGCGCTGCGGCTCGGCATGGTCAACCAGGTGGTGCCGCGGGCCGAGCTGATGAACGCGACGCTCGCGATGGCGCGCAAGATCGCCGCAAAGTCGCGTTTCGCGCTGAAGCTGACCAAGCTCGCCGCCAACGGCGTGCAGGATGCGCAGGGTCGGCAGGTGGCATTGCGCAACGCCTTCCATCTGCATCAGCTCGCACATACGCACAATCTGAAGGTCTTCGACATGCTGCTCGATCCGAGCGGCCTGCCCGAGGCGACCAGAAAGGCCATGGCTGCACGCCTTGCCGAAGCCGGCAAAAAATAGCGCCTGCGACAGAAACAATATTTTGGGAGAAGATCGTGGGAGCAGTTACGCGAGACAAACACGATGGGGTCGGAATTCTCACGCTCAACGAATCCGAGAGCTTGAACGCCATGACACCGGATCTGCTCGGCGCGCTCGCGGAAGCCGTCGGCGAGATGACGGCCGACCCGGCGGTTCGGGCGCTGGTTCTGACCGGCGCCGGTCGCGGCTTCTGCTCGGGTCAGAATCTGAAAGCGTCGGAGGCACTCGGCAAGGACATCGTCGCCGGCGTGATGAAGTTCTATTGGCCGACCTTCAAAGCATTGCGCGAGTGTCGTGTGCCGATCGTGGTTGCCGTCAACGGCGTCGCGGCCGGCGGCGGCTTCAGCCTCGCGATGGCCGGCGACATGGTCGTCGCCGCGCGCTCGGCAACCTTCATTCAGGTCTTCAGCCGCATCGGCCTTGTGCCAGATCTCGGTTCGACATGGTTGCTGCCACGCCTCATCGGCCGCCAACGTGCGCTTGAACTGATGCTTTTTAATGAGCCGCTATCGGCCGAACGCGCAAAAGAATGGGGCTTGGTGCGTGAGGTTGTCGGTGACGCCGACTTGATGCCCGAGGCCATCAAACTGGCGCAGCGCCTCGCGCAAGGCCCAACTCGCGCGCTGGTCGCGACCCGCATGTTGCTTGAGGAGAGCGAACACGCGACCTACGCCGATCAATTCCGCCGCGAGATCGAGATCCAATCCGACATCCGGCAAAGCGCGGATGCCCTAGAAGGGCGCGCCGCGTTCGTTGAAAAGCGCAAGGCCAGTTTCAGCGGCCGGTAGGCAACACAACAAATCAGGAGGAAACGATGACTGCACCCGGAACGAACGTCGGCAATCGTGCGCTTGGCAAGATGGTTGTCGGCGGCATTCTGACGACGGCCGCGCGGCGGTTTCGCGATCGCGAAGCTATCTATTGTGTCGGCACCGGCCGGCGCTTCAGCTTCCGGCAGATCAACCAGCGCTGCAATCGTCTGGCGCACGGGCTGTCCGGTCTCGGCTACGCCAAATCGGATGTCGTGGCGTTTCTGTGCAGCAATCGCGCCGAGCTGGCTGAAATCTATTTCGCGCTCGCCAAGCTGGGAATGGTCGGAATTCCCCTCAACTATCGTCTGGCGCCGGCTGAAATCGGCGCGCTGATGCAGGCGATGGGCGCAACCGGCATGATCTTCGACACGCGTTTCATGGGCGCTGCCGAGCAGGTTCGCGCGTATTTGCCGCAGGTCAAGCGCTTCGTTGCGATCGGCGACAGCGGGCCGGAGTGGGCGCTTGCCTATGAAGACCTGCTTGCCGGATCGTCCGATGCCGAGCCGGATG
This sequence comes from Hyphomicrobiales bacterium, assembly GCA_017305555.1. Lineage (GTDB taxonomy): Bacteria > Pseudomonadota > Alphaproteobacteria > Rhizobiales > Xanthobacteraceae > 62-47. Next base: position 65,400 of record JAFKKM010000033.1, on the reverse strand, counting down.
TCGTCGTGGAAGAACACGACCCGTTCTATTTCAACCTGACGTCCGGTACCACCGGGCTGCCAAAATCCTATGTGCTGACGCATCTGAACAATGCCGCGGTCGGTCAGATGTTCGAAGCCTTCGACATCACGCACAGCGACGTCCTCATGACGGTCTTTCCGGCCTTTGGTCGGGTCGGCTACGCATGGATCGTCGCTGGGTTGCTGTTCGGAGCACGCAACGTGATCATGGACTTTCATCCGGGAGAATTCCTGCGCCTCGTCGAGCAGGAGCGCGTCACCATTCTCAATCTCGTCGCCACCATGGCGGCCATGACGCTCGCCGAGCCAAGCCTGAAAGTGCGCAACCTGTCATCGCTACGCGGCCTCGTCTTTGCCGGCTCCATGTTTCCTGCGCCGCTGCGCGAAAAGGTGCAGGTGCAGCTTTGTCCGAACATCTACGAGTACTATGGAATGCAGGAAACTGGCGCCCTCACCGTCTCGACGCCTGACGACCGCGAATTCCGGCCCGATTCGATCGGCGCGCCGTTGACTTTCGCCGATGTGCGGATCGAGCGGCCCGACGGCAGCCTCGCGAAGCCTGGCGAAATCGGCGAGATCGTCGGACGCTCGCCCGCCACGGTGACGCAGTATTTCGACAATCCCGCGAAATCGGCCGAGACGTTCCGGGGCGGCTATGTTCACACCGGCGACCTCGGCATGATGGACGAGGAAGGCTTCGTCTTCATCAGGGGGCGCCTCAAGGACATGATCGTCACCGGCGGACAGAACGTCCATGCCGCAGAGGTCGAGGAAATTCTGCTGGCGCTTCCCGGCGTCACCGATTGCGCCGTCTTCGGCCTGCCGGACGACATGTGGGGCGAACGCGTATCCGTACTGATCGTACGTGATCCGCAGGCTGACATGACCGCTGCGTCGGTCGAGGCCTATTGCCGCGAGCGGTTGGCCGGCTTCAAAATTCCGCGCACCATCCTGTTCGACGAGAATCCCCTCCCCCGCACGCCGACCGGAAAGGTTCAGAAATTCCTGCTGGTCGAGCGGTTCGGACAGCCAACGTAGTGTTGGCGGCGAAACAGGCACCAACGCGCTTACGACATGAGCCGAACGTCGACGGAGCAAACAGCGCGCCGTGAGAGGTTCCGGCCGGAATATTCGTTCGCGCGACGGCAGAGGCCGCCTGCTTATGACTCTCAGGTAAAAGCGGCATCTTTGGCAAAGACGAAAGAATCAACGCACTTGCGTGCCGACCACGGAGGGATCTGCGGATCGCAGGTCACCTTTGACGCCCAGTTTGCGGCGGAGTATTCACGTCCTCCGAGATAATAGCGCGAAATGAGGGAGCGTTGGTGCGGACCAAGCTGGCGGACGTAGCGCGATTGGCGGGCGTCGATGTCTCCACGGCATCGCGCGTGCTGCGGGGCGAAGCGACCCAGCGCATCCGCGAGGAAACCCGCGAGCGTGTGCTGCAAAGCGCTCGCACCCTCAACTACGCGCCGAACCAGCTCGCACGCGGCCTGCGCATGGCGCGCTCGGCGACCTTCGGAATCGTGGTGCCGCAGCTCGACAACCCGGTGTTCGCTTCCGCCATCTTCGGCGCGGAGAAGGCGACCTTGCGCCACGGCTATTCGCTACTGATCGCGCATCGCGGATCGGAGGCGACCGATTCCGTCTATCAGCGGATGTCGCACGGCAACCGCGTCGATGGCCTTCTGGTTGCAAGTCTCGACGACGACAGGCTGCTGCGCGATGAACTCGAGGCCGCGCAGGTGCCGTTCGTGCTGCTCAATCGTCAACTCGCCGGCGCGCCGCACGCGGTGGTGCTGGACAGCCGTGCCGCGACCGAAATTGCCGTCGATCATCTCGTCGCGCTCGGCCATCGCCGTATCGCGCATCTTGCGGGGCGTCCCGGTGGTTTTAACGCCGGCGAACGTCTCGCCGGTTATCGCGGCGCGCTGAAGCGGCATGGCATCACGTTCGATCCTGCGCTGGTCGCAGTTGCGGGCTACACCGCAGAGGGCGGCGCCGCGGCGATGCGGCAGCTCCTGGCGATGCGTCCGACCGCCGTGCTCGGCGCGACGCTGGTGACGGCGGCCGGCGCGATGGCGGTGCTGCACGAAGCGGGTTTGCAGATTCCGCAGGATGTCTCGGTCGTCGGCCTGCACGACGCGCCGGTCGCCACCATGCTCTATCCGCAACTGACGACGGTGCAGATGCCGACCGAACGCATGGGCGAACTCGCCGCCGATCTATTGATCGCCTTGGTCGAAGGCCGGACGCCCGACGCCGTCGCACCGCTGCCGCCGGACGGCATGGTGATCCGATCATCCACCGGTCCCGCATCGATCTGAAAATTAGGGATTGACGCCATAGCCGGTTTCGGTCACCTTTTGAACAAACGATTGCTCACGGAAGATTGCCAGTAGAATGATTGCTGGCAATCGCCGCGCTGCGTTGCGTCAATTGAATCAATTTGCGGAGAACGGCCTTGGAAGCGAGCACTATCGCGGCGGTACGACAGCGCGACCGGATTGACTCGGACATCGCCAAGGCGTTCGCCGCCATCGTCGGCGGCAGCCACGTTCTGACATCCTTCGACGAGCGCCTCGCCTACGCGCGTGATCGCCTGCCGTTCGCGGTGTTCGAGGAGCGTGCCGGCGAGATCGCGGGCGACGTGCCGCGCTTGATCGTGCGCCCCGGCAACGCCGACGAAGTCGCCAAGGTGGTCGCGCACGCGCATCGCGCCGGCATTCCGATCATTCCCTACGGCAACGGCTCCGGCGTGCTCGGCGGCGCCATCCCGCTCGGCGGCGAAGTCACCGTGGACCTGCGGCGGCTCGACAAGATCGTTACTGTCAATCCGGCCGACGCGACGGTGACGGTGCAGGCCGGCATGAACGGCGCGGTGTTCGAGCAGGAACTCAACGCGCAAGGCTTTACCACCGGCCACTACCCGCAATCGATCGAGATTTCGACAGTCGGCGGCTGGGCTGCGTGTCGCGGCGGCGGCCAGGCCAGCAGCCGCTACGGCAAGATCGAGGACATCGTTGTCGGTCTCAAGGCGGTGTTGCCGGACGGCACCCCGCTGGAAGTGCGCCCGGTGGCGCGCCGCGCGGTCGGCCCGTCGGTGCGCGACCTGATGGTCGGCAGCGAGGGCGCGTTCGGCATTATCACCGAAGTGACCTTTCGCATCTGGAAGAAACCGGAGGTCGAGCGCGGCGTGGTGCTAGCGTTTCCGACCTTGCAGGCGTCATTGGATTGCGCGCGCGCCATCATGCAGGCAGAAATCCGTCCGCAGATCGTGCGCCTCTACGACCGCGCCGAAAGCGACGATCGCACCAAGGACATCGCGCTGTTTCGCACCAAGCCGATCCTCGCGGTGCTGGCGTTCTGCGGCAGCGAACCGATGGTCAGCGTCGAGCAGGAGATGGCGCTGAAGATCGCGGCGTCCTTCGGCGGCGAGGTCGCACCGGACGGCCCGTATCATCACTGGAAGCAGAACCGCTACGTCGCTTACTCGCAGATGTGGCACGACAAGGGCTACTTCAACGACACTATTGAAGTAACGGCGAACTGGTCGAAGATTCCGGCGCTATACGACGCCATCGCCAAGGCGGTGCGCGCGGTGCATCCGGATGTGCATTTCGGCGCGCACTGGTCGCACGTCTATCCCGAGGGCGCGTGCCAATACATGACAATGCGGCTGCCGCCGATGCCCGAAGCGCAGGCATTCCCGCTCCATGCGAAGCTGTGGGACACAGTGGAGGGCCTGACGCTGGATCACGGTGGATCGATCGCGCATCACCACGGCGCGGGCCTGTTCCGCGGCCGCTGGATGGCGCGCGAACTGGGCACGGGTCTTGACGTTTTGCAGAAGATCAAGGACGCGCTCGATCCCGACAATCTGCTCAATCCGGGCAAGCTCGGGCTACGCGCACGGCCGGGTGCCAAGGACATACATGCCAAAGGTGCGCGTGGTGGCTAAGCCGGCTGCGCGTAACAACACGGAGGCCGGTCATGGCGGCTGATCCATTGCTTGTCGGCATCGATCTCGGCGCGGGTTCGCTCAAGGTAAGCGTGATCCGTGCCGATGGATCGCTCGTCGCGGAAGCCTCCGAGGCGGTGCCGACCACATCGAAGCATCCGGGCTGGAGCGAGCAGGACCCGCATGATTGGTGGAGCGCCGCGCGCAAGGCACTGCCGCGCGTGCTGGCGCTGACGAAGCGACCCGCGACCGACATCGCCGCGATTGCGTTTTCGGCCGGCGCGCATACCCAGGTGTTGACCGACGCCGACGGCAGGGTCATTCGCCCGGCGATTCTATGGAATGATCAGCGCAGCCACGCCGAGGTCGCCGCGCTACGCAAGCAGGCCGACGCGCGCATTCTCGAAATCGGCGCTAATCGCGCCAATGCTACCTGGACGCTGCCGCAGATGTTGTGGCTGCGCAATCACGAACCGGAGGCACACGCCCGCGTCAAGCGGCTCTATGTCGCCAAGGATTGGCTGCGCGCGCAATTCACCGGCACATGGGAAACCGACACCATCGATGCACTCGGCACCCTGATGCTGGATGCCAAGAGTGGCCAGTGGTCGAAAGAACTTTGCGAGATGATTGGCTGGCCGCTCGATACGCTGCCACCGATCGTCGCGCCGACGACGCTGGTCGGCAAAGTAACAGCGGACGCCGCGCGCGCGACCGGACTGGCCGAAGGCACGCCGGTGGTGTGCGGCACCTCAGATACCGCGGCGGAAACTTACGGCGCGGGCATGGTGCGCGAAGGCCTCGGCGTGGTGAAGCTCGCCACGGCCGCGACGGTCAACGTGCTGTCGCCGACGTCGCGCCCCGATTTTGAGCTGATCAACTATTACCACGTGGTGCCGGATCACTGGTACATCATCACCGCGACCAACTCCTGCGCTTCGGCGCACAAGTGGCTGCGCGACACCTTCTTCCGCCGTGAAGGTGACGACGGCCGTGCGGTGTTCGACGCCATGGACCGCATGGCGGCGGCCGTCGCGCCGGGCGCCGAAGGCCTGTTCTTCCATCCTTATCTCAACGGCGAGCGTAGCCCGTATTGGGACCCGCTGCTGCGCGCCGATTTCGTCGGCGCCGGTTTCAATCATGGCCCCGGTCATTTCGTCCGCGCGCTCTATGAAGGTGTCGCCTACTCGCTGCGCGACTGCCGCGACGTGCTGCGCGCCAAGGGCCTGAGCTTCGCGACCGCACGCCTCACCGGCGGCGGCTCCACCAGCGCGCTGTGGCGGCAGATCGTCGCCGACGTGCTCAATGTCGAGGTGGAATTGCCGGCGGTGGCGGACGCCTCGTTCGGCGCGGCACTGCTCGCCGGCGTCGGTGTCGGCGTTTATGCCGACGAGCGCGCGGCGGCTGAGGTGATTCAGATCGTCTCCCGTGCGACACCGGATCCGGCTCGCGCAGCGGTCTACGATCGCGGCTTTCCGATCTATCGCGACATTCAGGCGGCGCTGGCGCCGCTCAATCATCGCATCCACGATTTTGTCAGAGGCGGGTCGTGATGCCGGCGCGCGCAAGAAGCAGGATAGCTCATGGCTGAAATCCGCCTTGAACAGGTCCGCAAGGCCTATGGCGGCGTCGTTGCGGTGCACGGCGTCGATCTCACCATTCGCGACGGCGAGTTCGTGGTGTTTCTCGGGCCGTCCGGCTGCGGCAAATCCACCACGCTGCGGATGATCGCCGGCCTCGAGGAAGTGACCTCGGGCACCATCCGCATCGGCGCGCGCGACGTGACCGAACTGGAGCCGAAGGATCGCAACATCGCGATGGTGTTCCAGAACTACGCACTCTATCCGCACAAGACCATCTACGACAACCTCGCCTTCGGCCTGCGGATGCGCAAGATGGACCCGGCCGAGATCGACGTACGGGTGCAGAAGGCCGCGCGGATGTTGGGACTGGAGGATTATCTCGCCCGCAAGCCGAAACAGCTCTCCGGCGGCCAGATGCAGCGCGTCGCGCTCGGTCGCGCGCTGGTGCGCGAGCCCGACGTGTTCCTGCTCGACGAGCCGCTGTCCAATCTCGACGCCAAGCTGCGCGTGCGGATGCGCGAGGAAATCGCCCGCCTGCATCAGGACGTCGGCACCAGCATGGTCTACGTCACCCACGATCAGGTCGAGGCGATGACCTTGGCCAACCGCATCGTCATCATGCGCGACGGCCATGTGCAGCAGATCGGCGCGCCGCTGGAGGTCTACGACCGGCCCGCCAACCTGTTCGTCGCCGGCTTCATCGGCTCGCCCGAAATGAACCTGATCGAGGGGCGTGTCGAGAATGGCCTTTTCGTCGCGGGCAGCCTGCGCGTGGCGCTGCCGGCCGGTACACAGGCGAGCGGCGACGTCGCCCTCGGTATTCGCCCCGAACACCTTGCGCTGACCAGCGAGGCCGATGGCGTCGCGTTCACGGTGCGGGTGATCGAACAACTCGGCGCCCAGACGCTCTGCGTCGGTGAAGCGGGTGGCGAGCGCCTGCGCATCCTTGTCGATCGCGTCGATAGCTGGTCGCCGGGGCAAAGCATCGGCGTTCGGTTCCCCGCCGCAAAACTGCATTTGTTCGCGAAATCGAGCGGTCAACGCATTGAGACCGCCAAGCCATGACCAATTATAACGGGAGGAAGGCCATGACCAACGACAAGACCATAACAAAACCGGGCGGCGTCAGCCGCCGCACGCTGATTAAGTCCGCCGGTGCGCTCGGCACCGCGTTTGCCGCCGGCACCATCGGCGCGCCCGCTGTGTGGGGCCAGGGCAAGAAGACCATCCGCTTTCTCAACACCGAAACCTCGATCGACAGCATTCGCGCGCTGAAGGTTGCCTGCGCCGAATACGAAAAGCAGTTCGGCACCCATGTCATCGTCGACTCGGTTCCGCTGGATGATGCTTTCACCAAGGTGACGACCTCGCTGCGCGGCGGCCAACCCTACGACATCGCGACCTTCGCCTTCGTCGGCCATGTTCTGCTGCTGCAAGCCGAGGGGCAGTTGATGCCGCTCACCGAGCTCACCAGCAAGCACAAATGGGGACCGAAGATCCTCTTCCCCGTGAAGGACGAGGTCTACTGGTATCCCTACGACTACAATCTGGCGTGGATCTATTACCGCAAGGACCTGTACGAGAAGCACGGCCTCAGCGCGCCTAAGAGCTACGCCGAGATGCTCAAGAACACGCAGACGCTCACCGCCGACGGCCGCTTCGGCTCACTGTTTCCAATCGGCAGCAACGGCGCAACCAACTGGCTTGCGCCAGGCTTCATGTGGGCGGAAGGCGTCAAGCTGTTCGACGACAAGTGGAACGTCGCGCTCGACAACGCCGAGATGGCGCCGCGCGTCACGCGCTACCTCGATTTCTTCGCCGAGCTTTACAAGACCATGCCGTCCGGCGCGAGCCAGGCGAGCTTCGGCGAAGTGCTGAGCAACTTCTCGTCCGACAAGGTCGGCCACGCCGCCTATGCCGGCCGCATCATCGAGGCGCTGGAGCGCAACGCGCCGAAGCTCGCGACCCAGTACGGTATCACGCCCTACATGGACTCGACCGGCAAAGCGAAGGCCGTCAATCACGGCTACGATGGCTGGGTGGTGCTGAAGACGCCGAACTCCGACGAGTCGATGAAGTTCATGAAGTGGTTCACCGAGAACCAGTACATCAACTTCCTGCATACCGCACCGCTGCACTTCCAGCCGCCGCGCCTCGACGTCTACGACGATCCGCGCTGGCGCGCGCACCCGCTGATCGAGAAGCACAAGGAGGCGGTGGAGACGATGCGCGGCTTTATCACCGACAAGTCGGTGATCCTGACCTCGATCGACACCGAAGGCCCGGCGCCGGACCTGCGCCCCGGCAAGGTGTTTGAAGGCTTCGTCATCCCCGAAATGCTTCAGAACAAGATCCTGAAGAACATGTCGTCGGCGGAGTGCATCAAGACCGCCGCTGACAAGATGCGCAAGCTGATCGCCTGATCGGCTGTCTCACTCGAAATGACCCGGCCGGATCGTTCCGGCCGGGTCGCCATGCGAGGCGCCTGCCGTGAGTTCCAAGACGACGATCTATGGGTTTCTGTTTGTCGGCCTGGCGGTGACGCTGGCGCTGATCGTCGCGCCTGCGGTGTATGCGGTCAGCCTCAGCTTCTACCAGATGGATTCCTTCGTCGGTGCGCCGAAGTGGGTCGGCTTCGCCAACTACGTGGCGGTGCTGCAGGCGCCGGAATTCTGGCACGCGCTGCTCAACGGCGCGATCTATGCGCTCGGCTCCATCGTGTTTCAGGTGGCGCTCGGCATCGGCTTCGCGCTGGTGCTCAACGAAGCCTTTCCCGGCCGCAACCTGGTGCGCGGCCTCTCGATCCTGCCGTATCTGTTGCCGACAGTGGTGGTGATCCTCACCTTCAAATGGATGGTGGACGGCGGCATCGGCATCGTCACCAAGGCGGTGGAGGCGATGGGCCTGCCGCCGATCAACTGGTTCGAAAGCCCCGGCGCGGCGATGGCTTCGACTATTCTCGTCAGCGTCTGGATGTGGACCCCGTTCGTCACCACCTGCTTCCTCGCCGCGTTGCAGACCGTGCCGCAATCGCTCTACGAGGCCGCGCGGGTCGACGGCACCACGGCGGTACAGCGCTTCTTCCACATCACGCTGCCGATGCTGAAGCCGATCCTCACCGTGGTGGTGCTGCTGCGCGCGATCTGGATGTTCAATAAATTCGATGTCATCTGGCTCCTGACGCGCGGCGGACCGGTGGGCGCGACGGAAAATCTCGCCATCCTGTCCTATCGCCACGCCTTCAACCTGTTCGACATCGGCGGCGGCGCGGCCATCGCCACCATTTCCTTCGCGCTGCTCTCGGTCGCAGTGCTGATCTACTTCTGGGTATTCCCGCTGGAGGACGACTGATGGGTCGCGCCAAAACGCTGCCGCGCCGTCTCGGCCTCTATATCGCCGCGCTGGTGATCGCGGTCTATTCGGCGTTCCCGATCTACTGGATGGTGGTGTCGAGCTTGCGTCAGCCGACCGAACTTTTGACCAACGTGTCGCTGATCCCCAACGTCCTGTCGCTGGAATCCTATCGCAACCTGCTCGAACTCACCGACTATCCGCGCCACTTCATGAACAGCGTCATCGTCGCTGTCGTCGCTGTGCTGGTGACGATGGTGTTCTCGGTGATGATCGCCTATGCGGTGACGCGCCAGCGCATCCGCGGCAAGAAGGTGATCGTCGGCGCGATGCTGTATGCCTACATGTTCCCGCCGCTGTTGATCGCGATTCCGATCTTTACCATCTTCGCGCGGCTCGGCCTCAGCGATACCCTCACCGGCCTGATCGCCTCGCACCTGACCCTCACGTTGCCGCTCGGCGTCTGGTTTCTATGGGGCTTCTTCAAGAGCATGCCGTTCGAGCTGGAAGAGGCGGCGATGGTCGATGGCTGCACTCGACTCGGCGCGTTCCTGCGGGTGGTGCTGCCATTGGCATTGCCCGGGCTGATCACGGTCGCGATCTTCTCGTTCCTGCTGTCGTGGACCGACTACACTTTCGCGCTGGTGATGATCGGCAGCGACGCCAACAAGACGCTGCCGGTGGGCCTTGCCTCGATGGTCGGTTCGTTCGACCTGCGCTGGGGCGAGATCATGGCCGGGTCGACCTTGATTGCACTGCCGCTGTTCGCGGCATTCGCGTTGATGTCACAATACTTCATTCAAGGCCTTGGCGCCGGCGCGGTGAAAGGCTGAAGGAGACGACATGGACTTAGGGATTGCAGGCAAGACCGCACTGGTCACCGGCGCGGCGCGCGGCATCGGCAAGGCGGAAGCGACGGCGCTCGCCGCCGAGGGCGTTGCGATTGCCATCAACGATATCGATGCGACTGCCGCAGAAGCAACCGCCGCCGAACTGCGGGCGAACGGCACGAAAACCGTCGTCTGTATCGGCGACGTCTCGGACGAGACGAGCGCGGAACGCGTGGTGCGCGAAGCGGCGGAAGGCTTGGGCGGGCTTAATATCCTGATCAACAACGCCGGCGCGGGCGGCAAGTATCTTGGCCGCCACGCCGCCGATATGTCGGTGTCCGATTGGGACATCATTATGAACACGCATCTGCGCAGTACCTTCCTGTGCAGCAAGTTCGCGACGCCATTTCTGCGCAAGACCGGCTATGGCCGCATCGTCAATACCTCGTCGATGAATGTCACCGGCGGCGGGCGGCCCGGCGTCACCAATTATTCCGCCGCCAAGGCCGGCGTGATCGGTTTCACCCGCACCATGGCCAAGGAAGTCGGCGGCGACGGCATCACCGTCAACGCCATCGCGCCGGGTTATGTCGAGACTGAACTGATCGCCGGCTTCTCCGACGCCAAGCGCGAGGTGATCGCCGGTCAGAACCCGCTCAAGCGTTTCTGCCAGCCCGGCGAGGTCGGCGCGCTGATTGCTTATCTCTGCTCGGTGCAGGCATCCTTCATCAACGGTGCGTTGATCTGCATGGACGGCGGCCGCCGCGATTTTGTCTGGGGTGACACATGACCATGCGCGTTTTCGGCGGTCCGCACCGCTACGTTCAGGGGCCGGGCGCGCTGGCTGAACTGGCCCCACTGGTGGCGCTCTATGGCCGTCGCCCGTTCGTCATCGTTGACGCGGCGGTGATGGACCTGATCCGGGCGAAGCTAGAAGCGGTGTTCGTGAATTCCGACGTGACGCCGACGTTCGCGGCGTTCAGCGGCGAATGCACGGCGGAAAAGATCGACGAGATGACCGCGCGGGCGGCGACCGCGCAAAGCGACGTCGTCATCGGCGTCGGCGGCGGCAAGACCATCGACAACGCCAAGGGCGTCCGCATCGCGCGCGGCGGCGCGCTGTTGATCGTGCCGACAGTTGCCTCCAACGACGCGCCGACTAGCCGCCTCGTGGTGCTTTATCGTGAGGATCATTCGCTCAGCGAGGTGCGGCTGATGGCGACCAATCCGGACGCCGTGGTGGTCGATACCGCTTTGATCGCGGGCGCGCCGCGCCGCTTCTTCGTCGCCGGCGTCGGCGATGCGCTCAGCAAGAAATTCGAGGTCGAGCAGTGCGCGCGCGCCGGCGGCCTCAACTTCTACAAGGGACGCTCAACCTCGCTGGCGCTGATGATCGCCGATCAATGCTATCGCACCGTGCGCGAGGATACCCTGGCCGCGCTCGAGGCGGTCACCGCGAAAATGCCAAACGAAGCGTTCGAGCGTGTCGTCGAAGCCACCATCCTGTCGAGCGGGCTCGGCTTCGAGAGCGGCGGGCTGTCTATTTCACACGCGCTGACCCGCGGCTTCTCGGCCATCCCGGCTCTCAGCGGCGCGCTGCATGGCGAGCAGGTGGCATTCGGCCTGTTGGCGCAACTGTGCCTCGAAGGCCGTTCCGATGATTTCCTGGCCGACATGAAGACATTCTATCGCGCGGCCGGTCTCCCGGTGTCGCTGGCCGATCTCGGCCTGCGCGATGGCGCGGCGACGGCGATCGAGACCATCGCGGCGCGCACGCTGGCGGATGCGCCCTACGTTCAGAACTTCCAGTCGGAAGTGACGCAAACCAACTTGACCGCAGCACTTGCACGCGCCAACGCGATGTGACGGACCGGCGCACCATTCGCGACCGCTGTATCGAAACGATGAATGCGGCTCGTCGCTAACGGCGAGAGGATGTGCGCGCGTGCTCGATCACCCGGGGCAAGCGCCCTCTATCGGGCGCTGACGTCCTCTCAATCGATCAGCGCGTCGACATCAGGCGCTTCGTCGCGAGCCTACCTCGAAACGTGCATGTTTATGTCTGTGGTTCCGCAGGACTGAATGCAGGCGTCGTGAATGCCACGCTGCGGGCCGGCTTTCCATATCAACAACCCCATCTGGAAACGTTTGCGGTTGGAAAATTCGGCACCGACAATCGATCAATTTACGGTCGAGATCGCCAGCACTCGCCGGCAGTTCAATATTCCGGCCGATCACACCACTCTTGAGATTTTCGACCAGAACGGCGTATTTATACCCAGCATGTGCCGCCAGGGAATCTGCAGCAGATGCATCACGAACGTTCTTTCCGGTCAAGTTGATCATCGAGATAACTATCTAACGCCAGAAGAACGCGCTCGAGATCATGCGATCCTAACGTGCTGCTCACGAGCTTTCACAAGCCACCTGACTCTCGACCTCTGATCTGTAGAAGGCGTCAGATCGCTTGGAAACATCCACAAAACGACAAATGTCGCGCGGCATCTTGGCACTGATCACCTCCCAGTGTTTGTGGGCTTCAACGGCGAGAAACGCCGTACGCTTGATCTAACAACGTGCGCCAGCCCCGCCGCCCTAAGCCGACCTATTTGGGTTGAGAACGATCGATGGCGCCGCTGTCCAGCAATGGCGCTGCGTCGATATTCTCCGCATCCATCAGCGCAGCCAGCCGTTCGACAGCGGCAAGTATCATGGCCTGCTCCCATTGCGGCAGCCGGACGAAGCGATCCGTGAATGTCAGATGAAGCAGATCCGGTGCATCGGCCACCACATTCCTGCCTGCGGGCGTTGCCGTCAGGAGAAACTGGCGCCTATCGTTTGCGTTGCGCTTGCGCTGCACCAGATCGAGCACGACCAGCCGATCGACAATCGTCGTAATCGTTGCCTGACTGAACTGGAGCGCCTGCGCAACGGCACCAGGCGTGGTTTCCTCGCGAGCGTCGATCTCCCGCAACACCAGCCATTGCGATGTCGTGAGACCTGTCGCGACGGCCAATTGCCGGCTGCCGATCTCGGTCGCGCGCAGCACCCGTCGCAGGGCGCGCAGCGTCAGTGAGGCGATTTCTGATTTCATGGGTCTTTTCTTAGCGCGAGAGCCGCGCCGAAACTAATCGCACTCGGCCCCAGCCCAAAACTTTCAGTTTTCATTCGAAAAACGAATCATTTTCTAGGGTTGAATAACGTGAATTCCGCGATATATCGCTGTATTGCCATCAACTAGCTCATGGGGTACGCTCCATTTAATTCGGAGAATGAAGCAATTAATTCGGAAATCGAAGCAATTAAAAGGCGACAGATCGCCGGTTCCGAGGTGTCCCCGACGCGGACCTCAGGGGCCGGCCCAGATTCGAGCGAAATGCTTCGGCTGAGAAGGCCGACGGCCGCAGATGGTCCTGCGATCTCGCGTTTGATCGCAACCTGCACACCGCTGGATCCCAATTCCGCTTATTGCAACCTTCTCCAGTGCACGCACTTTGCGGACTTCTGCATTGTTGCCGAATGCAACGGACAGATCGTCGGGTGGGTTTCAGGTTATCGGCCGCCGACAGAGCCGGACAGCTTCTTTGTCTGGCAGGTCGCGGTCGCCAAAGCGGCGCGCGGCAGACGCCTTGCTCAACGCATGATCAACGCGCTGCTGAACCGCACGTCGATTGAAGATACGACGCATCTCATCACCACCGTGACGGATGACAACAGTCCATCCTGGGCGTTGTTCAACGGACTCGCCCGCACATGGGGCGCCCCGTTGACGCGAAGCACGATGTTCGAGTGCACCGCGCATTTCGACGGCGCACATGCCACCGAATGGCTGGCCCGCATCGGTCCGCTGCCAAGTCGGCACTCCAAGTCGACACTCCCGGAATCAAAATCAGGAGATCTGACGAGATGACCACAACCACCATTACCAGTCGGACACGGCCCAAACCGACCTTTCGCGTTCCCGACCGTTCAATCTACGAGCGCCGCGAATCCGAGGTGCGCAGCTATGCGCGCACCATGCCGCGCCAGTTCAACAAAGCCGAAGACGTCTGGATGTATGACAATCAGGGCGGCCGCTATCTCGACTTCCTGTCGGGGTGCTCGACCCTCAACTACGGCCACAATCATCCGGCGCTGAAGAACGCGCTGATCGACTACATTTCGGCGGATGGTATCGCGCACGGCCTCGATCTGCACACCGACGCCAAGGCGGAATTTCTCGAAACGTTCGAGTCGCTGATTCTGAAACCGCGCGGGCTGGACTATCGCGCCATGTTCACCGGACCGACCGGTACCAACGCGGTCGAGGCCGCGATCAAACTGGCCCGCAAGGTGACCGGCCGTGAAATCGTGATCGCGTTCACGAACGGCTTCCATGGTATGACGCTGGGAGCGCTGGCCTGCACCGGCAATGCCGCAAAGCGTACCGGCGCAGGCGTGCCGCTCAGCCATGTCAGCCACGAACCATACGATGGCTATCATGGCCCGGATATCGACACCGCCGCACTGCTGGACAAGCGATTGTCCGACCCCTCCAGCGGGCTCGATGCGCCGGCCGCGATTCTGGTCGAAACCGTTCAGGGCGAAGGCGGCCTCAACACCGCGTCGCCGGAATGGTTGCGCACCATCGCCGATATCGCCAGGCGTCATGGCGCGCTGCTGATCGTCGATGATATTCAGGCCGGTTGCGGACGTACCGGAACGTTCTTCAGTTTCGAAGGCATGGGCTTCACGCCCGATATCGTCACCATGGCGAAATCGCTCTCCGGCATGGGACTGCCTTTCGCCCTGACCCTGTTCCGTCCGGAACTGGATCAATGGTCGCCGGGCGAACACAACGGCACGTTCCGTGGCAACAACCACGCCTTCGTCACTGCAACGGCAGCACTGCGGCACTTCTGGCAGAACGGTGCCTTCGAGAAAGACATCGAGCGCAAAGGGCAATTGCTGGCGAACCGTCTTGATGACGTGGCTGACGAATTCGGCCTTTCGACACGCGGCCGCGGCATGATGCGCGGTCTCGATGTTGGTTCAGGCGACATTGCCGTCGGCATTACCGGTGCCTGTTTCGACGCCGGGCTCATCATCGAAACCAGCGGCGCGCACGACGAAATCGTCAAGGTGCTCGCGCCCCTCACCATCGACGACGACGCGCTCTCGACCGGGCTCGACATTCTCGAGAAGTCTGTCCGCACGGTGATGACCGGCAGTTACGGCATCGCCGCCGAATAAACAAAGAAGGAAAAAGCAAATGATCGTTCGTCAACTCAACGACATCCGAAAGACCGACCGGCTCGTCAAGTCGAAGGGCTGGGACAGCGCGCGTCTTCTCCTCAAGAGCGACAACATGGGCTTCTCGTTCCACATCACCACGATGTATGCGGGCGAGGAACTCAAGATGCATTACCAGAACCATCTCGAGGCCGTTTTCGTACTTCAGGGGACCGGGACCATCGAGGATCTCGGCACCGGCGAAATCCACACGCTCGCGCCGGGCGTGATGTACGCGCTGAACAAGCACGACAACCACATCGTTCGCCCCAAGACCGACATCCTGACGGCCTGCGTGTTCAATCCGCCGGTGACCGGTCAGGAAGTGCATGACGAGACCGGCGCTTATCCGGCCGAAGCCGACATGGCGCCGCAGAAGGCCGCCGTCAATTCCTGAAACTCTTGCGAGAGGATCACAATGACCGACATCTATCCGTCACGTGTCACCGCGGAAGCGCAGATGCTTCCGCGTCTCGACCCGGTCGTTCATAGCGAGTGGACTGAGAACGCGCCGCTGACGCGGCAGCAGGCCGAACAATTTGGTCGAAACGGCTTCCTTGTGCTCGAGAACGTGTTCTCGCCGGAGGAAGTCGCTTACCTGCAAAAACAGTCCAGGGAATTGCTGTCGGGACCCAAGGGCCTCAACCCGGAGACCGTCATCACCGAGCCCGGCGGTGACGAAATCCGCTCCATCTTCGAGATCCATACCCAAAGCAAGGTCATTGAACGCCTCGCTGCCGACATACGGCTTGCCGGAGTCGCTCAATTCCTGCTCGGCGACAAGGTCTACGTCCACCAGTCGCGCCTTAACTACAAGCCCGGCTTCGAGGGCAAGGAGTTTTACTGGCACTCCGACTTCGAGACCTGGCATGTCGAGGACGGCATGCCGCGTATGCAGGCGTTGTCCATGTCGGTTCTGCTGGCGGATAACACGCCGGACAACGGGCCGCTGATGCTAATGCCCGGCTCGCATCGCGTATTCCTGACGTGCATCGGCGCAACGCCGGAAGATCACTATCGCACCTCGCTGAAGAAGCAGGAATTCGGCGTACCCGACCGGCAAAGCCTGACCGAACTCGCGCATCGCCACGGCATCACAGCCCCGACCGGCAAGGCCGGCACCGTGGTGATCTTCGATTGCAACACCATGCACGGATCGAACGGCAACATCACGCCTTATCCGCGCGCCAACGCCTTCTTCGTCTACAACGCCGTCAGCAACCGCTTGCAAGAGCCGTTCGGCGTCAAGAAGCCGCGGCCGAGTTTCATTGCGGCTCGGGGCGAGCCGAAACCGCTGATACCGCGGAGCGGACCTTTGATGGAGCAAGCTCTCGCATGAGCGATGGTCGTCATCGCGTCAATGCTGCCGTCCGGGCCTTGTATCGTGTGCTGCCCCGGATCAGCGAAGACCAGGCGGAAGGCCGGCGCGCGGCCTGACGGCGCGCGCCGCAATCGCCATGCTGGCGGCCATTACTCCGGTTCGCAGCCTGTTGCTCGCCATCTTCATGCTGATGGCGGGCAGCGGTTTCATGGCGACGCTGCTCAGTTTGCGGCTTGAGCGGGCGGGACAAAGCACCATCGTCATCGGCGCCGTGGCGACTGCCTATTTCGCCGGGCTGGTGGTCGGCGCGCTGCGCTCGGGGCGCGCCGTCCGCCGTGTCGGACACATTCGCGCCTTTGCCGCATTCGTCGCGCTCCTGTCGGCCAGCACGCTCGGCTATGCACTGTTCAACCATCCGTTGCTGTGGTCTGGCCTGCGATTCATCGATGGTTTCTGCGTCGCCGGCGTTTTCGTCTGTCTTGAAAGCTGGCTCAACGAACGTGCGACGGTCGAAGCGCGCGGCAGCGTTCTGGCGGCTTACATGGTCTCGCTCTATTGCGGGCAGGCGATCGGGCAACTGCTACTCGGCGCCAGCGGCGATTTGCCGGCGGTGCCGTTCCAACTCGCCTCGATGCTGATTTCGCTCTCGATTATTCCGCTGTGTCTGACACGCACGTCGGCGCCGCCGCCGGCGGAAGCCACGTCATTCGGACTCGCAACGCTGTTCGCCAGTTCACCGCTCGGCACCGTCGGCGCGGTCACTACGGGCCTGATGCTGGGCGCGTTCTACGGCCTCGCGGCGGTGCAGGTCCGGCGGCTCGGACTGGACCTGAAACAGACAGCGAACTTCATGACGATCGTGATCCTCGGCGGCGTCGCCCTTCAATGGCCATTGGGACGACTCTCCGATCTCTACGATCGCCGTCAGGTCATCGTGCTCAGCTTCGCGGCCGCGCTATACACCAGCCTTGCGATTTCGCTTCTGGAGTCGCCCGGACCGTGGCTGCTGATCCTCGGCGCTATGTTCGGCGGACTGAGCTTTGCGCTCTATCCGCTCTGCGTCGCGCACTGCAATGACCGCCTGCTCGGCTCCCAGCGGATTGCCGCAAGCGGACGCCTGGTGCTGCTCTATTCGGTTGGCGCCGCACTCGGACCGATCGGCGGAGCGCTGTTCATGACGGGCTGGAGCACCGGGGGGCTGTTCCTGTTCATAGCACTCTGCGCCGGCGGGACCACCGCGTTCGGCCTGTGGCGCCAGCAGGCGATGCCGCCGGTTCCGTCTCCGGAACAGCAGGACTTCCAGATTCTTCCCCGCACGACGCCGATCGCGTCGCTGCTCGATCCCAACACACCCGACGCCCCGGCGGTCGAAGGACAACAGCCATGAACAACTCGGCGTCAATTTCCGCATCGACCGTCGACCGTGCCACGCTGCACCGCGCGATTGCCGCCTCAGCCATGGGCAACGCCACGGAATGGTTCGACTACGGCATCTATGCCTACGGCGTCACCTACATTTCCTCGGCGCTGTTTCCCGGCGACGTCGGAGAGGCGGTGCTGTTCGCACTGGCGACCTTCGCGATCTCCTTTCTGGTGCGACCGCTCGGCGGCTTCTTCTGGGGTTCGCTGGGCGACCGGCTGGGCCGCAAGTCGGTTCTGGCGCTCACCATCCTCTTGATGTCGGGTGCGACACTGTCGGTTGGTCTGATCCCATCCTACGACAGCATCGGCATGTGGGCGCCACTGATCCTCATCATCCTGCGGATGGTGCAGGGATTTTCCACTGGCGGTGAATATGGCGGGGCAGCAACGTTCATGGCCGAATACGCGCCCGACGCGCGGCGCGGCTTCTACGGCAGTTTCCTGGAGTTCGGCACGCTGGCGGGTTTTTCGCTGGGCGCGACGCTAATGCTGACCTTCTCGCTGCTGCTCGGCGACGAGGCGATGCACGCATGGGGATGGCGCATCCCATTCCTGATCGCCGCGCCGATGGGCCTGATCGGAATGTATCTGCGTGTACGCATGGAAGACACACCGGTGTTTCGAACTCGCGAAGCCGCGAGCGAAAGCCAACCCTCCCCCGGACTCGCCACCCTTTTGCAACGGCATTGGCGACCCATGCTGGTGGTCGGCGGCCTGGTGGTCGCGCTCAACGTCGCCAACTATACGCTACTCAGCTACATGCCGACCTACCTGCAACGACGTATCGGCCTGTCGCCGGATGGAGCGTTGACGGTGCCGCTGGTCGGGATGTTGTTCATGATGCTGTTCCTGCCGTTTGCGGGTCGCCTTTCTGATCGCGTCGGACGCCGCCCGATGTGGCGCTTTTCGCTGATCGGGCTGCTGCTGCTGGCGACACCGCTCTATATGCTGATGGGCACCGGACTGATCGGCGCCTGCGTCGGCTTCATCCTGCTCGGGCTG
The DNA here is from genome assembly GCA_017305555.1 of Hyphomicrobiales bacterium. Classification (GTDB taxonomy): domain Bacteria; phylum Pseudomonadota; class Alphaproteobacteria; order Rhizobiales; family Xanthobacteraceae; genus 62-47. The sequence continues at coordinate 46,639 of JAFKKM010000033.1, read as the reverse complement.
CTCTACGTACCGCAACTCGCGACCATCTCCGCGACTTTCCCGGCGATGTTCCCGACAAACGTGCGCTTCGCCGGCTTCGCCAGCGCCTATAACATCTCAACGTCGATCTTCGGCGGCACGGCCCCGGCCGTCAGTAGCGGCCTGATCACGATCACCGGCAACGAACTAATGCCGGCCTACTACATGATGGCAACGTGCGTCGTTGGGCTTGCCGCACTACACTTCATGCCGGAAACGGCGGGGCGGTCACTCTACGAGGATCCCTTCTCGCAACAACCATCTTTCTATCGTGAGGCCCGAGCCGATCAAGTTTGATAAGTTAGTGCATTTTGAACACGATTGGCGGAGATCGATTTTCACTTCACTCTTTGCGAAAACATGCGCAAGCGAAGATATGCCATCGCCTCCCCACAAAGCCTCCTGTCCGCGACGATAGCCGAACAACGTGCGCCCTGTGACTTGAGGCCGAGGACCCGGCGTTCATGCAAAGAGCGCGAAAGCTAAGCAAATCGCGATCGAGATGGCCGGCAATTAAACCAATCAACCGCCCTCCCCGCGACCCACCAAGGGATTGGTCGTTTGGAAAGTGAAGGCGAAATCGTCCGTTCCGACGATGCACCTTGAACGCTACGCTCCCAGGCAGCCCCCTCTGAATGCCGCACGACCGGGTAAGTCTGCTCGACATGAACTAAATATTCGGCTGACGTAGTTTGATTTTCATGCCGAAGCCTTAAGCGCTCGAACATATTGAAGCGATCTGCGGGCATCAGCACGTAAGCGAGGGTTAGCTTTAGCTATCAGACAGATCACATCATACAGATGGCTCAATGAGCGCGGCCACGTTTGGGGCTCTCCCTGAAGAGCTGGACGGCTTCCCGTCCTTCTGTCCGTCACGGAAGGTCCACCTACACCTTCCATCTTTATAAGGGCGTTGCAGACCAGATTGTGCAAGAACCTGATCAGCTAATGGCGTCGCCACAGCCGCTGTCTGTTAAAGCAACCTCCTGAAATTCGCTTGGGATGGAGAGGAAACGCCGAGGCCTTCGCTGCTTCCTGACCTCGGACTATGACTTAGCCCGCGTGGGCTCTCATGGACGGGCCCACGCAAGCAGCACCCCTGACACTGGACATTAAATTCGTTACGGCTCCTTCTTTAACAGGTCCTGAAAGATGAGCTGGCCCCAAGTGCGGCCGCGTGCGTGCACCAGCGCGCCGCCCTCGTTGAGCTTTCCCAGGTTGATGGGTGCGAACCCGAGTTGCTTCGCCAAGGTCGCGACAGGAGCGGTCGCATCCTCATTGTCACTCGACAGAAAGACGACCCGATGGCCGCCCTCGACGATCGGATCGCCAGCCAAGGTGGCCGCAATCAGGTGATTGAATCCTTTGACGAGCTTGGCCCCGGTAAACGCCTTTGCGACGAAGGCGGAAGACGGAAGACCGTCCAGCTCTTCGGGGGGAACTCCAAACGTGTTCGTGGCATCGATAACCGTCTTACCTTTCCAGCTCGGCAGAGCCTTCGCAACCTCGCGGTGCTCCGCAAACGGGACCGCCAAGATGATTGTGTCGGCCTCGAGTGCATTCCGCAGCGACTTGGCGACGACCTTGGGTCCGATCATCCGAGCCTGCGGCGCCAACACCTCGGGCGGCCGGCGGCTCGTGACGATCACGTCGATGTCTTTACGAGCGAAGGCGTGAGCGAGGGCCTGACCGACCTTGCCGAATCCTACGATTGCGTAGTTCATAATGCTTCTCCGATCCGTGTTGATATTGATTCCCCCGCCTCTACCGGCGCCGGGTTATCCGTTTCGCTGCGTGGCGACTTCCGCGTAGGCGTCCCGTCGTGAACGATTTCTGAGCGGCCGGACTGACCGTTCAGCGCAAAAGTCGTTACACCATGGGCATGCTAGTTCCCGCCGATCGGCCGCTTCCGCAATCCGGCGCGATTTCAGATGGCCGAGAAGCCTCCGTCGACAGACAACTCCAGCCCATTCACAAAGCTCGAATCGTCTGAAGCAAGAAACAGCGCAGCTGTCGCGATTTCCTCAGGACGCCCCATCTGTCCCCGTGGAATAAGAGATTCGAACATCCGCTTCGCGTCCTCAGTGAGAACCTGGTCCTGCATCGGTGTCGCGATCGGCCCTGGATGCAGCACGTTCACCCGGATATTCCTACCCTTCAGTTCATTGAGCCACCCTCGTGCGAATGCGTGCAAAGCCGCCTTGCTCGCCGCATACACGCTGTAACCAGGAAAGCCTTTCACCGAAGCAACTGAGCCGGTCATGAAGATCGACCCGCCATCGTTGAACAACGGCAGCGCCTTCTGCACCGTAAATAGTGTGCCGCGCGTATTCAGATCGAAGGTCGCATCGAAGTGCTGCTCGGTAATTTCGCCCAGTGGGACGGCTTCGCCCGTGCCGGCGCTCGCATACAGGACGTCGATCTTGCCCTTTTCACGCTTCACCGTCTCGAACAGGCGGTCGAGGTCGTCGAGATTGGCCGCGTCGCCCCGCACACCAGTCACGTTTCGACCGATCAGTTTGACGGCCTCGTCGAGCGTCTCCTGCCTCCGGCCTGTGATGAAAACATAAGCACCTTCTTCAACAAACCGCATGGCGCTTGCCAACGCCATGCCGCTCGACCCGCCCGTGATGACTGCAACCTTACCGTCCAGCTTACCCATGATTTTTCCCTTCATCCTGTCGGACAGCATCTGCCTCCGAGAGCCTCGAAATGGGTCTGCCGACGTCAGGCGTTGAGTGCAGAAACGTGCACATCGGCGGTGCGAAATCGATCCGGCGGAACGACCTGCCACCAGCCGCGACGATCGATGTCCGCCGCTCGGGAAATGGGCCACGCTCGTAAACCTAGGCTATGATAACCGCACATACTGCCATTCGACCTGTTAGATCGAGCTTTGGAAGGCGCACCCCCGCCGCGCGAGATTGCACCATGATCAACTGGGATGACGTTCGTTACTTTCTTGCCGTCGCGCGTGGAGGCTCGGTGCGGGCTGCCGCCGAGCGCCTCGGAGTGAATCACGCGACCGTACTGCGACGCATCGCCCAGCTAGAGGAACGCCTCAGGGTGCACGTGTTCGAAAAGCTGCCTTCGGGTTACCGCCTGACGGCTGCGGGCGAAGAGGTCCTTGAGTTCGCGGACCAGATGGAAGCCTCATCGCATCGGCTGGAGACGCGCGTCTTCGGGCGCGACCAGAGTGTGCGCGGGCTTCTGCGAGTGACGCTGGCGCCGCCCCTCGCGACACACCTGCTGATGCCGGACTTCGCCGATTTCGCGCGTCTGCATCCGGACATCGAGATGGAAATCTTGTCGTCCGGCGAACTGGCAAATCTGACCAACCGACAGGCCGATGTCGCAATCCGCGTCGTCTACGACCGCAAAACCCTGCCGCTCAATCTTCACGGCCTGAAGGGACCCGAGCTGTTTGGCGGCGTCTACATGTCCTGCGATGGGCTAGCCGCATGGCGTGCGGGCGCGCCTGATCCCATCCGGTGGATCGTCATAAGCATTCATGGAATCCCGGACTGGGCCAGCGAGGGCGAGGTTCGCACCACGGGGGTTCCATTCAGGACCACGGACGCTGAAGCGCAGATCGTCGCTGTACGGCAAGGGCTCGGGATGACGACACTGCCGTGTTTCGTTGGCGATGCAGATCCCCTACTGGCGAGGGTGCCGGGTACCGAACTGCACATATACGGAACGGTTTGGGTCCTCACACAGGGCGAGACACGCAAGACGAAACGCGTGCGGCTCTTCACGGAGTTCATATCCCGCAGGCTCGCAGCATACGCTCCGCTTCTCGCCGGGCTGTCTGTATCCGACGACTGACGCGGACAGATCGCAGTCGGCGCTTGCAGTGGACAGGTGCCTGCAAGCGAACATGCCCAGGATCTGGAAGCGCTTTAGTTATTGCGCCGGCTGGCTCCGCGACGGCCGCACCATTGCCGCGTTTGACACGATAATCCGGAGGCGTTCATGACGCTGTCCCCAGTGCCGCATCATCGAGCTTGGTATAGAACAGAAGAGCGGATACACATCCAGATCTGCTATTCGATTAGCGTGTATTGAGAGGCTGGGCGCCCATCTTTGTCAGCTGCCGGGGATGCCGTCCTATCCTGGTGCTAACTTAGGCATCCCTCTTCCTTTTCAGATTGGATGCCCGTGGCCAATTTTGTAGGGCCAGCTTCGCAACGCTCTGTAGCTCCTTCCTTGTCGCCCCTCCTGCCGCCTGCACGGTAATCCCATAGATGACGATCGAAAGATAACGGGCCAGATCCGCCGGGTCTGCGCCCGCAGGAAGATCTCCTTCGATCTTCGCACGTTTCAATCTATCCCGAATGGTGGCTTCCCCGACCCTGCGACGCCGAGCGAGTTCCTCGCGAATGGAATTGGACTGCGGTGCGCAAGCCAGCGCGCCTTGCACACCGAGACAGCCAGGCGGGTTGTTCTTGTCGCCGTGCAGATCGGCAGCCCCTTCCAGCAGCGCCTGCGCGTAAGCGTACGCCGTGGGAGCTGCAAGCGCGGCTTCCCGGTAGCCGGCACGGGTCTCGTACAAATCGAGCGCTTTCAAAAAGAGCGCTTCTTTGCTTCCGAAGGCCGCATAAAGACTTGGACGGGTTATGCCTAGCTCTTCCGTGAGGTCTGTTAGGGACGTGCCCTCGTAACCCTGGCTCCAGAAAAGCCGCATGGCGCGCGCGATGGCCTTTTCCGTATCAAACTCTCGTGGACGCCCCATGGCGCGGACTTTCTCCATTCCAGCTGTATTAGACCGATAAGTACAGAATTAAATTGACACTGCGTAATCGCCAGCTTAACAATTCCGTACTGATCGGTAGAGAATAATTTAACTGCACTCTCAGAGATAAAATCTGCGAGGAGCACGTTAGCTCGCGCAAGAATAATTGATTCGTGGAGGGAATTATGCGCTGGAAAGCGTTGCGTTTGCTTGCCTTCCTTGTCACTGCCCTGATGGCATTTCCCGCAACTGCGGATATCCGCCCTTATCCCGACAATTTCAGCATCCGGGAAATCCAGACGAATGGCACGAAGCTGCACGTTCGAGTTGGCGGAACCGGTTCTGCCGTGGTGTTGTTGCACGGCTTTGCCGACACGGGCGATATGTGGGAGCCGCTAGCGGAAGTACTTGCAAGTGACCACACGGTGATCATCCCGGATCTACGGGGCATGGGGTTATCTGCGGTTACGGACAGAGGTTTCGAGAAACGGAATCAGGCCAAGGATATCGCCGGCGTTCTGGACACGCTTGATGTGAAACGCGCCGACATCGTCGGGCACGACATCGGAAACATGGTCGCCTTTGCCTTTGCCGAACGTTACCCCGAGCGCACCACCCGGCTTGTGATGATGGATGCGCCTGTCCCTGGTGTCGGCCCGTGGGACGATATCTTGAAAAGTCCGCTGCTGTGGCATTTCAGGTTTGGTGGGCCGGACATGGAGCGTCTCGTGGCGGGTCGCGAGCGAATCTATCTCGATCGCTTCTGGAACGACTTTGCCGCGCATCCTGCAAAGTTCGACGAAAAGTCACGCACGCATTACGCGGACCTCTATGCCAAGCCAGGCCGAATGCATGCGGGGTTCGCGCAATTCGCAGCATTTGATCAGGACGTCATCGACAATAAGAAAGCTGTCAGTGGCGGCCGCCTGCAAATGCCCGTGCTGGCAATCGGTGGCGATCATTCTCTGGGATCGACCATGGCTTACATCATGCGATTTGCGGCGGACAATGTGCGCGAAGTCGTCATCAAGGACTCAGGCCACTGGCTGATGGAGGAGCAGCCCAAAGCGACCGTCGCAACGATCGTGAATTTCCTATCCGGCGCCAGTGCCGTAAACCCGCGCACGCTCAGCGCTGCCGAGATGGGAGCGCTGACAAAGAACAAGGCGGGTGCCGGCACATCGGGGGTCGCGGGAATTCAGACGATCGTGCTATCCGGCGATCCGGCCAAGGCTGGCCCCTACGCCATTCAGCTCAAGGTGCCGGCGCATACAAACATTGCAGCCCACACCCACCGCGACAACCGATTTGCAATGGTCGTCTCCGGTGGCTGGCATTTCGGCTACGGGGAAACGGCGAACGCCGCGACGACCGCGCTTGGGCCGGGCGGGTTCTACACCGAGCCAGCGGGTATGGCGCATTTTGCCTTCACTGGCGACCAGCCAACGGTCGTCTACATCACTGGACAAGGCCCGAGCGACACGACGTATGTCAGCACCGCTCATCAGTAGGAGAAGATCATGACTTCGTTTGCAAAACCTCGTGACGCCGGCGATGATCATCTGCTCACGCCGCAAAATGCGGCGGTCGTCATCATCGATTTCCAGCCTGTTCAAGTGTCGTCGATCGCCTCGCGCTCGAAGCGAGAACTAGTCGCTAACATCACCGCACTAGCGCGAATTGCTAAGTTATACGAGCTGCCGGTCGTGCTCTCGACCGTGAACGTAGAGACGGGGCGCAACCAGCCGACCATTCATCAGATTACGGACGTGCTGAGTGGCGTGAACCCCATCGACCGCACCTCGATCAATGCGTGGGAGGACGAGGATTTCAACCGGGCAGTCAAGGCGACAGGACGCAAAAAACTCATCATGGCCGCGCTTTGGACCGAGGTATGTCTCGTGCACCCTGCACTTGATGCGATCCATGAGGGCTTTGAAGTCTACCCGGTCGTCGATTGCGTGGGCGGCACGTCGCCCGAAGCGCATCAGGCCGGTTTACAAAGGCTCGTTCAAGCTGGCGGCAAGCCAACTTCATGGGTGCAGCTCATCTGCGAATTGCAGCGCGATTGGAATCGGGACAAGACCGTGCCGGGCTTTTCCGACATCCTTTTCGCTGTCGAAGGCCACTGAAAATAATCCGGCAATGAGAAAAACCTTCCCCAGGTCATTGTCGGAGCCACTCATTTGTGAGGTTTCTGCCGCGAGTAGACCTTGAGGTATTTCACCTTGATGCGAGCGCGCATCATCGCCCCTCGGGAGAAAATAATGCCGACTGTCAAAAGCAAGGACGGGATCGAGATATTCTACAAAGACTGGGGCTCTGGTCAGCCCGTCGTTTTCAGCCATGGCTGGCCGCTGTCGTCCGACGACTGGGACACCCAGATGATGTTCTTCCTCAATCACGGCTATCGCGTTATCGCACACGATCGCCGCGGCCACGGCCGCTCGACGCAGGTAGCCGACGGCCACGACATGGACCACTATGCTGACGATCTCGCGGCCGTGACGACGCATCTCGATCTGAAGGGCGCGTTGCATGTCGGTCACTCGACCGGTGGTGGCGAAGTGGTGCGCTATCTTGCGCGCCACGGCGAGAGCCGCGCCGCAAAATGCGTACTGATCGCGGCCGTGCCGCCCCTGATGGTGCAGACGCCGACGAATCCGGGCGGCGTGCCGAAGTCGGTGTTCGATGATTTTCAGGCACAGGTCGCCAACAACCGTGCCCAGTTTTTCCGCGATGTTCCGGCTGGTCCGTTCTATGGCTTCAATCGCCCTGGCGCGAGGCCGTTGGAAGGTCTCATCCAGAATTGGTGGCGGCAGGGGATGATGGGCAGCGTCAAAGCGCATTACGACGGAATCGTCGCCTTTTCACAGACCGATTTCACCGAGGATCTGAAGAAGATCAGTATCCCCGCGCTGGTGATGCACGGCGATGACGATCAGATCGTGCCGTATGCCAATGCAGGCCCGCAGTCTGCAAAGCTGCTCAAGAATGGCACGCTGAAGACCTACAAAGGCTTTCCCCACGGCATGCCGACCACGGAAGCGGCAACAATCAACGCCGACCTGCTGGATTTTTTCAAGAGTTGAACCTTTCAATCGCAGCGGACACAGGAGATTCACATGACTTGGGGAATTCCGACGTCAGCCTTTCTTCAGTTACATGTCGTACTTAGCCTTGTTGGAATCGTTACAGGATTCATCGCGGTGCTAGGAATGGTGAGAGGACGCTACTTGCCATTCTGGACGGCGGCCTTTCTTCTCACCACATGTCTCACTGGCTTGACCGGATTTCCGCTCCCGCCATTCGGCCTCGATCCGCCGCGTATTGTCGGCATTATCCTGATATCTGCATTGGCGGGCGCGGCGACCTGCCTGTATGGCATGCTAACGTTGAACGTCCTGTTGTCCTTTGCCCAGTTCGAACGGAAGGTCGCCTCGGAGCGCATCCGGGACAAGGTCGCGGCCTCCAAGAAGAAGGGCATCTGGGTTGGCGGCCCCTTCCCCCTCGGCTACGCCATGGAGGACGGTAAGATTGCTGTCGTTCCGGAGGAAGCCGAGCGGGTCCGTCACATCTTTACCCGCTATCTCGAACTCGGCAGCGTCCGCTGCCCTAATGCGGAACCTCAGGGACCGCAACGTTGTCAGCAAGAAGCGCGTATTCAAAACGGGAGCGACACGGGGCGGCGTGCCGTTCGGCTGTGGAGCCTTGTTCTACCTGCTGCGTAATCGCTTCTATGTCGGCGAGGTCAACTACAAGGGGCATATCTACCGGGCGAGCAACCGCCGATCCTGGACCGCAAAGTGTTTTACCGTGTCCAGCAGATGCTCTCGAGCCAGCGAAGTCATCAGACACGAACCCGCACATCCTTCAGCCATCTTTTCTGACCGGCCTGATATTTGATGACGCCGGGCATCGGATGTCGCCGACGCAAGCCCAGAGGAACGAGCGGCGCTATGGCTACGATGTCTCGCGGCCGCTGTTGTTCGGGGACGCCGCTACCGCCAATGTCGGCTCCGTTTCCCGGGGCCCGGCGCATGACGTCGACGATCAGGTCGGCAGGATCGTGCTGACGCCGCAGATCAAGAACAACGGTCCGGCATCTATCGACAACGCATTTGCCTGCGCGGTCATCGAGCGCATCGAGGTGCAGCAACAACAGTTCGCCGTAAAACTCAAACCACGCCCGGACGACGACTCGGAAGAACACAAGTCCACCATCGTCATTCCCTGGATCAAGCCGCTATCGAAACGGGCACGGTCCATCCTGCGTCCGGCCACCGCCAAGCTCCCATTGCGGCCGATGAAGCTAGAGCGGCGGGCCACGCTCGTTATAGCTATTGCCCGTGGCCGGCGCTGGCTCGACGAATTGGTCGCCGGTCACATTCCAGATACGCAATCGATCGCGCGACGCAGCGCCTCCTTGCGATCACCGACCGGCGTGCCTTCGACGGCGCCGAGGGTATGCGCGCGAGCACGCGCCAGATCCTGCAGCACCGCGACATCGCGATCGTCGGCCATGCTCTCCGCCATTTCGCGCAGCGCCTCGCGCCGCCGCGCCATCCGATCCCGCTTGTTCATGCTCATGGCGCAACACCTCCATTGAAGGCAGCGACATAGAACGCACCGTGAACCACCGTCAAATGTCGCATGCCGTGCGACAAACCAAGTCGCACAAGTGTCGCACAACACCCGTTTGTTCACGTTCTGGTTTGGCTAAGTCTTTGATCCGACATGGTGGGCGATGTAGGGCTCGAACCTACGACCCGCTGATTAAGAGTCAGCTGCTCTACCAACTGAGCTAATCGCCCAAGGTCCATCCGGACCCTCTCGGGTGGGCGTCGTTTAGCAAAGCGAACCCGCGATGTCCAGCAAGGTTCTGGCAATTTTCCGGCGATCATCCGCAGTTTATCAACGAAAAAGCCGCCCGACCGGGCGGCTTCTCGATATGAGACAGGAATCCGGCGGTCTCAGAGGCGGCCGCTGTCCTCGCCACGATCTTCCGCCCCCGACCGGTCGCGCCGATGATGCTCAAACGCGCCGTCGTGGTGGCGGCGATGCCGCCATTCCTCGCGCCGCATCCGCCGGTCCATCCGGGTCAACACCGTCAAACGGCGCTTCTGGCCTTCGTCCAGCGTCTTGTAGAGCGGATCGGCGGCATCGGCGATCTTCTTCAGCGCCGATGCGGTGGCGGCCATCCGATCGGCGCGCTCGCTCAAGCGCACCATGGGGTCCGGCTTCGTGGCCGGTGCCTCACCGCTTTGCCGCGCCTGCATCCGGGCATTGGCACGATCGATCCGAAGCTTGACGAAATCGCGCACCGCCGCCTCCACCGGTGACCACAGCTTCTCCTGATCCGGCGAAAGCTTCAGCCCGGCCCTAACGGCCGCGATCCGCGCGTCAGCGAGAGCCGCGCGATCCTCCGGATTGATGCGGATCTGGTGATGCGCCCACGGACGCTGATGGGCATAGACCGCGGTGGAACCGACGACCGTCAGCGCGGCAAGACCAGCAAGAACCAACTTCTTCATCGCAACCTCCTTGATGATAAGGTGCTGCGAGGATGAATTCAGTCCCACGTTTGATCAACTTAAAGGTCTGACACGTTGATGAAGGCACATTCATCAACGTGTCAGGTATCATTCACCGCTACAGCATTCCCAGCATACGCGGCAGCCACAGCGATATCTCGGGAATGTAGGTCACCATGGCAAGGAAGATCAGCATGGTCATCAGCCACGGCCACACCGCGACGGTCAATTCGGTGATGCCCATCTTCGCGATGCCCGATGCCACATAGAGGTTGAGACCGACCGGAGGATGGCACATGCCGACCTCCATGTTGACCACCATCAGGATGCCGAGATGCACCGGATGGATGCCGAGGCTCACCGCAACCGGAAACAGGATCGGCGCCATGATCAGTACGATCGAGGACGCTTCCATGAAGTTACCCGCCGCCAGCAGCACGACGTTGACGATCAATAGGAACATCCACCAATTGACGCCGATCGAGGTGATCCAGTTGGTGATCTGTTGCGGGATATTTTCGTTCGCCATCAGGAACGAGAACAGCACCGCGTTGGTGATGATGTAGAGGATCATCGCGCTCATGTTCGCGGAGCCGAGCAGCACCTTCGGCACGTCCTTGAGCGACATGTCGCGATAGACGAATACCGCGATGACGAAGGCGTAGACCGCGCTGACGGCGGCGGCTTCGGTCGGCGTGAACAGACCGGCATAAATGCCGCCGAGCACGATGACGATCAGCAGCAGGCCCCACACACACTTGCGGAACGCGACGAACCTCTCGGCCCAGGTTGCCTTGGGCAGTCGCGGATAATCGTTTTTCCACGCGCGATAGAACGTCGTGACGCCGAGCAGCGTTGCCAGCATCAATCCGGGGATGACGCCGGCCATGAACATCTGGCCGACTGAGGCAGACGACACACGATGCCCCGAGGGATCGAGCGCAATGCTGCCGCCGGTCGCGACGCAATAGATCACCATCACGATCGACGGCGGGATCAGGATGCCGAGCGCGCCCGACGTGGTGATGACACCGGCGCCGAAGCGCTTGGGGAAGCCTTGCGCCACCATCGCCGGCAGCATGATCGAGCCGATCGCGATCACGGTCGCCGGCGACGAACCGGAAATCGCCGCGAACAGTGCGCAGGCCATGACGCCGGCGAGGCCGAGGCCGCCATACCAGTGCCCGACCATCGAGGTGGCGAAGTTGATCATGCGTCTCGCCACGCCGCCATGGGTCAGAAAATTGCCCGCCAGGATGAAGAACGGGATCGCCATGATCTCGAAATTGTCGATGCCGGTGAACAATTTCAGCGCCACCGACTCGGTCGGAATCTCGGTCATCGTGAAGATGAACGACAGAACGGTGAGTCCGAGCGCGATCGAGATCGGCATACCCGTCAGCATGAACGCGACGAGCAGCCCAAAAATGAAAATGCTGCTCATCGGGCGGCTCCCGCGTGGCCGGTGGCGGGTTCGTCGAGATCGAGGCCTTCAACGTGCGAATGATCGTGATGCGGCAGTTCACCGGTCCGCCAATACGAATAAGCGACCTGGAGGAAGCGGAAGCACATCAGATATGAGCCAAGCGGAATGCAGAGATAAACGAACCAGCTCGGGATCTCGAGGTCGGGCGACACCTGATCGGTGTGCATCAGGCCATAGACGAACTTGGCGCCCATGGTTCCGATCACGAAGGTGAAGAACGCTCCGCACAGCAATCCGAAGGTGATGACGATATTGCGCCACGGCGACTTGAGCTGATTGACGACGACGTCGACGCCGACATGGATGCCGGTCCGCACGCCGTAAGCGGCGCCGAACTTCGCAACCCACACGAACATGTAGATGCAGAGTTCCTGCGCCCATGAAAGGTTGATCGGAAACAGGATCGGATAAAGCCAGGGCACGCCCAGCAGATAGCGATGAGCGACGGCGACGAAGATGATCAAGGTCGCGAGCGCCATAAGCGTCGCGATCAGAGTCTCCTCGAGCCGATCGAGGATCTTTAGAAACATGGATGTCCCCCGTGGCGTTGGACGGTTTCCGTTCCCGGTGACCTACGCGCGACGCGGCCGAGGCGGCCGCGCTTTCCCCTTGGTGCAAGATCCGGAAAGGCTAATGATGCGGCTTCCGGATCGGATCGTATTCAGGTGGCGAGACAAATAACGAGTCTGATTCAACGTCATCGAATCAGACTCGTATTTTTATGCACGACGATTGCAGATCGCGATCCGGCGCTGCGAGGCATGGCCTCTTCCACGGCTCGTGGCGCCGGACGGGATATCCTCAATCGATCGGAGGACGCCCCTCTTCCTTCAGGAACTCGTTGATCAGGTTCTTGCCGACCCGCGACGAGACTTCCTTGTAGACCGGCAGCATCGCCTTGCGCATCGCATCGTCCTGCTCCTTGGTCAGCTTGACTAGTTCGGTCTTGCCGGACTTGCGCATCTCTTCGAGGGCGTCGCTGTTTTCCTTCGCGGACTGGCCGTTGCCATATTCGGTGGCTTCCTTCATCGCCTTTTCGAGTTCGCCACGAATGTCGGCCGGCAAGCCGTCCCAGAACTTCTTGTTCACGACAACCGCGTAACCGATGTAGCCGTGGTTGGTCAGCGTCGTGTACTTCTGCACCTCGTGCATCTTCTGGGTGTACATATTCGACGGGGTGTTTTCCTGGCCGTCGACCACGCCGGTTTGCAGCGCCTGATAGACTTCCGAGAACGCCATCACTTGCGGAATCGCACCAAGCGCGCGGAACTGCGCTTCCAGCACCTTGGACGACTGGATGCGGAACTTCAGTCCCTTGTAGTCGTCGGGAGCAACCAGCTTCTTGTTGGCGCTCATTTCCTTGAAGCCATTGTCCCAATAGGCAAGGCCGGTGATGCCCTTCTTCTCAAGCAGACCGAAGAGCTTCTTGCCGAGCGGACCATCGGTCACTTTCCGGAGCGACGCGAGATCCGGCAGAATGTACGGCAGATCGAAAACCTCGAACTCCTTGACGCCGATGGGGCCGAACTTGGAGAGCGACGGCGCCAGCATCTGCACCGCGCCGAGCTGCAGCGCCTCAAGCTCTTCCTTGTCCTTGTAGAGCTGCGAGTTCGGATAAACCTCAACCTTCACCTTGTTGTTGGTGTACTTCGCCGCAAGCTCCGCGAATTTCTGCGAGGCCAGTCCCTTCGGCGTGTTCGGCGCGACGACGTGGCTGAATTTGATGATGATCGGCTGCTGCGCGGCAGCCGGCATGATGAAGCCGAGAGCCGCGATCGCAGCCCCCAGGAACATGATCTTACGCATTCTTCCTCCCGGATTCGATTGTAATATCCGCCCAATCCTTCAACTGAACCGATACCATCCTTGAAAAGGATAAAGGCCGTCAATACCGGTTTGTTTTCCTCGCGGCTATGCTTCCTTTGTCTGGAATGAGACAAACCTGTGCTGCAATGCAAAACGCGGCGCCGATGAGAGCGCCGCGTTCTTATGTCTTTGATCAAACGCGCGAGACGTTGCGCCAGGTCAACTTGCCGCAGCCGCCGGCACGTCGCGCTGGCGCTTCATGACAATCTTGTTGAGCGCACCCAGATAGGCCTTGGCCGAGGCCACCAGCGTATCGGGATCGGCCGCGCGCGACGTCATCGAACGGCCCTCATGCGCGAGCCGCACCGAGACCTCCGCCTGCGCGTCGGTTCCCTCAGTAACCGCATGAACCTGATACAATTCCAGCTTGGCCTCATGCGGCACCAGCGCCTTGATGCAGTTGAATACTGCATCCACAGGACCGTTGCCCTCGGCTTCCTCGATCTTCACCTGACCGTCGATGTCGAGCTTCATCGTGGCGCGCTGCGGTCCATGGGTGCCGGCGATCACCGTCAGTGAGGTCAGCTTGATGCGGTCATGCGAGGCCGCCATTTCCTGATCGACCAGCGCCTCGATATCCTCGTCGTAGATATCCTTCTTGCGGTCGGCCAGCGCCTTCATGCGCGCGAATGCATCCTCGAGCTGGTTGTCGCCCAGCTTGTAGCCCATCTCTTCCAGCTTGTGGACGAAGGCGTGGCGGCCCGAGTGCTTGCCGAGCACCAGCGAGGACTGTTTCAAGCCGACCATTTCCGGCCGCATGATCTCGTAGGTCGAAGCGTCCTTCAGCACGCCGTCCTGATGAATACCGCTCTCATGAGCGAAGGCATTCCGTCCGACGATCGCCTTGTTGTATTGCACCGGGAACGAGGTTGCGGCTGAGACCATCTTCGAGGCGCGGGTCAGCATCGTGGTGTCGATTTTGTTCCAGAACGGGAACTTGTCGTTACGCACATTGATGGCCATCACGATTTCCTCGAGCGCGGCGTTGCCCGCCCGCTCGCCGATGCCGTTGACGGTGCATTCGACCTGACGCGCACCGCCAGCGATGCCCGCCAAGGAGTTGGCAACCGCCATGCCGAGGTCGTTGTGGCAATGCACAGAGAACACCGCCTTGTCGGAATTCGGTACGCGCTCGATCAGCGTCCGCATGAAGTGGGTGTATTCCTCCGGCACGGTATAGCCGACAGTGTCCGGAATATTCACCGTCGTGGCGCCGGCCTTGATCACCGCCTCAACGATACGGCAGAGGAAATCCATCTCGCTGCGGGTGCCGTCCTCGGCCGACCACTCGACGTCGTCGATCTGGTTGCGGGCGCGGGTGACGTTGGCGATGGAGGTTTCGATCACCTGCTCCGGCGTCATGTTCAGCTTGACCCGCATGTGCAGCGGCGAGGTCGCGATCACGGTATGGACGCGGCCGCGCTTGGCGAACTTCACCGCCTCGGCACAACGATCGATGTCCTTGGGATGGGCGCGCGACAGTCCGGCGATCACCGCGTTCTTGGAGCGCCGGGCGATCTCGCTCACCGCCTGGAAGTCGCCTTCGGACGTGATCGGGAAGCCGGCCTCGATGACATCGACGCCCATGGTGTCCAGCAATTCGGCGACCTCGAGCTTTTCCTCGAAGGTCATGGTGGCGCCGGGGCACTGCTCGCCGTCGCGCAAGGTGGTGTCGAAAATGATAACGCGGTCCTTTTCGGACTTGTTGGCGGTCGTCATTGGAAAATTCCTTTGGTCAGGTGCGCCGCATCAAAGGGGCGCTCGGATGGCGGATGATCTCGCAAAACCCCTGAGTGCCCAGGCGCAACCGCCCAGACGGCCCTCAGGGGCCGATAAGAAGCAGTCCGCCAATAAGCAGGGACGCAACCGACAAGGACGATGCCAGGGCAGCCGGAATCCCGGCGGGTCGGCCAGCGGCGGCGCCCCCCTGAATTCCATCGATATCGCTGCGAATCGGCATTGCTAGTCCCTTTGAGGCGGCATTCTTGGCGCAAACCCTTGACGGATTGTTGCCGGGATACCTGCCGAGACCAATTTTAGACGACAAACGCCGGGTCCCGCAACGCAAAAATACCCGGCCGACAGCCAGGCCCATCGGGGCGCTCTTCGTCCGCCGCCTCACCCGCACCCTCGTCGGCGGCCTGAGCCTCTGATATCATACCGATAGCGGATCGGCCTGACGGGATCAGGCCAGCCGGGCGTCCAGGGAGCTTGAGAGATCTCATGGCGCTACATCAGGCGAAAATTTGCATGGGCTGCTGGGAGCACATGCATCTGCCAGTGCCGCTACGCGGCGTGGCATCGATGCCGTTTCGTGCGTTCGGCATCCGGCCAAGCCGGATGAACCCCAATACCTGCACGATCTGCGAAATGATGTTCACCAAAATCATGAAGGCGCGTCACGTCACCATCGATGCGACGGTCATGTTTGCCGATCTGCGCGGCTACACCAGCCTGTCGCAATCCCGCTCGGCCGACGAGGTCTCGACGCTGCTCGATACCTTCTACGACGAATGCGCCAATGCGATCTGGGAGCATGACGGCATCCTCAACAAGACGATGGGCGACGGCCTGCTGGCGCTGTTCAACTTCCCGATCAGCCATGACGATCACGCCCGCCGGGCATTGCGGACGGCGCATCTGATCCAAGATCGATGGCACGACATCCGCACGACGCTATCCGAAGCCGCAGGGCAGGATATTGGGGTCGGCATCGGTATCGATTGCGGCCGGTTGAGCTTCGGCGAGTTCGGCCATTCGCATACCGACATCACCGCAATCGGCAACGTCGTGAATACCGCCGCGCGGGCTCAGGCCGCCGCGACCTCCGGCCAGATCCTGCTGACCGAAGCGGTCTACGCACGCACCCAATCCGAGCTCCCGGACAGTCAGGCGCGGGATTACCAACTCAAGGGGTTCGAGACAGTCACGCGGCTGTATGCCGCCTGAGGCTAGCGCGTCGGTTTCTTCGGGCGCGCGGCTTTTCCGCCCTCATTCGAGCCGCCCTTGCCTTCTTTTTCGAGGGCAATTCGCGCCTGATCGAACTGCGCCAACGCGGCCTTGTCGACCGTTGGGAATTGCAGGTCGAGTTTCTCCAGCGCGTTGACGATGACCGAACCAATCACCACGCGGGCGAACCACTTGCGATCCGCCGGGACCACATGCCATGGCGCCGCGGCGCTCGCAGTATGACGGATCATGTCCTGATAGGCGGCCTGATAACGATCCCAGTACTTGCGTTCGACAACATCGCCCAGCGAGAACTTCCAATTCTTCTCCGGCTCGTCGAGGCGGTCGAGAAACCGCTTGCGCTGTTCCTCCTTCGAGACATTCAGGAAGAACTTGAGAACCACGGTGCCGTTGCGGGAGAGATAACGTTCGAACGCCGAAATATCCTCGAAGCGCTCGCGCCAGATATTCTTCGTCACCAGCTTTTTCGGAATGCGCTGCTTCGCGAGAATTTCGGGATGCACCCGGACGATCAGGCATTCCTCGTAATACGACCGATTGAAGATACCGATGCGGCCACGCTCCGGCAGGCAAACCGCCGAGCGCCACATGAAATCGTGATCGAGTTCTTTCGATGTCGGCGTCTTGAAGGAATAGACCTCGCAGCCTTGCGGATTGACGCCTTCAAAGACGCTCTCGATGGCGCTGTCCTTGCCGGCCGCATCCATGCCCTGGAAAATCAAAAGCAGCGACCAACAGTCCTGCGCGTACAGCTTCTCCTGCAAATCGCTGAGCCGCTTGCGATTGGCCTCGATGATCGCTTTGCCTTCGTCTTTCTCGAGATCGCCGTTCTCGTCACGCCGGAATAGCTTGAGATGAAACTCCTTGGAGCCGTCGACCCGGAACGGATGGACATAGGATTCGAGGTTCGCGGCGGCGTTCTGTGGAGTCTTGTCGGCCATGACGCTTGCATTCCCTCGTTCGCGAACTGCTTTGAACCCTACCCGAACATTCGGACCATTCACACTGCATCCGTCAGCCGCGCCGCCAAAAAGGCAGCCATGTAAGGCGGCACCATGGCGGTGATGTCGCTTCGACGACGCATCAGATGGATAGCCGCGAGTTCCGGCACGGCCTGTCTCGCAAGATTCATCTCGATCCGTTGCCGCAAGGTCTCGCCGTCGAGATCGGATTGCAGGCCGCGCATCAGCGCAATGAGCGGCCCGGCCACGACGCAATCCCAATCATCGGCGACGCGATAATCGGCCGCTGTCAGTCCCGTCTCCTCTTCGACCTCCCGCGCCACGCTTCCCGCAATATCGACCTTGCCGTCCCTGACGTCATTGAGATCGGGCGTCCCCGCCGGAAAATAAACTCTGCCGGCGTTGGCGGTATGTGGCGCCATTTCGCCCAGCGCATAGGCCCCGTCGCGACTGCGCAGCGCGCCCATGCCGAAGCCGTTGAACACCGATGCGTCCGGAAATCCCCAATCGCGCCACGCCAGAAAACTGGCGAAGTCGGTTTCGAAATAATCCGCACTGAACGTATCCGCGGTGAAGCGGGCGTTACGGCCCAGCAGGACGCGACCGTTCCACAATTGCGGCGTCTTGTGTCTCAATTCGGCGAAATGCGCGTTGATTTCGCTCCGCCGCCCATCCGCGAACGGCCAGCGCCACGGCATCATGCGAAAGTCGAGCCGCTTCACCCGATGAATGGGAAACGATTCCACGCGCTACTTCGCGCCCGTCCCGACCGCTTTGCCTGCCTGTTCGACGAATGCATTGGTGTAGGTCTTGCTGACGTCGATATTCGCTTTCGCCACCGCAGGCGAGCTTTCGCTGAACACCGTCAAGACCGCGGTCGCCCCCTTGGGGTCCATGGCGCCGGTTTCCGAATACATCGGAATGGTGTTCTTCAACGCCGCCAGATAAAGCTCCTTGTTCTTGCCGACGAGTTCGGGCGGCATTTTCGCCATCACGTCTTCCGGCGAATGCGTGTGAATCCACTTCAGCGTGTTGACGATGGCATTGGTCAATGCCTGCGCTTCTTTCCCGTGCGACTTGACCCACGCCGTGGTGCTATACAGCGCCCCGCCGGGATATTCGCCGCCGAACACCGCCAGCGTATCTTTCTGTGTGCGGGTGTCGCTGAGGATGCGCAGATCCTTGTAGTGGCCCTGAAGCACTGTCACCGATGGATCCAGCATGACCGCCGCATCGATCTGCCCCTGCTCCATCGCGGCCACCGCCGTAGCCCCCAGCCCGACGCCGATCACCGCCGCGCTGGTCGGATCGAGGCCGTTCTTCTTCAAAAGATATTTGAGGAAGAAATCGGTCGAGGACCCCGGCGCGCTGACGCCAACTTTCTTGCCGGCGAGGTCTTTGATCGATTTGATCTCGTCGGTGTGCTTCGGCGACACCACAAGGACGAGGCCGGGATAGCGGTCATATACCACGAACGCCTGCATCTCCTGCTTCTTGGCGGCGAGATTGACGCAATGATCGAAGTAACCGGAAACGACGTCGGCGCTGCCGCCAAGCACGGCCCTGAGTGCATCCGAACCGCCCTTGAGATCGACCAGTTCGACGCTTACGCCCGCTTTGTCATATTCGCCGAGCTGCTTCGCCAACACGGTCGGCAAGTAGCAGAGGCAAGCGCCGCCGCCGATGGCAATCGTCACCTTGCTTTGCGCAAAAGCAATACCGGGCACCATGCACAACGCCAGCAATGGCGCCAAAAGCCTGCCGAAAATCGTCCGCATGATGTCCTCCATATATTTTGTTCGCACCACAATAGAGAAACGCTCGCGCCTTGAGAAGCGAACTATCCTGCTGCGCGGGGGCGTTGCGTCAGGTCCGACTTCCAGCCGCCTCGGGTCGCCAGACCAGCAACCTGCGCTCCACCAGCGTCACCGCGAGGTCGATCAGAATAACAAACGCGGACAGCACGAACATGCCCGCGAAAACGCCGGCAACGTCGAATACACCTTCGGCCTGCTGGATCAGGTAGCCGAGCCCGGCGGCCGAACCGAGATATTCACCAACCACCGCGCCGACCACCGCGAACCCGACCGAGGTGTGCAGCGACGAGAACATCCACGACAGCGCGGAGGGCCAATAGACATGCCGCATCAACTGCCGCTCGTTCATGCCGAGCATACGGCCATTGGCGAGCACGGTGCCGCTGACTTCCTTGACGCCCTGATAGACATTGAAGAACACGATGAAGAACACCAGCGTAACGCCGAGCGCCACCTTCGACCAGATGCCAAGCCCGAGCCACAGCGTGAAGATCGGCGCCAGAACGACACGCGGCAGCGCATTCGCCATCTTGACGTAGGGATCGAACACCGCAGCCACCGTCGGCTGTCGCGCGAACCAGAAGCCGAACAGCACTCCGCCGACCGAACCGATCACGAAGGCCAGGATCGATTCCCACAACGTGATCGCCAAGTGTTTCCAGATTACGCCGGTCGCGAACCAATCGACGATCTGGCTGCCGACATCGACGGGATTGGAAAAGAAGAACGGCGGCAGCAGCATCACGCCGAAGACCGGCACCGTGCTGAACACGTACCAGAGCACGAGCAGCACCACCGCCACCAGCACCTGATAGAATAGCAGCGTCACCCGTGACATCGCGTTATGCCTTCGTCACGCGGTCGCCCCCTTCGCCTTGGGGCGACGCAGATGCTCATCGAGGCGTGGCATGATCTCCACGAAATTGCACGGCCGCGAGCGATAATCGAGCTGATGCGCGAGGATGCCGTCCCAGCCGTCCTTGCAGGCGCCGGGCGATCCCGGCAGGCAGAAGATGTAGGTCGCGCCGGCGACGCCGGCGGTGGCGCGGCTCTGGATGGTCGACGCACCGATCTTGGCGTGGCTCAGCATATGAAAAGCGATGGAGAAGCCGTCCATCCGTTTCTCGAACAGGGGCTCGATCGCCTCCGGCGTCACGTCGCGGCCAGTAAACCCGGTGCCCCCGGTGGTGACGATCGCATCGATCCCCGGATCGGCGACCCATCGACGGACGATGGCGCGGATCGCCTCGACATCGTCGGTCACGATCTCCCGCGCCGCGAGACGATGGCCCGCACCGGTCAGCCGATCCGCCAAGGTTGCGCCGGACTTATCATCCGCTAGCGAGCGGGTGTCAGACACCGTCAGCACCGCGATGTTGAGCGGGATGAACTGTTTCGATTCATCGATGGACATGGCGTGCTCTTTCCCGTCATGGCCGGGCTCGTCCCGGCCATCCACGTCTTCAGACAATCGTATACGAACGAAGGACGTGGATGCCCGCAACAAGGCCGGGCATGACAACCGAAATGCTTCTCACAAATTATCCGATGCGAACGTGTTGCACGCTTGCACGGTGCCTTGCTGATAGCCGGTCATGAACCAGCGCTTCCGCTGTGCCGCCGAGCCGTGCGTGAACGAGTCCGGCACCACGCGCCCGGTGGCTTGCTTCTGCAGGGTGTCGTCGCCGATTGCTGCCGCCGTCGTCAGCGCGGCGTCGATATCCCCAGCCTCAAGGAAGCCCGGTCGCTTCTTCGATTCACGATTGACCCAAACGCCGGACAGGCAATCCGCCTGCAACTCGACCTTCACCTGCAACGCGTTGGCTTCGGCCTTGCTGCCGGCCTGCTGCTGCAGGCGTGTCACACGCGGAAGAATGCCGAGCAGGTTCTGGATATGATGACCCGCTTCATGCGCGATGATGTAAGCAGCGGTGAATTTGCAGGCGTTGCCCGAGCAGCCGTGAAACCGCGTTTCGACCTGACGGAAGAATCCGGTGTCGAGGAATATCTGGCGATCCGGCGGACAATAAAACGGCCCCATCGCCGATTGCGCCATGCCGCAGCGCCCGCCGTTGGTCGCGTTCTTGAACAGCACGATGCGCGGGCCGGTATACTTCTGGCCGCTGGCGGAGAAGATTTCATCCCAGCGATCGTCGATCTCGCCAAGCACACCGGCGATCATGCTGCCCATCTCATCCGAAGGCGCGCCGGTCTTGGTGGGGCCCGAGCGACGGTCGGTCTGATAGCTCGGCGCCTGCTGGCCGCCGGTGAGGATTTCCGCGCCACCGATCAGAATGCGCGGATCGATGCCGAAGGCATAGCCGAGCAGGCCGAGCACAATGACAGTGCCGATGCCGAGACCGCCACCGCCCATCGGCAGGCCGAAGCCGCCGCCACCACCGCCGCCGTCATCGTCGCGGCGATCGTCGATGTTGTCGCTGCGGCGGAAGTCATCGTAGCGCATGGTGCATGTCCTCACAGTTCGGATGGCATCGGCCATCGCTCAACGGCCGCACAGACGTAGATTACTCCGGCCGTCAATCAATAGTCCGCCCGGCAATTATTGCCTAGTTTGAATCATTTTCCAATTAAGCCGATTTTTACTTTGCCACGTCACTGTAGCGCCAGTCGGTTGTTTAGTCCCGCGTCGCCGACAGCGTCGCCTGAGTCAGAGTCATTGAGTCATGGTTGTGTCGCGTCGCGGGGCGTCTGCAAGGGCGCCCCGCACCAAATTCGAGTCTGTCCCGCGTACCGAGATTTCGATCCCGAGTACCCAGGTTATCGTCGGCGATTGCGTCGCCGAAATGTCGAAGCTGCCCGCCGGCTCGGTCGATCTTGTGTTCGCCGATCCGCCGTACAACTTGCAGCTCAAGGGCGACCTCAAGCGCCCCGACGAATCCCATGTCGATGCCGTCAACAACGACTGGGACAAGTTCTCCTCCTTCGCCGCCTATGACGATTTCACGCGCGCCTGGCTGCTCGCCTGCCGCCGTATCATGAAACCGTCGGCGACGCTGTGGGTGATCGGCTCCTATCACAACATCTTCCGCGTCGGCGCCATCATGCAGGACCTTGGCTTCTGGGTCCTCAACGACATCGTCTGGCGCAAGTCGAACCCGATGCCGAATTTCCGCGGCCGCCGCTTCACCAACGCGCACGAGACCATGATCTGGGCCGCGCGCGACGAGAACGCCAAGAACTACACGTTCAATTACGAAGCGCTGAAAGCCGCCAACGAGGACGTGCAGGCGCGTTCCGACTGGCTGATTCCGCTTTGTACCGGCGACGAGCGGCTGAAGGGCTCGGACGGCAAGAAAGTGCATCCGACGCAGAAGCCGGAAGGCCTGCTGGCTCGCGTGCTGCTGTCGTCGTCGCGCCCCGGCGATCTGATCGTCGATCCGTTTAACGGCACCGGCACCACCGGCGCGGTCGCGAAGCGGCTCGGCCGCCGTTACATCGGCTTCGAGCGCGACAAGACTTATGCGGCAGCCGCCGAAGCGCGAATCGCCTCGATCCTGCCGCTGCCGGGCGCGACGCTGGCGCCGTTCGTCACCGCGCGGGAAGCGCCGCGCGTGCCGTTCGCGGAACTGATCGAACGCGGCATGATCATGCCCGGCGCGACGCTGTTCGACGCCAAGAAAAAGCACAACGCGCTGGTGCGCGCCGACGGCGCCATCATGTTGGGCGATAAGGTGGGCTCGATCCATCGCATGGGTGCGGTGGCGCAAGGCTCGGGCGCCTGCAACGGCTGGACCTATTGGCATATCGAGACCAAGAAAGGCCTCAAGCTGATCGACGAGTTCCGGGCGAAAATCCGCCGCGACATGGCCGCGGCGGGGTAACCTTCCGCGCGTCGTCATTGCCGTGACAAGTCTAACGCTGCCCTAGCTCTGGTGCGGTCCTCGCATCTGCTTCATGGCATCGGCAATGCGCCGCCAGTCGGCGGCGTCCTTGGCGTTGCCTTCCTCCTCGAGGCTGGCTGCCTTCTGCGCGGCCTCCGCGATCGCGCTGGCGCCACGTTGCGCCAACAGTTTCCGCGCGTAATCGTGAACCTCCACCGCCTGCATCGCATTCTCCATCCCGTTCGGCCGAGTGTCGGATCCCGGCACAATCCAACTCATGGCTGTAACGCGGCGAATGCCAATTTGTTCCCTCACAATTCATCCAACGCCAACGCTGAATGGCTTGCACTGCGGCAGCAAATGGCCACATGGAACCGACCCGCGCACTTTGGAGCCGGGCCCTTCACTCCGGACAGGACATCTTCATGCTGAAGTTCTATTTCAACGGCTCGCCGAACCCGACCAAGGTTGCGCTGTTTCTCGAAGAAACTGGCCTTCCCTACGAGCCGATCGCGATCGATCCCCGCATCGGCGATCAATTCAAGCCGGACTACGTCGCTATCAATCCGAACGCCAAGGTGCCGGCCATCGACGACGACGGCGTCAAGGTGTTCGACAGCAACGCCATCCTGCTCTACCTCGCCGAGAAGACCGGAAAATTCCTGCCCGTCGATACGCCGGCCAATCGCGGCGAACTGTTGTCCTGGTTGATGTTTGCCGCCACCGGCGTCGGTCCGTATTTCGGCCAGGCGGTGCATTTCAAACACTTCGCGCCGGAGAAGATCGACTACGCCCACAACCGCTACCAGTATGAAGCGCTGCGTCACGCCGGCATCCTCAACGAACGCCTCACCGGCCGGAAGTACGTCGTGGGCGAGACCTACACCATCGTCGACATGGACGTCTGGGGCTGGGCGCGGATGCTGCCCTTCGTCACCAGCGACGATGTTTTCACGAAGTTGCCGAATCTCAAGCGGCTGATCGACGAGATCAACGCGCGACCTGCCGCGGCCAAGGCCATCGCGCTGAAGGAAAGCTTCAAGTTCAAGACCGAAATGGACGACGCTGCCCGCGCCGCCATGTTCAGGCATCAAACGACCAAGGTGGCCTGAGGATCCGCAACGTATCCTCTCCTCGTCATGGCCGGGTTTATTCCGGGCATCCACGTCTTTCCCACTTAAGGCGTGAATGCGCGGGACATAGGCGAGCAAGGCGACGCCGTCCTTCGGATGGCTATGCCCGGGCATGACGGGACATCACGCCATCACCCCCGCGAGACGTCGATCACCTCGCCAAAACGCTCATAGCGCTCGCCGTTAAAACGGATCATCTGCAACTGCTCGACCGGAAAATAGTCGGTGGCGCTGGTATTGATGGTGATGCCCGGTAGCAGCAATCCGTGCGCCACGTTGCGTTGGCTCGCCGCTTGCTTCATCACATTACTGCGCGAGAGATCGTCGCCACAACGCTTCAGCATCTCGACCAGCAACTCGGATACCACATAGCTGTAGACCGTCAGCGAATCCTTGCGGTCGCCTTCGGGATAATAGGCATCGAGAAATTCGTTCCAGGCCTTGAACGCCGGATCGTCCTTCCACGCGTCGTCATTGGCATCCTTCAAGTAGGCGCTGGAAATCACGTTGCGGCAATTCTCGAAGCCGGCCGGCTTCAGCACTGCGCCGACCGAATTGGCGCTGTTGCAAAGATAGTGGTCCGGGCTCCAGCCCAATTCCGCCATCTTGCGGATGGTCTGCGCGGCAAACTTCGGCGTCGACATGCTGACCACCACATCGCACCCAGCGGCGTGCAGCGTCACTACCTGACTGTCCACGACGGGATCGGCCGTCTCGTAGGAACGCTGCGCCACGATCATCGCGACGCGGTCGCCAAGGCCGTCGCGCAATCCAGTCAGCACGTCGCGGCCGAAATCGTCGTTCTGGTACAGCACGCCGATCTTGGCCTGCGGCCGCGTCGCCATGATATGCCGGGCGAAGGCGCGCCCCTCGCTCTGGTAGCTCGGGATGAATCCCATGGTCCACGGAAAGTGCGCGGGATCGCCGAACTTGGTCGCACCCGAGGCGACGAACAGTTGCGGCACCTGCTTCGCGTTCATGTATTTCATGATCGCGGAATTGGTCGGCGCACCGAGCGAGCCGAAGATCAGCAACACCTCGTCGTTCTCAACCAGCCGCCGCGTCTGCTCCACCGCCTTCGGCGGGCTGTAAGCATCGTCATAGCTGAGATACGCGATCTTGCGGCCATTAATGCCGCCACGATCATTGATCATGCGGAAATAGGCGGCCGGCAGCTTGCCGAGTACGCTGTAGGCACTCGCGGGCCCGCTATAAGCGTTGGTGTTGCCGATGCGAATCTCGTTCGCGGGCACGGCCTGCGCGCGAACTGGAATGAAGCCGGCAACGGCCGCGCCTAGCACCGCGCGGCGGCTGAGCCGAAGATCGCAATCGGTCATGCCTCAGGACGCGGTTTCAATCGCCAGCGCCCGGCGCACGCTTCCGCGTGCCATCATCCGCGCATAGTGATCCCCGATCCGTGGGAAGTCGGCCCGATTGACGCTGTCGCCCTCCATCCACTGCACCAGCGTGAACAGATACGGATCGCAAATCGTATATTGCTCGCCCATCACCCACGGACCGCGCAGCATGTTGTTTTCAATCATTGCGTAGCAGGCGCTCATGGTCTTCGGCACCATGCGCTGCATGTCGGCGAACGAGGATTCCTCCGTGGCCCAGCGATAGCCGCGCATCCGGTGCGCGTGAGCGATGTGTACCGTCGAGCAGAGATAGCTGGTGAACGCCTGCACCTCGGCAAACGCGAACGGATCGTCGAGCGGCGCCAATTGCGCGGTGGGATAGCTTTGCGCGATGAAGGCCAGCATCGCCGGCGTCTCGGTCAGGATACCGCGCTCCGTCACCAGCGACGGCACCCGCCCCTTCGGGTTGATCGCCAGATATTCCGGGCTGTTCTGCTGGTTGGTCTTGAAGCTGATGCGCACCGCTTCATAAGGCGCGCCGGCATCCTCCAGCGCGATATGCGAAGCCAGCGCGCAGGTGCCGGGCGTGTAATAGAGCTTGAACATGATGAGGGCCCGAAATCAGTGCGGATGAGGTCGCGGACGCGGCCGGAATTAACTTGGTACGCCGCCTCCCCTCGCGCGACAAGCCTTTCCGGTTGCCCGAGGCTGCGTCTTCATGTCATGACCCGACTGTAATCCAGGAGGCAAGAATGACGGTTCTCATTGCGGGCGGCGGCATCGGCGGGCTGACGCTGGCACTCAGCCTGCATCAGATCGGCGTGCCGTGCCGCGTGTTCGAAAGCGTCAGCGAATTGAAGCCGCTCGGCGTCGGCATCAACGTGTTGCCGCACGCAGTGCGCGAGTTGATCGAACTCGGCCTGCTCGACAAGCTCGACGGCATCGGCGTCCGCACCCAGGAACTGGCCTTCTTCTCCAAATACGGCAAGCCGATATGGAGCGAGCCGCGCGGGCTGGAAGCCGGCTACAAGTGGCCGCAGTTCTCGGTGCATCGCGGCCAGTTGCAGCAGATCCTGCTCGACACCGCCATCGAACGCCTCGGCGCCGACAACGTCCTCACCAGTCATCACCTCGTCGATTGGAGCGAGACACCGGACGGTGTCCGCGCGAACTTCATCGACAGGGCGACAGGCGAGAGCGCGGGCAGCTACGACGGCACACTGTTGATCGCCGCCGACGGCATCCATTCCGCGATCCGCGAAAAGCTTTATCCCGACGAAGGCCCGCCGCTGTGGAACGGCCGCATCCTGTGGCGCGGCATCACCGAGTCGGACGCGTTCCTCACCGGCCGCACCATGATCATGGCCGGCCACGAGATCCTGAAATTCGTCTGCTATCCGATTTCGCGCGAGCCGGATGCACATGGCAAGCACCGGATCAACTGGGTCGCCGAACGTCACATGCCGCCGACCTATCAGTGGCGGCGCGAGGACTATAACCGCACGGCCAAGCTCGACGAATTTCTGCCGTGGTTCGAGAGCTGGAATTTCGACTGGCTCGACGTTCCAGGCCTGATCCGCAACTGCCCGCACGCCTATGAATATCCGCTGGTGGACCGCGACCCGCTCGACCGCTGGACCTTCGGCCGCGTCACGCTGCTCGGCGACGCCGCGCATCCGATGTACCCGATCGGCTCCAACGGCGCGTCGCAGGCGATCCTCGACGCACGCGTGCTGACGCGCGAAATTCTGGCGCAAGGCGAAACCCCGACGGCGCTTCAAGCCTATGAAGCCGAGCGGCGCCCGGCGACGACCGAGCTGGTCAAGCTCAACCGTCGCAACGGCCCCGAGCAGGTGATGCAACTGGTCGAGGAGCGCGCGCCGGACGGCTTCAATGTCGTCACCGACGTGCTGTCGCAGCAGGAGCTGGAAGACATCGCCGCCAATTACAAGCGCGTCGCCGGCTTCCAGGTCGAAGCGCTCAACGCCAAGCCGCCGATCGTGCCGCGCCCGGCCGCTTGAGTCTTCCGAACTGAGGGCGCGAACGTGACTTCACCGTGGCTTCGGCTGCGGTGAGGAATGCTGGTGCGCGATCAGCCACCGGCCATTGATATTCGCGACAACAAAGCTATAGCGAGCAGGCATCGCGAAGCTCTGGCCATCCGGTCGCGGACCGGAAAATTCATAGAGCCCCGATAGAACTACGGCCGCATCCGCGATGTTTGTCACGGTTGGTGCGTCCAGCAGTTTCACCTGCATCCTGCTTTTCGCGACCGCCGCGAAATAGGCCGTCACGTCCGCAGAACGTGTGGTGAGAGAAGGGCTGATCGTTCCGAAGAGCGTGGCATCCGGTGAATACAAACCGGCGATCACATCGACATTGCCCGCATTGAATTCGTTCACCCATGCCGTCAGAACGCCGGCTGCGTCATGTTGCATGTCATACTCCCGTTGACCGTCCGCCGTTATCCATCCAACCCGTGAGCGATCGCCTTGCGCATGACATTGGGCAGCGCTTCGTCGTGCAGCGTCGCAAGCGGTACCCAGCGCATCCCGTCCGGCGCGCGGGTGGCCGCCGGCGCCTTCGCCGTATAGACCACAAGCTCCAGCGGGAAATGTGTGAAGACGTGGGTGACGACGCCGGCCTTGCGATGCCACCGGCTCACGCCTTTGATAGCAGGCGCTTGCGCAAGCGCCGCCATGTCCTCGTGCCCGGCCAACCATTGCGAATTCGGCACTTCGGTCATGCCGCCGAGCAGCCCCTTGGCTTCGCGCGTGCGGACCAGCAGCGCATCACCGCGGGTCACGACGAAAGCTGCGCCGCGCCGTAGCGCACCGGTTTTCTTCGGCGCCTTGCGCGGAAACGTTTCCTGATCGCCACGCGCCCGCGCTATACAGCCCTCGTCGAGCGGACACAGCGAACAGGCCGGCTTCTTCGGCGTACAAATGGTCGCGCCCAAATCCATCAACGCCTGCGCGCTGTCGCCGGCGCGCGACGGCCCGAGCAACGTCGCGGCCAATTCCTGAATGCGCGGCTTGGCCTGCGGCAAAGGCTCTTCCACCGCATGGAGCCGCGACACCACCCGCTCGATGTTGCCGTCCACCGGCATCGTGCGGCGGTCGAAGGCAATCGCCGCGATCGCCGCCGCCGTATACGGGCCGATGCCCGGCAGCGTGCGCAGCCCCGTCTCGGTATCGGGAAAGCTGCCGCCATGGTCTCGCGCCACGGCCACCGCGCAGGCATAAAGGTTGCGCGCCCGCGAGTAATAGCCGAGCCCCGCCCACATCCTCAGGACATCGTCGAGCGAAGCACGCGCCATGGCGGTGACGTCCGGCCAGCGCGCCGTGAATTTCTCGAAATACGGTCCCACCGCCTTCACGGTGGTCTGCTGCAACATGATTTCCGACAACCAGACGCGATAAGGGTCGGCGGCTTCGCCCGGCAACGCCCGCCACGGCAGGCGGCGGCGGTGACGATCGTACCATGCCAGCAGCCGCGCGGGACGATCCGACGCGTCAGCTTTCTTCCGCCTGGTTGCCGAGCCTGCTAAAGTCATCGGTGTATCTACGCAAAGCTTTCCGCCATGTCCAAGCCCGGCCCGATCTCCGCGAAACCGCTGTCCACACTGCTGGGTGGCGTGTTTTCCGACGTGTTCGCCAAGCAGGGCTTTGCCTCGCGCGAATTGGTCACGCGCTGGGCCGAGATCGCGGGCCCCGAGATCGCGCGCCATTCCGAACCGCTGAAGATGCAATGGCCGCGCCCGGTGGAAGGCCAGCCGGAGGAGCCGGCGACGCTTGTGCTGAGGGTCGAAGGGCCGATGGCGCTGGAAATCCAGCATATGTCCGACGTCATTCTGCAGAGGGTCAATCGCTTCCTCGGCTGGAACGCGGTCGGCAAGCTGGCGTTACGGCAGGCCCCACTATCGCAATCTCCGGCGCGCAAACTTCCGAAGGCGCCGGACGCCGCGGCCGTGGCACGGGTGGCCGCGACGCTGGATGCGGTGGAGGATGATGATCTGCGCGCGGCGCTGGCGCGGCTCGGCGCGGCGATCAAGCGAAATTGACGGTGGGTTGACCGGTCGCCCGCAACACTCTGCGCGGCACGCCATTGCCACGATCCCGGTTTCAAGCTAGCCAGACGCCATACAAAGGCGTTATCGAACGCCGACGAAGGAGCTTTCCGTTGATGATCACGCGCCGCGCTTTCACCGCCGCCCTGTCGCTGACCGGCCTTGCCGCCGTCGCCGGCCTGTCGCCCTGGCGCTTCATCAACGAGGCGATGGCGCAGAGCCAGCTCGCCGCCGATGTCGCCAAGCCGCCATCCCTCCCCGACATGGGACTCGGCCCCAAGGATGCCGCCGTCACCATCGTCGAATACGCCTCGATGACCTGCCCGCACTGCGCCGCCTTCACCGAGCAGGTGTTTCCGAAACTCAAGGAAGCCTACATCGACACCAACAAGATCCGCTTCGTGTTCCGCGAGTTTCCGCTCGACATCAAGGCGGCCGCCGGCTCGATGCTGGCGCGCTGCATCGCCAAGGACGATCCGCAGAAATACTTCGCCGCCATCCACACCCTGTTCAAGCAGCAGGAAACCTGGGTGATGGGCAAGACCAGCGAACAGCTGACCCTGATCGGCAAGCAGGCGGGCCTGAGTGAGGCTGACGTCGACAAGTGCCTGAAGGACCAGGCGCTACTCGACAAGATCGCCGCAGACCAGAAATTCGCCAACGAGAAGCTTGGCGTGAATTCGACCCCGACGTTCTTCATCAACGGCGAGATGATCAAGGGCGAAACCTCGTTCGAGGAATTCGACAAGCGCATCAAGGCGATTCTCAAGACCTGATCGTCCCTGAAGTTGGCATTGGGCCGGCCTCTGACCGGCAGCCTTTCGCCAGATTCGGATTTCAGCCCTCAGTCATTTCTCGCTGGCACATGGAACCGCGGGAACTTTCGGCACGCCGTCATGCGCGCGCCGCGATGTTCTGCTTAAGTCCCGCAAAAGCCATTGGAAAAGCCGGTTTGCGCGGTTGCCCTGCCGGCTGGGGCTCGCCATTGTCCACTTTCGCGAGATGCGCGACTCAGGGGCTACCCACAATACTACATATGGTATGGTGGCAGCGGGCTGATTCGCGTCTTGCCAATAGGGCATGTCATTCATGAAACTTACGCGCCTTCGCCTGCACGGATTTAAATCCTTTGTCGAGCCAACCGACTTCCTGATCGAGCCGGGCCTGACCGGCGTGGTCGGACCGAACGGCTGCGGTAAGTCCAATCTGGTCGAAGCGCTGCGTTGGGCGATGGGCGAAACGTCCTACAAGTCGCTGCGCGCCACCGACATGGAAGCGGTGATCTTCGCCGGCACCAATGGTCGCCCGGCGCGCAACCACGCCGAAGTGGTGATGACCATCGACAACGCCGACCGCTCGGCGCCGGCGGCGTTCAACGACCAGGAAATTCTCGAAGTATCGCGCCGTATCGAGCGCGAGGCCGGTTCGGTCTATCGCATCAATGGCGGCGACGTGCGCGCCCGCGACGTCCAGATCCTGTTCGCCGATGCCGCAACCGGCGCGCGGTCGCCGGCGCTGGTCCACCAGGGCAAGATCGGCGAGATCATTCAGGCCAAGCCGGAGCAGCGCCGCCGCGTGCTGGAAGATGCCGCGGGCGTCGCCGGCCTTCATGCCCGCCGCCACGAAGCCGAGTTGCGGTTGAAGGCAGCGGAGACCAACCTCACCCGCGTCGAGGACGTGATCGGCCAACTGTCGAGCCAGGTCGAAGGCCTCAAGAAGCAAGCGCGGCAGGCGATCCGCTACCGCGAGGTCGCCGCCCGCGTGCGCAAGGCCGAAGCGACGTTGTTTCATCTGCGCTGGCTGCAGTCTCATGCCGACGTCAACGACGCCGGACAGACCCATGACCTCAGCGTCCGCGAGATGGCCGAGCGGACCCAGCATCAGGCCGAGGCCGCACGCATCCAGGCGATCCGCGCCTCTGAACTGCCGGCGCTGCGCGATGCGGAAGCGCGCGCCGCCGCCGGACTGCAGCGCCTCAACAACGCGCGCGAGATGCTCGACCGCGAGGAACAGCGCGCCAAGGAACGCGTGGTCGAACTCGACCGCCGGCTGACGCAGTTCTCCGCTGACGTCGAGCGCGAGCAACAACAGAATCTCGATGCCGACGCGGCATTGGCGCGGCTCGACACCGAAGACGCCGAACTCAAGGAAGAGATCCGGACTCGCGTTGAACTGCGCAGCGGCGTCGACGAGCGCGTCTCCGAAGCCGAGACCACGCTGGCCGCCGCCGAACGCACCTTCACTGAATTGACCACGGCGCTGG
Organism: Hyphomicrobiales bacterium; assembly: GCA_017305555.1. Taxonomy (GTDB): domain Bacteria; phylum Pseudomonadota; class Alphaproteobacteria; order Rhizobiales; family Xanthobacteraceae; genus 62-47. The sequence goes on along the minus strand of JAFKKM010000033.1, from coordinate 14,586 downwards.
CGGACCTCACCGCGCGCCGCACCCAGTTCGAAGCCAACGTCCGCACCCATCGCGACCGGCTGGCGCGGCTCGACCACGAGATCGCCACCGTCAATGCCGACGTCGAACAGATCGCGGCGCAGACCAGCGGTTTCGGCGATGTCGATGCGCTCGCCGGTGCGGTCGAGGCCGCGCAGGAGATGCTGGGCCAAGCCGAGTACACGGTGCAGACCGCCGAGACCACGCATGTCGTCGCGCGGCAGGCGCTTGAAGCAAGCCGCGCGCCGCTGACCGAAGCCGACAAGCGCGTGCAGCGTCTCGAGACCGAGGCCCGCACGCTGTCGAAGATTCTCAACGGCGAGACCAAGAACCTGTGGCCGCCGATCATCGACGGCGTCACCGTCACCAAGGGCTACGAGAAAGCCATCGGCGCGGTGCTCGGTGACGATCTCGATGCGCCGGTCGATCCCTCCGCGCCGATGCGCTGGACCGACACCGGCATCCTCGAAGGCGACCCGGCGTTGCCCGAAGGTGTCGAAGCACTCTCCGCCCATGTGCAGGCGCCGCCGGAACTGGCGCGCCGTCTGGCGCAGATCGGCGTCGTCGCCAAGGAGCGCGGCGCGGAGCTGGTGTCGCAACTCAAGACCGGCCAGCGGCTGGTGTCGCTGGAAGGCGACGTCTGGCGCTGGGACGGCTTCATCACCGCCGCGCACGCACCGACCGGCGCGGCCCGCCGTCTCGCCGAACGCGCACGCCTGGTCGATATCGAGAACGAACTCGAGCAGGCCCGCGAGGATGCCGCGCTCAAGCGCGGCGCTCTGGAAACCGCCGATGCCGAACTCAAGACCGCCGCGGCCGAGGAAGCGGCGAGCCGCGAAGCCTTGCGCGCGTCCCGCCGCGAAGTCGACGCCGCGCGCGAACGCCTTGCCAATGCCGAACGCGAGATCAACCGGCACGCTGCGCGCAGATCAGCGCTGACCGAAGCGCAGACCCGTCTGGCTGCGGATCGCACCGAGGTGGAAGCCGCGCACACCAGCGCGCAGGATATGCTCGCCGAACTGGCACCGAGCGATGAGGCCGAAGCGCAACTCGCCGCCGTGCGCGGCGAGATCGAAGGACATCGCCGCCTCGCCGCGCAAGTTCGCGCCGAGGCGCAGGCCCTCGCGCGAGAGGCTGAACTCGCGGATCGTCGCGTGCAGGCGATCATCGCCGAACGCGACCAGTGGCAATCGCGCAAGCAAAGCGCCGCGTCGCAGATCGCCACCATCGAAGCGCGCGTTACCGAAGTGCGCGCCGAACGCGCCGAACTCGAGGATGCGCCGGCGCTGTTCGCCGAGAAGCGCGACGCCCTCATCACCGAGGTCGAGCACGCCGAAACCGACCGCCGCGCCGCTGCCGACGCATTAGCCGAAGCCGAAGCCGCGATGGCGGAAACCGACCGCGTCGCCAAGCTGACCTTGGAAGCGCTCTCCGCCGCACGCGAAGCAACCGCCCGCGCCGAGGAGCGGATGGAAGCCACCAAGCGACGGCTGGAAGACGTCGAGCGCGAAATCCACGACGTGCTGGAGATCGAGCCGAGCGGCCTCGCCAACATCGCCGAGATCAAGCCCGGCGACGAACTTCCGCCGCTCGACGACACCGAAGCCGAATTGGAAAAGCTGCGCCGCGATCGCGAGCGGCTCGGCGCCGTCAACCTGCGTGCCGAGGAAGAATTGCGCGAGGTCGAGGCCCAGCACACCGGACTCGCCACCGAGCGTGACGATCTGGTCGAAGCCATCAAGAAACTGCGCACCGGCATCCAGAGCCTCAACCGCGAAGCGCGCGAGCGCCTGCTCACGTCGTTCCAGACCGTCAACGAGCACTTCAAGCGGCTGTTCACCCAATTGTTCGGCGGCGGCGAAGCGGCGTTGCACCTGATCGAAAGCGACGATCCGCTGGAAGCCGGGCTCGAGATCATCGCCAAGCCGCCGGGCAAGAAGCCGCAGTCGCTGTCGCTGCTCTCAGGCGGCGAGCAGGCGCTGACCGCGATGGCCCTGATCTTCGCGGTGTTCCTCACCAACCCGTCGCCGATCTGTGTGCTGGACGAAGTCGACGCACCGCTCGACGACCACAACGTCGAACGGTTCTGCAACCTCCTGAACGAGATGACCAGCGTGACCGAGACCCGCTTCATCGTCATCACGCACAACCCGATCACCATGGCGCGCATGAACCGGCTGTTCGGCGTCACCATGGCCGAGCGCGGCGTCTCGCAACTGATGTCGGTCGATCTCGACCGCGCGGTGGAGATTCTCGATCAGAACGTGGCGTGACCATCAAGCCGTCATGGCCGGATTTATTCCGGCCATCCACGCCTTGATTTGCTACGGTTGCCTTTGAAGACGTGGATGCCTGGGACAAGCCCGGGCATGATGGCTTTCTAGGCGGCATCAGGCATCAATTCCAGAATGATCTCCCCCGACCTTCCCGTGTCGTTGCGCGCCGTGCTCGAACAGCAGGCGCAAGGCTTGTCGCGTAACGATGCCGCCGTGCGCGCCGCGATGATTTCACGGGCCTATCGGGACGGCGGCAATTCCCGAACGATCCGGAGCGAGAGTGATGCGCTGGCCTACGCGCTGGCGCGGATGCCCGCGACTTATGCCGCTGTCGCCGCCTGTCTCAACGCACTGACGGACGCACGCGACGACTTTCAACCCGAAAGCCTGCTCGACGTCGGCGCCGGACCGGGCACCGCAACGTGGGCGGCGCTGCAAGCCTACCCGTCCTTGCAACGCATGGACCTGCTCGATGCCAACCCCGCACTGCGACGGCTGGCGCTGACCCTTGCCGCCGAACAGATGCCGCCCACACCCCTCGACTACCAGCAGGCTGATGCGCGCTCCGGGATAGCGGCGATGCCGCAGGCCGATCTGGTAATCGCCAGCTACATGATCGGCGAACTGATGGAAGACGCCCGCGCCGCTTTCGCCACCGAGCTATGGCGCAAGACGCGCGACACGCTGCTGGTGGTCGAACCTGGCACGCCGGCCGGCTATGCCCGCATCGTCGCTCTGCGTACGCAACTGATCGCACAAGGGGCGCATGTGGTCGCGCCCTGCCCGCACGACGAAGCTTGCCCGCTCGATAAGCCGGACTGGTGCCACTTCGCGCAACGCCTCTCCCGCTCGCGCGCGCACAAGCAGATCAAGGGTGCGGAGCTGCCGTTCGAGGACGAGAAGTTCAGCTATGTCGTGCTCGCACGCGAAGTCGTCACGCAACGGCCGGCACGAATCCTTGCGCCGCCGCTCGTCACCAAGGCCGAGATGCGCCTCAAGCTGTGCCAGCCTGATGGCACCGCGAGCATTGCGAGCGTGCCCCGCCGCGACAAGGCCGCTTACGCGCGCGTGCGTCGACTGGGATGGGGCGACACCATGCCTTCCACAGAGGCGGATTCGTCCGGCCTATGACGGCCGCGAAAAGACGTAGATCAATCCGGTCAGCATCAGCAGTGCCACCGCTGCCGTCAGCCACGGCCCGGGATGACTACCGAACCAGAACAGCGCGAAACCGATCACCATGCCGCCGAGCGCCATCAGCTTGGCTTTCATCGGGATCGCACAGCGCTCCCGCCAGTTGCGCAGCAGCGGACCAAATTGCCGGTGCTGCAACAGCCAGTTTTCCAGCCGGGGCGAGGATCGTGCAAAGCAGGCGGCGGCCAGAATGAGAAACGGCGTGGTCGGCAGCACCGGCAGAAACGCGCCGATGAAACCCAGCACCACGAAGCCGAGGCCGAGCGTCAGATAGACGCCACGCATCAGCCTTGGCGTCGCCGGGCGCGTCGGCCCCTCGTCCCCTGCTCCGGCAACGAATGGCTGCCTGTCCGCGATCATCCGCCTGTCTTCCTGCCGCGTCACACCGATGCTCCACGTCTGCTTCACACAGAAAAACCCGGCGGACAATTTGAACATTTCTAACGGCCACCGCGACCAAGAAGCGCCGCCTCTAGCGGCCCCTGCCATTTGCGACAAACTTCGTCTACGGTGGGCGCCCTCACGTCATCCTTTCAGGAGCCTTTTCCCATGTCGACCGGCTGGATCGTCCTTGGCGTCATCGTCGTCCTCGCCTTCATCGCCTTTGCCGCCTACAACCGGCTGGTCGCGCTGAGCCAGCGCGTCAATCAGGCATTCGCAGACATCGACGTACAGCTCAAGCAGCGTCACGACCTCATTCCGAACCTCGTCGAAACGGTGAAGGGCTACGCCCAGCACGAACGCGGCACCCTCGACGACGTCATTAAGGCGCGCAATTCGGCAATGGCCGCGCAGGGCCCCGCGCAGGTGTCGGCGGCGGAAAACCAGTTGAGCGGCGCGCTCGGCCGGCTGATCGCGCTGTCGGAAGCTTATCCGGATCTCAAGGCCAACACCAATTTCCAGCAGTTGCAGACAGAACTCTCCGACATCGAGAACAAGATCGCCGCGAGCCGCCGCTTCTTCAATAACGCGGTTCAGGAATACAACACCGGCATCCAGCAGCTTCCGGCGGCGCTGTTCGCGGGTGCGCTCGGCTTCACCAAGAAGGATTTCTTCGACCTCGGCGAGACCCGCACCCAGGTCGAGCAGGTCCCCTCGGTGAAGTTCTGAGCCGTCATTGGCAGCGAGGCGAAGCAATCCAGAAGCCATAACACCAGACTGGATTGCTCCGTTGCTAACGCCCTTTGCAATGACGGAATAACGTCCCGCAACCCGGCACACGCCCATGGCAGCCTACGGTCTCTATACGCACATCGCTTCGAACAAAATGCGTTCGATGCTGTTGCTCGCCGGGTTGTTTGTCCTCGTCTATGTCATGGTGTTCGCCGGCGCCTTGCTGGCGGAGGTGCTGCGGCACAACAATCGAGCCGTCGACTACTACCTGAACGCCGCATGGCGCGACATGTATGCGGCGATTCCGGTCGCGACCATCGGCGCCGTTGTCTGGATCGTCGTCGCCTATTTCTTTCACCAGAAGATCATCGACATGGTGACCGGCGGCCGCGACGTGACGCGGGCCGAGCAGCCGCGCCTCTACAATCAACTGGAAAACCTCTGCATCTCGCGCGGCATTCCAATGCCAAAGCTGAAGGTGATGGACAGCCCGGCGCTGAACGCCTTCGCTACCGGGCTCAATCCCCGGCAATATGCCGTCACCGTCACCAGCGGGTTGCTCAACAATCTCGACGACGCCGAGATCGAAGCGGTGCTGGGCCATGAACTGACCCACATCCGCAACGGTGACGTACAGTTGATGGTGGTCGCGGTGATCATCGCCGGTGTCGTCGGCTTCTTTGGCGAACTGTTCTTCCGCATCTTCTTCAACAACGGCTTTCGCATCGGCGGCGGCCGTTCGTCATCGGACGGCGACCGCAAGGGCGGCGGTGGCGGCGCCATCATCGCGGTGCTGATCGCGGTCGCGCTGATCGCGCTGGCGTGGATCATGTCGCAGGTGGTGCGCTTCGCGCTGTCGCGCTCGCGCGAGTTTCTCGCCGATGCGGGCTCCGTCGAACTCACCAAGAATCCCGACGCGATGATCTCGGCGCTGCGCAAGATCGAAAATCGCGGCGAATTGCCCGGCGCGACCTCGGCGGTGATGGAAATGTGCGTCGACAATCCGCGCGAGGGATTTGCCGACCTGTTCGCGACACACCCTTCCGTCGACGCGCGCGTCAAGGCGCTGGTGAAGTTCGCCGGCGGCCATGATCCGGGGCCGCTGGCATTGCCCGAGACCGAGGAAGCCGAAGAACCGGCGGACGCACCAGTCCATGGGCCGTGGAGCGACGAGCCGGCTCAGCCCGCGCCGGGTGGCCAGAACAACCCCCTGCCCGGTCCGCTGCCGATCCCGGGCCCAATCCAGGGTCCCTGGGGCCGCCACTAGAGTTTTGTTTTGCCGCGTCTTCTTCGCATGAGCCGGCTTTCAGTTCGCTCGAAAGAACTTTGCGCAACACGTCGAGATCGCTTGCGGTTGTTAACCCACTTTGACGGGATTAACGTTATCGGCGGCGTGGAGCGTTGAAATCTCCCTCGTTTCTGCCATCTTCGCGAGCAAAGTCAGCGCAAGATAGGATTGCGGCGCCCTATCGAGGGACCGCCCGCAATGGGGACACGGGTGTGAGCCTTCATACCCGCTTTAAAAACAGCGCATAAGGGAATGTCATGGCGAAACCAGCAGTGATTGTCGTGGGTGCGGACAAGGGCGGCGTCGGAAAAACCACCGTCTCGCGCACGGTGCTTGATTATTTTAGCGCCAATAATGTCCCGACCCGGGCGTTCGATACGGAATCGCCGCGCGGCACGCTGAAGCGTTTCCACCCCGACATCACCGAAATCGTCGATATGACGGCGACCGCCGATCAGATGAAGATCTTCGATACGCTCAATTCAGCCGCGCCGTCAGTGACCGTGATCGACGTCCGCGCTGGCCTGCTGTCCCCCGCGCTGGCCTCGCTGCGCGACATCGGCTTCCTCGATGCCGCCAAATCCGGCCAGATCACTTTCGCCGTGTTCCACATCCTCGGGCCGTCGATCGCTTCGCTCGACGAGATCGCCGAGACCGCGAATTTCATGGACGGCGCGAAGTATTTCCTGGTGAAGAACTTCATCAACAACACCAGCTTCTTCGAGTGGGACCAGGCGACCTACAACTCTTATTTCCACCGCATCAAGGGCGCGACCGAGCTGACTATACCGAAGCTCAACGAAATGGCGTTCGAACAGGTCGAAGTCGCCTCGGTACCGTTCCTGCAATTCGTCGCCAACAAGGGGCCGAAGGACGAAGCCGCGAACTACTCCTTCGTGCTGCGCGGCTACGTCCGTCACTGGCTCGCCAATGTCTGGAGCGAGTTTGACCGCATCAAGCTGACCGACATCGTCGGCAAGGACAAAGAAAAAGACAAAGCGGCAGCTTCGACCGACAAACCGGCGGCCAAGGCGAGCGAAAAATAGCCGGTCCCCGCACGCAAGGGGCTGGATCGGGCGCGAAATATCCCTGATATAGCGCCATGCGCCGTACGCCCGCTTACATCATCTGCTCGCCACGGCCGCGGGTCGGCAAAACGCTGATCGCGCGGCTGCTCAGCGAATTCCTGTTGCTGCAACGGGGCAGCGTCATCGGCTTCGACGTCAACCTGAAAGAGCCGACGCTGCTCGACTTCCTGCCGCGCACGACGGAAACCGCCGAAATCGACGACACCTTCGGCAAGATGGCGTTGATGGATCGCCTGATCCTCAACGACGGCACCGCCAAGGTGATCGATCTCGGCTTTCATGCGTTCGATGAATTTTTCAGGATGGTCGGGGAGATCGGCTTCTTCAAGGAAGCCGCGCGACGCGGCATCGTGCCGATGGTGCTGTTCATTGCAGACAGCGACCGGCTGTCCATCCGCAGTTACGCCACCCTGGAAACGGCGGTGCCGGCGCGCGCGCTCATCACCGTCGATAACGAGTATGTGCTGCGCGGGGAAATGCCGGCGATCTTCGGTCAGGGGCGGCAGTTGAAATTGCCTGCGCTGCCGGCGTTCCTCAATACGTATATCGACCGCACGTCGTTCTCGTTCACTGGCTTTCTGCGCGGGCAGAGCGACAGATCCAGCGAGCTGCACCAGTGGATTCGCGATGCCTATTTCAGCTTCCGCGAACTCGAATTGAATTTACTGCTGCAAGGCGGGTAGAGGAATTCCCGATCTCGTCATGGCCGGTCTTGTCCTGGCGATGACGCGGCAATACCGGACAGCTCAGTCCGTCGCGATGAAACCTGCTTCTTAGTGCCCGTCGAATTGCATCAAGGTGCGCACCGGCACGTTCATGCCGCGCAGCTTGTCCGCACCACCGAGCTCCGGCAAATCGATGATGAAACACGCGGCGCAAACCTCTGCGCCGATCTGGCGCAGTAGCTTCACCGCGCCTTCCGCGGTGCCGCCGGTGGCGATCAGATCATCGACGAGAATGACGCGCTCGCCCGGCGCAATGGCATCGACATGCATTTCCATTTCGTCGGTGCCGTATTCCAGCGCATAGGCCATCCGCACGGTCTGATGCGGCAGCTTGCCCTTCTTGCGGATCGGCACGAAACCCGCCGAGAGCTGATGCGCCACCGCGCCGCCGAGGATGAAGCCGCGCGCCTCGATGCCGGCCACCTTGTCGATCTTCGAGCCGGCCCACGGATGCACCAGTTGATCGACCGCGCGGCGAAACGCTCGTGCGTCACCGAGCAATGTCGTGATGTCGCGAAACAGGATGCCCGGCTTCGGATAATCCGGAATGGTGCGAACAGCGGCTTTCAGATCGTCTTCAAGGATCATGGGTATCTTTCCCAGCTAAACCACTCCGCATCGTCGTTGCGAGCGCAGCGAAGCAATCCAGAATGGTGAGGAGCGAAGCCTGGATTGCTTCATCGCTTTCGCTCCTCGCAATGACGGTGGCAAAGGCTAATGGCCCTTCCCCAGCCGAAACGCGTTCTCGACGATACGCAGGCCTACCTCGCCGCCGAGCGACATCAGTGACTCGGGGTGAAACTGCACACCGCCGACCGGCAATGTCTTGTGCTCGATCGCCATCGCCACGCCGTCTTCGGTCGAAGCGGTGACCTGCAACACCTCCGGCATGGTATCGCGTTCGACATACAGCGAGTGATAGCGGCCGATAACGATCTCGTTCGGCAGGCCGTGCATCAAGGTGCCGCCGCGCACCGCGACCCGTGACGGCCGCCCGTGCGCGGGCTGCGCCAACTGCCCGAGCTGGCCGCCAAAGTATTCACCGATCGCCTGCACGCCGAGGCAGACGCCGAACACCGGCAGCTTCTTCGCGAGCGCGGTGTCGATGGTCTGCTTGATGCCGAAATCCTCCGGCCGCCCCGGTCCCGGCGACAACACCAGCAGGTCGTAGCTGCCGCCGTTGAGCATCGCCTGCGCGTGCTTGTAGCGGGTGACGCTGACTTCAGCGCCGACCTGCCGGAAGTAATCCGCCAGCATATGCACGAAGCTGTCGTCGTGATCGATCAAGAGCACGCGTTTGCCGGAGCCGGTGGCATCCGGCGCCACGCTGGAAAGCGGCTTCGGTGGATCGCCGCGCAGCGCCTGAAACAACGCCGCCGCTTTGGTCTGGCACTCGCGGTCTTCCGCTGCCGGATCGCTGTCGAACAGGCAGGTGGCGCCAACGCGCACCTCGGCGAGACCGTCCTTCATGCGGATGGTGCGGATGGTGAGGCCGGTGTTGATCGAACCATCGAAGCCGACCACACCGAACGCGCCGGCGTACCAGCGCCGCGACGAGCGCTCGTTGTCTTCGACAAACTGCATCGCCCATTTCTTCGGCGCGCCGGTCACCGTCACCGCCCAGGCGTGGGTGAGAAATGCATCGAGCGCGTCGAAGCCAGGCCGCAGGATGCCCTCGACATGATCAACGGTGTGGAACAGCTTCGAGTAGGTCTCGATCTGCCGCCGCGCCAGCACCTTGATCGTGCCCGGCATACAGATGCGCGCCTTGTCGTTGCGGTCGACGTCGGTGCACATGTTGAGTTCGAATTCGTCCTTCTGCGAATTCAGCAATTCGCGAATTTTCTCGGCGTCGCCGATGGCGTCGGCGCCGCGCGCGATGGTGCCGGAGATTGGACAGGTCTCGATACGGCGGCCGTCGGAGCGCACGAACATTTCCGGCGACGCGGAGACGAGAAATTCGCCGTCACCGAGATTGACCAAGCCGCCATAGGGCGACGGATTGATGCGGCACAACCGCTGAAACACTTCCGCCGGCGTGCGTTCGCACGGCTCGCCGAACAATTGTCCCGGCACCGCCTCGAACAGATCGCCCCGCGCGAACGATGCCCGCGCGGTCTCGACCGTCGCCTGATATTCGCCCGGCGCATGGTCGGTGAAACCCTGCCGACCGGTCTTTGCATAAACGCTCTCGCCGGTATCGGTGGGCAAGCCCGCAGTGGACTGTCCGTTGTAAGCGAATTCGAAGTTCAAGGTGACGCCGCGCCCGGTAGCACGGTCATAAGCCAACAGACGATCCGGAATAAACAGCACGATGTCGCGCTGGTCGGCCTCGCGCGCGCGCCGCTGCACCAGATCCTCCATCTGGAAGACGAGATCGTAGGCGAACGCGCCGTAGAGCCCGAGCAACGGATCGACCGACGAGGCCAGCACCGCGACGATGGCGCGCACCAGCGACATCGCGCTGGCGCGGCGGGTGCGCTGGTCCTCATCGACCGGCGCTTCGCCCCGCAGGATGTTTCCGGAAAGCCGCGTCGCGGAGGTCTCGGTGATCTCGAACGCAGGATCGCGCAACGTCGCGCCGAGAAACGCCACCAGCACCTCGCCGCGCGTGTTGAGCGCCTTCAGCACAAAGCGCGTGCCCACCGTCTCCAGCGCCAGCGGCGGGTCGGCGAAGCCCATGTCGAAGCTCTCGTAGCGGCCCGGCACCGTGGTGCCGGAGGACAGCACCACACCACGGCGGCGGTCGAGCAGATCGATCAGGTGATCCAGCGCCGCGCCGCCGGTGAAATGCGTCACGGTACGCGCGACGTCGAGACCACCGGCGGTGCGATAGCTCGCCTGCGCGGGGAGCAGAAAGACGGTCCTGTTCATGGCATCCTCTTACGAAACTTGCCGAAGGAGCGCCACACAGGACAGGGATGCCGGATCATGAAAAAGGCCGCCGTCTTGCGAGGCGACCTTGACGATTGGGAAAAACGAAATCGCACTGGCCACCTTCAGGAGGTGCGCCACCACAGACGGCTCTGGGACACGGTGCTCATGGCCGGCAAATCACCACGCCGGCGCGACGGCGTCAAGAGCCGCCGGAGACCTCGCCATGCGGTGTCGCCGTCAGGGACAGCCCGGCGGCAGCCGCGTCCCAGGTCAGGATAGTGAAATCGAGATCGCCGACGCCCTCCTCGATCACCTTCCAGCCGAGTTCCTCGTAAAGCGAACGCCGCGCGGGACGCGCGGTGAGATAGACCTTTGGCACGCCCAAGCTCAGCGCATAGCGCGCGGCGTAGGCGATCAATTGCCGGCCGATACGACGCGAGCGAAATTTCGGCTCGATCCACACCGCCGCCACCCACGGCGTATATTGCGGCCGCTCGTCGAGATCGGACGCGATCACCGACGCGGTGCCGGCAAACACCGCGCCTTCATGGGCAACAAAGGCGCGCGGCATCCCGCCGGAGGCAAGCCCCTCCTTCATCCGCTCGGTGATGTAATCGAGCGGCACGCCATTCGGCTGCCACCATGCACGCCAGATCCGGTCGGCGATCTGATCGAAGAACTCCGGCCGATCCGACAGATTGGAAATGGTGATGCCCATAGTCATGCATCTGGCATAGGCAACGGCCCGCGTCCGGTCAATCGGACGTCAAATGCCGTTTCCATCCTCCCGCTGCCTGCTCTAAAATTCCGCCCATCCAAGCCGCTTGGCATCCAAAGCCTTCTGGCATCCAACTCACGGAGAACATGATGACGTTCAAGGTCGAAAGCGACAGCTTCAAAGACGGCGACTACCTCGGCAAGGATCACATCCTGTCCGCCGATTTCGGATTCGGTTGCGCCGGCGGCAACAAGTCGCCGCATCTGCGCTGGAGCGGCGCGCCCGAAGGCACCAAGAGCTTCTCCGTGACCTGTTTCGATCCCGACGCTCCGACCGGCAGCGGGTTCTGGCACTGGGTGGTGGTGAACATTCCCGCCAACGTTACCGAGCTCGCCCTCGATGCAGGCAATCCGGCGAGCGGCAAGCTGCCAGCGGGTGCGTTGCAGACCCGCACCGACTTCGGCGCAGCCGGCTACGGCGGCCCCTGTCCGCCGGAAGGCGATCACCCGCATCGCTATTTCTTTACCGTCCACGCGGTGAAGGGCGAAGTCTCCGCCACCGTTGATACATCAGCAGCCGTTGTCGGCTTCCAACTTCACTTCAACACGCTGGCGAAGTCGGCGGTGATGGGGCTGTTCAAGCGGTAAGCCAAACACGCTTCGGGACGACCGGCGCTCCACAACAACGACGTCGTCCCCGCGAAGGCAGGGACGACTTCTCGTCGTTCGGTTAGTCGTTCTCGTAAACTCGCATCAACTCCCAACAAAAAAGCCCCCGCAAAGCGGGGGCTTTTCATTTTGCGTCAGGTCCGCGCGATCAATGCGCGTTGGCCCAGACCTTCTTCTTGGTGAAGTACAAGAGGCCCGCGAAGATGATGAGGAAGATCATCACCTGCATGCCGAGGCGCTTACGCGCTTCGAGATGCGGCTCGGCCGTCCACATCAGGAACGTCGCCACGTCATGCGCATACTGCGCGACGGTCTGCGGCGTGCCGTCGTCGTAGGTGACCTGGTCGTTCGACAGCGGCTTCGGCATCTTGATGGCATGACCGGGGAAGTACTTGTTGTAGTACGCACCCTCGGGAATGGTCACGCCGGCCGGCGGATTATCGGCATAACCCTGCAAGATCGCATCGACGTAGTTCGGGCCCTGCTCCTGGAACTGGGTGAAGAAGTCGAAGATGAACTGCGGGAAACCACGCTCATAAGACCGTGCCTTGGCGATCAGCGACAGGTCCGGCGGTGCCGCACCGCCGTTGGAGGCGCGTGCTGCGTTCTCGTTCGGGAACGGCGCCGGGAACTTGTCGGCGACGCGACCCGGACGCTCGAACATCTCGCCGGCGTCGTTCGGTCCGTCCTGCACCTTGTACTCGGCCGCAACCGCCGCCGCCTGCGCCGGGGTGAAGCCCGGGCCGCCCTCATCGGAAAGATTGCGGAAGTGCAACAGGTTCATCGAGTGGCAGGTCGAGCAAACTTCCTTGTAAACCTTGTAGCCGCGCTGCAAGGCGCCACGATCGAACTTGCCGAACGGACCCGCGAACGACCACGACTGCGACGGCGGGGTGTCGGAATGATCCGCCGCCTTGGCCTGCTGCACGCCGCCGGTGAGCAGCGCGGCACCAGCCAGCAACGCCACCGCGATCGATGCAACCGCCTTCTTGCGGGACTTCGCCAGCACGTCGTCGGCGATCGAGTTCGGCACCGCGCGCGGCGTCTCGATGCGGCTGAGGATCGGCAGCACGATCAGGAAGTAGGCGAAGTAGCAGAACGTCAGGATGCGGCCGACGGTGACGTAGACGCCCTCAGCCGGCTTGCCGCCGAGCCAGCCCAGCAGCACGCAGATCACGACAAAGATCCAGAAGAACTGCTTCGCGAGCGGACGATAGCGCAGCGAACGGGTCTTGGCACTGTCGAGCCACGGCAGGAAGGCCAGCACGAGGATGGCGCTGAACATCGCGATGACGCCGCCGAGCTTGCTCGGGATCGAGCGCAGGATCGCGTAGAACGGCAGGTAGTACCATTCAGGCACGATGTGCGCCGGGGTGACGCCCGGATTGGCCTGCACGTAGTTCTCCGCGTCGCCGAGATAGTTCGGCATGTAGAAGATGAACCAGGCGAAGAAGATCAGGAAGCAGGCCATGCCGAACCCGTCCTTGATGGTCGCGTAAGGCGTGAACGGCACGGTGTCCTTCTCGGTCTTCGGCTCGACGCCGGCCGGGTTGTTCTGACCGGCGACGTGCAGGGCCCAGACGTGCAGCACGACGACGCCGGCGATCACGAACGGCAGCAGGTAGTGCAGCGAGAAGAAGCGATTCAGCGTCGGGTTGCCGACCGAATAGCCACCCCACAGCAGCGTCACGATGCTCTCGCCGACGTAAGGAATGGCCGAGAACAGATTGGTGATGACGGTGGCGCCCCAGAAGCTCATCTGGCCCCACGGCAGCACGTAGCCCATGAAGCCCGTAGCCATCATCAGCAGATAGATGATGACGCCGAGAATCCAGAGCACTTCGCGTGGCGCCTTGTATGATCCGTAATAGAGGCCACGGAACATGTGAATGTAAACGGCGATGAAGAACATCGATGCGCCGGCGGCGTGCATGTTGCGCAGCAGCCAGCCGTAGTTGACGTCACGAACGATCGCCTCAACCGAGTTGAAGGCCATATCGACGTGCGGCGTATAGTGCATCGCCAGGATGATGCCGGTGACGATCTGAAGCGCCAACATCATCGAGAGGATGCCGCCGAAGGTCCACCAGTAGTTCAGGTTGCGCGGCGTCGGATAGGCCACGAACGAGGAGTGGATGAGGCCGCCGATCGGCAGGCGCGTTTCCAGCCATTTCAGGAAGCCGTTTTGTGGCTGGTAGGTCGAGGGTCCGCTCATGGTGCGATCCTAGGAATTAATGCGGTGACGCTGCCGGTTGGAAAAACCTGCGGCAGGTTAGCCGATCTGAATTTTGGTGTCGGAGACGAAGTTGTAAGGCGGGACCGCCAGGTTCAGCGGCGCGGGGCCGCGCCGGATGCGGCCCGAGGAATCGTACTGCGATCCGTGGCAGGGGCAGAAGAAACCGTCGTAGTCGCCTTCATGGGCAATCGGAATGCAGCCAAGGTGGGTGCAGATGCCGATCACGACCAGCCAGTTGTCGTGGCCTTCCTTGACGCGCGACTGATCGGTTTGCGGATCCGGCAGGCTCGCGACCGGAACGGCGCGCGCCTCGTCGACCTGCTTCTTGGTGCGGTTCATGATGTAGATCGGCTTACCGCGCCAGAACACCTTGATGTCCTGACCG
>JAFKKM010000032.1 GCA_017305555.1 Hyphomicrobiales bacterium | reverse complement strand
TCGCACACCTCGCCATCCGGGATGACACCCGGGTCCGGCTTGAATACCGAATCGTGCGAGCGGAACGACAGGATCTTGAACTTGCCGTCGGTCATGAACGGCACGCGTAGATTGTCCAGCGTCACCACCTTACGCACCTCGTCGGGATGCAACTTGGCAAAGTACACCGCGATGTCACCACCGTTGGAATGGCCAACCATGGTCAGGTGATCGTAGTCCGCGTTCGGATACATCGTCTTGAGCTTGCCGATCGCGAACTCGATGTTCTGCACACCACGCTCGTAGACCGGCAGGCGGCCAACATAGGGCTCGCCCACTTTCGTCACCAGCGGCGGATCGCTTGCGAGGTCGTGCTGAATGCTCACGACCATATAGCCGCGCGCCGCGAACACGTTTGCAAGGAACGAGTATTCGGTGAACTTCACGGTGTTGCCGTGATTGAGGATGGCAACCGGCAACTTGAGCAGACCAGCACGCGCCTGCATGGCCTTGTCGCGCCGCACCGCGATATCCACATCGATCGGGCGATCACGCGTCTGATCGAAGAACGCTACGGTTTCGTGTCGAATCAGCCACTTGCTGCCGCTGAGGTAAGCGACAGCAACCAAGACCAACAGTGACAACACGACGATAACTGCGCGTTTCATGATCTTCCCTGCGAACGCTGGGCGCCCGTTTCTTCTTGCTCCAGCATTCTCATGTGCGCTGGTATCGATAATATATGTCACAACCTTGCGACGAAAAGGGCAAATTGTCCGTATCCGGCGCGCAACAGCTGTGCACCCGTGCGACCCGCAGCGGCGAGCTTTGATCGCAAGGGATTGATATTTCTATTGTATTTCACAATTCCTCAACACACAGGAGCAACAATCGTTCCATCGTTGCGGTTCCATATCCTCATCCGGTGTCGCCCGGATGACAACAATTCGCCAGAGACCTGCGCCTTACCTGCCCCTGCGGCTCCCGAGGACCGCCCGCCCGAGGGCCCCGCCGCGCTACTGGGAGCCGGATTCTACGAATGCCCCCAGCCTGTTCCGATGGACTCGGCCAACGTCTTGGTGAATAACGCCCGCCGATCATGCCAGCCGGGATGGTCCGTTCCGCAGACAACATCGAGCGTGCTTCATGTCCCGCGACCCCATTGTTGCCCGTAGCCTGCCGGCATTGCACGAGACGCTGAACGCTTTTCGCGCCGCAAACGACACCGTCGCTCTGGTTCCGACCATGGGCGCCCTGCACGAAGGACATCTCGGCCTGGTGCGTGAAGCGCGCCGCCGCTGCAAACGGGTGGCGGTGTCGATCTTCGTCAATCCCACGCAGTTCGCGCCGCACGAGGATTTCGATTCCTACCCGCGCACCTGGGATACCGACGTCGCCAAGCTCGCCGCGGAGAATGTCGACCTGATCTGGAATCCCGACGTCAAGACGATGTATCCGAGCGGCTTCGCCTCGCGCATCGTGACCGAGGGTCCGGCCGTCGTCGATCTGGAGGATCGCTTCCGCCCGCACTTCTTCGGCGGCGTCGCCACCGTGGTCGGCAAGCTGTTCATCCAGTGCCGACCGGACGTCGCGGTGTTCGGCGAGAAGGACTATCAGCAGCTTCGCGTGGTGACGCGGATGGCGCGCGACCTCGATCTCGGCGTCGACGTGATCGGGCTCGCCACCGTGCGCGAGCACGACGGCCTCGCGATGTCTTCACGCAACGTCTATCTGTCGCCGGAGGAACGCGCGACCGCACCGGTGCTCCATCGCACAATGCAGGACACAGCCGCCACGCTGCGTGCGGGAGACAAGGTGGCGGCGGCGCTGGCGGCCGGCGCGGCACGTATCACCAAGGCAGGCTTCGCGCTCGATTATTTCGAGGCGCGGCACGCCGAAACACTGCAACCGATCGCATCACTGGGCGACGGGCCGGTGCGGCTGCTGGTCGCCGCCAAGATCGGCACCACGCGCCTGATCGACAACATCGGCGTTTGATCGACGCTTTCAGAGTAGCCCGAGTTCGCGCAACTCGCGGCGCAGTTCTTCTGGCATCTCGACCAGTCCCGTTCCGGCGCGGGTGAGATCGGGCGGCGCGTCGTTCGGCGGCAGATAACGCCAGCCCTGGAACGCGCGCATCGGGCGCGGCAGCACCGCGATCACCTTGGGCTGCATTACGATGCGGCAACGGCCGATGCCGTCCTTGTCGCGAAACGGCTCGATGCCGATCAGTTTCTCGCGCGCGGCAACCTCGCCGCGAATAACCCAGTACAACGATCCGCCGTCCAGCAGTTCCACATCGCGCTTCGGCGTCATTCGCGTGATGTGCAGATGGCGCGGCGTCTGTTTCAGCTTCTTCGCCTGCTGCGCGCGCTCGGCGACACGCGCCTTGAGGTCCTTCACGGACTCACAGCCGACGGCAAGTTTGACAAGGTGAAGCGGCATGAGGTCCAGGCTGACTTTGGGACGACGACGACGGAATATCTCTTAGATAAAAGCGCAGGCCCGTTCAATGTCGCGCGCCGCATCGCGGCCTTGCTGTCCACCGCACGGCGCAAGGAACCGCGCTGGTGCGCATCAGTCAGTCGCCGGCCGCCTCGGCCACATGCCGGATCTTTGCAATTTCATGGAGGGTCAGATGCTGGTCGCGCGTCGTGAGCCAGCCCGCTTTCTCCCACGGCGTCAGGATACGACTCGCCGAATGCAGCGTGGTGCCGCAGATGTCGGCGATGTCCTTGCGCCGCAGCGGCAGTTCGATGGTCGTGCCACCGGCAGTGGCTCGCCCCGCACGGCGCGACAACCGCAACAGCGCGTGCGCGATCCGCTGTTCGACCCGCTGGGTGGCAAGTTCGCGAATCCGCTCCTGCGCCTCCTGCAAGCGCCGGCCGACGATGCGGATGAAATTGATGGCGATCGGAGAATGTCGGCTCATCAGCGTGGCGAGCGCCGCCTCGCTCCAGCTCACTTCGACGCAATCCGACAGTGTCTCCGCATCGGCCGGATAGCGATGGTCGGTGAACAGCGCCACCGTCCCGAACATCTCGCCCTTGGTGATGAAGCGGACCACGACCTGCGCGCCGTCGCTGCCGGACTGGCTGATGCGTACGCTCCCCTGCAACAGCGCGTGCGCCCGCACGTCCATGTCACCCTGATTAAAAACGCGGGTGTTGCGCGGAAGCTGGCGGATACGCGCCGCCGTCCGCGCTTCCTCCAATGCGTCCGGAGAAAGCCCGCGCAGCAATTCGAGGCCGGTCAGATCGTGGCAAGGATCAGTCGTGACGATGCTCATGCGGCGATCCTAGCCGTTTCGGAGAAATAACCCGAATGCTTTGTGCTGGCGCAACCTGGGACAAACACACGGGGCGTAATCTCCATGCGATGGCCCAACGGCCACGCACCTCTCATCGCAACGCATGGCAACTGCATATCATGGATGACGTCACTCTCGCCCGCGCCCTGCACGTCCTCGGCGTCGTGATCTGGATCGGCGGTGTCGCGATGGCGACGATGGTGGTGCTGCCGGCGGTGCGGCGCGGCGATCTCGGCCCGGACCGGATGCGAGGTTTCCAAGCCATCGAGCATCGTTTCATCTGGATCGCGCGAACGGCCGTGGTCGTGGTGGGACTGACCGGCCTGTACATGATCATCCGCCTCGGCATCTGGGACCGGTTTCAGATGGCGGCGACGTACTGGTGGATGTACGCCATGGTTGTCGTGTGGCTGATATTCGCTTTCGTGCTGTTCATCGGCGAGCCCTTCATCCTGCACCGCTTCTTTCCACGATGGGTGCGCGAGCAGCCGGACGCGGCCTTCGCCACCTTGCACCGGGTGCATTGGGTGTTGCTGGGACTGAGCGTAATCACGATTTTCGGGGCCGTCGCCGGCGCCCATGGCTGGAATCCGTTCTAAAGCCGCACTTCCTCTCCACGAGACGCGGTCGCGCCTTACCCGACGATCAGCGATTGCCGTTCGATGGCGCCGGCGTCAACTGCACCGGCGGTGGCGGCGCGGGATTGGCCGGGCGGCGAGCCGCGGTCGAGGAATGCGAGGCCGCCTTCGGCGCAGCTTTCGGAGCCGCCTTCGCGTGGGATGCAGCCGCCGGACGCGGCACAGGCGAAGGCGTGGCTGTCGTACTGGGGGCAGACGACGCGGCCGACGGTTCCGGTGTCATGATGCTGACCGGCGGGATCGAGGCCGATGACGGAAACTCCGCGTCGGTCGGCTTGCCTGTCGGGACGGATGGTGGCTCGCCGGTCAACGCGGCTGCCGCAGCGGCGTTCGCAGGCGCAGCCGAATCCGTGGCGACGGCGACGTTGCTCCAGGCTGGGGTATAACGCGTCACCAAGCCGTCGTAGACGCGGCCTTCGATATTGGCGGCGATCTGACGCCGATCCGTCAATGACCGATAGGCGGGGCACATCGCAGCCGTGCAGCCGTCACGCGCCACGAGAACGTGAGCGATGAGACCATAGCGATCGCGCTCAACCGCGCGGCGCAGCGCCAGCAATTCCGGCGTCATCGCATGACTGGCGGCGGCGACGTCACCCAGCGCAGTCAAACGGTCCAGACGCGCCGCGGCATAAGACACCGCAGCCGCGACATGATCGGGCGACCCGAACAGGACCTTCTCGCACGCCGCCTCGACGCTATCGCCGGCAAGATCGTCAACGCAGGAGAGCGCAGGTATGGAGGCCGTGCCTCCGAATGACGCACCGGCGACCGATCCCCCTACCCCGCCTCCAAAGCCTCGCACGGTCGCGGCGACCGCCACCGTGACTGCCAGCAGCGTCATCACCGCCAGCGCGCCGTTGGCGACCGAGCGGTCGGCCCGCAGCACGATCACCAGGAACACGATGGCGAAGAACGCGGCGGCCGCCAGCGTCAGCCACATCGGAAAGGTGGGCGACCGCCAGAGCTGATCGAAGGTGTTTGTCCAGGCCAAGTCCATGCGCGCGTTTCCCCAGGACAGTTTCAAGGACGATGTCGGAGATTATTTTCAGCGATCGTTTTCGGCAACGAAATCCGATTGCCCAACCGCCGATATTGTGCGGCCCAAACTGCACAAACCCGAATTGCACGAGCCAAGTTGCGTAGCCGTGCCTGCCATCAGCCTTCTCCCCGCCGATGGAGCCGTATGGTCAGCCGGCGCGCTTCTTGCGCCAACCCGAAACCCGCCATGCCGGTATCGGCATCGATCCGAAGTATCCCTCCGTCAGAGGAAGCGCGACGGGACGGTAGGGTCAGGACATCGCGAGTTGGCTCTCCTTGGCAACCCGCTCAAACGCCTCGGTCGAACTCTTGATCCGGTACTGGCAATCGTCCCCATCGGTCGGCAGCAGGCGGATCACTTCATAGGTACCGGTGGCCGCCGGTCGCGCCACGTTGCTCGCGGTAAAATACACAGTTTCTCCAACAGCATACTTATGCTTCAACGCCATCTCCATCACGCACGAGAACGTCGGCCGATCCCCATGGTCCCCGGATCTCAGGCCGACTTAAAGGTCGGCGTTATGTAGCATATCGGGCCTCAATTTGCCAGCCGGAAAGGCATTCAAAAAAGAGCTATTTTTTTCAATATTATCAAACGGATACAGCCGAATTACGGAACAGGGAAAAGATCACCTCGCGGAACCCGGAATTCATTTGCATACGAACAATCACCGCAAGTCCGGTTCCGGTTTAATCGGTTTCGAAGCGCTCGATCACGATGGTCTCGGCCAATCCCGCCGCCGTCCATTCGGCAAACGCCGGCTGTGACATCATCGCCGCCATGTAATCCCGCACCGCTGGCGAAACGTCGATGGCGTAAATGCGGAAGCGATGCACCACCGGCGCGTACATCGCGTCCGCGGCACTGAAGGCCCCGAACAGGTACGGCCCCTGCGCCCCGTAACGCGCGCGACAGTCGGTCCAGATTTCCTGCACCCGCGCGATGTCGGCGCGCGCCGCCTCGGAGAGAGGCTTCGCCTTCACCGGGCGATGCAAGTTCATGCCGCATTCGTTGCGTAGCGCCGCGAACCCGGAATGCATCTCCGCCGAGATCGATCGCGCATGGGCCCGCGCCTCGCGCGCATCGGGCCACAGCCGCGCTTCGGGAAAACGTTCGGCGAGATATTCAACGATCGAAAGCGAATCCCACACCGTCACATCTCCGTCGATCAACGCCGGCACCTTGCCGGCCGGGCTGACGTCGAGGAGGCGCTGTTTGTCGGCGGGGCCGGTATAGAGCGGAATGAAAATCTCCTCGAAGGCGATGCCGCCGGCTTTCATCGCCACCCACGGCCGCATCGACCACGACGAATAGTTCTTGTTGCCGATCACCAGCTTCAACGTCATCGCGCGATCTTTCCTCTTAGAGCCGTTTCCGTTTCGATAGAATCGAAACGAGGCTCCAGATTCCTCTTTGACGCGTTTCCTTCACGCGAACCGGATTCCACTTCGCTCGAAAACGCTATGGCCCTCGCGCGGTGTTAGCACGGCTTGCGCGCGCGCCGCCAATGCGCAATGCAAAGCGCATGTCCTCACCCGATTCGACATCGCCCGCACCGACGCTGGAAGAAGCTTTGCTTGACGTCCTGGCACACGCCAACGGCAAGACGCTCAGCGCCCCCGAGATCGCCCATGCCGTCGCCAACGACGGCGATTGGCACGCGCTACTGATGCCGATCCGGCGCGCGGCCGTCAGCCTCGCACAGGCGGGGCGGCTGATCATCTATCGCAAGGGCAAGATCGCCGATCCGAACGATTTCCGCGGCGTCTATCGGCTTGGCCTGCCGCGTCAGGATTGATCGCGGCGAGCGACACCACGCGGCCCCGGAAGCAATTCCTCGATCCGGCCGCTCCACCAATAGCCGATCAGACCGGCCCATTCGTGCATCGCGGTGTCGGACTGCGCCAGCCCCATCGACAACCGCGGGAACAGCTTGAACGCATCGCGCCAGCCGCGCGTACGCCAGTCCACCGGATAGGCCTCGACGTCGAAGCCGATGGCGCGGAACACGCCGATCGATCGCGGCATATGCCAGGCCGATGTCACCAGCAGCCAGCGCTGGCCGGACTGCGGCTGCACCAGATCGCGCACCTTGGTCGCGTTCTCGAACGTCGTACGCGCGGCAGGCTCGATCACGATGCGGTCGCGCGCGACGCCGAACTCCTCCAGCAAGTGTCCCGCGAGCGGCGCTTCTGCAACGTAAGGCGGAAACAGATCGGAACTGCCGCCGCTATAGACGATGCGCGCTTTGGGAAACCGACGCGCCAGTTGCAGCATCGCGAGCACGCGCTCGCCGGCCGAGTTCAGTTCGATGGCTCCGCGCGCCTCGGATTCCGGAGCCATGATCGCGCCGCCGAGCACGATGATGCCGTCAGGATCGCGACTATCCGCGTGCCATGCCGGAAACCGTTCCGACAATCCCAGCATGAACCAGTTGCCGGCGGGCCCGTAACCGAACAGTAGCAGCACCAGCACGCCGCAGACTGCCAATGCGCGCCCGGTGCGCCGCCATCCGGCGAGCCAAAACACCACGCCCGAGACGCACAAGAGCGCCACCCAGTTCGACGGGTAGACCAGGCCTCCCAGCACTTTGGAGATTTCAAAGAACATCGACAGCCATCACGACGGCAGGCGGCGGGATGACCTGCCGCGCCACGCGATCAGGCACGGCGGCCGTCAAGCGCGGCAAACGCGGTTTCCGGCGCATGCGCTATCACCATAAGCAATGCGCGTGCGGGGCCGCGCGGCAGGCGCTTGCCCTGCTCCCAGTTGCGGATGGTATCGACCGGCACACCGAGCCGCGCCGCGAACTCGATCTGGGTCAGCTGCGCGCGGCGGCGCAGGTCACGGACGCCAGGGACCGCGTCCCCTTCCGCGCTCGGTGCATCGGGCACCATCGCCGGCGCGAGCGGGATTTCGCGGCCGTCGCGTAACTCGACGATCCGTCCATCCGCCTTCAACCGCAGCCGTTGCATTGTGGCCCCCATTTGTCTCACGCCCTTATGGTCGCCGATGCGCGTTAAAGCCGGATGAACGGTACTTCCCTGCCACGCGCTCGTTTTTTTTCACGGTGGCTATTCCGGCCCCGAACCCGAGGCGCTATTGACCATTTCGGGCGATGGACGCCGCAACCTTCCGGTGGTCGAGAATGAACCTCCAGCAACGCACGCAACTCACGCCCACAGCAAAGTCGACGGTGCTCGGCGCGGCCCTCGTCATCCTGCTCGCGCTCGGCGCAACTGCGCACGCGGCGGACTGCCCTCGCCCGGGGACGCTCGGGACCTCGCGCGTCCTTGCCGTCGATCCCGCGCAGTATCCGCGCGTCGGCACCAAGAGCTTCCCGCAGACGCTGCCGCTCAACGACAAGGAGATCGTGCTGACCTTCGACGACGGCCCGGCCGCGACCACCTCCGCCGTGCTTAAAGCGCTGCGCGACGAGTGCGTCCATGCCACCTTCTTCATGGTCGGCAAGGGCGCGCACGAGATGCCGGCGATGGTCAAGCGGGTCGCCGCCGAGGGACATACGATCGGCCATCACACCTGGTCGCACCGCTATCTGGCGCGGATCGGTTTTGCCGCCGCCAAGGAGGAAATCGACCGCGGCATCGACGCCGAAAACGCCGCACTCGCCGGTGTACCGAGCCGGACGCGCACCGCGCCGTTCTTCCGTTTCCCGTATTTCGAGTCCACGCCGGAACTGCTCAATTACATCCAGTCCAAGCACTATGCCGTGTTCGGCGCCGACTTCTGGGCCAGCGACTGGGAACCGATGACGCCGGAGGTGCAACTCAAGCTGCTGATCGGGCGGCTGGAGGCGATTCGCAAGGGTATCCTGCTGCTGCACGATCCGCGTGCCCAGACCGCCGCAATGTTGCCCGCGTTCCTGCGCTATCTGCGCGAACATGGCTATCGCGTGGTGCATATCGTGCCGGCGGGGTCGTCGACCGCCGCGGTCAAGACCGATCCGATCAAACAGGGCGGCAATTAAGCCGCCGTTCATTGGCCAGAATTAGTTTGCTATGCGAAAGCAATTTTGATGCTGCCCAGCCCCATGGCCGCAAGGCCCACCATGTCCGGCGATCATGCCGCAAGTCGCGCCCGTCGCGCGGCGGCGCTCGGCCTCGGCTTGCTGGCAAGCACCGGTCTCGGTTTCACGCCCGCCCACGCCAACACCGCCTGCCCCGGCAATCCGAATGCGCTCGGCACCTCGCGCACGCTGGTGGTCGATCCGATGGAGCATCCGCGGATCGGTACCATGCAGTATCGCGAGACGCTGCCGCTCAAGGACCACGAGGTGGTGCTGACGTTCGACGACGGCCCGCTGCCGCCACACAGCACGCAAGTGCTGCAAATCCTTGCCTCCGAATGCGTCAAGGCGACGTTCTTCATCATCGGCCGGATGGCGCATCAGTTTCCCGAAGGCGTGCGCAGGGTTCGCGCCGCCGGACACACCATCGGCACGCACAGCGAAGATCATCCGCTGCATTTCAACAAGATGTCACCGGAACGCATCCGGCAGCAGATCGACGACGGCATCAAGCACACCGCCGAAGCACTCGGCGACCCCTCCGCCGTCGCGCCGTTCTTTCGCGTGCCGGGGCTGCGCCGTGGCGAGGTGATGGAAGACTATCTGGTGTCGAAGGGCATTCAGTCATGGAGCGCGGATTTTCCCGCCGACGACTGGCTGCATATCTCGTCCGATCAGGTCTATAGCCGCGCGATCTCGCGGATCGAGGCGAAGGGACGCGGCATCCTGCTGCTGCACGACATCCAGGCGCGCACCGTCGCCGCGCTGCCCCGCATCCTGCAAACGCTGAAAGCTCGCGGCTATCGCATCGTCCATGTCGTGCCCGCCACGCCCGATCGGCCCAAGACGCCGACCGAACCGCGCGAATGGTTTATCCACCCGCCGGCCGCCAGCGTCGCCATGGCGCACTGGCCGCGCGTGCCGAAATTCCTATTCGTCAGCACCGAGACGCTGCCGGGGCCGGCGCTGTCGGACTCCGATCTGCATGGCGGCAAGCTGCGCGAACTGGAGAGCCCCGGCACGATAACAGGGCCATTGCAAACCGTTGCTCCGTTCCATGCCGCCCTTAACGCCGCCAACAACCAGCTTGCGCTGCCGGTGCCGTCCGAAAGCATCTTCGCGCGACCGGAGAAGGCCGTCGCGATGAGCTACGGCGTTTCGCCGGTTGTCATGCCGGTCTCGCACCGTCCGACCCCGGCCACATCGCGACGCCACAGCGCGCCTCGTGCCGTCCGCGCCGAGAACGGTCCGCGTCTCATTCCCGGAAGCCAGCCTATCGCCCAGCCTCATCTCGCGCCATCAGCCGTCCTGCAACGCTGACGGACGCCCGCTTTTCCGCCACGCGACCGCCCGGAAATGGTCACGCGGTCGGGCGGAACGCCCTTTCGCCGCCAAACGTTCTTGCTGCAACGCCGCGCCCCGTCGTTGACGGGTGCTGTGGCGCGTCAGGAATCTTTTCGTGCGTTTTCTTCATGCGAACCGGTGTCCGCTTCGCTCGAAAACGCCATAGCTGGAGAACGATCATGCGAAACTATCTGATCCCCGCCGCCACACTGGCCATGATCGGCCTCGCTACCTCTGCGTCCGCGGCTGATCTCGCCTACGTTCAGGAGCCCATGGCCCGGGTCTATGCTCAGGCCGGACCGCTCCCGCTTCAGGCGGCTGTCGACATCGCCAACGGGATGGGGCTGATCTCCGTTTCGAACACCAACAAATGGGGCAACGAGTGGCAGATCGAGGGCTATGACGTCGCCGGAAGCTACATGGAAGTCGATGTCGACGCCCGCACCGGCGCCATCCTCGACGTCGACAGGTAACACCACAAACAAACGGCCGTAGGGAAACACCCTGCGGCCGTATCGATATCGATTCCAGAGATTTTCGAGGATGGTGCGCTCGAGAGGACTCGAACCTCCACGACTTGCATCACTGCCACCTCAAGGCAGCGCGTCTACCAATTCCGCCACGAGCGCTTTTCGAGGATCGGAGGCTTGCCCCGACCGTCTCGACGGCGCTCCTGTAACAAATCAAAGTTGACGGGACAAGAGCCGTGCGCGGCTTACCTGCGATCAGGTGCGCGCGGCAGCATCTGCTTGACTTCCACGGCGATCCGGTTGCGGTCCACCATGACCACGCCGCTTGCGACCGGCAGGTTGTTGGCCAATATCTTGACCTCGTCCTGCTCGGTGGCATCAAGCTCGATGATGGCGCCGCGGCTGAGCCGCATCACCTGATGGATCGGCATTGACGTCGTCCCCAGAACGACCATCAGATCGACGCTGACTTTTTCGAGAGTTGGCACCGGAACCTACGCCCACCACATGCAGAATGACTGCCGCCATCCCACCATCTTATGGTTAGCCAATGGTTAACAGCCGCGACGATCTCGATCTGATGCCGGCATCCGGGTCCAACACCGACCCGGTGGAATGGCGAATCGCGACGGCGCAGGTCGCCTACCCCGATGCCGTCGCCGAGATGGAAGCCCGTGCCGGCGCAATCGCCGCCGGCGAGGCGCCGGAACTGGTCTGGCTGCTGGAACACCCGCCGCTCTACACCTCCGGCACCAGCGGCCACGATACCGACCTGCTGGACGCCCGATTCCCGCTATTCCAGACCGGGCGCGGCGGGCAGCTGACCTATCATGGGCCGGGCCAGCGGGTGGTCTACCTGATGCTCGACCTCAAGCGACGCCGTCCTGACGTACGGGCCTACGTCGCGACGCTGGAAGCGCTGATCATCCGGACGCTCGCCGCTTTCAACGTGAAAGGCGAGCGGCGCGAGGACCGCGTTGGGGTCTGGGTGGCACGGCCGGACAAAGGCCCCGGCCATGAGGACAAGATCGCCGCCATCGGCGTCCGGCTCAAGCGCTGGGTATCGCTGCACGGCATCGCCATCAACGTCGAGCCGGACCTCAGTCACTTCAACGCCATCGTGCCCTGCGGCATTGCCGATCCGCGCTACGGCGTCACCAGTCTGGTCGATCTCGGTCATCTGGCGACGATGGAGGACGTTGACGTGGCACTCCGGCAGGCGTTCGAGGAGTTGTTCGGGCCGGCAGCCACCCGCACCACCGATCTGGTCGGATAAATCTGCAATACCAACGTCTTGAGGGATAAATCTTAGAGCGTCGGAAGAAGCGAAAAATGCTCGCCCGCCGCTCGCAGGTTCAGCAACTCGTCGCTTGCGCGGCTCGCATCCACCGCGTCCACCCGCGCCGACGACGGGCCAAGACGGCAGGCCGCGAGCATGTCCGCGACGATGTTCTCGGCTCCAGCGAACACCGCTTCGACGGAGCCGTCACGGCGATTGCGCACCCAGCCCTCAAGACCCCTGCGCCGCGCTTCGTCCGCGGTCCACGCCCGGTAGCCGACGCCCTGCACCCGCCCGCGAATCGAAACGTGGGTCACCACCGCCATCTCACTTCAACCCGAGAAAATCCGCTGCCCGCCGAGAGAAGCTCTTGCTACGGCTGACGTTCCCCATCAGGTCGGACGACGCGATGTTTTTCAACTGCTTGGGCGGCGTTCCCTGATAGATCGCCTGAAGCGTCTCATGGATTGCCTGCACGGCGGCGGCGATTGGCGCATGGCCCTGCACCGCGACCCGCACCCGCTGGCTGCCAAGATAACTGCCATCGCTGATCTCGTCGCCGGGACTGCCAAGCACGATCGGAAGCCTTGTCGCGGCGACGATGGCTTCGAGATCGGCGCGGGTCTTGATGCCGGTGAAGAACAGCGCGTCGACACCGGTCACCTCGTAGGCCTGCGCGCGAGCGATGGCATCCGCAACGGAGGTGATGCCGGCGGCGCCGGTGCGGCCGATCACGACCAGCGACGGATCGCGGCGGGCCTCCAGCGCGGCCTTCATCTTGCCGACGCCCTCCTCCAGTGAAATCAGTTGCGGCTTGGCCTGCCCGAACGCCTGCGGCAGCAGCGTGTCCTCGATGGTCAGCCCCGCCGCGCCGGCGGCATCCAGTTCCTCAACGGTGCGCCGCACGTTGAGGGCGTTGCCGTAGCCGTGGTCGGCATCGACCAGCACCGGTAATGAGGCCGCGCGCGACATCCGCCGCACCTGTTCGGCCAGTTCCGTCAGCGTGATCAGAGTCAGATCGGGATCACCCAACACCGCCAGCGACGCCACCGAGCCGCCCAGCATCCCGACCTCGAAGCCGATATCCTCGGCGATGCGGATCGAGAGCGCGTCATGGACCGATGCCGGGCGGACGCAGCTGTCCCCCGACAGGATCGCCCGCAGGGCTTCGCGCCGGGTTCGCCACGCCATGATCCGACCTCAGGCGAATTCGAGGATCAGGGCATCCACCGCCAGCGTCGCGCCGGGCGCGGTGTGGATTTTCTTCACCGTGCCGTCGCGCTCGGCGCGCAGCACGTTCTGCATCTTCATGGCCTCGACCACGGCCAGAGCCTCGCCGGCCTTGACCTCCTGCCCTTCCGTCACCGCAATCGAGATCACCAGTCCCGGCATCGGGCACAGCAGTTTCTTGCCGGTATCGGCGGCGGTGTTGATCGGCATCAGGCGTGCGGCCGCCGCCTCGGTCTCGGTGTAGACGTTGACGGTGATCTCGATGCCCTGATGGGCAAGCCGGATACCGTTGGCCATCGGCCGCACCTGTACCACCAGCGGAACGCCGTCGAGCGTGCCGTGCCAGACCGGCATTCCCGGCGCCCAGGACGACACCAGTTCATGCGGCTGGCCCAGCGTACCATCGGCATCGACGAAGCGGACCACAATGGCGCCCGCGTCATTGCGGGCGACGTCGAGCCCGATCTCGTCACGGTCGAGCCACACCGCGCGACGCTGCTCGCGCTTCACCGGACGGCCGATCATCTGGCCGGAAATCTGCCGCTTGCGTTCGCCGAACACGTGATCGATAGCGGCCGCGACCGCCGCGATCCGCCGCGCCGTCTCGCCTTCCGGCACGCGGCCGGAGAAGCCGTTGGGAAACTCCTCGGCGATGAAACCGGTGGAGAGATTGCCCTCGCGCCAGCGCGGATGATTCATCAGCGCCGAAAGGAACGGAATGTTGTGGCGGATGCCGTCGACATAGAACGCATCGAGCGCCTGCGACTGCGCCTCGATGGCGGCAGCGCGCGACGGCGCGTGAGTGACCAGCTTGGCGATCATCGGATCGTAATAGATCGAAATCTCGCCGCCCTCGTAGACGCCGGTGTCGTTGCGCACGGTGATACCGTCGGCGTTGCTCTCCTCCGGCGGGCGATACTTCACCAGACGGCCGATCGACGGCAGGAAGTTGCGGAACGGGTCTTCGGCGTAGACACGCGATTCCACCGCCCAGCCGGTCAAAGTGACGTCCTTCTGAGTCAGCTTGAGCTTTTCGCCGGCGGCAACGCGGATCATCTGCTCCACCAGATCAATGCCGGTGATCAGTTCAGTCACCGGATGCTCGACCTGAAGACGCGTGTTCATTTCGAGGAAGTAGAAGCTCTTGTCCTGCCCTGCGACGAATTCGACCGTACCGGCGGAATCGTAGTTGACGGCCTTGGCCAGTGCGACCGCCTGCTCGCCCATGGCGCGGCGGGTGGCCTCATCAAGCAGCGGCGACGGCGCTTCCTCGATGACCTTTTGGTTGCGGCGCTGGATTGAGCATTCGCGCTCGCCGAGATAGATGACGTTGCCGTGCTTGTCGCCCAGCACCTGAATTTCAATGTGGCGCGGATTGACGATGAACTTCTCGATAAAGACGCGGTCGTCGCCGAATGACGCTTTCGCCTCCGCCTTGGCGAGATTGAAGCCCTCCGCCACTTCGCCCTTGGAATGGGCGATGCGCATCCCCTTGCCGCCACCGCCGGCCGAGGCCTTGATCATCACCGGATAGCCGATCTCGTCGGCGATCTTCACCGCGTGCTTGTCGTCCTCGATGACGCCGAGGAAACCCGGAACGGTGGAGACCTTGGCCTTCGCCGCTGCCTTCTTGGATTCGATCTTGTCGCCCATCGCGGCGATGGCGCCGGGATTCGGGCCGATAAAAACGATGCCGGCATCCGCCAGCGCCTTCGGGAAGGCCTCACGCTCCGATAGGAAGCCGTAGCCGGGATGCACCGCCTCGGCGCCGGTCTTGCGGCAGGCGTCGATGATCTTGTCGATCAGCAGGTAGCTCTCGGCGGCGGCGGGTGGGCCGATCAGCACCGCCTGGTCGGCCATCTCGACATGCAGCGCATTGCGATCCGCCTCGGAATAGACGGCCACGGTCTCGATGCCCATGCGGCGGGCGGTCTTGATGATCCGGCAGGCGATCTCGCCGCGGTTGGCGATCAGGATACGTTTGAACATGCGCTGTTATTGCAACCTGGACAGTGAATTTGCAACCTGGAGGATATGTCTCCGGCCGGGACCCAATCTGGCATGCCGACGCCGCTGTAACAATTCTGTTGCAGCGGGAATTTACACCGACGCCATCGCCCACGTTCATGAGGGATTCCGATGCGCCCCGCAACCCTGCTGCTGACCGCCAGCCTGACCGTCCTCACCGCGTTCAGTGCCGCCGCCCAGACCGACCGCCCCCACAATCTCATCCTGTTCATCCCTGACGGCATGCGCGCGCTGAAGGTGACGCCGGACACCGCGCCGACGATGGCCGCCGTGCGCGACAAGGGCGTCAACTTCAAGAATCCGCATTCGCTGTTTCCGACCTTCACCATGGCCAACAGTTCGGCGATGGCCACCGGGCATTACCTCGGCGACACCTCGACGTTCAGCAACACGATCTTCGCCGGCTATACCGTCGATGCCGCCGGCCACACCGTGACGCCGTTTATCGAGAACGATCTGGTGATCGGCGACATCGACGAGCATTTCGGCGGCAACTACCTCAACGAGGAGGTGCTGCTGCAACTCGCACGCGCCAAGGGCTACAGCACCGCGGCCATCGGCAAAGTCGGCCCGACCCTGATCTTCGATCACACCGACCGTGCCACCAGCAACGGCCAGCACTCCATCGTCATCGACGACTCCACCGGCGGCCCCAAGGGCGTGCCGCTGTCCGATGAAGCCAAGGCTGCGATCAGCAAAGCCGGGCTTCCGCTCGCGACACCATCGCGCGGCGACAACGGCAAGGCCGGCTCCGCCACCACGCCCGGCACCACCGTCGCCAACGTCGCACAGCAGGCTTACTTTGCGGATGTCGCGACCAAGGCGGTGCTGCCGCTGTTCAAGGATCGCAACAAGCCGTTCGTGCTGGTGTTCTGGTCGCGCGATCCCGACGGCAGCCAGCACAACACCGGCGACAGCCTCAATCAGATTGTCCCCGGCATCAACGGGCCGACGTCGCTCGCCGGCATCAAGAATGCCGACAATAACCTCGCGCAACTGCGCAAGGCGCTCGACGTTCTCGGCCTAGCCGCCACCACCAACATTATGGTCGCAGCCGACCACGGCTTCTCGACCATCTCGAAGGAGAGCAAGACCAGTCCTTCGATCAAGGGCAGCTATCCTGACACGCCTGCCGGCTTCCTGCCGATGGGCTTCCTCGCCATCGATCTGTCGAAGGCGTTGAAACTGCCGCTGCACGATCCCAACAACAAAAATGCGCTGGTCGGCGACAATGCCTATCCGAAAGCCGGCAACGGTCTGATCGGCAAAAATCCGGAAAAGCCGGATGTCGTCGTCGCCACCAACGGCGGCTCGGACCTGATCTACATTCCGAGCAAGGAGCGCAAGCTGACGCGGCGGGTGATCGCCGCGCTCATGGAACAGGATTACGTCAGCGGCCTGTTCGTCGACGACGATCTCGGCAACTTTCCCGGCACGCTGCCGATGTCGACCATCGCGCTGAAGGGATCGTCGAAGTTGCCGCGCCCCACCATCGTCGTCAACTTCCGCTCCTACGCGGCGGGCTGCGACGAACCGACGGTCTGCTCGGTGGAAGTCGCCGACACGGTGTTGCGTCAGGGTCAGGGAATGCACGGCAGTTTCGGTCGCGGCGACACCATGAACTTCATGGCGGCGATCGGCCCTGACTTCAAAGCCGGCTTCGTCAATCCCTTGCCCGTCAGCAATGCCGATATCGGCATGACAGCGGCGAAACTGCTCGGTCTGTCCGCGCAGCACAAGGGCAGCCTGATCGGTCGTGTGATGACGGAAGCGATGCCGAACGGTGCGACGCCTCGCGCCTATAGCGGCAGCATCAGTTCGAAGCCCTACGCCAACGGATTGAAGACCGTGCTGCAATTCCAGCGCGTCGGCGCACAGCGTTACTTTGATGCGGCCGGCTTCCCGGGACGCACCATCGGGCTGGACATCGGGCAACAAAAAACGGCGGGGCGCTGACCCCGCCGTTCAAAACTGTCATCACACAGCATCACATGCCGAGATCGAGCATTCCCGGCAGTTGCTGCACCATCGGCAAGGTCGCGGCGCCCACCAGCATCGCGGCCAGCGTCATCAGCGCGCGATTGTAACGGCGTTTGCCGCGCATCTGGCTGGAGATCCATTCCAGCACCTCGAGATTAACGCCAACGGCTTGCGTCGGTGCCCAGCTTTCAATGGCGGTGTTCGGCGAAAGCGCGATGGCGCGCGACGGCACCGGCAGACCGGACGCCGACGCCGCGTGATGAACCACGGCCTTGGCGAGTAGATCGTCGAACAGCCCCTGATCGAGACGGTCGGCGCTCGCGTCGTTGATTTCGAACAGCCGCTCGGCTTCGGCGCGGCTCACGGGAACGTCATCGACGGCGCTCGCGGTGAGAATGCGCACGCACCAATCGACGTCCTGCGTATCGAGCGCGCGGGAAAAATGCACGCGACCGCGGGTCGTCGGCCCCTCGCCGGTGATCACCCCGTCCCGCACCTTGGCGAGCGCCGAAACGGCAGTCTCGCGGCTGACGATGGCGGAAATATCGATGGGATCGGTGGCGTTACCAGTGGTGGCAATGGCGGCTGCGGAGGACATGGCGTTTCTCGTTTCTTGATCAGACCAGCAATTTCACGCGGGCGTGAATCGTTCGTTAAAAATTCGACAATCCGTCGTGGTGTTTTTGAATTTACCTAATCGATGGTTTGTCGCCGTGACTTGGATCACGGTTCAAACCCATCGCAGGGCGGTCCGGCGCGCGTGGGGCGTGGTCGCGGCATTATCGGGGCAAGATGCGGCAGATCGCCGTAGGTGTTAATTCGGCGCCGGATCGGCCCGTTAAAACGAAGCTGCTGTTCGCGGCCCCATTGCGAGAAGGATATTGTCCTTTTTCCCAAACGGTTCCGTTCCCGCCGGGCGAGGCGTATATAATAGGCATCAATTCGCTATTGAACTGACGAGGTTTGTAATCATGACACTGTCGATTGGCTCCACCGCTCCGGATTTCGAAGCCGAGAGCACCGAAGGCCACATCAGCTTTCACAAATGGCTCGGCGATAGCTGGGGCCTGTTCTTCTCCCATCCGAAGGATTTCACGCCGGTCTGCACCACCGAACTCGGCGCGGTCGCCCGGCTCAAGCCGGAGTTCGACAAGCGCGGCGTCAAGCTGATCGGCATCAGCGTCGATCCCACCGACAAGCATCACCTGTGGGCCAAGGACATCGAAGAGACGCAGGGCGTAGCCCCGAACTATCCGCTGATCGCCGACGTCGATTTCAAGGTCGCTAAGCTCTACGGCATGTTGCCGGCGAGCACCTCGGGCGACGTTAATAAGCGGACGCCGGCCGATAACCAGACCGTGCGCAACATCTTCGTCATCGGCCCGGACAAGCAGATCAAGCTGGTCCTGATCTATCCGATGAGCACCGGCCGCAACTGGCAGGAAGTGCTGCGCATCATCGACTCGCTGCAACTCACCGCCAAGCACGGCGTCTCGACGCCGTCCGACTGGAAGCAAGGCGACGACGTGTTCTTCTCGGCCGCCGTGCCGGAAGAAGAAGCCCGCAAGAAATTCCCGAAGGGCTGGAAGTCGCCGAAGCCATACTTCCGCATCGTCGAACAGCCGAAGTAAAAGACTCGGTATTGATTTGAAAGGGGCGCTCCGGCGCCCCTTTTTTGTGGCACGATATATCGCAAACCTCTGGGTGATCCAAACCTCTGGATGATCGATGTCCTGGCTCCAGCACTCGATCTCGTTTAGCGAATCGATCGGTCGGTATGGACGTTAGGTCTGCTTGATGGCTCGCAAAACAGAACCTCCCTGCATCGTCTGGTTTCGAGATGACCTGCGGTTATCTGACCACCCTGCCCTACATTTCGCAGCCTCCCGTAAAGCGCCGGTCATTTGTATCTACGTACTCGACGAACGCAGTGCCGCGCTCCAATCGGCCCAGTGGCGACCTTCAGGCGGCGCTACGCGCTGGTGGCTGGCACAATCGCTCCGCGCCCTGCAGGCGGACATTGAAACGCTGGGAGGCGCTCTCCTGTTGCGGCGAGGCGCGGCTGCGCAAGTGATCGCTGACCTAGCGCGCGAAACCAGCGCCGATTGCGTCGCATGGAACGATATCGCGACGGCGCCGCACCGTTTGGTCAGCGACGATGTTGTCCGCGCATTGAACGATGTCGGTGTCGCCTCGCATATCTCCCACGGCGATCTTCTGGCGGAGCCATCCACTATCCGCAACAAGCAGGGCCATGGCCTGCGCGTGTTCACGCCGTTCTGGAATCGCCTGCGTAGCGGTGGCGATCCACCTGCACCGTTACCCCTACCGAAACGATTGCACGGCGTGACCGGTCTCAGGAGTGATGACCTCGCCCATTGGCATCTCGAACCGCGGCACCCAGATTGGGCGCAAGGGTTACGTGCAATATGGACTCCCGGCGAAGCTGCGGCACAAGCTCGCCTCGCCGATTTCCTCGACGAAGATATCGCCGGTTATGCCACCGGTCGCGACCGGCCGGATCGGGATCGGACGTCGCACCTGTCGCCGCATCTGCGGTTCGGTGAAATCAGCCCGCGACAGGTCTGGCACGCCGCGCGTTTCGCTGCCGACCGCAATCCGGGCATCGCTGGCGACGTTGAAAAACTCCTCAGCGAGTTGGGCTGGCGCGAGTTCTGTCGGCATCTGCTGCACGACGTGCCGGATATCGCGACGCGCAACCTTCAACCTGCCTTCGATGCCTTTCCGTGGCGTCGCGATCAGGATGCATTGCGAGCTTGGCAACGCGGCCGCACCGGCTACCCCATCGTCGATGCGGGAATGCGCCAGCTCTGGCAAACCGGCACCATGCACAACAGGATACGCATGGTGGTGGCATCGTTCCTCGTCAAACACCTCTTACTCGACTGGCGCGACGGCGAAGCGTGGTTCTGGGATACGTTGGTCGATGCCGATGCCGGCAACAACCCCGCCAATTGGCAATGGGTCGCGGGCTCAGGCGCCGATGCCGCACCTTACTTCCGGATTTTCAACCCGACGCTGCAAGGCGAGAAATTCGATCCCGATGGGGACTACGTTCGCCGCTGGGTCCCTGAGCTCACACATTTGCCAAGCAAGGTGATCCACAAACCCTGGGTCGCGACCTCAAGTGAACTCGCGAAAGCCGGCGTCAGGCTCGGACAAACCTACCCCGAGCCGATTGTCGATCACGGACAGGCGCGGCAGCGCGCATTGGCCACCTATGCCAAGACCCGTGGCTAAGCGCGCGGCGCGAGACTATGCCTTGCGCGCGACCAGCCCCACAGCGGCGGCACAGATCGCCATGCCGAGGATCGCCAGCGTATCCAGCTTTTCGCCGAACAATATGTAAGCCATCAGCGCCGTCACCGCCGGCACCAGATAGAACAGGCTCGCGACCTGCGTTGCGCCCTGCCGCTTGATCAGCCAGTACAGCACGCTGATCGAACCGATCGACAGCACCACCGCGAGCCACAACAGCGACAGGACGAATTCCTGCGACCACTGTACTTCGCCGGTCTCGAAGCACCATGAGCCGAGCGCGAAGAAGGCCGCGACCGCGATATATTGCACCAGATTTCCGGTGCGCCAGTCGATGTTATGGCAGAAGCGCTTTTGATACAGCGCGCCGAGCGTGATGCTGACCAGCGAGACGCCGGAGGCGAACCAGCCCCAGCCCACTTCGCCGCTCATCGGCCGTCCGTGCAGGATGAGAACGACGCCGATCAGCCCGAGCAGCAGTCCGATCCATTGCAGCCATGTCACGCGTTCGCCAAGCCAGCGGTTGGCGATGGTCGACATCAGGATCGGCTGCAAGCCGGGGATAAGCGCCGACAACCCCACCGGCACCGAATGCGCGATGGCGATGGCGGTGCCGGCCAGATAGAATCCATGCACCAGAATGCCCGCGACGGCATTGTGGCCGACGCCCTTCCAGTCCGGCCAACGCGGCCGCCAGATCGCGACGATGCCCGCCATCAGCGCCACGACAAGGATCATCCGCCACATCAGGTAGGTCAGCGGTTCGGCGCCGGCCAGCGCATATTTTGTCGCGACAAAGCCGGTACTCCACAGCACCACGAAGACGGCCGGCGCAGCCTGGGCCGCCATGGAAGCTTGGTTGGGGGCGATGTCACGATTCATTTGCCGCATTGAGTGCCCGAACTTATGCTAAGCGGCAACGTAAGTTTGCGCGGAACGCTCGCGCAATTTCACATAACACCGCAGAGAGAACGGGAATTCATCATGGATGTTCGCGCCGCCGTCGCCATTGCCGCAGGAAAGCCGTTGGAGATCGCCACGGTCCAACTCGACGGCCCGCGCGAGGGCGAGGTCATGGTGGAGATCAAGGCAACCGGCGTCTGCCACACCGACGAATTCACCCTCTCCGGCGCCGATCCGGAAGGCTTGTTTCCGGCGATCCTCGGCCATGAAGGCGCGGGCATCGTGGTCGATGTCGGCCCCGGCGTCACCAGCGTCAAGAAGGGCGACCACGTCATTCCGCTGTACACGCCGGAGTGCCGGCAGTGTCCGTCGTGCCTGTCGCGCAAGACCAATCTCTGCACTGCGATCCGCGCCACCCAAGGCCAGGGGCTGATGCCGGACGGCACGTCGCGGTTTTCCATCGGCGGCAAGCCGATCCACCACTACATGGGCACCTCGACGTTCGCGAACTACACCGTGCTGCCGGAAATCGCGGTGGCGAAGATCCGCGAGGACGCCCCCTTCGACAAGGTCTGTTACATCGGCTGCGGCGTCACCACCGGCATCGGCGCGGTGATCAATACCGCGAAGGTCGAGCCCGGCGCCAAGGCCATCGTGTTCGGTCTTGGCGGCATCGGGCTGAACGTGCTGCAGGGCCTGCGCCTCGCCGGCGCCGACATGATCATCGGCGTCGACATCAACAACGACCGCAAGGCGTGGGGCGAGCGCTTCGGCATGACGCATTTTGTCAATCCGAAGGAAGTCGGCAAGGACATCGTCGCGCATCTCGTCAACATGACGAAGTCGGGCGCGGACCAGATCGGGGGCGCCGACTACACTTTCGATTGCACCGGCAACGTCACCGTGATGCGGCAGGCGCTGGAAGCCTGCCATCGCGGCTGGGGCCAGTCTATCGTGATCGGAGTCGCACCCGCGGGCGCGGAAATCGCGACGCGGCCGTTCCAGCTCGTCACCGGCCGCACCTGGAAAGGCACCGCCTTCGGCGGCGCGCGTGGCCGCACCGACGTGCCGAAGATCGTCGACTGGTACATGCAGGGAAAAATTCAGATCGATCCGATGATCACCCACGTCATGCCGCTCAACGACATCAACAAGGCGTTCGACTTGATGCACAAGGGTGAGTCGATCCGGAGCGTGGTGACGTTCTAAGCGTCAAGATTCTCTCAAGTGGTGTCATGGCCGGGCTTGTCCCGGCCATCCACGTCTTCATTGCTGAAATGTTCTCAAGACGAGGATGGCCGGAATAAATCCGGCCATGACAGAAACGATGGTCCAAGACGTGTAGAACGGAGTTTCTGCGATCCTGCGTCAATGCTGGACAACGCGGGTGCGTACAGACCGGTTGTTCAAAAATCTTCCGGACACGGATCGACGATCTTCCAGAGTTCCGGCCCGTTCTTGATCTTCTTCATCTGCGGCGTGAGGCCGCCGTTGCGGCGGATCCAGTCCTTCACGCTCGACGGATAGTAGGCCATCAGGTCCGACGTCCCTTCCGAACTGATGACTTTGATACCGAAAGTGAAAGACTTGTCGTAATAGGCCTGATGGAAACCGAGGCTGGCGCGGGGCGTCACGCAGATCTTGTTCATCGGCACGATGCCGAACACCATCGTGCAGGCCGAGTTGCAGATGCCATCGATGATGACGCGCTCGTGCCGCGCGCGGATGCGCTCGTACTTTGCCTTGTATTCGGTGACGTAACCGCCGTGATCGCGCGTGATGCGCAGGTCGGCGCGCGCCGGTGCCGTCGCGCACACCGCGATCAGACAAGCCATCAACCAGGTCATGCGCATCGGGAGACCGTCGATCCGAATGAAATGCCGCGAAGCCGTCGAACCGTTTCGATGCGGATACGGCCGTCGCAGCCGATATTGCAGCCAGTCCACGCCGCGCATGTCAAATCCAAAAGCGTTGCAACCCGCCGCACGCAATAGCGGCCCGCACCCGCGCCATATCGAGGAAACCGAAGACGGTGACTGGAACCATTCCATCACGTGCCCCGGAAATCTGGCCTAACTGTGTTGGCATTTCGTTAAGCATGGCCATCTGCGCGCATCGTGAAACCTGAACGGACGTTCACCAGCATTAAATCTGGCGCTCTGCCCTCATTCGCACAGAAACCCATCGAATGCTCGTGCGTTTCCGATGTGCAACAGGAGACTCACCATGAGACTGAAATCAGCCCTCATTGGCTTGGCGGTGCTGGGAGCCGCGGCGATGACCGCCGGAACCGCTTCGGCAATGCCGAACGGACTGCCCACGCAGAACCAAGCCTCGAATGTCGACCAGGTCCGTTACGTCTGTAATGCCTGGGGTCGATGCTGGTGGCGGCCGAACTATCGCAGCTATGGCTTCTATGGACCGCGCCCATATTACGGCCCGCGCTTCTACGGCGGATACGGTGGATGGCATCGCGGCTGGCACGGTCACCGCCATCACGGCTGGGGACATCGGCATCGCTGGTAAGCACTCGGCCCTACGATGATAAGAAAGGGACGAGAGGGCTTCGGCCCTCTCCGCGATTCTGACAAGCCCCACCATAATCTTCAGACGATGTGGCGCGCTCGGAGAGATTCGAACTCCCGACCCTCGGAATCGAAATCCGATGCTCTATCCAGCTGAGCTACGAGCGCATCAGGCCACGCGGGTCCGATTATAGCGTTTTCGAGTAAAGTGGAAGCCGGTCGCGCCAAGAAAACACATCGGGACAGCACATACAGGCAGGTGGATCGCACTCAATCCGCACATCCTGCCGTACTTATTTTTCCCCGCCGCCACGCGTAAACAAACCATCGAGGTCGGATTTCGGGCGCCGCTTCGTCTGACGCACCGCCTCCCGGAAATCCTCCACGTCGAACCAGCCGAACGCCTCCAGCGCGGCAATGACCTCCTGGTCGTCGATGCGAGCGGCCTCGACGTCATGTTGCCCGAAGCGCCTTTGATCAACGGCCTGAATGCCGTAACCGGTCACAGCCCATTGCCGGCCAAGCCAGTAGATATCCCGATGCAAACTCATCGGCGGATTTTATCGTGATTCTGCGGCGACAAAACCAACGCCTGCCAACCGGCGGCTCGCACGCCGAACCCTGTGCATAGCAACAGAACCCTGGTCCCGGCGGTGCACGGCGAGCGTCGACGGTGGCACGCCACCTCCGGCCATGGAATATCGGCCGTCCGGTTCGAACCCTTTATCTTTTCGAACGTCTAAAATATCGTGTAACCGCAACCGCGCCGATCATGATCGGCAAAAGGAGGACCAATGCGCCAGTGGATTTACGCGGCAGCGACAACTTTATCTCTCGCGACGTTCGGTGCTCTCGCGCCGGCGCAAGCGCTTCCCGTGCAGCCAGGCATCGCGGTGCCAACCGATGTGCAGCAAAGCCAGTACATCTTCGGCGGCCGCAATTACTGCTTCTACCCGAACGGCTGGAACGGCCCCGGATTCTACTGGTGCGGCTATGCTTGGCGTCGGGGCTTCGGCTGGGGCGGCGGCCACGGTTGGCACGGCTGGGATCATCGCCGGCCGCCGCATATGCATGGCGGGCACGGCCCTCGTCCCCATATGGGAGGCGGACCTGGCCCTCGTCCTCACATGGGCGGGCGACCGGGCGGCGGCCGTCATGGCGGCGGCGGACACGGTGGTGGTGGCGGACACGGCGGCGGTGGACGCGGCGGCCATCATCGCTGAACAAGCCACAACAACTGTCATCATCATGTCACGAGGAGCCCGGATCATTCCGGGCTCT
Source organism: Hyphomicrobiales bacterium (assembly GCA_017305555.1). GTDB lineage: Bacteria > Pseudomonadota > Alphaproteobacteria > Rhizobiales > Xanthobacteraceae > 62-47. Next base: position 42,560 of record JAFKKM010000032.1, on the reverse strand, counting down.
TTGTCTATTGAACAAGCATAGACGCAAGCGCGCCCGTTCGCATATGCATCGTCGCGACGGCACGACGGAAATGCTGCGTTGACGGCCCCGGACAGCGTTTGGCATAACCTAAAGCGGGATGGCGCAACCACAACGACTGGGGCACGATGAGAAACGGACTGTATTCAGTCCACGTCGATCTGCTCGACGGTAGAACGGGCAAAGGCAGCGGCGTGGTCGTGTTCCGCGACGGGAAGATTCTCGGCGGCGACGCGTATCTGTTCTATATCGGCAGCTACACTGTCGAGGGATCGGTCTTCAAGGGCGAGTTGCAAGTCAATCAGCACACCCGCAGTGTCGATGTGAATCCCCTTTTCGGCGGTCAGAACCAGCCGGTCGGCGTCGGCGTGTCCGGCACATTCACCGAGACCGGTGGCACCATGACCGGAACGGCGCTGGTCGGCAAAGCCAGCCAGATATTCACGGCGACCCTGCGCAAGTTGGCCGACGCCGATTAAGACGCCGCGAACTCGTTCGGCGCGTTGCGCGGCAGGATCATCTGCACGCGCGTTCCCTTGCCAGGTTCCGACTCAAGGTGGATCTGTCCACCCAGGCGACTGGTGACGATGCTGTAGACGATGTGCAGCCCCAGTCCGGTGCCGCCTTCGTCGCGCCGCGTGGTGAAGAACGGATCGAACGCCCGCCGCCGGATGTCCGGCGTCATGCCGCAACCGTTGTCGGAATACAGCACCTCGACATGGTTGGCGCCCGAGGCTCGTACCTCGATATTCACCTCACCGGCCGCACCACCGGGAAATGCGTGCGCCACCGAATTGAGGAACAGATTGGTCAACACCTGTCCGTAAGGACCGGGATAGCTGTTCATGATCAACCCCGGTTCGCATTCGACATTCAGCGTCAGATTCTGTTTGCGGATGCCGGGGCGCAGACTCATCACCACCTGATCGGTCAGATCGGCGAGATTGAAGTTGCGCTGGTCGGAATAGCTGCGATCCGCCGCGACCTGCTTGAACGACTGGATGAGTTCGGCGGCACGGTTGAGATTGCCGACCAGTTGCGACGCCGCGCTGCGGCTGGTCTCGACGAAATCGTTCAAACTGGAACGCCGCAAATCGCCGCGCGCCATCTCCTCCGCGAACATCGCGACCTTGCGTTCCAGTGACGACGCAACTGTCAGACTGATCCCGACCGGATTGTTGACCTCGTGCGCAACGCCAGCCACCAGACGCCCGAGCGCCGCCAGTTTCTCCGCTTCGATCAGCGAGTTCTGCGTTTCCCGAAGATGCTGCAAGGCCGCCTCGGCAGCATCCTTGGCCTTGCGCATTTCCTGTTCGTTGCGTTTGCGCTCGCCGATATCCAGCGCGACGGTGACGATCTGCTTGATCTCGCCGCCCGATCCGCGCAGCGGTAACTTGTTGACCAGCCACTGGCGCATGGTACCGGAGGAATCGATGTATTCCTCCTCGTAGAAGCCGAGCTCCTTGCCGGCATCGAGCAAACGGCGATCGTTCTCGTCGGTCTTCTGCGCGCCGTAGCGCGACATGATGTCGGAGGTGGTGCGGCCGATGGCGTCTTCCGGCTCGATGTTGAAAATGCTCGCCATGTAGCGGTTCATCAGGACATAGCGCATCTGCATGTCCTTGAGGTTGATGACCGCCGGCACGGTGTCGATCACCTCCTGCAAACGACGGCGCCCTTCGGCCACCTCGTCCTCGGCGCGCTTCTGATTGGTGATGTCGCGCACCACGCCTTCATAGCGAACGACGTTGCCCGCTTCGTCCCGCACCGTCGTCGCACTATCGGAGAGCCAGAGCACGGTGCCGTCGCGCTGCCGAACCTGATATTCGAACTCACGCACCATGCCGTCGCGCGCCATGCGCTCCTGATATTCGGTGCGCACCGAGGGATCGAGATAGATCGCACTGGCGACGTCGGTAACGCCCTCGATCAAGTCGCGCGGCGTGTCATACCCCATCATCCGCGCCAGCGCCGGATTGGCGTTGAGCAGCCGGCCCTCCGGCGTGGTGACATAGATGCCGTCGATCGAACTGTCGAACAGCTTGCGGTAGCTCTCCTCCGCCTCGGCGAAGCGCCGCTCCGCCAGCGAGCGGCGGGCCACCTCGCCGGCCCGGTCGGCGGCAGCCGCGCGTCCCCTGCGGCCGGTGAGCGCCGCAAGATAGCCAAGCGCCGCGCCGACGAGCACCGCGACGAGACAGACGGGAATCAGCGTCCCGGCATTGGTCAGATCGATCGCCAGTTGCGGAAAAAGCACGGTCACCTGCCCGCGTGAAGGAGGACGTTTCCGGTCGTCATGGCCCGAGACCGGACACATGCCCCTTCATCGTAGCATAGTTTCGCGGCTTCCGGATCAATCGACCCGGCCAGCGCTCAACGCGCCGGAACGTCGAACAACTCGCCGTCGTAACCCGCCTCGGCCGGGATTTTCAGGCGGCGCTTGTCGCCCTCCTTCGTCACCACCGGCATGACGGTCACCACGCGCGAGCCACGCGCGTCCTCGAGTGCGGCCTCGACGCTGGGCTGCTTGCCGAGCTTGATCAGATTGCGCGTGGTTGGAAACGGCAGGATAAAGCGGCCACTCTTGCCGCCGTCCAGCGCCTCCTGCGGCGAGACCCAGATTGAGTCGGTGGACTCGCGACCGTCATGCGCGCCGACCTGCTCCGGCGGCGCCTTCGCCAGGAAGAAGTGCGTATCGAAGCGCTTGGGCTGGCCCTCCGGGGTGATCCAGTGCGCGTAATGCGCGAGACGGTCGACCGCAGGGATCAATTCGTTCGTTGCGAGAATTTCGCGAAATGACGTCTTGCCCTCGCACAGCGCGCCACGGTGCGCATCCGCGACAGCCGCCGCGCGCGATGCCGCGATCAGGTCCTGCGAACCGCGCGAACGCGCCAGCAGAATGCCGCTCTCCTCGAAAGTCTCGCGGATCGCGGCGACGCGGAATTGCAATGCTGCGGCATCGAGGCCGTCGCCAATCTTGCAAAGCGCAGGATCCTCGACGATATCGCGGTCGCCGAGATCGACGCTGCCGCCGGGAAACACCAGCGCGCCGGATGCGAACTCGATCTGATAGTGCCGCACCATCATGAACACTTCGATGGCGCTTTGGCCGGCGCGCAACAGCAGGATGGTCGACGCGGGACGCGCGGCAGCAACTTCGGTCGGCATTGAGGTTCTCCTTTAGCCGGCGGCGCTGGCCTGCCGCGTGGTCAGCGCGCGCTTGTCGACGCGCGCCACCCGCGACAACAGGTAATCGACTTCCTCGCACGCCTTGGCGCTCAAGGTCGAACCCGGCTTGCGCTGCGCGGCGGACGCGATCATGCCGCGCTTGTTCAAGACGTATTTGCGCACCGCAAGGCCGACGCCCGGCTGCTGCTCGTAACGGATCAGCGGCAGATGCGCGTCGAACAGATCATGCGCAGCGTCGCGCTTGCCCTCCTTTGACAGCCGCACCACATCGATGAGCAATTCGGGAAAGGCGTAGCCGGTCATGGCACCGTCGGCGCCGCGCTCCATCTCGAAATCGAGGAAGGTCGCACCATTGCCGGTGAGGATCGACAGTGGACGTAGCGAACCGTCCTTCTGGAAACCGCGCAGCGCGGTAATCTTCTCCAGGCCCGGCCAGTCCTCGTGCTTGAGCATCACGCAGGACGGATTGTCCATCACGATCTTGCGGATCACCGCGGGCGTCATCACCACGCTCAGGGTCAAGGGATAGTCCTGCAACACCCACGGGATATCGTCGCCGATCGCTTCCACCGCCTGCTTGAAGTAGGTGGTGATCTGGTCATCGGTCCGCAGGTTCGGCGTCGGTGCGATCATCACCGCCGCGGCGCCGGCATCCATTGATGCGCGCGCCAGCCCGCGCATCGCGGCAAACCCCGACGCTGAGACGCCGACCACCGTTTGCAGCGATGTCGCGCGCTTGATGAAACGCGTCGCCACCGCGACCGCCTCCGCGCTGTCCATCTTCGGTGCCTCGCCGAGAATGCCGAGCACGGTGACACCGTTACAACCGACCTCGGTGTAGACATCGACCAGTCGATCGATCGAACTCTCATCGATGCGGCCGTCATCATGAAACGGCGTCGGCGCGATAGCGAAGGTGCCGCTGGCTTGGGAAGTGAGTTTCATCGTCGCTCTTTCAAAATCGTCGCGCGCCCAGCGTATCGTCGGAGAAGAAAATCTCCTTGGCATGGGTGACGATGTCCTCGGCCTTCCATCCGTCATGCGGCGGCTTCCAGCCTTCCATTTCCAGCATCTTCATCTCGCGCACGCCGCGCGGGCCGGAGACGCCGAGCACCTTTCCGGTCTGATCGCCGGACAGGTCGCTGACCATGTATAGCACGGCCGGTGCGATGCCGTCCGGTCCCAGCGCCGCGCCGGGATTGTCGATGTAGCGTTGCAGGTCGGCGGTCATACGGGTCAACGCGCCGGGCGCCAGCGTCCAGATGCGGATGTTGGACTTGCGGCCCTCGATGGCGAGCACGTTGGAGAGACCCCAGATGCCGCCCTTCGCCGCGCCGTAGTTGCTCTGGCCGAAGTTGCCGATCAGCCCCGACGTGGACGAAGTGTTGACGATGACGCCGCCGCCATTGTCCTTCATCCAGCGGAACACCGGCGAGGTAACGCAGAACGTGCCCTTGAGATGCACCTTGAGGCACTTGTCCCAATCGGCTTCGCTCATCTTGGCAAAGCTGCGGTCGAGCAGGATGCCCGCGTTGTTGACGAGAATATCGGCGCGGCCGAAATGCTTGATGGCGTCATCGAACACCGACTGCCCACCGGCCATGGTGGAGATGTCGGCGCCGTTGGCAACCGCACGCCCGCCTTCCGCCTTGATCGCATCGACCACCTTTTGCGCCATCGAGGTGTCCGCCCCGCTGCCATCGCGCGGCCCGCCGAGATCGTTGACGACCACCGCCGCGCCCTCGCGCGCGAACAGCTTCGCATAAGCCTCGCCGAGCCCACCGCCCGCGCCGGTGATCAGCGCCACTTTTCCGTCAAGCAATCCCATGCACCGTCTCCTTTTTGGTCATTGCCGGGCTTGACCCGGCAATCCATCGTTTTGAAAAGATGGATGCCCGGATCAAGTCCGGGCATGACGGCTGTTGTCGCCGCAGTTCTTTGCTACGCCAATTCCGTCCGGCCGTTCTTGATCACGGTGACGCCGCGCGACTTCACCTTTGCCTCGAACGAAATCACGTTGCCGTCCTTCCACAGATCCATTGTCACGGTCTCGCCCGGGAACACCGGCGAAGAGAACCGCACTGCGTGGCGGCGGAACGCCGACGGATCGTAATCGGCATAAGTTTGCAATACGCCACGGCAGGTGATGCCGTAGGTGCACATGCCGTGCAGGATCGGGCGCGGGAAGCCGGCGCGCTTGGCGAATTCCGGATCGCTATGCAGCGGGTTGCGGTCGCCGCAGAGGCGATAGATCAGCGCCTGATCGGGACGCGTCGTGATGTCGACGGTCTTGTCGGGCGCGCGCTTCGGCACTTCGTGCGCCTCCGGCTGCCCCTGCGCGGGTCCGCCGATGCCACCATCGCCCCGCGCAAAACGCGACGCCACCAAGGTCGCCAACGCCTCGCCTTTCTCGTTCTTGAGCACGGTCTGGTGCCGGATCACCAGCCCCTTGTCCTTGCCTTTATCGAACACGCCGAGCACGCTGGAGTCCGCCGTGATGTTGGCGGCCACCGGCATCGGCGTATGAAACGTGATGTCGCGCTCGCCGTCGACGACCATCAGGCGGTTGAGCTGCATGTCGCCGGGACCGGAGCCCCAGGCTGCAACCGATGCGAATGTCGGCACGACCTTGAGCGGACGCTCGGTGAAGCAGGCTTCGTTGACGAACGCCAATTCCTTCTCGTCCATCGGATCGGCGCCGAGGCCGATGCCGTAGGCATAGAGCATCACTTCGCGGTCGGTGTAGCTGTATTCCTGGCCGGTGCTCTTGAGCGCCATGAGTTGGTCGTAGCTGAGCGCCATGTTGGCTTTCTCCCGTTTGTCTTATTTGGCCGTCAATGAAAGCAGTTCGCCCCTTCCGTCATTGCGAGGAGCGTGAGCGACAAAGCAATCCAGTCCTCGCTTTGTGGCTCTCTGGATTGCTTCGCGTTGCTCGCAATGACGATGAGTTAGACCGCCGTGAAGAACGGCAGCGGTGCGCCGTCGGTCGGTTTGAACACCACCTTCACCTTCTGCCCGATCTTCAACGCACCGAGATCGCAATCGACGAAGTTGGTCTGCACCGCGGGGCCTTCCTTCAGCTTGACGTAGCCGATGGCGTAAGGGCCCGTCGGCGATTTCCGCATCAGGCTGAACGTGTAGATCTCGCCCTCGCCGCTGCTCTCTTCCCACACCGTCTTGTCCGAGAAGCAGAACGGGCAGATCGAACGCGGGAAGTAATGCGCTTCGCCGCACGCGGTGCAGCGCTTGATCATGAACTTGCCCTGCTTGGCGGCATCCCAGAACGCTTGCGTTTCCGGATTACCCTGCGGCGCGGGATATTTCTTTTCTTGGGTTTTCGCTTCGCTCATCACACGCGCTCCAGAACGGCAGTTGAGGCGGCGTGACGCACGCCGAGAAGACCGCCGGTGCCATGCACCAGCGCGAGATCGCAATTCGGCACCTGCACTTTGGGATGCGCTTCCCCCCGCAACTGCCGCACCGCTTCGAGAATCTTGGTCATGCCACCGCGATTGACCGGATGGTTGCTGCACAGCCCACCGCCATCAGTGTTGAACGGCAGCTTGCCGACGCCGGAAATCAGATTGCCGTCGGCAACGAACTTGCCGCCCTCGCCCTTCTTGCAGAAGCCGAGGTCTTCGAGCTGCATCAGCACAGTGATGGTGAAGCTGTCATAAATCGACGCGTATTTGATATCTTTCGGCGTCACGCCCGCTTCCTCGAACGCACGCGGACCGGACCACACGCCAGCGGAATAAGTCAGGTCGAGATCCTTGCCGCCGCGCGGCCCTTTCATCGCCTCGCCATGGCCGATCAATCGCACCAGCGGCTTCTTCAGGCTCCTGGCGATCTCCGGCGTGGTGACGATCAGCGCGCCGCCGCCATCGGTGACAACGCAGCAATCCATCCGGTGCAGCGGATCGGAAATCATCGGCGAGTTGACAACGTCCTCGACGGTGACGACATCCTTCAGCATCGCGTGCGGATTGTATTGCGCGTGATGCGAGGCCGCGACCTTGATCCAGGCGAGTTGTTCGCTGGTGGTGCCGTAGTCGTGCATATGGCGCATGGCACACATGCCGTAAGCGTTGTGAGTCGTGGCGCCGTAAGCCGCCTCGAAATCCACCTCCGCGCCGGCCGCGCGCGGCGGCATCACGCTGGTGCGGGGCTTGCCGGCCAGCGTCACCAGTGCGATCGAGCATTTGCCCGCCGCGATCGCCTCGGCGGCGTGGCCGATATGGATGATGTAGGAACAGCCGCCGGTCTCGGTGGAATCGATGTGGCGCAGTTTCTTGGTGTTGAAACCGAGGTAATCCACCATCGGCCACGCGCCGCCGGGCGCGTCGCCCGCGCAGAAATAGCCGTCGACGTCGTCGATGGTCAGCCCCGCATCCTCGATCGCGCCCTTGGCGACTTCGGCGTGCAGCTGCGCGGTGGATTTATCGGGTGCGTGCCGGGTGGGATGCTCAAAAATCCCGGCGATGTAGGCTTGGCCCTTGATCGTCAAAAGGTGTCTCCGCTGGCGTTTTGTCCCCAGCGGATTTTTTGGCCCGTCTGCGCAGCCTTGGCAAGCGCGGAAATATTCCGCGTCGTGAGACGCCGCCTATTCGAAGGCTACTCCGCCGCCATCTGGCGCGTCACCGGCGGCGGATTGACCAGATCCTTGGCCAATTGCTCGTAGCGCGCCTTGGCCTCCTTCACCGCCTTCTCCTTCACCGGCCCGTAGCCGCGAATGCGATCCGGCAGCGACAGCAGTTCGACGGCGATATCGATGTTCGCCGGCGACACCAGCCGCAATACGGTTTCGATATCGCGCTCGTAGCCGGCGATCAGTTCGCGCTCCATCTTGCGGTCCTTGTTGTAGCCGAAGACATCGAACGGCGTGCCGCGCAGCCCCTTCATCTTCGCCAGCAACCGGAACAGCGGAAGAATCCGCGCGCTGAATTCGCGCTTCAGCGGTCGGCCTTGCGTATCGAGTTCGGACGACAGGATCGGCGGCGCGAGATTGAAGCTGATCTTGTAATCGCCCTCGAACTGCTCGCGCAGCATCTTCTGGAAGCGGCCATCGGTGTAGAGCCGTGCCACTTCGTACTCATCCTTGTAGGCAAGCAGCTTGGCGTAGTTGATCGCCACCGCGCGCGGTAATGCTTCGCCGAAGTCGTGCTGCTTGGCGACCGCCTTCACCTGATCCACCACCTTGCGGTACGCGCTCGCAAGACCCGCGTTCTGGTAATCGGTCAGCAACTGGCTGCGATGCGCGATAATCTCGTCGAGCGACATGGCGTCGAGCGCTTTCGGCGCCGCCGCTTCGTCCTTGCCCTTGATCATCTGCGCCAACCGCGCCGGATCGGCCGCCGCCAAACGTCCCAACTGGAACGCCTGGGTGTTCATCTTGATCGACACGCCATTGATCTCGATGGCCTGCAGCAGCGATTGCGCCGACAAAGGCAGCCGCCCCTGTTGATAGGCATAACCCATCATCATCATGTTGGTCGCGATGGCGTCACCCAGCAACCCTTCCGCAACCTTGGTGAAATCCATGAATGCGGAGTCCTTGGTCAGCGCGCCTTGCAGCACGCTATCGACCTTGCGGTTCTGGAAATCGAAGTCGCGATTGTGGATGAAGTCGGCGATCGGAATGAGATGGGTGTTGACCACGCCGTGGGTGCGGCCGGAGTCACACAGCGAAATCGTCTCCTTGGAAATCGCCATCACCTCATCGGCGGCGATCAACAGATCGGCCGATCCGGTGACGATCCGCGAGGTCTTCACGTCGTCGGTGTTCTGCGACAGCCGCACATGGCTCAGCACCGCACCGCCCTTCTGCGCGAGGCCCGACATGTCGAGGATCATGCTGGCCTTGCCCTCGATATGCGCAGCCATGCCGAGCAGCGCACCGATGGTCAGAACGCCGGTGCCGCCGACGCCGCCCACCGCGATGTTGTACGGCTTCTCCAGCGTCGGGCGCGACGCCGGCTCCGGCAGATCGCCCATCAGCGCAGTGACATCCATCGCGGCGCGCTTGCGCGGCTTGCCACCGTCGATATTGACGAACGACGGACAGAAGCCTTTGACGCAGGAATAATCCTTATTGCAGCTCGACTGGTTGATGGCGCGCTTGCGGCCGAGTTCGGTCTCCAGCGGCTCCACCGAGATGCAGTTCGACTGCACCGAGCAATCGCCGCAGCCTTCGCACACTGCCGGATTGATCATCACCCGGCGCGCCGGATCTTCCATGATGCCGCGCTTGCGGCGGCGGCGCTTCTCGGCGGCGCAGGTCTGCACGAACACGATGGCGGAGCAACCGGGCGTTTCGCGCAAGGTCTTCATCACCGTATCGAGATCGTCACGATGCGCGGTCTTGGTGCCGGGTGCGATGGCGGACGGCGGATAGGCGTCAGGATTCTCCGACACCAGATAGATGTTGCGCACGCCTTCGCTGTGAAGCTGATAGGTGATCTGCTGCGGCGACAGGTCGCCATCGTGACGTTGGCCGCCGGTCATGGCGACAGCGTCGTTGTAGAGAATCTTGTAGGTGATATTGGCCTTGGAGGCGACCGCCTGCCGGATCGCAAGGCTGCCCGAATGGAAGTAAGTGCCGTCGCCGAGATTGGCGAACACATGCTTCTCATTCGTGAACGGCGCGATGCCGACCCAGGTAACGCCCTCGCCGCCCATGTGCGTGAACGTCTCGGTGTTGCGATCCATCCACAGCGACATGAAGTGACAGCCGATGCCGGCCATCGCGCGGCTGCCTTCCGGCACCTTGGTCGACGTGTTGTGCGGGCAGCCCGAGCAGAAATACGGCGTGCGCGCGATCGGCACCGCCGGCTGCACCTGCGAGGCCGAACGGCCGTGGAACCAATCGGCCTTGGCGCGGATCAACGCCGCGATTTCGGGATCAATCTCCATCGCCAGCAGACGATCCGCCAGCGAGGTCGCGACCGATGCCACGCTCAGCTCTTCCGCGAACGGCAGGAAGCGCTTGTCGTGATCGTCCATCTTGCCGATGATGCGCGGACGTACATCGTCGCGCCAGTTGAACAACTCCTGCTTGACCTGGTTCTCGACGATCTCGCGGCGTTCCTCGACGATGAAGATTTCCTGCAAGCCAACCGCGAACTGTCGCACGCCTTCCGGCTCCAGCGGCCACGGCATCCCAATCTTGTAGAGCCGCAAGCCGATGCGCGCTGCCACCTGTTCGGTGATGCCGAGTTCGCGCAGCGCCTGCCGCACATCCTCGTAGCTTTTGCCCGACGCCATGATGCCGAAGCGCGCGTTCGGCGAATCCATGGTGATGCGGTTGATCTTGTTGGCGCGGGCGAAGGCGATCGCGGCGAAAGCTTTGTAGTCTTGCAGCCGGCGATCCTGCTCATAACGGTCGTCGGGCCAGCGCAGGTTGAGGCCGCCCGGCGGCATCTCGAAATCGGTCGGAATCACGAACGGCGTCAGTTCGTCGGCGAGGTTGATCTCCGCGGTGGTCTCCACCGTCTCGGTGATCACCTTCATGCCGACCCAGCAGCCGGAGTAGCGCGACATCGCAATGCCGAGCAGACCCATCTGGATCATTTCATGAATGCTCGACGGATAGAGATACGGCATCAGCGCCGAGATGAAAGCGTGGTCCGACTGATGCGGCACCGTCGAGGATTTCGCGCCGTGGTCGTCACCCGCAAGACAGAGCACGCCGCCGTTCTTGGCCGAGCCGGCCGCATTGCCGTGTCGGAAGACGTCGCCGCAACGATCGACGCCGGGGCCCTTGCCGTACCAGATGCCGACGATGCCGTCGTGCTTGGCGCCGGGCGAGAGATTGAGCTGCTGCGAACCCCAGATCGCGGTGGCCGCGAGGTCTTCATTTACGCCGGGCTGGAATTTGACGTTGTACTGCTCGAGGTGCTTGCGCGCCGCCATCAACTGCTGATCGTAACCACCGAGCGGCGAGCCGCGATAACCGGTGACGAAGCCCGCGGTGTTCAAACCGGCCGCGCGGTCGCGCCGGATCTGGGCCATCGGCAGCCGAACCAGCGCCTGAATGCCCGTGAGGAAGATATGTCCCGATTCCTGGGTGTACTTCTGATCGAGACTGATCGGACCTTGGTTGATTCCCATTCCGCCCTCTTTTTGCACCCGCAAGGGTGTTTCTTATCGATGTGGTGGCAACTGCTTTAGAACCAGTCTACGTCGCTTTTCGACGTCAGTGCATCACAAATCTCAACCGCGGCGCGCCGCGTGTGCAGATCACAATTTCATGTCCGGAAAGCCCGACATCGTTTTGAAAGATGTCGTTTGGCGAACATTTTCTTCAACGAGATTTCCGCCTGATTTGACGATCTTTTCCGCATACGCAGGCAAAGCGGCTCTCGTCGATGTTTTCTCGCCGGACTAAGGAGCACACGCGGTAACAACCGGCTGCGATTCGCGATCGCGAAGACCGGACGACACGACCGCCCTCGCGCAACGAGATTGTCCCATGCGCGAATTGCTGGTCTCCCATGCCCTTCGCGGCATAGGGAAGCTGCTGTCACGAACAGCCGTTATTGCAGTGCGAAAACGGTCCGTTGCGCGCATTGCCCACGCCCATCATTCGCTTTCGGAAGTTCCTCAGGAACTGTGCCGCGCCTGACGAATTGACCCGCGTAGACAGAAGGAGCGCTATTTCCATGGCCAACGAACGTGACCCGAACGACCCGTTCCGCCCCGCCGTCGGCAATGAGCCACTTCGCGACGCGCGGCCCCTCGACAACGAGTTGCAAGCCGATCCTGAAATGGCTGAAGGCCCCGCGAGCGGCACGCGCATCGCTCTGTATGCCGTCGCCGCGGCGGTGATCCTCGGCGCGGTGTTTTATGGCCTGAACAACAGCGAAACGACGACGACAGCAACCACCGGCACCACTACGCCGACGGCGCAAACCACCGCGCCGCAATCGACGCCGAAGGCCGACCGCAACATGGCCGAGCAGAGCAAGCCGCCGGTGGCGCCGGGCGTTCGCGACGTGACGCCGTATAACAACCAGCCGGGCACGACTACCGGCGCGGCACCGGCCCAACCGCAATCGTCGCCGCCGCCGGCAAGCGACGGCAGCAAGGCGAAGCAGTAAGCGCGGATAGCAACAGCAAGAAATATTCGGAGCGGGATGCATCGGCGATGCATCCCGCCGGCTGTTTTTCTCAGACGCCGAACATCTTGTTCAGCTCGGCGCCAGGATATCCCTCCGCAAACGAATCGAACGATCCGTTGTCGAGGATGTCGTTCGCGCTGCGCATGAAAGCGCCCCACGCGACGCGCGCCATGGCCCCACCGATGCTGATGCGGCGCACGCCGAGATCGGCGGCTTCACGCACCGTCAATCCGCCCGGCCAGCCGATCAAGAGATTGACCGGCTTCGGATGCACCGCCTTCACCACAGCAGATACCTGCTCTTTTGTCCGAATGCCCGGTGCATAGAGACAGTCCGCGCCGGCGTCGGCGTAAGCGACGATGCGGTCCAGCACCAGATCGAGATCGGGCTGACCGACGAAGAAGCTCTCGCAGCGCCCGACCAGCATGACGTCCGCGCCGCTGGCGTCGATGGCCGCGCGCGACGCGGCGATGCGCTCGATCGCCAGCGAACGGTCGTAGAGCGGCTTCGCCTTGTCGCCGGTGGAATCCTCGATGGACAATCCGGCAACGCCGGTCGCAATCGCGCGCGTCACGTTCGCCGCCACGCCTTCCGGCGCGTCGGCAAAACCGCCCTCGAAATCAGCGTTGACCGGCAGATCGACCGCACCGCAAAGCTGCGTGAGGTGATCGATCACGTCGTCGCAGGTTACCTTGTTGTCGGGCCGCCCGGTCGACCAGGCGTAGCCGGCACTGGTCGAGGCCAGTGCCTTGTAACCGAGGTGCTGCAACGCGCGGGCGCTGCCGACGTCCCACGGATTCGGGATCACGAAACAGCCGCTTTGATGCAATCGCCGGAACGTCACGCGCTTTTCTGAAATCGAGACTGACATCGCTTGCCTTCCTTCTCTAAGGTCTGATCCAACTGCGTTGAATCAGACCTGTCGCTCATCTTCTATTTGAGCATGACCTTTTCCGAAAACCGGCTTCCACTTATCGCGATCATGCTCCGGGAGTTTCCGCATCACACCATGCCGGCCGACCGCCATGCTTCGGCCCCAGCCGAACTGTGGTTTCATGCCGCCGTCAGTGCAGATCCGCGTCGTAGACGAATTTCGGCATTTCCCATTTGAAGGCGATGGCCAGCAGCCGGAACGTCAGCCCGATCGCCAGCGTCACCAGCACCACGAGGTCGTGGTTGAGCTGCAACCAGACGCCACCGACATAGATGATCCCGACCACCACCGAGACGCTGGCGTAAAGCTCGCTGCGAAACAACAGCGGCACGTCATTGCACAGCACATCGCGCAGCACGCCGCCGACGCAGCCGGTGATCATGCCGGAAACGATGACGATCAGAAGCGGCACCTGCATCGTCAGCGCAATATCGCAGCCGAGAATGGTGAACACCACGAGCCCGATGGCATCGAGCACGAGGAAGGTCATACGCAGCCGATACATGAAGCGCGCGACCGCGATGGTCAGCAGGGCCGAAATGGCGGTGAGCCCGAGCAGCCACGGATGCGCGACCCATGACAGCGGGTGATGCCCGAGCAGAACGTCGCGCACCGAACCGCCGCCAAGCGCTGTGACGCAGCCGAGCAGCGCGACGCCCATCCAGTCCATGCTGCGCCGGCCGGCAGCGAGCGCCGCCGTCATGGCTTCGGCCACATATGCCACGATCGACAGCACATGAAGAACCATATCGCTATGCTGCATGACCCTCTCGCACCCGGATCGGCCACCATGGGCGATAGCCCCTGAATCGGGTTTACGGATCGTAGCCCCGCGTCCCAGCCGCGCAAGATCATGCACCTCGCCGCCGGCTGAATTCGGCGTTGGAGGCACGGCCAGCGCGGGCCTTCCGCAACACCGATCCATTCAGCTTACAGTCAGGAACGCGCGCCTAGGATCGCCGTTATCAGGTGGATACGCCACCAGAGGAGACACCCATGAAAACGATATTCGCAGCCGCTCTCGTCGCCGGCACGATGTTCGGCCTCGGCATCGCCAACGCCGCCCCGCTCGCCCCCGTCGCCCCCGCCACGCAGGGCGACATCATCCAGGTCGCCGGCGGCTGCGGCCCGGGCTTCCATCGCGGCGCGTATGGCCGCTGCCGCGTCAACCGTGGCCGCGTTGTCGTTGTGCCGCCGCGCTACGTCCGCCCCGCCCGCCGCTGCCCACCCGGTATGTTCTGGCGTCACGGCCGCTGCTGGCGCTAAGCCGGATAGCGACCTCAAAAGCAAAGCCCCGCGTCATGCGGGGCTTTGTCATTATGACCGGATTGAATGCGCGCGGTCGCGCCGTCAGGACGACGCCTTGGCGGGATATTCCTCCGCCAACGCCAGAATCTCGCGCGAGCGTTTGACGTCCGGCCAGTCGCGATCGAAATCGGCGATCAACCGCTTCATTTCCGTACCGCCGACGGCCGCCTCGAGCGAAGTAAGATCATCGAACTGATACATCGCGGAATGAACCGACGGATCGGTCTTGCTCCAGTAGCGCCAGGCCGTCTCGACGCCGAACGACTTGATCGCGTCCGGCAGATGCTCGCGTGAGTACCACGCGTCGAACGCCGCGCGCTTGCTTTCATCCGCAACGACTGAGCGAACGATGAAAGTGTGCCGCGGCATTCGCCCTCTCCTTACAGCGGCAGGTTGTCGTGCTTCTTCGCCGGGATCTCGACCTTCTTGTCGCGCAGCATGGCGAGCGCGCGGGCGATGCGGCGGCGGGTCGAATGCGGCATGATGACGTCGTCGATATAGCCGCGCTCGGCGGCGACGAACGGCGACAGGAAACGATCCTCGTATTCTTTCGTACGCGCTGCGATCTTCTCCGCGTCGCCGATATCCTGACGGAAGATGATCTCCACCGCGCCCTTGGCGCCCATCACCGCAATCTGCGCCGTGGGCCAGGCGTAGTTCATGTCGGCGCCGATCTCCTTCGAGGCCATCACGTCGAACGCACCGCCATAGGCCTTGCGGGTGATCACGGTCACAAGCGGCACGGTGCATTGCGAGTAGGCAAACAGCAGCTTCGCGCCGTGCTTGATCAACCCGCCGTATTCCTGCGCGGTGCCCGGCAGGAAGCCCGGCACGTCGACAAAGGTCACGATCGGAATGTTGAACGCGTCGCAGAACCGCACGAAGCGCGCGGCTTTCCGTGAAGCATCGCTGTCGAGCACGCCGGCCAGCACCATCGGCTGGTTGGCGACGAAGCCGACCGTACGCCCGGCAACGCGGCCGAAGCCGGTGACGATGTTCTTGGCGAAGGTCGGGGCCAGTTCGAAGAAGTCGCCCTCGTCCACGACCTTCAGGATCAGCTCCTTGATGTCGTAGGGCATGTTCGGATTGTCGGGGATCAGCGTGTCGAGCGAGTTGTCGACGCGTTCGATGTCGTCGAAGCTCGGCCACTCCGGCACGCCGTCGGAATTGTTCGACGGCAGGAAGTTCAACAGCCGGCGCATCTGCAACAGCGTCTCGACGTCGTTGTCGAACGCGCCGTCGGCAATCGATGACTTTGTCGCGTGCACCGACGCGCCGCCGAGTTCTTCCGCCGTGACCACCTCGTTGGTCACGGTCTTCACCACGTCGGGACCGGTGACGAACATGTAGCTGGTGCCCTTCACCATGAAGATGAAGTCGGTCATCGCCGGCGAATAGACGTCACCGCCCGCGCACGGCCCCATGATGACGCTGATCTGCGGAATGACGCCTGAGGCCTGCACGTTGCGACGGAACACGTAGGAGTAGCCCGCCAGCGCCGCGACGCCTTCCTGAATGCGCGCGCCGCCCGCATCGTAAAGGCCGATGATCGGCGCCCGCGCCTTCATTGCCATGTCCTGCAACTTGGTGATCTTCAGGGCATGCGTCTCCGACAGCGAGCCGCCGAACACCGTGAAGTCCTTCGCGAATACGAACACCTTGCGACCGTTGACGGTGCCCCAGCCGGTGACGACGCCGTCGCCCGGAACCTTGGTCTTCTCCATGCCGAACTCGGTCGAACGATGCTCGACGAACATGTCGAATTCCTCGAACGAGCCCTTGTCGAGCAGCACTTCGATGCGCTCCCGCGCGGTCAGCTTGCCGCGCTTGTGCTGCGCCTCGATGCGCTTTTCGCCGCCGCCGAGTTTCGCACCGGCGCGCCGCGCCTCGAGAGATTCCAGAATGTCGGTCATAGGTCCCAGCCATCAATGCGGGGCGCGCGGCCCCGGTGTCGCCGGGACTTTCTAACACGCTGTTTTCCGGTATGGAAACCGGGGAAATCATGCAAAACCGGGCAAAGATGCCTATGTTGCAGCTTCCAGCTTTTTTGACGGAGACAGCCCATGACCACGCCCCCCAGTGAAGCCGCCGCCGGGGAAACCACCGGCGGGGTGCGAACCCTGCTGCGAATCGAGGGGGTGACGCTGTTCGTCGGCATGACCGTGCTCTACGGCGTCTGGGGCGGCTCCTGGTGGATCTATGCGGCGCTGTTCTTTGTCCCGGACCTCAGCTTCCTCGCCTATCTGGCTGGTCCACGCGCGGGGGCGGCGTTCTACAACGCCATGCACACTTACATGCTGCCGCTGATCCTCTCCTTCGTCGGATTCGGCATGGCGCTACCGCTGACGCTGTCGATCTCAATGATCTGGATGGCCCATATCGGGATCGATCGGGCACTCGGCTTCGGCTTGAAATACGACGCCGGATTCGGCTTCACCCACCTCGGCCGTATCGGCAAGGCGGCGCAAGGTTAGTCCCGAAGGCTTTAATTGCCGTCATTGCGAGGAGCGACAGCGACGAAGCAATCCAGACTCTTGAAGCAAGGACTGGTTTGCTTCGCTTCGCTCGCAATGACGGCTGATGGGCCGATCCGGTGCTGGCAATGACGGCTCGGGTGGGGCCTTAAATCGCGCCGATATCACCGAGCAGTTGTTTCGTCAGCGTCATTCGCGCGGCGGTGTGGCGCGGTTCGCGGATGTCGAGGTTGAGGGCGAACACAGTCTGCTGTCCGGCCTTCTCGGCCCAGCCGACCAGCCAGCCGATCGACGGGCGCACCTTGCCCACCTCGGTGTGATCGTCGACGCCGATCAGCCCGGTCTTGTAGCGGATCACCGCCTCCCCTGCCTTCTCCACCGGCAGGATATCGCGCGTCAGGTCCTGACTGCGCTTGGCGACCGGCAGCGCGCCGCGCCGCAGCCGATCGAGAAAATCGATCTGCTGGATCGGATCGATTCGCATCTCGCCGGTGAGCCAGAACTTGTCGATGCCGCCGCCGATGTTCCTGTTACCGTAGTCGAGCAGATTGACGTACTTCTGCATCCGCTCCTCGCCGATGCGCCGTGCGATCTCCTGATAGACCGGCACCGCCGACGCCGCGATCGCCGAGCGCAGTGTGTGATCCTTATTCCAGTCGGGGAAAGCACGCGTCACGCCGTCCCACTTGAACACGTCCTTGTCGGGATCGACAACGACGCCGGTATCCAGCGCAATAACGGAGTTCGGAATCTTAAACGTCGAGGCCGGCAGAATCGCTTCGCCGGAGCGTGTCGGATCGCTGGCGATGATCAGATAATCGTCGGTCTTGTAGCCGACGAATGTGCCGGCCGTGCCTGCCTCGGTAAAACGCTTGGCAAGACTGTCGCGTATTTCGCTCCGCTGCGGAGCGACGTCGGCACGCGCGACACGCGGCAAGGCAACAGCGGCGAGACAAGCGAGCGCGTGACGGCGATTGAGCATGGGATCATCCGGTTCGACGTGAGGGCTGCGACTTTCAACCGCATCGTGGTCAAACGATGGCTAACATCGCAAGAGGTTCAGCGCACGCGACCCGACAGCCGCAGCACGAACACCAGCACCTCGGCCACCGCCTTGTAAAGCTCCGCCGGAATCTCGTCACCCAGTTCGATATGGGCGAGTGCGCCGGCGAGCACCTCGTTTTCCTCGATGGGGATATCGTGCGCCTTTGCCACCTCGACGATCTTCTCGCCAAGCGCGCCACGCCCCTTCGCCACCACGCGCGGCGCGCCGGAATGATCGTATTCCAGCGCGATTGCGAGTTGGTCTTTCAATGTGTCCGCGACATTCATCACGACGCCCGATCGAGGAAATGCCCGGCTTGCGCGGCGGCGGTCTGCGGCGGCGCGCCGTCGCGGACGACGATGTCGCCGGGCTTGAGCTCGGCGCGGCTCAGCGCCTGGCTGAGTTGGCCCACACCGGCGCGCAACTGACCGGCGGTGGCGGGTCGCTCCGCCCACATCCGCACCGACGTCGTCTCACCACTCAGCGACACCACCGCGTGAACCGGTCCCGCCGGCTCGACATCGAGCGAGAACCGCGCACGCCAGACCCGCTTGGCGGCTTCGACCTCATTGCTGCCGCCCTCGCGCGCGATTTCGAACTGCGCCACCGCGGTGCCCATCGACGTCGCGAACGGAATCTCGAAATGCCAGCGCGGCACGGCGGGATCGTTGCGCATCGCCGTTGTGTCGGCGCGGTCCGGCAGTGAGGCGATCTGCAACAAGGTGGTGCGCGCGATGGCGGCATCAGTGTCGTCGTGCAGCCGATGCATCACCTCGGAGGCCGATGCATTGCCTGCAAGCGAAGCCACCGCCACTGCTTGGGCTGCGGGCGACGCGCCGCGCATTGGCGGCGGTGGTACGTTGGTGCGAACCAGCACCGCCTCATCTGCAACGTCCACCGCCGTCGCGGCGGATGCCGAACGCGGCGTGCCGTCCGGTGTTGTCGCGGCTTCCTGCAACAGGTTGAGCGCGAGTTTCGCGGTGACCGCGTCCAGCGGTGCGCTCGTCATACCGGGCGCGGCGGCGAAGCGCGCGCCCGCGCGCGTGATATCCTCGGCGACCGGCACCCGCGCCTGCGGCAACAGGATTTCCTGCACGTCGAGGTCCGGCATCAACGACGGTGATGCGGTGCGTCCCAATGCCGCCGCCGCTTCCGGCGCAGTCGCTGTCGATGCCGCTTGCGCATTCGGTGCGGGCTGCGACGCGGTTTCCGGTTTGGCCACCTGATCGAGTTGCAGCGAGAGCATCTGCTTGAACACAAGCAGCGCGGCTTTCAGGTCCAGCATCGCGCCACCGGTCGTTGGCAGCGCCGCTCCCGTTGATAACATGCGCTCCAGCAGCAGGCCGGAATTCTGCAACCCCGCCTTGATGTCATTGCCGGACAGCGCGCCATCGAGCGATGGCCGCCGCGCCAGCAGTTGCGCGGCCGCCTGCTGCAGGTGCGGCGGCAGGCTGCCCGACAAAGCCGCCGTCTGCACGTCGGCGAACAATTGCGACAAGCCGGCTTGCTTCGTCGCGGCCGATTGCGCCGCCGCCGACACCGCGAGCGCTTGCAGCGCCGTCAATCCCTGCTGCGACAACGGCGCGGACGCGGCCGGCTTCGCAACGGCATTCACCGGTATGTCGGACGCAATCGTCACCGTGTCGGCCGGTGCAAGCGAAGGAGCAGTGGTTGATGCAGGCGGTTGTCCGAGGACCGCGAGCCGGATGCCGTCCGGCGTCTGCGACACCGCGAGTTGCAAAGTCTGCCCGACCTGCAACGGGATTTCCGACATCACCTCGATGGAGAGATTGGCGATGGCGATCCGCACCGCGTTGTTGGCGAGCAGTTTGAGCACCTGCGCGTCGATCACGGTACCAGGTTGCAGCACCACGTCGGCCGGCACGCCCTGCGCGGCAATGACCGGGAAAATCGGATTGATCGAGATCGCCATGCTGCGGCTGTCCTGTTGCCGCCGCAGACTAACCCCACGCCTCTAAACCTCTCGTTAACTTTTCGGCTACGGCACGCCCCGGGCCTCAAACACGAAAGCTGCGGCGCGGAAGTCGCGCAACCGCACATTGCGCCGCGCCATCACCTCGGCGTCGGCACCCCATTGCGCGATGTTCCAGTCCTCGTCGACATGCGCCGCCGCCCATACTTCATCCGCCGTGCGCGCGCTGCGCGACAGCGCCAGCGCCAACAGCGCCGAACCCGTGATCGTGGTGACGATATGCAGCGCCGCGATCAGCCATGGATCGTCCGGCAGCGCAGCCGTCGCGGCCGCCACGGCAGCTTCGGGCTGGCGCACGTGCACGATGCCTTCCGCCAACACAAAGCGCGCGCCGAGTTCATCGGCGGCCCAGAACAGCACCGGGTCCCAGTGCTCGCCCTCGCGCGCCACCAGCGCCTCAGGATGCGCGGCGCGATAGAATAGAAGATCGGACTCGAAGTACTTGGCGACATCGGCGCGCACTGCATCGACACGGCCGATCACGCCGGCGACGATGCTGTTGGCGAGCCGCGTCAACGGCATGGTCATCGGATCGATGAATTCGCCTTGCGCATTCCACTCCTCGACGATGGCCTGCGCGATGGCGCGCGTCGACGCGGTCAACCGCTCCCCGGTCGGCGTCCGCACCGGCTTGCCGTCGAGCACGATCGCGAAGCCGGCATCGGTCTCCTCGATGGCGGCGGATTTATAGAAGCGCTTGCGTTGCGGCGCGCGCGAGGTCTGACGAACCGCCTCCTGCGGATCGAGGGCGCCATTGGCGGCAACGTCTTCGAACAGTTCACGCATGGCGAAGTCCGTCTTTCACTGGTTGGCGCAAGCGCGCGAATAAGCGTCGCGCTCGCCCGGCGGCAATCCCGCGGCCGCACCCTGATGCAGGCAATCGATAACCCGATCGCCGAACGAGCCGCGCCGCGATCCCCGCGCCTTCGGCGCTCGCGGCGGCGCATCGAGCTTCGGCACTACCGGCACCTCGATCTTCGGTGGCGGCGGTGGAGGTGGCGGCGGCGGATTCGATGGCGTCACATTGGGGCCGAACAATTGCGCGGTTGCGACGCCACCCGGCAGCGCCATCGCCAGCACGACGCCAAGCATCATGATCGACAGGCATTTCATCTCCGATAGGTCGTGACGCCGGCGACGAAGCACAAGATCTCATTCCTCCGGCGCGTGCTCGATCGGATCGAAACGATCCGCTTCCAGCCCGAGCAGGTTCCACGATTGCAACATATGCGGCGGCAGCGGCGCGGTGGCGTCGATCACTCCGCCGCGCGGATGCGGAATCACGATGCGACGCGCCAACAGATGCAACCGGTTCTGGATACCGCCCGGCAACTGCCAGTTCTCCTTGTTGAAGTATTTCGGATCGCCGATGATAGCGTGATCGATATGCGCCATGTGCGCGCGCAATTGATGTGTGCGTCCCGTCACCGGCTTCAGCGACACCCAAGCGAGTTTCTGCGCCGAGGTTTCCACCACCGCGTAGTAAGTCACCGCGTGGCTCGCGCCCTCGTCGCCGTGGGCGGCGATGCGCATGATGGACTCTTCTTCGTTCTCCTCCTTGGCGAGATAGGTGGAGATGCGGCCCTGCTTCGGCTTCGGCACGCCGGCTACCAGCGCCCAGTAAATCTTGCGTGCCGAGCGATGGCGGAACGCGCCGGTCAGCGCCGAAGCCGCGAAGCGCGTCTTGGCGATCAGCAGACACCCCGAGGTTTCACGATCGAGCCGATGCACCAGACGCGGCTTCTGCCCCTTGGCATCGCGCATCGCCTCCAGCATCTGGTCGACGTGCCGCGTCATGCCGGAGCCGCCCTGCACCGCAAGTCCCGCCGGCTTGTTCAGCACCATGACGTCGGCGTCTTCATAGAGCGTCATCGCCTTCAGCGCATCGAGCGTCTTCTGCTGCGCCTCGGAGACCTGCGCGATTTTCGGAGCGTCGAGCTTGAGCGGCGGAATGCGCACGCTCTGCCCTTCCTCAAGACGATCCTTGCTGTCGGCGCGCTTGCCGTTGATGCGCAACTCGCCTTTCCGCACGATGCGCTGGATGTGCGAGAACGACAGGCCTGGAAACCGATGTTCGAGAAACCGATCGACGCGCATGTTGTTCTCGTCGGCGGTGACGATCACGGTCTGCACCTTGGTCGGCAGCGGCGTGTCCTGCCTGGATGCAGCGTCGTCCTGAGGCGCGCGCTCTTTCTTGCGCGTCTCGACGGATGATGTCGTCGTCCTTCGCGGCTCGGCGTGAGAAACGCCTCGCGCCTCAGGGTGACGCCGCGAGCTGAACTCGCCCTCGCCGCCCCGCCGCTTCGCTTCGCTGCGCGGAGAGAGGGGAGCGGACTTGCGGCCGCTAACTTTCTTGCCCCCGCGCGCGGATTTCGCGCGTTCGGATTTCTTGGCGAGCGGGCGTTTGACGCGACGGCTCATGCTGTTGCCTCTAATTGCATTTGGCGTCTTTCTCGATATGCGCCAGATCCCGCACCGTGCTGCGAGAGGGTTTTCGCTTACGCGCTTCGGAGGCATCGACACACGCGCCCGCCTTGTCGCCATTCTGCAACTTAGCGAAGGCGAGATACGCCCAAGCGTCGCCGAAATCGGCGGTGTCGACAACCGCTTTCTCCAGCACCGGCTGCGCGTCGCGATAACGCTTCTGCATCAGCAGCAACCGGCCGTAGTCGGAATTGAGCGCCTTCAGCGGATGCGGCTGCTTGTAGGCCTGCCTGAACAGCTCATCGGCGAAGGCGAGATCGTTGAAACGCATCTGCGTCACCATTGCCAGCCCGTGATAGACGGCGCTGCGCTCCGGCATCAACAGCCAGGCCTGGTTGAATCGCTTGGCGGCCTCGACGGCACGGCCGCCTTGAATGGCTTTCCAGCCGCGAAGGGTGACGGCCTCGAACGCCTGTTCGCGCGAACCCGCCGTCGCAATCAGATCGGACAAAAGTTTCTCGTCAGCCGCACGTGGCCCCGCCGTCTTCGCCGTGAAGCCATAGAACGGCTGTTCGTCGGCAGGCGCCTTGAAGGTCGTCTTGGTCACCTGCACGCCGGGCGCAACTTCGACCGTCTCGGCTTGCGCAAGGCTCGAAACCATACACAGCATGAGCCCGATCAATAACCCCACCGAACGTCCCATCATCTGCATCCGATCCCGTCTCATGCGCCGCGCGCCTTGTCTCGTCGTAGCTTGGCCCAGTAATCCAGCCGCTTGCGGATTTCGCGCTCGAAACCGCGATCCGGCGGATTGTAGAAGGTCTGGCGACCGAGCGCCTCCGGAAAGTAATCCTGCCCCGAGAATGCGTCCGGCGTGTCGTGATCGTACTGATAGCCGCCGCCGTAGCCTTCGGACTTCATCAGTTTGGTCGGCGCGTTGAGAATGTGCTTCGGCGGCAGCAACGAGCCCGCCTCCTTCGCCGTGCGCATCGCTGCGCCGAACGCCTTGTAAGCGGCGTTGGATTTCGGCGCCGTGGCGAGATAGATCACCGCCTGCGCGATCGCCAGTTCGCCTTCCGGCGAGCCGAGAAAATCATAGGCATCCTTGGCGGCGTTGCAGATCACCAGCGCCTGCGGATCGGCGAGGCCGATATCCTCCACTGCCATCCGCACCACGCGCCGCGCCAGAAACAACGGATCTTCGCCGGCGTCGAACATGCGTGCGAGATAATACAGCGCCGCGTCGGGATCGGAGCCGCGCACCGATTTATGCAGCGCCGAGATCAGGTTGTAGTGGCCATCCGCCGACTTGTCGTAGATCGGCGCGCGGCGTTGCAGGATGTCCTGCAACTGCGCCGCATTGAACGTCTCACCCGCACGCGCCGAGCGCCACACTTCCTCAACAAGCGTCAGCGCGGCACGGCCGTCGCCGTCGGCCATCCGCACCAGCGCAGCGCGCGCCTCCGCATCGAGCGGCAACGGTCTGCCTTCAAGACGTTCGGCGTGCGCGAACAGTTTTCCGATGGCATCGACATCGAGCGAATGAAACACCAGCACGCGCGCGCGCGATAGCAACGCCGCGTTGAGTTCGAACGACGGGTTCTCGGTGGTGGCGCCGACCAGCACCACAGTGCCGTCTTCCATCACCGGCAGAAACGAATCCTGCTGCGCGCGGTTGAAGCGATGCACCTCGTCGACGAACAGCAGCGTGCCGGTGCCGGTCTCACGCCGCGCGCGCGCCGCGTCGAACACCTTCTTGAGATCGGCGACGCCGGAGAACACTGCCGAAATCTGCTCGAAGTGCAGTTCGGTTGCATCTGCCAACAGCCGCGCCACCGTGGTCTTGCCGGTGCCGGGCGGCCCCCAGAAGATCAGCGAGCCCAGTGTGCGGGTTTCCAGCATCCGCGTCAGCGCGCCGTCGGGGCCGAGGACGTGATCCTGCCCCACCACGTCGGCGAGCTTGCGCGGCCGCAGCCGCTCCGGCAGCGGACGCGGCGCATCCTGCTCCAGCCCGGCGGCGGAGAAGAGAGATTGCGTCGCTGTCTGTTTCCGCTCGGCCATACTCGCTTCCGTCATGGCCGGATTTACCCCGGCCATCCACGTTATTACTTTGCTGAACAATCCAAGACGTGGATGGCCGGGACAAGCCCGGCCATGATCCGATATTTATCCTCCGAGCGTCACCTGCATCTGCTGGCCGCCGCGCATCACGGTGATGCGCCACAGCCGGCTGCGTTCGCGCGTCACGCGCTGCAGATCCTCGGTCTTGTTGATCTTGGTGCCGTTAACGGCAAGGATCACGTCACCCTTCTTGAACCCGACATTGGCGGCGGTACCGTCGTCGGCAAGTTCGGTGATCACCACGCCGTCATCGTTATCGAGCCGCAATTCGTCGGCCACTGCCGGAGAGATGTTAGCGACCCGCGCCCCCTGGAATGGCGAGCGGCTGGTGATGACGATCTCGTCGCGATTGGTATCGGGCGCCACCTCCAGCGGAATGGCGAGCTTGATTGCCTTACCGCCGCGCTGCACTTCGATCTCCGTCGTGCCGCCGATCGGCCGCGTCGCGAAGCGATAACCGAAGGCGTTCGGGTCGTCGACAGCCTGGCCGTCCACCGCGACGATGAGGTCGGACAGTTTCAGCCCACCCCGCGCCGCCGGGCTACCCGGCACCACCTTGACCACCAGCGCGCCGGCCGGGCGCGCGAGCCCGAGCGTCTCGGCGATTTCCGGCGTCACCGCCTGCAACCGCGCGCCGAGCCACGGCCGCTTCACGGCCTTGCCGCCGCGTTCGGCGGAGGCCACCACCACCCGCACCATGTTGGCGGGAATGGCGAAGCCGATGCCCTGCGAACCACCGGAGCGCGAGAAGATCGCGGTGTTGATGCCGACCAGCTTGCCGGTCATGTCCACCAGCGCGCCACCGGAGTTGCCGGGGTTGATCGCCGCGTCGGTCTGGATGAAGAACTGATAATCGGTGATGCCGACCTGGGTGCGCGCCAGGGCCGAGACGATGCCGTGCGTTACGGTCTGGCCGACGCCGAATGGATTGCCGACCGCGAGCACCACGTCGCCGACCTGAAGACCGTCGGAATTGGCAAAATCGAGCGTCGGGAATTTCTCCTTGGTGTTCTTCAGCCGCAGCACCGCAAGATCGGTGCGGGTATCCTTCAGCACGATCTCGGCCTCGAATTCGCGCTTGTCGGACAGCGAGACCTTGACCTGATCGGCCCCCTCGATGACGTGATTGTTGGTCACGACCAGCCCGGACGGATCGACCATGACACCTGAACCGAGCGAACGCTGCATTTGTTCCGGCTGCTGGCCCGGCACGCCGAAGAAGCGGCGGAAGATCGGATCGTCCAGCAGCGGATTGTGGTTCTGCACCACCTTGGCCGCGTAGACATTGACCACCGCCGGCGTCACGTGCTGCACGATCGGTGCATAGGACAGCCGCAATTCGTTCTGCGATGCCGGCACGCGGCGATCCTGGGCATGGGCGGGCGCCAGCATCGTCAGAATGAGGAGCGGCAGGGCGAACAGGCGAAATGGCGTCATGAAGCGATTCCCAGTGTGACGGCTGAGATATAGGCATCCCAGCCATTCAAGAGAAGCAGAACGGGGCGTTTTCGCGCCTGTCCCACCGGTTTTGCAAGCCGGAGCGCCCCCGGCGGACCATCGTCGCCCGCCCCTGTCACGGCCCCTCGTTTTAGCAGTTGCGCCCCCGCTTGCAATCGACGCCCGACTGGCGGAACTAGGGTGCAACCCGGAGGACCCCGTCATGAAAGCCGTAGGCTATACAAAATCGCTCCCGATCGACGACGCCGATGCGCTGGTCGATTTCCAAGCCCCCATTCCGGAGCCGGGCCCGCGCGATATCCGCGTCGCGGTCAGGGCGGTTTCGGTCAATCCGGTCGATACCAAGGTGCGCAAGCGCGCCGCGCCGCCGGCCGGCGAGCACAAGATTCTCGGCTATGACGCCGCCGGCGTGGTCGACGCCGTGGGCAAGAACGTCAGCCTGTTCAAGCCCGGCGACGAGGTGTTTTACGCCGGCTCGATCCTGCGGCAGGGCACCAACGCCGAATATCATCTGGTCGACGAGCGGATCGTCGGCCGCAAGCCGGCGACGCTGTCGTTCGCGCAAGCCGCCGCATTGCCGCTGACGTCGATCACCGCGTGGGAATTGCTGTTCGACCGGCTCGGCGCGGTCCCCGGCAAGAGCCTCGATCCGCGCACGCTATTGATCGTCGGCGGCGCCGGCGGCGTCGGCTCGATCCTGATCCAGTTGGCGCGCCGCCTCACCGGCCTCACCGTGGCCGCCACTGCCTCGCGCCCCGAAACGCAAGCCTGGTGCCGCGATCTTGGCGCGCATGTCGTCATCGATCACGCGCAACCGATGAAGGCGCAGATCGAGGCATTGAAACTGCCGCCGGTCGGGCTGATCGCGAGCCTCACCATGACCGACCAGCACTACAAGGCGCTTGCGGATATCATCGCGCCGCAAGGCCGGTTTGGCCTGATCGACGATCCGCCGGAATTCAACATCGCCGCCTTCAAGGGCAAGGCCGCGTCGGTCCATTGGGAATCGATGTTCACGCGCAGTTCGTTCCAGACCGACGACATGATCGCACAGAATCATCTGCTCAACGATGTCGCTGACCTGATCGATAAAGGCGTGCTGCGCACCACGCTCAATCAGACTTACGGCACCATCAACGCTGCCAATCTGAAACGCGCTCATGCGCAAATCGAAACGGCAACGTCGCGCGGCAAGATCGTGCTGGAAGGCTGGTAGCCACAAAAC
This sequence comes from Hyphomicrobiales bacterium, assembly GCA_017305555.1. Taxonomy (GTDB): domain Bacteria; phylum Pseudomonadota; class Alphaproteobacteria; order Rhizobiales; family Xanthobacteraceae; genus 62-47. The sequence goes on along the minus strand of JAFKKM010000032.1, from coordinate 15,255 downwards.
GCAGCGCGACTGATAACAACTCTGTTCTTTATTCCCTACGATTTACACTGACGCGAGCACGGCAAGACACCGCGCTCGCGTCAGTCGTTTTTCATCGTGTGTGCAAGAGCGACAATTGCGCCACACATTGTGGATAGCACACCGCCCTGCGGCGCGACGCCGCACATCGCATGTGTCGCTGTCGCACAACTGTAATCGAAGGTTTCTAGTTTCCGCCCGAGCTTCGAACGGGGCTTGCTGGGGACGATCACTTTCTTCGCCGTAAGGCGAGCGACACAACAACATCGACCCAAAAACAAAAATCGATCCGGCCTGCGGCAGCGATGCCGCGGGAGCAGGAGCAATTTGTCTCGACAACAGGGGAACTTCATGTCGGCAAAAACCAAATTCATCTTGGGGGCGATCGGTCTGGCCGGCGCGCTCAGTGCGACGCAAGCGCACGCGCAATCGGCGACCACCGAGCAGGTCGAAAGCCTGCAAAAGCAAATCCGCGCGCTGGAAAAGAAGCTGAATGCCGTTCAGCAAAAGACATTTCTGAATGCAAGCGCGGGCTATATGCCGACCAAGGCGAAGTTCGCGCCGCCGGACGTGCTGGTCTCGATGAAGGGCAATCGCCCGACCATCTGCACCGCGGACGGATATAACTGCGTCGGTATCACGGGCCGCCTCCACCTTGACGTCGGCACCTATTCCTATCGTCCGAATTCCGCGGCCACCTCGCCGCAAGATTTGCAAAGCGGCGTCAATGCCCGCCGCGCCCGCATCGGCCTCACCGGCGTGTTCGCCCGCGACTGGGAGTACGCGCTGGTGTTCGACGGCGGCGGTTCGCAGGACGGTCCGGTGCTGCTCAACAACGCCTATGTCTCGTACAAAGGCTTCAAGAATATGCGGATCGAGGGCGGTTACATGGACGTGCCCTACACCCTCGACGAAGCCACCAGTTCGAACAACATCACCTTCATGGAGCGTGCTTCCTCGCAGGTGCTGGCGACCGACCTCGGCGCCGGTGACAACCGCGCCGCCTTCGGTGTGCGCGGCAACGACAGTTGGTGGTGGGCTGGCGCGTACCTCACGGGACCGACCACCGGCTACGATCACTCGTTGCGCACGCCTTATGCCGCCACCGGCCGTCTCGTGTTCGCGCCGATCAACACCGACGCCGGCGCCTTCCTGTTCGGCGGCGACGTCTTGTATCTCGCGGATACCGGCGGCGCACCGAATGTCAACGACATCCGGATGCGCGAGCGCATCGAGGTGCGTATCGATCCGACCCGCGTACTCGACACCGGGGCGCTCTCCAACGTCAACAACGCGCTGGTGCTGAGCGCCGAAGCCGCCGCCACCGTCGGCAGCTTCCATGCCCAGGGCGAATACTTCGACTATTCGATCTCGCGCTTCGCGCTGCCTGATCTTCACTTCAAGGGCGGCTACGCGCAGGCCGGCTACATCCTCACCGGCGAAAAGCGCAAGTACAGCGCCTCCTCCGGTTCGCTCGGCGGCGTCAACCCGGCCAATCCCTTCTACTGGGATATGACCGGCGGCACCGGCGCGTGGGAAATCGCCGCGCGTTACAGCTATGTCGATCTCAACGACAAGACCATCTTCGGCGGCACCCAGGAAAACATCACTGTCGGCCTCAACTGGTATCTCAACCAGAACATGCGGATGATGTTCAACTGGATCCACGGCACCGTGCAGAAGACCAACCTCGCCGGCGCGGATCGTGGCGCGAAGTACGACGCCTTCGCGATGCGCACGCAGTTCGCGTTCTAACGCCCCGTCGGGGCGTCGCCTCGCGCGGCGCCCCTCGCCTTCAAGTCGCACGCCGCGCCGAATGCCCTCGGCTGCGGCATGACGATCAACAAAACGAAGCCCCGGATCAATACCACAAAGCCCGCGCACCTCTTGCAGGTTCGCGGGCTTTGCTACGTACAGCGATGCGTCAACGCGACTGCGACATCAGTCGCTATGCAATGGTCGGCACCAGCCCGCCCTCAGCCCGCAACGCCGCGCCATTGGTAACCGCGGCTTCACGCGAGGCGACATAGACCACCATATTCGCGATCTCGTCGACGCTGGCGAAACGCTGAATCAGCGACGACGGCCGGTGCTCCTTGATGAAGTTCGCGGCGGCGGTCTCAATGGATTGCCCGTTCTGTTTGGCGAGATTCTTCACGAACGTCTCGACACCTTCCGACATGGTCGGCCCCGGCATCACGGCATTCACCGTCACGGCGGTGCCGCGCGTCAATTCGGCCAGGCCACGCGACACCGACAACTGCGCCGTTTTCGTCATGCCGTAGTGGATCATCTCCTTCGGAATCATGATCGCGGATTCGGAGGCGATGAAGATGATACGTCCCCAGTTGCGCTTGAGCATCGCCGGCATATACGCGCGCGACAACCGAATGCCGGACATCACGTTGACATTGAAGAAGCGCTGCCAGTCCTCGTCTGGAATGTCGAAGAATTCCTTCGGCTCGAAGATTCCGGTGTTGTTGATGAGGATATCGACGCTCGGCACCGCCTTGACCAGTGCCGCGCAACCTTCCGCCGTCGAAACATTTGCCGCGACGCCTTCGATCGTCGCGCCGTTCACGGCCTTCTTCAGCGCGGCCACCGCCTCATCCACCTTGGATTGCGTGCGTCCGTTGACGATGACCTTCGCTCCCGTCGCCGCGAGCCCTTTGGCGATGGCATGACCGATGCCGGAGGTTGAACCGGTGACGAGAGCTGTGGTGCCCGACAGATCGATTTTCATGAAGATATTCCTGATGATGCGGTCGCATAGTGGCCGCCTGGCGCGGCGAGGTCCCCTGATGTGGAGACGAACACCGACATTCGCCAGCGTGACACAGGCGATCATACCTCAAGACGCTGTGAACGGCGATGCTGCACAAGACGGGCGCGGTCGTCCGATTCGGTTATCCGATCATCGGCAGCAGGCGTCGCAACTCGGACTGGAGCGCCGAGATGGCATCGGTGTCGCCGGACAGATGCTGCAACAGATACTTCTGGAACAGGCCGTCGAACAACGCGTAGAGCGCTTCCGGAGACACCGCGATCTGCTTATCGCCGAGCGCGGCGTAGCGCGACATGATGCGCCACACCATGTCTTCCAGGCTCTTGTCGATAGCGGTGACGTCGTCGCGAAACGCGCTTTCGAATAAGGCCTGCGCGCGCAGGTCGTACCACAACCGATGCATATGCGCTTCGGTGCGGATCGTCTCGCCGAGCTTCTCCAGAAAACCTTCGAGCAACTCCTCGCGGCTGCGGGCCGTTGCGGTGATCTGGTCATAGCGCGTGACGCACTTCGCTTTGTAGTAGCGCACGCTGCAACAGATCAGGTCGAACTTGTCGCTGAAGTAATAGTGCAGCACGCCGTGCGTGAATTCGGATTTCTGCGCGATCTCGCGCAGGCTGGTCCGCGCATAACCGACGTCGGCGAGCGTTGCGAGCGCAGCCTCGGCCAGTTCGACGCGTCGCGCATTGAACTTGTCGACCGGAAGCCGCCCGCGCCGCGGCGGCGCATCCCTGCCCGCCTTCGCTTTCAGCAACGCTTGATTCATGTCCAACCCGTCGTTCCGCGACTCGGCGCACCGGCTGCCGCACAGCCGATCATGCCAACTCGCGCAGAAAAAATCTCCGGTTCACCCAAGACGATCTCTTGACAATCGTCAAGATTCTCTTTGACATTCGGATAATAAAATTTGGGCAATCGTCAAGCAAACTGTCTCCATCGGCCGATCCGCCTTCCCCGCAACCGGGAACGAACCGTACCGCGGAGCAGATCCTTGGAACGATTGACCTTTTCAAGGGAGGCGAGACCATGAGTGGAGGACGTTTGACTGGCCGCAAGGCCCTGGTGACCGGCGGCGCGCGCGGCATCGGCGAAGCCATCGCGATAGCGCTGGCGAACGCCGGCGCTTCGGTGATGATCACCGATATCCTTTCGGATCTCGGCAAGGAGACTGCCGCGAAGATCGGCAAATCCGGTGTGAAGACCGGCTTTGTCGAACTCAACGTCACCGACGATGCGCAATGGGAAAAGGCGGTCGCGGCGACCGTGTCCGAGCTCGGCGGCTACGACATTCTCATCAACAATGCCGGCATTGAACTCACCTCGCTACTGATCGACATCAAAGCGGACGACATGCGCCGCATGTGCGACGTCAATATTGTCGGCACCGGGCTCGGCATGAAGCACGCCTTCCGCGCCATGAAGCCCGGCGGGGCTGCTGGCAAGGGCGGCGCCATCGTCAACATCTCCTCCGTTGCCGCCACCATCGCCTACCCGTCGATCGCCGGATACTCGGCGACCAAGTCCGCCGTCGATCGCATGACGCGGATCGGCGCGATGGAAGCCGGCAAGCTCGGCTACGGCGTGCGGGTGAACTGCATCTATCCGGGCCTCGCGCCGACCGAGATGGGCATGAAGCTCGCAACCGACATCGCCGCGCTCGGCCTTGCCGCCGACGTCAACGCCGCCGTCGCCTCGGTGATCGAGCAGACGCCGCTCGGCCGTCTTGCCGAGATCAGCGAGATCGCCGACGCCGCCGTGTTCCTGTGCAGCGACGAGGCGCGCTTCATCACCGGCATCGGCCTGCCCGTCGATGGCGGCATGGGTACGTAAACTGGCACCTGAGCTTCAGCATCAGACGCAACAACGCATCACAACGAGACAGGGAGGACGACATCATGAGCGATAAGCGACCCGTCGTGGTCTACGGCGTATCCGGTTACACTGGGCGTCTAGTGTGTGAGTACTTGCGCGAATACAACGTGCCCTTCATTGCCGCCGGCCGCGACAAGGCCAAGGTGCAAGCCGTCGTCGAGAAAATTCCCGGCATTGAAACCGCTGACTACGAAGTCGTCGGCGTCGAGCACAACGTCGAGGCGCTGACGAAACTGTTCAAGGGCGCCAGCGTTGTCAGCAACATGGTCGGCCCCTTCATCAAATACGGCAGCGAAGTCGTCGAAGCCTGTCTTGCCGCCGGTTGCCACTACACTGACACGACCGGCGAACAGGACTGGGTGCTGCACGCGCAGAAAACCTGGGGCGATGCCTTCGCCAAGAAAAACCTGCTGCTGTCGCCGAACCTCGCGCAGATGTACACCACGGGCGAGATCGCCGCGAACATCTGCCTCGAAACGCCCGGCCTCGATACGCTGGACATTCTGGTGTTCTGGAAGGGCTTTCCGACCTACGCCTCGACGCAGACTATCTTCACCATCCTCAAGGCGAACTGGTACTACCTCGAGCAGAACAAGTTTCTCGAATGGGACGTCACTGCGCGCGCCGATGTCGTGGTGCCTGGCCAGCACGAAACCGCCATCGCCGTGCCGTGGGGCGGCACCGCGCATCCGGTGTGGTTCAAGAACTATCCACGTGTCGCCAACTGCCGCGTGATGGGCGGCGTGCTGCAACGCGCGGTGATGGAAGGCGTGGTGCAGACCACTCAGATGGTGAAGGAGAACATCAAGCCGCTGCCGCCGGACCAGCAGGAGAAGGCGCTGGCCGACATCGCCGCAACGGTGCAGGCGGCGATGCCGCCGCGTGAAAATCCGCGCATCAACACGTCGATCGACTCGGTCTACGCATCAGGCCCGCTCGGCCGCGCGCATTGCGTGATCCACGGCAACTGCAACTACAAGCAGACCGGAATGCTGCAAGCCTATGCGGCCTACTCGCTGCTGCAACAGCCACCGCGTAAAGTCGGCTTCGCCTCGGGCTGCCAGGCGTTCGGCCATCGCGAATTGCTTGGACAGTTGCGCAGTTTCGGCTTGGTGATGAATCCGATTTTAACGGTGCAGACGTAAGCAGGACCGCCTCTCATTTCGTCATTGCGAGCGAAGCGAAGCAATCCAGAAAGCGACGAAGCAAGGACTGGATTGCTTCGTCGCTTCGCTCCTCGCAATGACGGAGCCGTTTGCAATTCTCACAAACAAAAAAGCGGCGCCGAGGCGCCGCTTTTAAATTCGATGGTCAGCAGGCTTACGCCGCTTCCGACGCCTCGCCCTGCACCGGGCCGGAGTCCTTGCCCTTGGCATCGACGTCGCGATCGACGAACTCGATCACCGCCATCGGCGCATTATCGCCGTAGCGGAAGCCGGCCTTGATGATGCGGGTGTAACCGCCCTGACGATCCTTGTAGCGGGTCGCCAGCGTATCGAAGAGCTTGCGCACCTGATCCAGGTCGCGCAACTCGCTGATAGCCTGACGGCGCAGCGAAAGCCCGCCCTTCTTGCCGAGCGTGACCAGCTTCTCGACGATCGGGCGAAGCTCCTTCGCCTTCGGCAGCGTGGTAACGATCTGCTCGTGCTTGATCAGCGACGCCGCCATATTGGCGAACATTGCCTTGCGGTGTTCGGCGGTGCGGTTGAGCTTGCGATGAACCTTGCCGTGACGCATGTGATGTATCCTTCATTCTGTGTCACGACCGCTCGTCGGACATGTTGCTCAGGTGGGCTTCCTGCGTTCGCCCGGTGGAGGGAGCGAGTAGTTGGTAGTCAGTAGCGAATAGTAAGTGGCCTATTCTATTCGCTACTCCCTATTCGCTATTCGCTCTCTTAGTAGTGATCCTCGAAGCGCTTGGCCAGCTCGTCGATGTTTTCCGGCGGCCAACCGGGCACTTCCATGCCGAGATGCAGACCCATCTGGGCCAGCACTTCCTTGATCTCGTTCAGCGACTTGCGGCCGAAGTTCGGGGTACGCAGCATCTCCGCTTCCGACTTCTGAACCAGGTCGCCGATGTAGACGATGTTGTCGTTCTTCAGGCAGTTGGCGGAGCGCACCGACAACTCCAGCTCGTCGACCTTCTTGAGGAACGCCGGGTTGAACGCCAGATCCGGAATGATCTCGGCGGCCACTTCCTTGCGCGGCTCTTCGAAGTTGACGAACACGTTGAGCTGGTCTTGCAGGATGCGTGCGGCATAGGCCACGGAGTCTTCCGGCGTGATGCCGCCGTTGGTCTCGATGGTCATGGTCAGCTTGTCGTAGTCGAGGATCTGGCCCTCGCGGGTGTTCTCGACCTTGTACGACACCTTGCGCACCGGCGAATACAGGCTGTCGACCGGGATCAGGCCGATCGGCGCGTCTTCCGGACGATTGCGCTCGGCGGCGACGTAGCCCTTGCCGGTGTTGACGGTGAATTCCATGCGGATTTCAGCGCCGTCATCCAGCGTGCAAAGCTGCAATTCCGGATTGAGGATGGTGATGTCGCCGACGGTCTGGATGTCGCCCGCGGTAACGGTGCCCGGCCCCTGCTTCTTCACGACCATGCGCTTCGGGCCTTCGCCCTGCATCTTGATCGAGATGTCCTTGATGTTCAGCACGATGTCGGTGACGTCTTCACGCACGCCGGCAATCGAGGAGAACTCGTGCAGCACACCGTCGATGTGCACCGACTGCACCGCCGCGCCTTGCAGCGAGGACAGCAGAATGCGGCGGAGCGCATTGCCCAGCGTCTGGCCGAAACCACGCTCGAGCGGCTCGGCGACGAGGGTCGCGAAACGGGTAGCGTCCGCGCCCGGCGTCACTTGCAGCTTGCTGGGGCGGATCAATTCTTGCCAATTTTTCTGGATCGTCACTGTTTCACCCATACAGGCCAGCTTTGCCATCAAAACAACTGGCGTTGGAGGTCGCGGGGATCGGCCCGCGTCCGAAGATCGAACAGCCGTCGCGGCCCGTGGCGCGGTCGCGACAAAAGCCCTGCGGCTTAAACGCGACGACGCTTGCGCGGGCGGCAGCCGTTGTGCGGGATCGTGGTCACGTCGCGGATCGAAGTGACGGTGAAACCCGCGGCCTGCAACGCACGCAGCGCCGACTCACGGCCCGAACCCGGTCCCGCCACCTCGACTTCGAGGGTGCGCATACCGTGTTCCTGAGCCTTCTTGGAAACGTCCTCCGCGGCAACCTGCGCCGCATACGGGGTCGACTTGCGCGAGCCCTTGAAGCCCATCGTGCCAGCCGACGACCAGGCAATGGTGTTGCCCTGCGCGTCGGTGATGGTGATGGTCGTGTTGTTGAACGACGAATTCACATGCGCGATACCGGACGCGATGTTCTTGCGCTCACGACGGCGAACGCGGGCAGCTTCTTTAGCCATTACAGTTCCTTTTTACGATCTCAACGCCGCCGTGATTCCAGCGGCTCCACCTGATGAGCGAATAGCGAATAGTTGGTAGCGAAGAGAAAACTCTATTCGCTATTCGCTACGCTCTATTCGCTTGCTTACTTCTTCTTGCCGGCGATCGCCTTGGCCGGACCCTTGCGGGTGCGCGCATTGGTATGCGTGCGCTGGCCACGAACCGGAAGACCGCGGCGATGACGCAGACCGCGATAGCAGCCGAGGTCCATCAGACGCTTGATGTTCATGCCGGTCTCACGGCGAAGGTCGCCCTCGACCAGATAGTCGCGGTCGATCACTTCGCGGATTTGCAGCACTTCCGCGTCGGTGAGCTGGTTGACCCGGCGGTCCACCGGAATCTTCACCTTCTCGATGATATCGGCAGCGTTCTTCTGGCCGATGCCGTGAATGTACTGCAGCGCGATCAGCACGCGCTTGTTGGTCGGGATATTCACACCTGCGATACGGGCCACAGACTTCTCTCCTGTCACCGGCCATGTTGGACCGGCAGTTTCTCGACTAGCTTAGGCAGGCGGTCGCAAACGCGAATACGACGCCCGCCCCTCAATCACCTTGGGGCCCGGCATCGTCTGAAAAAATCCGACTGAATGCAGGGCTTATTAAAGGATTCATCCTCGTTTCGTCAACCGCCTGGCGGATTTGGCTCGCTTTTTCGTGACCTTTTTCGCGGGCCGGGAACTTGCCTTGGCTCCCTTGCGGGTTCTCTTGACACTTCCCTTGCGGGCGGCCGTTTTGGCCTTCTTGGCGGCCGGTTTGGCCGATTTCTTCGCCTTTTTGGCCGCTCCCCGCTTGGGAGCTGCTTTCTTGGCGGTCTTTTTCACTGCCTTCTTGGCGGCTTTCTTAACAGCCTTTTTAGCCGTCTTGGCCTTTTTGGCGCTTCGGCCGGCTGACGCCGCCTTGGCTGCCTTCTTGGCCTTGGCCTTCTTGGCCGCCGGTTTGCGCCGGGCTTTGGTGGGCTTCGCCGCAGATTCGCTCAAGGCGTCGAGCACGCGCTTGATATCGGCGGTCACTTCATCGATCGACTTCATGCCGTCGATGGTCGCGAGCTTGCGCTTCTCGCCGTAATAATCGACCAGCGGTTCGGTCTGGGCGCGGTAGTTGGCGAGCCGCTGCGACAGCACTTCCGGCGTGTCGTCGGCGCGGACGGCTTCACCGCGCGCCTTCATCTCGGCGATGCGGGTCTCGACCCGGCGCAGCAGCGCGCCCTCGTTGACACGCAGTTCGAGCACCGCGTCGAGCGCCAATCCCTTCGACTTCAGAAGCTTGTCGAGCGCCTGGGCCTGCGGCACCGTGCGCGGGAAGCCATCGAGAATGAAACCGTTCTTTGCGTCGGCCTCTTCGATGCGATCGGCGATGATACCGACGACCACCTCGTCCGGCACCAGACCACCGCTGGCCATGATGTCCTTGGCCTTGAGACCGACCGGCGTTCCGGCCTTCACCGCGGCGCGCAACATGTCGCCGGTGGAAAGTTGAACGATGCCGTGTCGTTGAACCAGATGCTGCGCTTGCGTTCCCTTGCCCGCCCCCGGCGGCCCGAGAAGAATCAGTCTCATTTACGTCGGCCCCTTAGTTTCGACTTCCGTATCAAGCCCTCATACTGGTGCGCCAGCAGGTAGCCCTGGACCTGCGCCACCGTATCCATCGTCACGCTGACCACGATCAGCAGCGATGTGCCGCCAAAGTAGAACGGAACCGAGGCGTACGAAATGAGAATTTCAGGCACCAGACAGACGAGCGCCAGATAGATCGCGCCGATGACGGTAATGCGCGACAGCACGTAATCGATGTACTCGGCAGTGCGCTCACCAGGACGAATACCCGGAATGAAGCCGCCATGCTTCTTCAGATTGTCCGCGGTCTCGGTCGGATTGAACACCACTGCCGTATAGAAGAACGTGAAGAACAGAATCAGCCCGAGATACAGCGCGAGATACAGCGGTCGGCCGTGGCCGAGATTGGTGTTGAGCCACTGCAGCCATTCAGGACCCGACCCGGCATTGAAGTTGGCGACCGTGGTCGGCAAGAGCAGCAGCGACGAGGCGAAGATCGGCGGAATCACGCCCGAGGTGTTGAGCTTCAGCGGCAGATGCGAGGACTGCCCCTCGAACATCTTGTTGCCGACCTGACGCTTCGGATACTGGATCAGAAGCCGGCGCTGCGCCCGCTCGACGAACACGATGATCGCAATCACCGCCACCGCCATCACCAGGATGGCAAGAATCACCGCAGTCGACAGCGCGCCCTGGCGGCCGAGTTCGAGGGTGCTGGCCAACGCCGAAGGCAGTTCGGCGACAATGCCCGCCATGATGATCAGCGAAATACCGTTGCCGATGCCGCGCGCGGTGATCTGCTCGCCCAACCACATCAGGAACATGGTGCCGCCGGTCAGGGTCAGCGCCGTCGAGATCAGGAAGAACATGCCCGGCTGGCTGACGACGTTGCCGGCGCCCTGCAAGCCGACCGCGATGCCATAGGCCTGCAACACCGCGAGCACCACGGTGAGATAGCGGGTGTACTGGTTGATGATCTTGCGGCCAGCCTCGCCTTCCTTCTTCAGCGCTTCCAGCGACGGCATCACCGAGGTCAGAAGCTGAAGGATAATCGATGCCGAGATGTACGGCATGATGTTGAGCGCGAAGATCGCCATGCGGTCGATGCCGCCCCCCGAGAACATGTTGAACATGCCGAGGATGCCGCCCGCCTGCGTGCGGAAGATCTGGCTCCACACGCCGGGATCGATGCCGGGCAGCGGAATGTAGGTGCCGAGCCGATAAACGATCAACGCACCCAGCGTGAACCAGATACGCTTCTTGAGTTCGTCGGCCTTGGCCAGCGCGGAGAAATTGAGATTGGAGGCGAGTTGTTCTGCAGCAGAGACCATAATCAGCTTTCTCCCGCGCCCCTGGCACTGTTATGCCCCGCCATGGCGAGGCATTCAGCAGACGCCGGACATTTTCTGGTGCTCGGCAATCGTCTCATGTCTATCACAGCAGCAGTCCGCACCGTTCGTCCGTAAAGGACAATGACGCGAATGTTACGCCGCTTCGCCTTCGTCGTTCTTCGGCGCCAGGATCTTGACCGATCCACCCGCCTTCTCGATCGCTTCGATCGCCGACTTCGAGGCGCCGTGAACTTCGATGTTCAGCTTCGCCTTGATCTCGCCACGGCCGAGCAGCCGCACGCCGTCCTTGGCGCGGCGCAGAACGCGTGCCTTCACCAGCGCCTCGGCGTTGATGACGGCCTTCGCATCGAGCGTCTTGGCGTCGATCGCGGCTTGCAGACGGTCGAGATTGACCTCCGCGAAGTCGAGCCGGAAGATATTGTGGAAGCCGCGCTTCGGCAGGCGGCGATGCAGCGGCATCTGGCCGCCCTCGAAGCCCTTGATGCGCACGCCCGAGCGCGCGGTCTGGCCCTTGCCGCCACGGCCGGAGGTCTTGCCCTTGCCGGAGCCGATGCCACGGCCGACGCGCATACGCTTTTTGCGCGAACCGGCATTGTCGGCGATATCGGTGAGTTTCATCGTCCTGTCCTCATCGTTTCCGTCATATCATCCCGTCTTTCCATCAGCGCCGGCTGACTCAACAAGACATGGATGCCCGACATAAGGCCGGGTCTGACGGCGAATTCCTACTTGTCGTCAATCACGCGAACGAGGTGGTGTACCCTGTTGATCATGCCGCGAACCTCAGGCGTATCCTGCAATTCGGCGACGCGGCCGATCTTGTTGAGCTTGAGGCCAACCAGCGTCTGCCGCTGCACCTGCTGACGGCGGATCGCGCTGCCGGTCTGCATGACCTTGATCGTCTTTGTGGCCTTGGCCATCGTCATCACTCCAGAACGGTCAATTCAATCTGGGACCGGTGGGAGCCGCGCATTCCTGGCGCCGCTCCACACCGCATCCGCCTGTTTAGTCGGCGACCACTTCGGCATCGCCACCGACGCGACGCGACTGCAAGGTCGAGACCTTGATGTTGCGGCGGGCAGCGACCGAGCGCGGCGAGTCCTGATGCTTCAGCGCGTCGAAGGTCGCGCGGATCATGTTGTACGGATTCGACGAACCGATCGACTTCGCCACCACGTCCTGAATGCCGAGCGTTTCGAACACCGCGCGCATCGGGCCGCCGGCGATGATGCCGGTACCGGCCGGAGCGGCACGCAGATAGACGCGACCGGCGCCGTGACGGCCGGCGATGTCGTGATGCAGCGTGCGGCCTTCGCGCAACGCGACGCGGGTGAGATTACGCTTGGCCGATTCAGTGGCCTTGCGGATCGCCTCCGGAACTTCGCGCGCCTTGCCGTGGCCGAACCCGACCCGGCCCTTCTGATCGCCAATCACGACCAGCGCCGCGAAACCGAAGCGCTTACCGCCCTTGACGACCTTGGCCACACGGTTGATGTGGACGAGCTTGTCGACGAACTCGCTGTCGCGCTCCTCGCGATCCCTGCTCCGTTCGCGTCCGCCGCGTTCGCGTTCACCTGCCATGGTGTTTTCCAATCCTTGCGGGGTGAGAACCCCAATCCATCTGTTCGTTCAAAACCAAACTTAGAAGCTCAGGCCGCTCTCGCGGGCCGCATCGGCCAGCGCCTTGACGCGGCCGTGATAGAGATAGCGGCCGCGATCGAACACCACTTCCTTGACGCCGTTCTTGACGGCGCGCTCGGCGAGCAACTTGCCGACCGCAGCCGCCGCATCGATGTTGGCGCCGGTCTTGCCGCTGTCGCGCATCGCCTTCTCCAGCGAGGAGGCCGACGCCAGCGTCTCGCCCTTCTGGTCGTCGATGACCTGGGCATAGATATGCTTCGACGAGCGGAACACCGACAGCCGCGGGCGACCGTTGGCGGTGCGGCGCAGGGCAAGCCTCACGCGCTGCTGACGCCGGGCATTCGTAACTTTCATCTTCGACATGACCGGCTCCGTTACTTCTTCTTGCCTTCCTTGCGGAAGATGAATTCATCGGCGTAGCGCACGCCCTTGCCCTTGTACGGCTCCGGCGGACGATAACCGCGGATTTCGGCGGCAACCTGACCGACGCGCTGCGAATCGTTGCCGGCGATCACGATCTCGGTCGGCTTCGGCACGGTGATGGCGATGCCTTCCGGGATCGCATACACCACGTCGTGGCTGTAGCCGAGCGCGAGTTGCAGGCTCTTACCCTGCAACGCGGCGCGATAACCGACGCCGGTGATTTCCAGCTTCTTCTCGAAGCCCTTGGTGACGCCCTCGACCAGGTTCGCCACCTGCGCACGCGCGGTGCCGTACAGCGAACGCGCCCGCTTGGTCTCGAAACGCGGCGCAACCTTGACGGCGCCGTCCTCGAACTTCACCTCGACGTCGTCGTGGACGACGAACTGAAGCTGGCCCTTCGGCCCCTTCATCTTGACGGTCTGGCCCTCGACGGCCGCCGTCACGCCGGACGGAACCACGACGGGCTTCTTGCCAACTCGTGACATGCGAAAATCCTTCCTCAGAACACCGTGAAGAGAACTTCGCCGCCCACGTTCGCGTCACGCGCCTCGTGGTCAGCCATGATTCCCTTCGGCGTCGACAAAACCGAGATGCCCAGGCCGTTGTTGACGCGCGGCAGGTTCTTCACCGACGCGTAAACCCGGCGGCCCGGCTTCGACACCCGCTCGATCTCGCGGATGACCGGCTCGCCATCGAAATACTTCAGCTCGATCTCAAGCTCGTTGCGGCCCGAGGCGTGCTCGACGCTGGCGTAACCGCGGATATAGCCCTCGGTCTTCAGCACTTCGAGAACGCTGGCGCGCATCTTGGAGCCCGGGGTCGAAACCTTGGACTTGGAGCGCATCTGCGCGTTGCGGATGCGGGTGATGAGATCGCTGATCGGATCGTGCGTTGACATGCTCGCCCCTCCTTACCAGCTCGACTTGACGAGGCCCGGAACCAGGCCCTTGGAGCCCAGCTCACGCAGCGCGATACGGCTCAGCTTGTTGAGCCGGTAGACCGAACGCGAACGGCCGGTCAGCTCGCAACGGTTGCGGATGCGCGTCGTCGACGAGTTGCGCGGCATCTCGGCCAGCTTCAGGGTGGCGGCGAACCGCTCTTCCATCGGCTTGGTCTTGTCGGCGATGATGGCCTTCAAACGCGCGCGCTTCGGCGCCGCGTTCTTGGACATCTTCTTCCGACGGTTGTTCTTCTCGACTGAACTCTTCTTCGCCATGCGTGGCTCCTAGGTATCCGCGTTTGAGAGGCTTTTCAGCAACTCACTGCCGGAACGGGAAATTGAAAGCGGTCAACAAGGCGCGCGCCTCGTCGTCGGTCTGCGCCGTGGTGCAAACCGTAATATCCATACCGATCGGCTCCCCGGCCTTGTCGAAATCGATCTCGGGGAAAATGATGTGTTCCTTGATGCCGAGCGAGTAGTTGCCACGGCCATCGAAGCTCTTCGGGTTCAGGCCGCGGAAGTCACGCACGCGCGGCAGCGCGACGTTGATAAGGCGGTCGATGAAGTCATACGCACGCGCCTTGCGCAGCGTCACCTTGCAGCCGATCGGCTGGTTCTCGCGCAGCTTGAAGGTTGCGATCGCGATGCGCGAATAGGTCACGACAGCCTTCTGGCCGGCGATCAGCGACAAGTCGCCCGCCGCGGTTTCTGCCTTCTTGCGGTCGTTGACGGCTTCGCCGACGCCCATGTTGAGCACGACCTTGTCCAGCCGCGGCACCTGCATGACGTTGGCGTAACCGAACTGCTCGGTCAGCTTGGCCCGAATGCTCTTGTCGTATTCCGCGCGAAGCCGCGGAACGTAAGCGGTCTCAGCCATCGATCTCTGCTCCCGAACGCTTGGCGACACGCACCTTGGTGCCGTCGGCCTGAATCTTGAAACCGACGCGGGTCGGCTTGCCGTCCTTGCCGACGATCGCGATGTTGGACAGGTGGATCGGGCTCTCCTTGGAGATGATGCCGCCTTCCTGGTTCTGCGTCTGCTTCTGATGACGCTTCACCATGTTGACGCCACGCACCAAAGCGCGGTTCTCGCTCGGGCGCACCTCGAACACTTCGCCGGTGCGGCCCTTGTCGCGGCCGTTCAGCACGATGACCTTGTCACCCTTGCGAATCTTGGCGGCCATCACAATACCTCC
>JAFKKM010000031.1 GCA_017305555.1 Hyphomicrobiales bacterium | reverse complement strand
CTCCAGCCGCCCATTGCGGCCAAAGCCCGCCGGCAGAAACGCATCCACAAAACTGCTTTGCTCCGACATCCACGAAACCTCCGGTCTCGACCGCTATTGAATCACAAACATGCCCTTTTGCAGAGGTCTCGCGAAGGCGGGGACCCAGAACCCTTGGCGCTGGTTGTAATAAACAACCGCGCCGTGGTCGATGAAGCCGCACCGCTGCGGCGTCTGGGTCCCCGCCTGCGCGGGGACGACGATTTTCGTGTGGCGTATCCGTCCACAAACGAATGATCGATCAGACTTAAGCCACCCGCACCGAGTTCAAAAACTTGTTCACCTCGGTCGCAAGGCGGGCGCTATCGCGCGACAGGGTTTGCGCGGCCGAGAGCACCTGCGACGAGGCGGTGCCGGTTTCGGCCGCGCCGCGCTGCAGATTGCCGACATTCGACGACACTTCCTGCGCGCCTTGGGCGGCGTGCTGGACGTTGCGTGACACTTCCTGTGTGGTCGCACCCTGTTCCTCGATCGCCGAGGCGATGGTGGAGGAAATGCCGGATAGTTTCTCGATGGAGTTGCGGATATCGGTAATCGCCGCGACGGATTCCTGCGTGGCGGACTGGATGCCGCTGATCTGCTGACCGATCTCACCGGTCGCCTTGGCGGTCTGCTCCGCCAGTGCCTTTACTTCCGATGCGACGACCGAGAATCCGCGGCCTGCTTCGCCGGCGCGCGCAGCTTCGATGGTTGCGTTCAGCGCCAGCAGGTTGGTCTGGCCGGCGATGTTGTTGATGATCTCGACGATATCGCCGATCCGTGCGGCGGCGCTCGACAATGCGCCGACGCGTTCGGTCGCTGAATGCACCTGATCGACCGCGTCGTTCGCCATGCGGGCCGATTCCTGTACCTGCTGGCTGATCTCACGAACCGAAGCCGTCATCTCCTCCGTCGCCGACGCGACCGAATTGACGTTCGACGAAGCCTCGTTCGACCCGTTGGCCACGCGCTCGGCGAAATCCCTGGCGTGGTCGGCATTTGACGCCAGCGTGGTCGCGGAGGATTCCAGCTCCGTTGCCGCCGACGCTACTGCCTGGACGATCTCGCCGATAGCGGCCTCGAAAGAGTCCGCGATCTTGGTGGTGTCGGCCTTGCGCTGCACATCGGCGCGACGCTGGGTGGAGTGGACTTCCTCCCGGCCGAAACGAATTAACGTCTGCACGGTTTGAAGGTTGCGCAGTGCCACGCCGATCTCGTCGTCGCGCTTGATTTCGATGCGGTTGTCGAACTTGTCGTGGACCAGATTCACCATGGTCTCGTTGAGGTGTCCCATCGGCCCCTCGAACGCGCGAAGAGTCTGGCGTCCGGTGATGCCGCCGACGATAACCCCTGCGACGGCGAGGAGGCCCAGCGCCACGCCCCAGGTCCCGCCGACCAAGGTTGCACCGAGCGCGCCACAAGCAAGCATGAACACGGCTTGCAGCGTCATCATCGTTGTCAGCCGGGCCCGGATCGTCCGCGTGAACGGACTGAGGTAATCGAACAGCGACCGTTTGCGAAGGATGCCGGCGTCGATCCGGTAGCGATGCGGCTGCTTCTCACGGATCGCGGTATAAACTTCTTCTGCCAGCGCGCGCTGGTCGGCCTCAAGCTTGGTACGGATCGAGGTATAGCCGGTGACCTGTCCGTTCTCGCGGATCGGCGAGGCAGTGGCCAGGACCCAGTAGAAGCCGCCGTTCTTGCGGCGGTTCTTGATCGCGCCGACCCACGGCTTCTCGGCCTTCAGCGTTTCCCAGAGATTTTCGAAGGCTTCCGGCGGCATGTCCGGGTGGCGGACGATGTTATGCGCCTTGCCGATCAGTTCGTCGACGGTGAACTCGGCTGCATCGATGAAATCCTCGTTGACGTAAGTGAGGCGGCCCTTGAGGTCGGTCCGGGAGACGATGAGGGTTTCGTCGGTGACGGGATATTCGGCATCGGTAACAGGAAAGTTCTTGCGCATGGCGGGTATCCGTCGAGATATCAAGTGAGTTGGTTGGCCGGAGATGAGCGATCGCGACGCAGCGCGGCTTTGCCTGGCTTGTGGTCAGCCATTCGTCAAAGGCCGGCGCGGCGCAACATGCAACGTTCTAAGAAGAATACGGATGCGATCGGCATCGTAGAACGTCAGTCGCGAATACTTGGTCCCCGAATCTCTTGTCCGGGTGACTTCGTTGAGGATGAACGAAGTTCGTTAAAAAAGCAGAACCGGCGCAACCATTATTTGAGGGTGCAAGTCGCTTTCGCGTAGAAATTCGCATCGAACGGGATCAGATTTATAGAGTTATTACTTAGAGAGGTGATAATCGGACAAGAACTGTCGCACGGGGGCAAGCCGTCAGCGCTATCGTCTCCATCAATCTCGTTCGCGTACCTTGAGATCGATGAGGCCAGCAGCGGCGATGCCGTCAGGATTTGCTGCTGGATACACAAACAATTTCTCTTGATGTCGCCGTCACCGTCTTTCCCCTTTGTCGAACCAATTGATAGATTTATCGATGGGGTTTTCATCTCCATAATGGTGGAGAGGGTGTTGGGATAGCGTTGTGTTGTCAGTGTTTTAGATCGCGGTCAGGCCGCCGGCCCCGCGCTTAGCAATCACGGCGTCGGGCGCAAGTGAACGTTGAGGAGATTGCGTTGTCACGGTCGAACGTGAAAAATTGGGTGAGACCGGGCGTGGACGGCGCCAATCTGGAGGTCGATGATTTCCTGAGCAAGCGTATCGCCAATCTCAGCGCGTTGCTGCTTCGCGCCAGCACGCGGCGCTATCTAGTCGAGCACGACCTCAGCCTCCCCGAATGGCGTATGCTGACGGTTTTGGTCCGTTTCGGCTCCGGCACCACGCGCGCGCTGCGCGACGCATCGAAGATGGACAAGGGCCAGATGAGCCGCGCGCTGCTCGCGCTGGAAAAGCGCAAGTTGGTGCAGCGCACCCAGGACGAGACCCACGAGCTGCGGCAGTTGCTGGAGCTCACCGACAAGGGTTTTCAGCTTTATCAGCGGATCATGCCCAATGCACGTCGCGCCCAGGTGGTGTTGCTAAAGCAGTTGACGATCGATGAGCGCAAGATGCTCGATATCGCCATCAACAAACTCAGCGCCGCGGCGGAAGCGGAAGGCTAGGACACGAATGCCTCATATTGTTTGTCACTACGCGCGCGATCAGAAGATGCCACCGATTCGCGATGTGCTGTCGATGCTGCATCGCGTCGCTGCCGCCACCGGCGTTGTCAAGGCGGAAGACCTCAAGAGTCGGGCGCAAGCGTTCGACGATTACCTGATCGCGGGTGAACGGAAATCGTTCTTCCACGTCTCGTTCTATCTGCTCGCCGGGCGCACGCCGGCGCAGAAAGAACGGCTCAGCATCGACTTGCGGGCGGGACTGGTCGACCTGATGCCCGAGGTTCACAGCATCAGCATTGACATCCGCGACATGGATCCCGACGCCTACAAGAAGCGGCTGTTGCCGGATTGACGGGCGCGAGGGCACCCCGAGCGCATCCGACAGAAATCGTTCTCGGCAGAGGTGCCCACGAAAATCGTCGTCCCCGCGCGAGCGGGAACCCATAACCCCTGACGATTGTGGTATTACGAAGCTCTTCATCACAGCCGATGAGCGCCGCCCACCTCGCAAACGACACGGCGTATGGGTCCCCGCCTGCGCGGGGACAACGATGAGGATGGTTCTTTGCTTCGTCGCTACGCTCCTCGCAGTGACGGAGAGCCTAAACCAGCAACGGCTTTGCCGCTTCCGACATCTCCTTCAAGAGCGGCAGGAAGCGGGCGGTCATCTCGTCGGTCGTGATGCGGTCGACATGCGCGCCGATGTTGGCGGCGGCGACGATACCGCCGTCGTAGCGCCGGATCGGCACCGAGATCGAACGGAAGCCGGGTTCGGCCTCGCGATCGACCAGCGAATAGCCCTTGGCGCGATCGGCAATGACGGTGGCGATCACCGCCGCCTTGTCGGTGACAGTGTCCGGCGTCTGCGCCGTCAGCCGCGCACTCTTGATGGCTTTCGCCAACGCCTCGTCCGATAACCGCCCGAGCAGCACGCGGCCGACCGAGGTGCAGAACGCCGGCAGCCGGTAGCCGATGTCGATGCCGGCCGAAAACACGCGCGCCGGGCTGGCGCGCGCGACGAACACCGCCTCCGCGCCGTCGAGGATCGCCAGCGAGCACACTTCCTTGGCCTGCGCCGACACCTCGTCCATCAGCGGCTGCATCACGCTGCTGATCTGGTTCGAGGCCAGGTAGGCCGAGGCTAGGGTCAGGATACGCGGCGTCAGCGAAAACAGCCGCTCGTCGCCCGCAACGAAACCGGCCTTGATCAGCGTGTGCAGGATGCGCCGCACCGTCGCGCGCGGCAGGTCGCAGGCCTTGGCGATGTCGCTTAGCGTCATCGGCCGGTGGTCGGCGCCGAACGACTGGATCACGCGCAGGCCGCGATCGAGGCTTTCGATGATTTCCGGCCCGTCGTGTTTAGCCTGTTGTTCGTCCGCGGTGCGTTTGAGCTTGGGCATACAGGCAATTGCCATCCGTTGTCGGTCGCGACGAGGGGCCGCGAATCGCGCGATTATGCACCAGCGTGGGGTTGCCGTCGCATCGTCTCCCCGAGACGGGCCGGCGGCAATCCGCGCCATAATCTCCGCCGTTGCAACGAAGGCCGAATTGGAAATCGAGCTTGCGTCTGCTCCAATCTGGAGGCACTCTAAACCAAATCGGACGTTTGTTCGTCTATCGAACAATGGCTGTGAGGAAACCTGAGGCCGGCGGGGTGCCCGCGGCACCAAGGAGAACGTCATCATGATGAGCCAGCAGCAGAACGATCTCATCACCCTGACCGGTCCGGGCACCGCCTGCGGCAAGCTGATGCGGATGTATTGGCAGCCCGCCGCGCTGGTCGACGAACTGGAAGGCGAACGGCCGATCAAGCCGGTGCGGCTGCTCGGTGAAAACCTCGTGCTGTTTCGTGATGAAAGCGGCCGCTACGGCCTGATGGACCGGCATTGTCCACATCGCGGTGCCGACTTGGCTTTCGGCCGGCTGGAAAACGGCGGCGTGCGTTGCGCGTTCCACGGCTGGCTGTTCGATGTCGACGGCCAGTGCCTCGAGACGCCGGCGGAGCCGGCCGGCTCGGTGCTGTGCAAGAACATCAAGCAGCGCGCTTATCCTGTGGTCGAGAAGGGGGGCATCCTGTGGGCCTATATGGGCGAGGGCGAGCCGCCGGCGTTCCCGGAAATCGACTGCTTTGCCGCGCCGGATGCCTACACCTTCGCCTTCAAGGGCATGATGGACTGCAACTGGTTGCAGGCGCTGGAAGTTGGTATCGATCCGGCGCACGCCTCCTTCCTGCATCGCTTCTTCGAGGACGAAGACCCGGCCGCCGCTTACGGCAAGCAGTTCCGCGGCGCGTCCGCCGACAGCGAAATGCCGATGACCAAGGTGCTACGCGAATACGATCACCCGATCATCAATGTCGAGCAGACCGAATACGGCCTGCGGCTGATCGCGCTGCGCGAGATCGACAGCGAGCGCACCCATGTGCGCGTCACCAATCAACTGTTCCCGCATGCCTTCGTCATCCCTATGAGCACCGAGATGACGATTACGCAATGGCATGTGCCGGTGGATGATACGCATTGCTACTGGTACGCGATCTTCACCAGCTACGGTGCGCCAGTGGACAAGAAGAAGATGCGCGACCAGCGCCTCGAACTCTATGAACTGCCGGACTACGTCTCGCGCAAGAACAAGTCCAACGATTACGGCTTCGATCCACACGAGCAGGCGACCGAGACCTATACCGGTATGGGCACTGACATTAACGTGCACGACCAGTGGGCGGTGGAGTCGATGGGCGCGATCCAGGATCGTACCAAGGAGCATCTCGGCCAGTCCGACAAGGCCATCATCCAGTATCGCCGCCTGCTGCGGCAGGAAATCGAGAAGGTGACATCCGGCGGCAAGCCGTTCATGTTCCTCGATGCCGCCAACGCGCGCAGCATTCAGGGGCCGGCTACGATGGACGGCATCGGTCCGACCCGCGGCTGGGAGATGTACTGGATGGAAGTCGACGTGAAGCGGCGGCGCGGCGCGCCGTGGGCGGCGGCGGTGCCGTCGGATATCGCCAAAAAGGCGCCGCATCTCGCGGCTGCTGAATAATTCTCACGCTGCGCGATTTCAGCAAAGGATATTGACGTTGAGTTTCGTCAGGAAGCACGGCCTCTGGTCCGATGAGCAGCATGAGGCCGCGACCCGCTTGGCGCGGATGGTTGAAGAGCAGCAGCTCGAAACCGTCCGGCTGTCGTTTCCGGATCAGCACGGCATTCTGCGCGGCAAGACGTTGATTGCCGGCGAGGCGGTGCGGTCGTTGGAAAGCGGCTGTTCGATCACCACCACGATGCTGGCGAAGGACACCTCGCACAAGACGGTGTTTCCGGTGTTCACCGCCGGTGGCGGCTTCGGCATGACCGAGATGCAGGGCGCGGCCGATGTGCTGATGGTGCCCGATCCCACCACCTTCCGCGTGCTGCCGTGGGCGCCCGCGACCGGCTGGGTGATGTGCGACCTCTATTTCAACGATGGCCGCCCGGTGCCGTTCGCGACGCGCGGCTTCTATCGTTCGGTGCTGGAGAAGCTTGCCGCGCGCGGCTATCACTTCATGGCCGGGCTTGAAGTCGAGTTTCACATCTTCCGCCTCGCCGACCCGAAAATGCAGCCGCACCACGCCGGGCAGCCGGGCGAGCCGCCGGATGTGACGCTGCTGTCGCACGGCTATCAGTATCTTACCGAACAACGCTACGACATGATGGAGCCGGTGCTGGAAGTGCTGCGGCGGGACGTCATGGCGCTCGGCCTGCCGTTGCGCTCGATGGAGGTTGAGTACGGCCCGAGCCAATGCGAATTCGTGTTTCAGCCGACCGTCGGCCTCGCGCCGGCGGATACCATGGTGCTGTTCCGCAGCGCGGTGAAGCAGATCGCGCGCCGCCACGGCTGCCACGCGACATTCATGTGCCGGCCGCGAATCCCCAATGTGATGTCGTCGGGCTGGCATCTGCATCAGTCGCTGGTCTCGACCAAGACCGGCGAGAATGCCTTCATGTCGAAGGTAGAGGGCGAACCGCTGTCGCCGCTCGGCAAGCATTATCTCGCCGGCCTGCTCGATCACGCCCGCGCCGCCACCGTGTTCACCACACCGACCATTAACGGCTACAAGCGCTATCGCTCCTATTCGCTGGCGCCGGATCGCGCGATCTGGGGCCGCGACAATCGCGGCGTGATGCTGCGGGTGCTGGGCGGGCCGAACGATCCGGCGACGCGGCTGGAAAACCGCGTCGGCGAGCCGGCGGCGAATCCGTATCTTTACATGGCGTCGCAGATACTCTCCGGCCTCGACGGCGTCGATCGCAAGCTCGATCCCGGGCCCGATGCCGATACGCCCTACGAGACTAAGGCCAGTCTGCTGCCGAAGTCGTTGCGCGAAGCGGTGTTCGCGCTCAAGGACGATCCGTTCTTCCGCGAGGCGATGGGTGCCGAGCTTGTGGACTACTACGTTTTTATCAAGAATGCCGAGATCGACCGTTTCCAGGCCGAAGTGACGGAGTGGGAGCAGCGCGAGTACTTCGAGATGTTTTGATGCACGCGGAACCACACAAACGACCCGCGGCGTGCCATAACGACAACGACACAAAAACAAGGAGAGGGAGTGCGATGAAAAAATCAGCAACATTGCTGTCGGCGGCTGTCGCCATCGGCCTGATGACCGGCGGCGCATCGGCGGACGTCATCAAGGTCGGCGTGATCGGCACGATGTCCGGCCCTTACGCGCTGTTCGGCAAGAACTTCAAGATGGGCATCGACGCCTGGGTTGCCGAGCATGGCAACAAGGTCGGCAGCCACACCGTCGAATTTATCTATCGCGACGAGGAATCGCCGAACCCGGCGAAGTCCAAGGCGCTGGCGCAGGAATTGCTGGTCAAGGACAAGGTGCAATATCTCGCCGGCGTCTATTTCACGCCAGATGCGATGGCGATCGCGCCGCTGCTGGACGAATCCAAGACGCCGCTGGTGGTGATGAACGCCGCCACCTCCGCCATCGTGCAAAAGAGCCCGTATATCGTCCGCACCTCGTTCACGATGTGGCAGAACACGGTGCCGGCCGCCAAGGTCGCCAAGACCAACGGCTCCAAGAAGGTTGCCATCGCGGTGAGCGATTACGGCCCCGGTATCGACGCCGAAGCGGCGTTCAAGAAGACCTTCGAGGCCGAGGGCGGCAAGGTGGTCGAAGCCATCCGGATGCCGCTCAACACCACGGACTTCGGCCCGATCATGCAGCGGATCAAGGATTCCGGCGCCGACACCATCTTCACGTTCCTGCCCGCCGGCCCGCCGACGCTGGGCTTCGTCAAGGCGTATATCGACAACGGCCTCAAAGCCGGCGGCGTCAAGCTGATGTCCACCGGCGACGTGGTCACCGAGCCGGACCTGCCGACCATCGGCGACGCCGGCATCGGCATCCTCTCGACCTATCACTACGCGGTGTCGCACGACTCGCCGGAGAACAAGGCGTTCATCGCGCAGATCGTGAAGGATGGCGGCAAGCTCGACGAGATCACCATGACCTCGGTTGCAGCCTATGACGGCGCGCGCGTCATCTACAAGATGATCGAGGCGACGGACGGCAAGCGCGATCCGGCGAAAGCGGTCGATGCGGTAAAGGGTATGAAGTGGATCAGCCCGCGCGGCCCAGTGTCGATCGATCCGGACACCCGGCACATCCGCCAGAACGTCTATCTGCGCACGGTCGAGAAGGTTGATGGCAAGCTGATCAACAAGGAGATCAAGACCTTCGAGGCGCAGCCCGACTGGGCCCTGAGCAGCAAGTAACGCTGACGCAACTAACGGCTCTCGCTCTCGCGGCGGTTCGCTTGTCTCTCGACATCCCGGCTTGATATGTGGGTGTTCGGAATAAGTGAGCCACCGGGCTGAGCGGGAGTCTTCACGTTTCCCGCGACCTACGCCATCACGTCAGGATTGCCTTGTGACCGATCGCGCGAGTTCGCTGCGGCTCATCAACGGACGGATCTATCGCTTCGCCGAGGATCGCTTCCCGGCGGAAGCCATTGTCGTGCGCGACGGCAAGGTGGCGTGGGTCGGTGCGACGCGCGATGCGCCCGCCGCCGCCGACACCATCGATTTGCAAGGCGCCACCGTGCTGCCCGGTCTCACCGACGCGCATATCCATCTGTTCGCGATTGCCTATGGGCGGCTGCTGGTCCCGCTCGGCCGCGCTCATGCGGCGTCAGTCGATGATGTGATCGCCCGGATCAAGGCGCGCGCGGCAACGACGCCGAAGGGCGAATGGGTTCACGCGGCGGAGTTCGACGAAAATCATCTGGCCGAACACCGCTATCCGACCCGCGATGAACTCAATGCCGCGATCCCGGATCATCCGGTGCTGATCCGCCGCTTCTGCGGCCACATCGCCATCGTCAACGGCGCGGCGTTGCGTGCGCTCGATATCGACGAGGGTATCTCTGAGGTACAGGGCGGCGTGTTCGGCCGCGGCGCCGATGGCCGTCTTGACGGCAGCGCCACCGAAGCCGCCGCCGAATTGATTTTCCGCCGCGTGCCGCCGATCAGCCGCGCGACGTTGGCGCAGTCGTTGCACGCCACCATCGACGATTGCCTGCGCATGGGAATGACGGCGGCGGTGGAAGCGGCGGTGGGATTCACCAGCGGCTTCGACGAGGAGTTCGCGGTGTGGCAGGTGGCGCGCGGCGAGCGCGCGCATCTGCCGATGCGGCTCGGCTTCATGCACCAACTCGATCCGGAGGAAGCGGTCGCGCGCGGGCTCATGCCGACTCGCGATGCCGACTGGCAGGCGATGACGCTGAAGTTTTTCGCCGACGGCATCGTCGGCGGACGCACTTCTGCTGTCAGTGAAGACTATTGCGACACGCCGACGCGCGGCTTCTTCATGCGGCCGGAGGCCGACCTGAAACGCGTGATCGTGGCCGCGCACGAGGCCGGCTGGCAGGTCGCGGTGCATGCCACCGGCGACCGGGCGGTGGCATGCGTAATCGATGCCTACGAGACCGGACAGGGGCGTGTAGCATGGCCCGATCCGCGCCATCGCATCGAGCACTTCTTCTGCCCGCCGTGCGATGGTTTTGCGCGAATGCAGCGGCTCGGCGCGCTGATCGTGATGCAGCCGAGTTTTCTCACCCGGATGCGCCGCTCCATCGAGCAGGCGTTCGGGCCGCGCAGGCATGACAAATATCCCGGCCGCTCCGCGTTGGCCGCCGGCGTTCATTACGTCGCCAGTTCCGATGCGCCCACCGGCCTCACTTCGCCATGGGCCGGCATGGCCGACGCGGTGGATCGCGGTTTGCCGGATGGTGAGCCGATCGGCCCGAACGAGGCGCTGACCCCGCGCGAGGCCGTCGCGGCCTATATCCATGGCGGCGCCTATGCGATGAAGCAGGAAAGCTG
Organism: Hyphomicrobiales bacterium; assembly: GCA_017305555.1. Lineage (GTDB taxonomy): Bacteria > Pseudomonadota > Alphaproteobacteria > Rhizobiales > Xanthobacteraceae > 62-47. The sequence continues at coordinate 57,832 of JAFKKM010000031.1, read as the reverse complement.
GCGTGGCGTGCTGGCGCCGGGCATGGCCGCCGACCTGATCGTGCCGGATCGCGATCCGTTGGCGGATTCAGCGCCTGACCTGCGCGGCGTCAACGTGCTAATGACCATGGTTCGCGGCGTGATCCATCACGACGCGGCTTTCTCACGGGCCGGCCGCAACGCTGCGTCGCCGGCGGGACGCTAGGGACCATGCAGACGATTTTGAGCATCGGCCTCGACGGCATTTCCTACGGCATGGTGCTGTTCATCATCTCCATCGGCCTGTCGATCATGATGGGCCTGATGCGGGTGGTGAACCTGGCGCACGGCGCCTTCGCCATGATCGGCGGCTATCTCGCGTCCTACGCGATGCGCGACCTCGGCGCCGGCTATGCGCTGGCCATCGTGGTCGCGGTGATCGGCACCATCATCATTTCGATCCCGCTAGAAATCCTGCTCTATCGCCGCATCTACCGGAAGTCCGACGCGCTGACGCAACTGCTGCTGACCATCGGCATCACCTTCGTCATCATCGGCCTTGCCAATTTCATCTTCGGACCGACCCTGAAGGCGATCCCGCTGCCAAACGCGCTGAGCGGGCCGCTCGACATCGGCTTCCGCATGATCCCGACCCATCGCGTCTTCGTCATTGTCTGCGGCGTGATCACCGCGCTGGCGCTGTGGCTCTTGATCGACAAGACCGAATTCGGCATCCGGCTGCGTGCCTCGGTCGACAATAGCGACATGGCGGATTCGCTCGGCATCCGCACCGAATGGATATATGCGGCGACGTTTGCGCTCGCGGTGGGCCTCGGCGCGTTCGGCGGTGTGGTCGGCGCGGAATTGTTGCCGATCGAGCCGTTCTATGCGCTGCGCTACATGGTGACGTTCCTCGTCGTGGTTTCGGTCGGCGGCGCGGGATCGATCGCAGGCGCCTTGGCGGCTTCGTTGTTGCTCGGCCTTGCCGACACCACGGGAAAGTATCTCGCGCCGGAATACGGCGAGTTCTTCTTCTACCTCGCGGTGATCGTCATCGCCTTCCTGTTCCCTCGCGGACTGTTCGGGCGGGCGCACTGACATGAGCAGCCTGTCCACATTGGCGAAGACCTCCGACCGCGCCTTTCCGTTCGCCGCCGAACTGATGGGTGTTCTCTCCATCGCAGCCCTCGGTGTGCTCGGCTTCCTGCTGTTTCCCGACGACCTCGCGTTCCTGACGCGGCTGATCGGCATCACGCTGCTGGTGCTGTCGCTCGATCTCGTCACCGGCTATTGCGGCATTGCCACGCTCGGTCACGCCGCGCTGTTCGGCGTCAGCGCCTATGCGGTCGGCAATGCCTGCATTGGCGGCATTCGCGAGCCGATCCTGCTGCTCGGCGTCGGCATTGTCGCCGGCGCCATCACGGGTGCGATTTCCGGTGCGCTGATCACGCGGTTTCGCGGATTGCCGCAACTGGTGCTGTCCATCGCGATCGGGCAACTGGTCGCGGCGCTTGCCAACAAACTGTCGTCGGTCACCGGCGGCAGCGACGGCCTCTCCGGCATTACGCCCGATCCGGTGCTGGGGTTGTTCCGTTTCGACATGTTCAGCCGCACCGCGTTCGCGTTTTCGCTGATCGTACTCGCGGTTGTCTTCGTGCTGTTGCTGCGCTTCGTGCGCTCGCCGTTCGGGCTGCTGTGCCGGGGCATCCGCGACGACGATCTGCGCGCGCAGATGATCGGCGCGGTGGTCTATCCGCGCCTTGTCATCATGTATGCGGTGTCGGGCGCGGTGGCCGGCGTCGGCGGCGCGCTGAACGCGATGACGGCGGGTGTGGTCGGCCTCGACAGCGTCTCGTTCGAACGTTCCGCCGAAGTGCTGGTGATGCTAGTGCTCGGCGGCGCTGGCAATCTGTGGGGCGCGTTGTTCGGTTCCGTGGTGTTCCAGATCTTCGAGCACATCGTCTCCGCCACCAATCCGTTCCACTGGATGACGCTGGTGGGCCTGCTGTTGATCGCCATCGTGCTGTTCGCGCCGCGTGGCCTGTCGCAGGGCGTCGTGGTGCTGTGGTCGAAAGTTTTCAGGCGGGGAGGGCGGCCGTGACCGATCTTCTCGCCCTCGATAAAGTCTCGCGCGCCTTCGGCGGTTTGCGCGTCAACGAGAACATTTCGTTCCGCCTCGCGCCGGGCGATCGCGTCGCGCTGATCGGCCCCAATGGCGCCGGCAAGACCACGCTGGTCAATGTCATCTCGGGTGGGTTTGCGCCGACTTCCGGCACCTTGCATCTCGAAGGCGACGACATCACGCGCCTCAATATTCCCGCGCGGGTGCAGCGCGGGCTGGTGCGCACCTTCCAGGTGACACGGCTGTTCGCCACGCTCACCGCCGCCGACAACGTCGCGCTGGCGATCATGCAGCGCAGGGGCCTCACGCGCCGCTTCTTCTCGGCGGCAACCAATGCGCCGGAGGTACGCACCGAATGGGAGCAGTTGCTCGGCACGCTCGGCATCGCGCATCTGGCGCGCATCACCGTGTCGCAACTGGCTTATGGGCAGCAACGCCTGCTTGAACTCGCCATCGGCCTCGCGCTCAATCCGAAGGTGCTGCTGCTCGACGAGCCCGCCGCCGGTGTGCCGCATGATGAAGCACCGAAGATTCTCGAAGCCATCGAGCGGTTGCCGGCCGACATCGCGGTGCTGATGATCGAGCACGACATGGATCTGGTGTTTCGCTTCGCCAAGCGCGTGCTGGTGCTCGCCAATGGCCGTCTGATTTTCGAAGGCACGCCGCAGGCCGTCACCGCCGATCCGGAAGTGCGCCGCGCCTATCTCGGGAGTTATGCCGATGCCCGCCGCCCGGCTTGAGGTCGCCGGCCTCAGCGCCGGATACGGACCGACCCAGATCGTGCAGAACATTACCTTCGATGTGCCGGCCGGCGGGCGGCTCGCCATTCTCGGCCGCAACGGCGTCGGCAAGACCACGCTGCTCGCGACGCTCATGGGACTCTCGACGCGCCATGCCGGCAGCGTGCGCATCGGCGACGTCGAACTGACGCGCCGCCGCACCTCGGCGCGGGCGCTGGCCGGCGTCGGCTATGTGCCGCAGAGCCGCGATGTGTTCGCTTCGCTCACGGTGGAGGAAAATCTCGCCACTGGATTGAAGGGACGCGGGCGTGCCGCGCTGGCCGAGGCTTACGAGATGTTTCCGCGCCTTGGCGAACGGCGTCGCCATCTCGGTGGGCAATTATCCGGCGGCGAACAGCAGATGCTGTCGATGGCGCGCACCATGCTGGGCCAACCGTCGCTGCTGCTGCTCGACGAACCGCTGGAAGGGCTGGCGCCTGTCATCTGCGACGAGTTGATGAGCATGATCACGCGGCTCGCCGGATCGGGCGATGTCACCGTGGTACTTGTCGAACAGCAGATCGAACGCGCGCTGGATTTCGCCGACCGCGTGCTGATCCTCGAACGCGGCCGCGAAGTCTGGTCCGGTGCGCCGGACACGCTCCGCGCTGACCGCGCGCTGATCGAACGGCTGCTGGGCGTGGGGATACATTGAGCGGCACGTTATGCGCGTGACATCGCGACAAACTCGACGTCGTCCCCGCCTGCGTGGGGACGACGATATTCGTGTTGGATGCTCTGGATGACCCGCCTGCGTCTATGCTGGCGAAGTCCTCACACCAATCCGCGCCGCATCGCTTCGATCGCAGCCTCGGCGCGCGAGGAAATATTGAGCTTGCGATACACCGTCTTGACATAGCCCGCGACTGTGTGCGGCGTCAGGCCGAGTACCCGCGCGGCTTCCGCCACCCGCAGCCCGCGGCCGAGCAGCCGCAATATGTCGAGTTCGCGCGGCGTCAATGCGGCTTCGGCATCGACGTTCGCATCCACGACGCTCCGCTTGGCGAAATGCGTCAGCATCCGTTGCGCGATCGAGGGCGATAGCGGTGGCTCGCCCGCATCGATGCGATGCAGGTAGCCGACCAGTGTGTCGGCGTGCTGGTCCTTGAGCAGATAACCTTTCGCTCCGGCGGCGATGGCGTCGAACAGATGCGCGTCGTCGTCGTAGATGGTCGTCACGATCGGCAGAATCTGCGGATGACCGTCGGCCAGCATGCGGATCAGATCGATGCCGTTGCCGTCCGGCAGGCCGATGTCGATCAGCGCGATATCGCGCGGCGCATTGGCGTCGGGGTCCGCGAAGGTGCGGGGCTGTGCGGCGATCCAGTCGCGTGCCGCCTGAAACGTCGCCGCTTCGCCGATGGCGATGCCGTCGAAGGCAACGCCGAGCGTCCGCACCAGCCATGCGCGGGTGTCGGTCTGATCCTCGACAATCAGGCCGCGCCGCTTGCGGGGCAGGGGCGTAGGGGTGGATGCCATCGGCTCAACTCATGACCTGTCGTACATCCGTTGCGCGGCATCGGCAGGCTCACTGTAGGCGCGAGCCGGGTGGGACGACACCCCCTGAATATGGGGTTCATTTGCATCGTCGGTGGCGACCGCATCCGCGATTAGCGGAATGCGAATTTCGAACGCACTGCCGCGCGCCACCGGCAACGCCGCGAATGATCCGCCGAGATCGTCGAGGCGGCGGATAATGCCGCGCAACCCGTTGCCTTGAGCGTTGCCGTTCGCGTTCGCCGGATCGAGGCCGACGCCGTCGTCGGTGATGCGGATCGACAACATTCGATCCTCTTGCGCCACCGTGACATTGACGCGCGTTGCCTGCGCATGGCGGATGACGTTGCTGACGATTTCGCGATGTGCAGACGCGATGCTGCGATAGATGCGATAGTCGAGCAGTTTTGCGCTGTCGTCCACGGCGGCGAGCGGCCAATGCAGATCGATTCCGGCGGCGGCGAGGCGTTCGCCCCCCTCGTGGCGCAGCGCCGCGATCACCTGGCCGAGCGGCAGTTGATCGGCGGAAAGGCCGCTGACGATGGTGCGGATATCGGCCAGCGCGTCGCGCAGCACGCGATGAGTCTCGGTCACCTCCGTCTTGTAGAGCCCCGACAGCAGCCGCGCGCCGACGTCGTCGTGAAGGTCGCGCGCGATGCGCCGCCGCTCCTCGACGCCGCCGCGCTCGAAAGCGTCGCGGCTGACCTCGACATAACGCATCAGCCGTACCAGTTCGCGCGCCAGATCGCGATCCGAACTGCCGAACAGCTTTTCGCCGCGCCACGGATAGCGCAGTTGCAGGGACGGCGTGTCAGCGATGGCGGGCAGCCGCACCTCGAGGCCTTCCTGCCCGATTTCGACATCGTCGACCGCAGGTTCGAGCGGCGTCATCACCAGCGGATCGAACAGCCGCCGCAGCAGGCCGTGCCAGCGCCCGGAGCGCTCCTGCGCCGACGCGGCGAAGGTGACGTCCACCACCTCGCGGAACAGTTCGTGGCTCTCGACGCGGCTGCGCGGCTGCAAGCGCGCGCGCAACGAGTCGCGCGCCGGCAGGTAGATGAACGCGAGCGCCAGCAGTGCGATGCTGAACGAGACATCGTGTTGCAGATGCATGACGTAAAGCAACAGCGCGTCCACCGCCAGCAGCAGCGCGACGCCGCCGGTATAGAACATCACCCGGAACGCCCACTCGTCGAGATCGAACAGCCGGTAACGGCTGACGCCGAGCGCCAATCCCGCATAGATCAGCAGGAAGAATCCGAAGGCATGGCCCTGCTGCATCACCGGTGCGGCGTTGACCAAAATCGGCGCGATGATCAGCACCACGAACGCGCCTGCGCCGACGATCACCGAAAGGCCGAGCCAGCGCAACGCCGCGCGGCCGCGCGGATCGCGGCGCGTGGCGAACCATTGCACGCCGATCGCGCCGACCAGCACGAGCATGTAAGTGAGGATCGGCAGTTGCGCGCCCGTTGCCTGCTCCTCGGGCAAGCGCAGGATATCTATCGCAAGCCATGCGATGGTGATCGCGGGCAGCGCCAGCAGCAGGCGCGGATTCACCAGCGGGCGCGGATAGAGCAGGAACAGTGCGATCATCGCCGCACCGAAGCCGAGCGCGCCGATGTGATTGAGCGCGCTCAGCACGCGAACGAGTCCGCCGTCGATGGCGAGTTCGCGCGATGAATACACCGCTGCGCCATAGGCCGAGATCATGATCATCGCGCCGGCGACGGCGAACAGCCGCGTCGGCAAATCTTGCGGTCGCAGCGCCAGCACCCAGGCCCCGAGCAGCAGCGACCCCATGCCGGTGATGAACTGCACCCAAAACGACGACGGCAGGTCGGTGATGGGCCGCCGCGTCGGCGTCACGATCACCTCAAGGGGGCCGCGCTCGGATTCGACATGGAGCGTCACGCGCTTGTCGCGCAGCATGCTGGCGAGCAAAGTCTGCCGCTGCATGAACTGCGCGGCCATCGCGTAGGTCTGAAGCGTGTCGGGCTCCTCGACGAGGTCGCCGGTAACCAGTTCGATCCGGCTGCCGTTATCGGAGCCGATCGCGACCAGCCGCGACGGCACCGGCACCATGCGCGCCGGCCCATCGGGGTCGACGGCGACGATGCGTACCGCACCTGGCTCGGCCTGCGGCGCCAGCGTCATGCCGAGCCATGGCTGGTTCAGTACCAGCCAGAACACGAGCAGGCAGGCGCCGACGCAAATGAGCGCCGCGGTCTGCATGATGCGGTTCGGTAGCCAGTGCGACATGGCCGTGCGTTCGTCCTCCCCCCGGGACGAGGGGTACGCTGGCCCTGTCCGAGCCGGCATATTGGCGAACCATCCCGGTTTGTCGAATGGATTCCAATGCTCGCTGTCCTGATTCTGGCGGAAGGGTTGACGGCGTTCTGCGCCCTCGGCTTCGAGATCACGATGGCGCGGCTGGTGGCGCCGCACGCTGGCATGTCCACGGATACATGGACCGCGATCATCGCCGCGTTCCTGCTGGCGCTGGCGTTGGGCAACCATATCGGCGGCCGCGTCGCCGCCGCCTCCGACCTGCGGCAGAGACTTTGTGTCGCAGCCGGCGCGATGCTGATGGCCGCGCTTGCCATCGCCGTCACGCCGCTGGCGATGCGGTGGTGGGACGCTGCGATCCTCAGCCCCGCGCCGGCCGCGCCGTGGCGCATCGTCACGTTTGTCGCGGCGCCGTGCCTGCCGGCGGGCCTCGCTCTCGGCATCGCGACGCCATTGTTGATGACCACCGCGCTGGCGTTGTCGCGAAGTCACGCCGTGGCCGGGCTGGTCTACGGCGTGGGCGCCACCGGCAGCGTCTGCGGCGTGCTCTGCGTGTTGTGGTGGTGGCTCGACGTGCTCGGCACGCGCGCGACATTACTCGGTATCGCTCTCGTCGCGGTGGCGCTGGGGGCGACGATCGCCATCGTCGCACTGGCGCGGCCCCAAGCGGCGCTGGCATGATCCGACTTCTGCTGCCGCTCGCGGTGTTGCTGTCGGCGGCGTCGTCGCTGGCGATCGAACTCGCCATCGTCCGGCTCGGCGCGCCGTATCTCGGACAATCGCTGCTGCCGTGGTCGGCCGCGATTGCCAGCGTGTTGCTCGGGCTCACCGCCGGGCATGTGCTCGGCGGGCTCGCGAGCGGCGAGGCGGCGACGTCGCGCGCGTTGCGCGGCTGGCTCTCGGCGATGTGGCTCGCGGCCGGCGTCGCGGCGATGCTGATGCCGGTGCTGATCGGACCGGTGGCGACGGCATTTTCAAGTGAGAACGGCTTTGGCCTCGATGCGGTGGCGGCGATTGCCGCACTGGCCGCGCCGCCGAGTTTCGCCGCCGGCTTCGTCTCGCCGCTGGCGTTGCGTCTCGCCGCGCGAATGACGCAACTCTCGTTGCCGCGCATGGTCGGCGCGATCTACGCGGCCTCCGCCATCGGCAGTGTCGCCGGCACCGTGCTGGCCGGCTTCGTCGTGCTGGAAAGGTTCGGCGCGGCGGGCCTGGCCACGCTTGCCGGTGGCGTCTGGCTGTTGTTGGGCGCGCTTGCGCTGCCGGCGCGAAAGCCCGCCATCGTCGCGCCGGTCTACGGTCTCGTGCTGGCGACGATCGGCGTGCTGCCGTGGCTCGGCGGCAAACAGTGTCTCGTCGAATCGCGTTACACCTGCATCCGCCTGCTCGACAAGCCGCTCGCCGGCGGCGGCCTGCTGCGCTTCATGATCCTCGACGAGGGTGTCCACTCAGCCTCCGACCGCGATCGCCCGCAGCGTCTGCATCTCGGCTACGCGGCGCTGGCTGACCGTCTCGCGCAGGCTGCGTTCGAGAAAGCTGCGGCACCGCGTGCGCTCGTGATCGGCGGGGGCGGCGCGACCCTGCCGCGCGCATGGGCGAGTGCGGATAAACCGGTGGCCGCCACCGTGATCGAACTCGATGCCGAGGTTGCCGCCATAGCGCGCGACATCATGTGGGCGGGCCGCAACGGCCGCCTCGACACCCTGATCGGCGACGGCCGCGCCGTGCTGCGCGCGTTGCCACGGGCGCAGGTCTACGATGTGGTGCTGATGGATGCCTATCGCTCGCGCAGCGTGCCGCCGCATCTCGTCACTACTGAATTCGATCGCGACGTGGCGACGCGGTTGACGCCGTCCGGCGTCTATCTATCGAATGTCATCGACCGCGCCGATCCGCCGCTATTGGCGCTGAGTATCGCGGCCACATTGATGAGCGTGTTTCCAGCGGTCGATATCTGGGTGGCGGAAACGCCCACCGGCAGCACCACCAATATCGTCGTCGCGGCATGGCTATCGCCCGAGCACGCTTTGCGTCTGCCGCAACTTACCGTCGATGCCACGGTGATGGAGGCGGGTGACGCCGTACGCATGCAGCCCGTGACATGGCGGCGCTTCGATCTCGCTGCTGCCCGTGCGCGCTGGCCACAAGCCTGCGGCGCGATCCTCACCGACGACTGGACGCCGGTGGACCGGCTCTTGGCCGGCCGCGCGGTGTGCGACGTGAAAGCGGCGCGGCGATGAGCGATGTTCTCCGCCAGATCGCCCGCACCGCCGTGCTCTGCGCAGCGCTCGGCTGTCTGCTGCATCTGACGATGGCGACGGCAGCCGACTACCCGATCACCGCGCCGGCAGTTGGGCTCGCCGGCGCGTCGGTCGTCGGCGTGCTGATATTTCACCTGCTGCGCGATGCTTGGCACAGCGGCATCATTCCGGAGAAGTTCGGCATCACCTCGCGCGAGGCCAATCCGCTTTGGTACTGGGGCTCGATGCTCTGGTACGGCGCCTGCCTGATCTGCCTCGTCGCGCTGGCGCTGATCTGTCTGTTGCGGATCGTTGGGTTGTGAGGCTGTCAGCGCCGGTCGCCCATCCCTTAAGATGGTGCCCCCCGTGAACGGGGGGTTGCCGGGCCCCCGCGTCGGTCTCAAGATTCAGCACTCAAGATCCTCCGTCCGAACTCGCTTGACCCAAGGACCTCGATAAGGAAAGCAACGATGCATCTCAACGACAAGCAGAACGCGAAGCCGCTGCCCTTCGTTCTTGCAAATTCCAAGCCCTACACACTGGAGCAGTACGAAGACGATGCGCTCGGTTACTACGATCCGATCACCCAGACCTGGCGCGGCACGCTGCTGTTCCACAAGTCGTCGACCTCGCGCAACGTGTCATCGACCTCGGGCCGCACCTCGGATTCCGATCTGTCGTCGGACGTGCTGGGCAACTGATTTGCCATCACCAAGTATTACTGCCTTCGTCAGGGTCGGCCTTCGGGTCGGCCCTTTTCGTTGATCGCGTCGCCAACACATCGAGTTTGCCATGACCGCCGCGCCGAAAAGCGTTCTGATGATTTCCACCAAGCTCGATCCGCACGTCGATGCCGTGCTCGAGCGGCTGGAGCAGCGCGGTGTGCCGTGCTTCCGGCTCAATACCGATCATTTCCACGAGGAGTATCGCCTCGCGATGAGCGACGAATTGAGTGGCACCATCACCATCACCGACAAGTGGAACCGTACTTGCGTGTTTCCGCATGGGGTGCGCAGCGTCTGGATGCGCAAGCCGGAGACGCCGCTGCCGCCCCCGGGCGTCGATGACGACGGCGTCATCGAATACGTGCAGGGCGAGATGCGCGAGCTGATGGGCTTCATGCCGATGGACGCGCGGGTGCCGTGGATCAACAATCCCGACGAGAACCGCCGCCATCAGCGCAAGTTTCCGCAGTTGCGGCTGGCGCGCAGTCTCGGGCTGCGGGTGCCGCGCTCGATCATCACCAACGATCCGAACGAGGCCGAGGCCTTCTTCGCCACCTGTCCGGACGGGGTGATCTGCAAGCCGATGCTGATGGGCAGCCATTACGTCGAGGGCGAGCACTACGTTGCCTATACGCGGCCGATCCCGCCGTCTGAATTCGCCTTGCTCAAAGAATCCATTTCACTTTGCCCGACCTATCTGCAAGAGGCGATCACCAAGGATCACGAGTTGCGCGTCACCATCATCGGCAAGGAACTGTTCTGCTGCCGCATCGACAGCCAGGGCGTCAAGGGCGCGGAGCAGGATTGGCGCGCGGTCGATACCGACAAGCTGCCGCACACCATCGTCGATCTTCCGGATGAGGTGGATCGCGCGCTGCGTGCTTACCTCAAGGCCTGCGGCCTGCGCTTCGGTGCGTTCGACCTCATCGTGACGCCGCAGGGCGAGTATGTGTTCCTCGAACTCAATCCGAACGGCCAGTGGTATTGGGTCGAACTGTCGACCGGTGCGCCGATGGCCGACGCCATGGCCGACCTGCTCGAAAATCCATGAGCGCGAAGCGCATTCAGGAAAATGCCAGCGCGGAAGCTGTCGTCGTGCCGGATATCGCGTGGCTGGCGCGATTATTGGAGGCCGGCAGCACGGGCGGATTGCCGCGCCTGTTACGGGTGCTGCTGCGGCTCGGCTGGCATCAGCGCCACCGCATGGTGCCGGCACTGGTCGTGTCGCTGGTGTTGAGCGCGCTGGCGCTGGCGCCGCCGGCGTTGCTCGCGCATCTGATCGACAACGTGTTTCCTTCGCACGCCGCGATGGCGGTGATCGCGGTTGGTGCCGCGCTCGGCTGCATCGCGCTGATGGATGCCGCCTGCGCGTTTATGCGGCGGCTCTTGTCGGCGGCCGCCGGGCTCGAACTGCGCCGCGCTTTGCTGGAGCCGGCCTTCGCCGCCGTGCTGCGGCTGCCGGTGGATCGGAAGGAAAGCCGCGATCAGGGGCTGCTCGGGCGCACTTTCGAGGAAGCCGAACGGCTCGCGCAGGGCGCCAGCGACAACCTGATCGAAGGCGTGCTGAGCCTCGGCACCATCGCGGTGCTGGCGGTGGCGATGCTGGTGGTCGACGCGCGAGTCGGGCTCATCGTCATCGCGATTGTCGTGGCGCTGGCAGTGTTGCATGTGCTGTTCGCTCGCGCCTTGCGTGCGCGCGAGGGGGCGTGGTTCGAGGCGCGCAGCCGCTACTGGGCGCATTTGGTCGAGGCCATTGCCTACGTCGCGACCTTGCGCTTCAACTCGGCGCATGGCTTCGCGGAACGTCGCTTCGAGCAATGCCTGACTGCCGATCTCGACGCGCATTTCGCGGTGATCCGGATGTCGGCGGGGCTTGATGCGGTCGGCCGGTTCGCCGGCGGATTGATCACGGCGGCGATCGCGCTGGTCGGCGGCCTGCGCGTCATCGACGGCGGCATCAGCATCGGCGATTTCGTGTTGTTCCTGTCGGTCGGCGGCTCATTGGCGGTGCCAGTGCTGAACTTGGTGAAAACCTTCGACGATTTTCAGGCGATGACGGTGTCGGTGGCACGGCTGTCCGATATCGCTGCCGGCCCGCACGAGGATGTCGGCGGCGCATCGGTCCAGCAGCAATCGCACGGGGCGCGGCTCGATGTCACCGGCCTGTCGTTTCGCTATGCCGGCGCGGAGACGCCGGTGCTGCGCGACCTGTGGTTCTCGCTCGCGCCCGGCGACAAGGTGGCGGTGGTCGGTCCCAGCGGCATTGGCAAGAGCACCTTGGCGAGCCTGTTGTTCGGCGCGCGGCGGCCGGAAAGCGGTGCCATTCTGCTCGACGGCAAGCCGTTTGAGTCGATTCCGCTCGGCGAATTACGGCGGCGTATCGTGGTGGTGCCGCACGAGATCGACGTCTTCACCGGCAGCGTAGCGGAAAATCTCACCATCGGTTTGCCAACGATGGGGACGCCCGACATCCGCAATGCGGCCGCCATCGCTGCCATCGACGCCGATATCATGCGGTTACCGCAAGGCTACGACACGCTGCTGGGGCAGGGCGGCATCGATCTCTCCGCCGGACAGCGCCAGCGGCTCGGCATCGCCCGCGCGCTATTACTTGCGCCGGATATCCTGGTCCTCGATGAGAGCACGTCGTCATTGGATTCGGCGACCGAGACACGCGTACTCGACGCGCTGTTGCAGCATTGCGCGTCGACCACTATCGTCGCCATCACCCATCGCGCGAGCGTCGCACAGCGGATGCAGCGGAGCATCGTGATTGGCGGTTAACGCATCGCCTGCGCGATCAGTTCATACGAATGCAGCCGCGCGGCATGGTCGAAGATGTCGGAGACGATCATCAACTCGTCCGCCGCAGTCTGCTCGACAAGGCTGGCAACACCGGCACGCACCGTATCGAGGTCGCCGACGATGGTGCATCCGAGCATCTGCGCGACCTGTGCCTTTTCCATCGGCGTCCAATATGTTTCGATGTCGTCGATCGGCGGCTTCGAAAGGCCCCGTGTGCCACGGAAAATGTTGGTGAACGACATTTGTTGCGTGGTGGCGAGCCGCTTCGCTTCGGCATCGGTGTCAGCCGCGACGATGTTGATGCCGACCATGGCGTGGGGCTTCGCGAGTTGCGCGGAGGGCTTGAAACGCGCGCGATAGATATCCAGTGCCGGCATCAGTTGAGCCGGCGCGAAGTGCGAGGCGAACGCGTAAGGCAAACCGAACTCGGCGGCGACCTGCGCGCCATAGGTCGAGGAGCCGAGAATCCACAACGGCACATGGGTGCCCGCCGCCGGCACCGCCTGAATGCGCTGACCCGGCGCGACCTCGGCGAAGTAGGCCTGCAATTCCAGCACGTCGTGCGGAAAGTTGTCGGCATTGGTGAGACTGCGGCGCAGCGCCTGCATGGTCAGTTGATCGGTACCGGGCGCGCGGCCGAGCCCGAGATCGATGCGGCCGGGGAACAGCCGCTCCAGGGTGCCGTAGTGCTCCGCGATGACGATCGGCGCGTGGTTCGGCAGCATCACGCCGCCGGCGCCGACGCGGATGTGTTTTGTCCCAGCCGCGATGTGGCCGATGGCTACCGACGTCGCAGCCGAGGCGATGCCGGCCATGTTGTGATGTTCGGCCACCCAGAAACGGGTGTAGCCCCATTGCTCGGCGTGGGCGGCAAGATCGCGCGCATTGTCGAGCGCGCCGCGCGCATCGGTCACTTCAGTGACGCGAACCAGATCGAGAATTGAATAGGGGGCCATCGCAATGTCCATGAGAGTTTGCTGCGGAGCCGCAGAGGAATGTGTTTCCGTCATCTAGGCACGCCGCGCGGAAATTGCACGCGCTGCGGCTGCAATCTTGCCATGCGGAGATTTGCAGCACCAACGTCGTCCCCGCCTGCGCAGGGACGACACGACTGGGATACGTGAAGCCGTTACCCGTTCTTGCCTTCCCGGCGCAGTGTCGGCAGGCCGATACCGGCGGCGTCGAAGCCGCCGTCGACGGCGAGCAACTGCCCGGTGATGTAGCTTGAACGCTCACTGCACAGGAAGAAGATTGCTTCGGCGAGCTCTTCCTCCAGCCCGTAGCGATTGAGCGGAATGGCGTCGTGATAGTCGGCGCGGATCGCCGGCGAGTGCACGGCCTTGGCCATCGCGGTATCGACCGGTCCCGGCGCCACCGCGTTGACGCGGATGCCGAGCGAGGCCAGTTCGACCGCCGCCTGCTTGGTGAGATGCGCGAGCCCGGCCTTGCTGGTGCCGTAGGCGACGCGCAACGTCGAGGCGCGCAATCCCGAGATCGAGGTGATATTGACGATGGCGCCGCCGCCATGCTCGCGCATGAAGGGCGCCACCGCCTTGATGCAGAGGAACGGTCCGGTGAGGTTGACCGCGAGCACGCGGTCCCATTCGTCGTCGGCGGTCTCCAGGATCGGCTTGAACACCGCGACGCCGGCGTTGTTGACCAGCGCATCGAGCCGGCCGAAACGTTCATTGACGCGCGCCATTGCCGCGTTCACCGCCGCCGCGTCGGACACGTCGCAATGCAATGTCAGCACGTTGACCGGGTCGGCCAGCGAAGCCGCCGCTTCGCGCAACTGGGTGCCCTCGATGTCGAGAAGCGCAACGGCCCAGCCCTCGGCGAGAAATCGTTTCGCGGTCGCGAGCCCGATGCCGCGCGCGGCGCCGGTGATCAGCGCGACTTTGGTGATGCTGGTGGTCATGGCCGGCCCGATACGAGAAGAGGAGATGCGCGGGTCTTAGCGCGTGTCCCTGCGACGGGAAACAGGATTCTTGAGGCCCCGACGCGTCATTGCAAGGAGATTGCTCCGTTCCGCTCGCAATGGTGGTTCAGGCTCAGCGGATTGCGCGCGATCTAGCGCGCCGTTGCCGCGTCGTTCTGGAAGCCGAGATAGCTGGCGATGACGCGCGGATCGGCGGCGACGGCGTCGGCTGCACCATCGAGAATGAAACTGCTCAGTTCCATCACATAGGCGCGGTCGGCGATCTGCAAAGCCGCTTTCGCGTTCTGCTCGACCAGCAGCACCGAGACGCCGGCCGCACGCAATTCGCCCACCGTCTTGAAGATGTCGGCGACGATCAGTGGCGCGAGGCCGAGGCTCGGCTCATCAAGCATCAAGAGGCGCGGTTCGCCCATCAGTGCGCGGCCCATCGCCAGCATCTGCTGTTCGCCGCCGGACAGCGTGCCAGCGAGTTGCTGCCGTCGTTCCTTGAGGCGCGGAAACAGCGCATAGACCCGTTCGAAGGATTGCGCCGCAGCCTTGGCATTGCGGAATGCACCGAGTTGCAGGTTGTCCTCGACGCTCATGGTGCCGAACAGCTCGCGATGCTCCGGCACCAGCGACAGCCCGGCCGCGACGCGATCCTCGATTTCGATTCCGGCGATGTCTATACCGTCGAAGCGGATGCGGCCGCTCTGCGGCAGGATGCCCATGATGGCGTTGAGTAGCGTGGTCTTGCCCGCGCCGTTGGCACCGACGATGGTGACGATCTCGTTGCGGCCGACGTCGAGCGACACCGAGCGCACAGCCTCGACCTTGCCGTAGGAGATCGATGCATCGGAGACCGAGAGCAGAGAAGCGGTCATGCGGCGGCTCCGAGATAGGCGCGGATCACATCGGGGTTGGTCTTGATCGCATCCGGTGTGCCTTCCGCGATCTTGGTGCCGAAGTCGAGCACAACGATGCGGTCGGCGAGGTCCATGACAAATCCCATATCGTGCTCCACCAGAAGGATCGACATGCCGCCGTCGCGCAGTTGCCGCAGCAGTGCGGCAAGTTGTTGCTTCTCCATGTGGCGCAGGCCCGCCGCCGGCTCATCGAGCAGCAGCAGCACCGGATCGACGCACAATGCGCGGGCGATCTCGACGATCCGCTGTTGGCCGAGCGAGAGGCTGCCCGCCAGTTGATCGATCTGATCCTTGAGCCCGACACGTTCGATCTGCCGCGCGGCTTCCGCCAGCAATTTGGCTTCATCGGCGCGGTCGAGTCGCAACATGCTGGCGAAGGTGCCGGAGCGACCACGCAGATGCGCGCCGAGCGCGACGTTTTCCAGCACCGTCATGTCCGGGACCAGCTTGACGTGCTGGAACGTGCGGGCGACGCCGAGCCGTGCGATCTGCTGCGGCGTGGTGCCGGCGACGTCGGTGCCGCAGACCGTGATGCGTCCGGCGCTGGAATCGAGCACGCGGGTAATGAGGTTGAAGGTGGTGCTCTTGCCGGCACCGTTCGGCCCGATCAACGCGACGATCTCTTTCGGCTTCACGGAAAAGCTCACGTCGTTGACCGCAAGCACGCCGCCGAACTGCTTGCGCGCGCCCTCGAGTTGCAGCAGCACCGGTGGCAGTTCGGTCGCGGGCCGCGCGGCGAGTTGCAGCGAGGTATCGATGCGAGGCGGGCGGCGCTTGAACGGCAACAGACCGGCGAGCCATGGCCAAACGCCGCCGGGCGCGAGATGCACCAGCGCCACCAGTACCAGCCCGAACACGATCAGTTCGAGCTGGCCTTGTCCGCCGAAGATCAGCGGCAGGTAGCTTTGCAGGATTTCCTTCAGCACGATGACGATGACCGCGCCGAGCACACCGCCCCAGATGTAGCCGGCGCCGCCGACCACGGCGATGAACAGATATTCGATCGAGGCGTGGACGCCGAACGGCGTCGGCGTCACCGCGCGCAGGAAGTGCGCGTAGAGCCAGCCGGACAATCCGGCGAGCACGGCGGCATAGATGAACACCAATAGCTTCGCGCGCGCGGTGTTGACGCCGAAGGCTTCGGCCGCGATGTGGCCGCGCCGCAGCGCGCGGATGCCGCGCCCGGTGCGGGAATCCAGCAGGTTGGTGGTGAGAACGGCGGAGAGGATCACGGCGATCCAGATCACGTAATAGATCGAGCCGGCATCGAGCATCCGCCACGAGCCGATTTCGAGCGGTGGGATCGCCGAAATGCCGTCGTTGCGGCCGACGAATTCCAGTTTGCCGAACAGGTAGTAGAGGCCGAGGCTCCAGGCCAGGGTGCCGAGCGGCAGGTAGTGGCCGGAGAGGCGTACCGTGATCAGGCCGAGCACCACGGCGGCGAGGCCGCTGACGATCAGCGCCAGCGGCAGCGTCAGCCACGGTGACACGCCGTAGGCGGTGGAGAGTACGGCGGTGGTGTAGGCGCCGAAGCCGCAGAAGGCCGCTTGCCCGAACGAGGTGAGGCCGCCGACGCCGGTAAGCAGCACCAAGCCCATCGCCACCAGCGCGGCGAGGCCGATGTTGTTCAGCAACACGATCCAGAACGGCGGAAGCTCGGGGACCAGCGGCAGCGCCGCCATCACCAATGCGAAAAGAATGATCGGCCAACGTTGTGTCATGGTCGTCACTCCTTCTCTTCCTCGACGTCGGGCGCGGCGAGCGAGCGCAGGACGAGGACCGGAATGATCAGCGTGAAGACGATGACTTCCTTGTAGTTGCTGGCATAGAACGACGAGAACGCCTCGACGAGACCGACCACGATGGCGGCGGCGGCGGTGATCGGATAGCTGATGAGCCCGCCGATGATCGCGGCGACAAAACCTTTCAGGCCGACGATAAAGCCGGTGTCGTAATAGAGCGTTGTGATCGGCACGATCAGGATACCGGAGATCGCGCCGATCACCGAAGCGAGCAGAAACGCCATCTGGCCCGACAGCGAGGTGCGGATGCCGACCAGCCGCGCCCCTAACCGGTTCACCGCGGTGGCGCGCAGCGCCTTGCCATACAGCGTGAAGTCGAAGAACAGCCACAGCGCCACGATCAGCGCGATGGTGATGCCGTAGACCGCGAGGCTCTGGCCGGTGATCTGCAACTGGCCGATGGTGATCATCGCGTTGGAGATGGCCGGGCCGCGCAGGCCCTCGGCGCCGAAGAAGATCAGGCCGAAACCTTCCAGCGCGAGATGCGCGCCGACGGAGGCGATCAGCAATACCAGCACCGAGGTGTGGGCGATCGGCTGGAATGCGATGCGGTAGAGAAACAGCCCGATGGCGGCGACGATCAGGAGCGACAGCGCGATGTTGACCGGGATGGCGTTGTAGCGCCCGGCCAGTCCCCAGGTCAGGGCGAGCACCACGACAGGGAAGACGATGTCGACCGCAACCGCGCGCAGGATCGTCTTGACGCGAAACGCCTTGCGCGCCGCGAACAGGTCGAAAACGAAGGCGACCAGCCCCATCACCACCGCGAGCATCGCCGTGCCTGGGGTCTGGCCGGTGGCCAGCGTGGCGTAGGTCAGGGCGCCATACGCCACAAATTCGCCTTGCGGAATCAGGATGACGCGGGTGACCGCGAAGACCAGCACCATTGCCAGCCCGAGCAGGGCATAGACAGCGCCATTGGTAATGCCGTCCTGAAGCAGGAACAGCAGGATCGTCGTATTCAAGGCCGGGCTCCCCCTCCAGCACCGCCTTGCCGTGGATTCGGTCCACCGGCAAGCGGTCGCGGCAGTTGAAATCTGCCGTGACTATTTGATATGATCAATAACGATTATCGAATATAATCTCAAGTGCGCCGAATCCCGCCGGGTTGTCCAAAGGGTTGTTCAAGGCGCCGCCGGAGCGAGCAAGCGATGACCGCGTCGAGAACGGCTGAACTGAATGCTTCGAAGCCGGGCAAGGCCCGCGAAGTGGTCGAGGACCACGAGGAAGCCAGCCAGATCAAGATGGGCGAACTGTCCGAACTGCTCGGCTATTCGCTCAAGCGGGCGCAACTTCGGATATTCGATGACTTTATCCGCTGCGTGGCCTCGCTGAACCTGACGCCGGCGCAGTTCTCGGTACTGCTGTTGATTGACCGCAATCCCGGCCGCAACCAAACCGAGATCGCCAACACGCTGGGAATCTTGCGGCCAAATTTTGTCGCGATGCTCGACAGCCTCGAGAGCCGCGAATTATGCGTCCGGGTCCGCTCGGCGAACGACCGCCGCTCGCACATCCTGATGCTGACCGACAACGGCCGCACCATTCTGGCGCGCGCCAAGAAGCTGGTGGCAACCAAGCACGAAGCGCGTCTCAACGAGGTGCTAGGCCCCGCCAACCGCACCGCGCTACTGGAGATGCTGGCGACGCTGGCGCGGGACTTCTGAAGCGAGATGCGTTTCGGTTTCTGACTCATTCGCCCGTCATTGCGAAGAGCGTTAGCGGCGAAGCAATGCAGTGCCACTGTCGTCATGCGCGGACTTGATCCGCGCATCCATCTTTTTTGAAAGGATGGATTGCCGGGTCAAGCCCGGCAATGACCCTGATTAACCCGCGACTCGGCATCAACTTATCTCACCTTAGATCATCGCATCTTTCGATCAATCGACCAAAATGATCCGTACGTCGTTGACGTTGGTGAGCGTCGGGCCGGTGATCAGGAGATCGCCGGTCGCCTCGAAGAACGTCGTGGCGTCGTTGTTGGCGAGATAGGCGGCGGGGTCGAGCCCGCGCGCTTTCATCGCCGCGAAGGTGCGCGCGTCGATCGTCGTGCCGGCCGGATCGGTGGCGTTGCCGGCACCGCCGTCGGCGCCGTCGGTGTCCGCGGCGATTGCTGACACGCCTTGCATATCGGCAAGGTGCTGCGCCAGCGACAATGCGTATTCCTGATTGGGGCCGCCGCGTCCCTTGCCGCGCACGGTAACGGTGAGTTCGCCGCCGGAGACGATAGCGATGCGCTTGCCTTCGGAGCGGGCTTTCCTCGCCATCGCCGCGTGCAAAGCCGCGACGTCACGGGCTTCGCCCTCGAGATCGGCACCGAGATCGATCACCTCATAGCCGGCATCGCGCGCAACCTTCACCGCCGCGTCCAGCGAATCTCTCGGTCGGCCGATCAGTTCGAACCGCGCGCGGGCGAATGCGGCGTCGCCGGGCTTGCGGCTCTCGTTGTGCGGATCGTCGAGCGCGCGGCGCACTGCGTCGTCGAGCGCAAGATCGTAGCGGGCGACGATGGCGCGGGCGTCGGCGAGCGTGGTCGGGTCCGGCACCGTGGGGCCGGATGCGATGGCGGCAGGATCGTCGCGCGGCACATCGGAAATCGCCAGCGTCACGATCTGCGCGTTGTGTCCGGCGGCGGCGAGGCGGCCTCCCTTGATCCGCGACAGATGCTTGCGGACGGTGTTGATCTCGCCGATCGGCGCACCGGAGCGCAGCAGCGCACGGTTGATCTGCTGCTTCTGCGCGAACGACACGCCATCCGTCGGCGCAATCCAGTTGGCGGAGCCGCCGCCGGAAATCAGCACCAGCAACAGATCGTCGGCGGTGGCGGTGGCGGCCAGCGCCAGCGTCTCGTCCGCGGCCTTGAGGCCGGCTTCGTCCGGCACCGGATGGCCGGCCTCGATCACCTTGACGCGGCGGGTCGGCACGGCATGACCGTGCCGCGTGGTGGCGATGCCGGTCAGGCGCTCGGGCGCGAGGCCCTTGTCGTCGAGGTAATGCCGCTCGGCGGCGGCGGCCATCGCGGCGGCGCCCTTGCCAGCGGCGAGCACGATCACGCGGCCCTTCGGAGGCGGTGGCAGATGCCGGGCCAGGATCGAATCCGGATGCGCGGCGGCGACGGCGGCATCGAAGATGGAACGGAGGAGGGCGCGTCGATCGGTCATGGCACTGCGGGCTCGCTGAACAGGTCAGGACGGGTCACCGGTTATCCATCCGATCGCGCTAAAAGAAAACCCTCGCGGTGCGAGGGGTTCCGATTTTGGCGGGGAGGTTAAAGTGGTTCACCTATCCGCATTTCATTAGAGCGTTTCATTTTGACGGAAGCATCCAAGTCCGTCATGCCCGGCCTTGTGCCGGGCATCCACGTCTTGAAGTCCTCGCAAGGCAAAGACGTGGATGGCCGGGACAAGCCCGGCCATGACGCGTTGCTGATTCCATCTAAACGAAACCGTTCTATCCGCCGACCTCGCCGCTGATAATATCGCCGAACAGCACCCATTGCTGGCCCTTGAATCGCATGAGCTGCAACTGCTCGATCGGCGCGAAATCGGTGGCGCTGGTGTTGATCTTGATGCCCGGCAGGAGATTGGTCGAACTGTAACCCTTCAGGCTCGCCGCCTGCTTCATCACGTTGGCGCGGGTCAGGTTGTCGCCGCACTGCTTGAGCACCTGCACCATGGTCTGGGCGACGTTGTAGCCGACCATGACGCCGCCATCGAGCCGGTTGCCTTCCGGGAACTGCTTGGCGAGGAAATCGTCGAACGACTTCATGCCCGCGTTGTCCTTCCATTGCGGATCGGCGGCATCCATCAGGTAGGTGGCGGAGATGATGTCCTGCGAGTTCTCGTAGCCGGCCGGCTTGATGACGCTGCCGATCGAGGCGCTGACGTTGTTGAGGAAGTGCGTCGGCTTCCAGCCTATCTCCGCCATCTTCTTGATTGCCTGCGCGGCGAATTTCGGCGTGGTGATGTTCATGAACACATCGGCGCCGGACGCCTTCAGCTTGACGATATGGGAATCGATCGTCGGCTCGGAAAGCTCATAGCTGTCCTGGGCGATGATCATGGTCTTCGCCTTGGCGCCGAGGCCGTCGAGCAGTCCCTTCAGGTAGTCCTTGCCGTAGTCGTCGTTCTGATACAGCACGGCGATCTTGGCTTTCGGCATGTGTTGCAGGATGTACTTGGCGTAGATCCGGGTTTCGCTCTGGTAGCTTGGCTGCCAGCCCATGGTCCACGGAAAGTCCTTCGGATCGTTCCACTTGGTCGCGCCGGTCGCGACGAACAGTTGCGGCACCTTCTTGGCGTTCATGTATTTGTGGATCGCCGAGTTCGGCGGCGTCCCCAGTGAATTGAAGATGAAAAGCACCTCGTCGCTTTCCACCAGCTTGCGCGCCTGCTCGACGGTCTTCGGCGGGCTATAGGCGTCGTCGTAGGAGATGAAGTTGATCTTGCGGCCGTTGATGCCGCCCTGCTCGTTGATCATCTTGAAGTAAGCGGCTTCGGTCTTGCCGATTACGCCGTAGGCGGAAGCCGGTCCGCTGTAGGGCATGATGTTGCCGATCTTGATTTCGGTATCGCTTGCGCCGGTGTCGTATTTCTTCTGTGCGAACGCGGCGCTGCTGGCGGTCGCAAGAACAATCAAGGCAGCCGAAAACGCCGCCGCCGGCCGTTTAAGAACGGGCATGTCGAGCCTCCCTCTGTGGTGTTGATGTGTCGTGTTTTATTATTGGAGGCGCGTTGGCCTCGCCGATATTCAACGCTCCCACGCGGAGTTCGGCAACAGGAAATCCCGTGTGTGCGCCGCGATGTGCAGTCACGAAGCCGTTTGCGGCATCGCAAAAGAAACGGCCCCGCTCCGAAGGAGCGAGGCCGCGGCAGGCGCGATAGGAAGACGGTCAGATCATTTGCCGGCGTCGCTGCTGATGACGTCGCCGAACAGTTGCCAGCGGCCGTTGTCGAACCGCATCAACTGCAACTGGCTGATGGGTGCGAAGTCCGTCGGGCTGGTGTTGATCTTGATGCCCGGCAGCAGGCCGGCGATTTCGAGATCTTTGAAATTCGCCGCCTGCTTCATGATGTTGGCGCGGGTCAGGTCGTCGCCGCAATTCTTGAGCAGGGCCACCATGGTCAGCGCCATGTTGTAGCCGGTCATCGCCGAACTATCGACGCGGTTGGTGTCGGGCAGGTACTTCGCCAGCAGGCTGTCGAAGTCCTTCATGCCGGCGTCGTCCTTCCACTGTGGGTCGCTGGCATCCTTGGCGTAGGCGGCGGAAATCACGCCCTGCGCGTTCTCGAAGCCGGCGGGCTTCATCACCGTTGCGGTCGAGGCGCTGACGTTGGCGATGATCTGCACCGGCTTCCAGGCCAGTTCGCCGACCTTCTTCAGCGCCTGCGCGCCGAACTTCGGCGTGGTGAAGTAGACCATCACGTCGGGATTCTTCGCCTTCATCTTGACGATGTGGGTGTCGATGGTCGGTTCGGACAGCTCATAGCTTTCCTCGATGACGATATTCGAGGCCTTGTCGCCGAGGCCGTCCTTGATGCCCTTCAGGTAGTCTTTGCCAAAGTCGTCGTTCTGGTAGAGGATCGCGATCTTCTTGCCGGGATGATCCTTCAACAGATACTTGGCGTAGATATTGCCTTCGGCCTGGTAGCTCGGCAGCCAGCCCATGGTCCAGGGGAAGTGCTTCGGATCGTTCCACTTGGTCGCGCCGGTGGCGAGGAAAAGCTGCGGCACCTTCTTGGCGTTGAGGTATTTCTGGATCGCCGAGTTGGAGGGGGTGCCCAGCACGCCGAAGGCCAGCAGCACCTCGTCGCTCTCGACCAGCTTGCGCACCTGTTCGACCGCCTTAGGCGGGCTGTAGGCGTCGTC
This sequence comes from Hyphomicrobiales bacterium, assembly GCA_017305555.1. GTDB lineage: Bacteria > Pseudomonadota > Alphaproteobacteria > Rhizobiales > Xanthobacteraceae > 62-47. Next base: position 34,906 of record JAFKKM010000031.1, on the reverse strand, counting down.
GTAGGAAATGAAGTTGATCTTGCGGCCGTTGATGCCGCCCGCGTCGTTGACGCGGTGGAACACGGCACCCATGGCCTTGCCGACCACGCCATAGGCGGAGGCGGGGCCGCTATAGGGCACGATGTTGCCGATCTTGATTTCGGTGTCGGTGGCGCCGGTATCGTATTTCTTCTGCGCCAATGCATGTCCGCCGGACATGGCAAGCGCAAGCGTCGCGGCGGCGAATGTGGAGGTGGCAAACGATAGTCGTCTCGACATGGTGTCCTCGTGGTTTGAATTTTTCAAAGAAAGGCGGCCCCGCCCCGGGGAGGGGCGAGGCCGCGGGTCATGCTTGAACAGTACGGTTGCGCCCGATCAGTGGCTGCCGTCGCTGCTGATGATGTCGCCGAACAACTCCCACTTCTCGCCCTTGAAGCGCATCATTCGCACTTGCTGGATCGGGGCGAAGTCGGTGGCGCTGGTGTTGATCTTGACACCCGGCAGAGCCACGTCGGTCTGGAAGTCCTTCAGGCTTGCGGCCTGCTTCATCACGTTCGCACGCGTGAGGTTGTCGCCGGCCATCTCCAGCACCTTGTGCAGGGTCTGGGCCGCACCGTAGCCGTAGACGAGGCCGCTATCGGCTTTGTTGGCGCCCGGCATGTACTTGTCGACGAAGGCGATCCACTTCTTCATGCCTTCGTCGTCGTTCCACTGAGGGTCAGCACCGTCCTTGAGGTAAGCCGCCGACAGCACGCCTTGGCCATGTTCGAAGCCAGCGGGCTTCATCACCGCGCCGACCGAGATGCTGACGTTGGTGACGATGTGCAGCGGCTTCCAGTTCAGTTCGCCGTTCTTCTTGATGGTCTGCGCGGCGAACTTCGGCGTGGTGAAGTCCATCAGCGTATCGGCGCCCGAGGCTTTGATCTTGACGATGTGCGAGTCGATCGTCGGCTCGGAGACCTCATAGCTCTCCTCGATGACGATCATCGACTTCGCCTTGTCGCCGAGGCCTTCCTTGAAGCCCTTGACGTAGTCCTTGCCGAAGTCGTCGTTCTGGTACAGCACCGCGACCTTGGCGTCGGGCTTCTCCTTCAGCAGGTACTTGGCATAGATCCGCGCTTCGTCCTGGTAGTTGGGCTGCCAGCCCATGGTCCAGGGGAAGTGCGTCGGATCGTTCCACTTCGCCGCGCCGGTAGCGACGAACAGTTGCGGCACCTTCTTGGCGTTCAGATACTTCTGGATCGCGGTGTTGGACGGCGTGCCCAGCGGGTTGAACACCAGCAGGACCTCGTCGCTCTCGACCAGCTTGCGGGTGTGCTCGACCGCCTTGGGCGGGCTGTAGGCGTCGTCGTAGGTGATGAAGTTCACCTTGCGCCCGTTGATGCCGCCCTTGTCGTTGATCATCTGGAAATAGGCCGCTTCGGTCTTGCCGATGATGCCGTAGGCGGACGCGGGACCACTATACGGCATGATGTTGCCGATCTTGATCTCCGCGTCGCTCGCACCCGTGTCGTATTTCTTCTGGGCGAGAGCGCTGCCCCCGGTTGCAGCAAAGGCCATGATCGCCGTTGAGAACGTGGCGATTCTTAATTTTTGTTGGAAGTTCATTACCCGCTTAGCTCCTTCTGAGTTTGTTGAACAGGTTTTCGGCAAAGATCGCGGCCTGCCGGGCGCCGTGCGGCACCAGGTAGATGACAGCGAACAGCAGCACGCCGAAGAAGGCGCCGGAGAGCCCCTTCGAAATTTCTTCGGCGATGTTGGGAACGAACACGATGAAGGCTGCCCCCACGAGCGAGCCCGGCAGCCAGCCGACACCGCCGACCACCATGCCGAGGAACAGCGCGATGGCGAGCTGGAAGGTGTAGCTGTCCGGTGCGACGAACTGCACCGCGATGGCGCCGAGCGCACCGGCGACGCCGGTGATGCCGGCCGAGACGCCGAACGCCAGCGTCTTGTAGATCGAGAGATCGACGCCCATGGCGGAGGCGGCGATCTCATTGTCGCGGATCGCCATCATCGCGCGTCCGGAACGCGACTTCAGCAGGTTGACCGAGGCGATATAGATCGCGATCGAGACCACCAGCGTGAAGTAGTACAGCCACATGTCCTGCGACATCGGCAGGCCGAACGGCGCATCGGGCTTGGTCACCACCAGGCCCTGGACGCCGCCGGTCCAATGCTCGATCACGCCGAGCTTCAACAGTTGCGGCATCGCTACGGCGAGAGCGAAGGTCGCCAGCGCCAGGTAGATGCCGGACAGCCGCAGCGCCGGGAGTCCGAACAGGAAGCCGACAATGAAACAGATGATGCCGGCGGCGGGCAGCGTCAGGACGTAGTTGACGTTGCCGTGTTCGATCAGGATCGCGGCGGTATAGGCACCGATGGCATAGAACGCGCTCTGGCCGAGCGAGAACTGGCCGCTGCCGCCGGTGAGGATGTTGAGCGCGAGCACGGCGATGCCGTAGATCAGGAGCATCGTCACCTGGAAGATCACGAAGTTCCTGACAAACAGCGGCAGGATGAGCAGGATGATCAACATCACCCATGATGCCGTGCGGCCCAGTCCCATGGCCTTCTTGGGCGGTGCGTCGACAGTCGCGGCTTGAGTTTCGGCAGCGGATTCTTGAATGGTGCTCATGATCAAACTCGCTTTACGACGGTGTGGCCCATCAGGCCGGTCGGTTTGACAACCAGAACGATGACGATCAGCGCCAGCGCGATCGGCAGCTTCAATTCGTTGCCGACGCCCGGGACATAGGTGCCGACGAGGTTCTCGAAGACGCCGACCAGGAAGCCGCCGAGCACGGCGCCGAGTGGGCTGGTGAGGCCGCCGAGCACAGCCGCGGCAAATCCGTAGATCAGCACGCCGCCCATCATGTTCGGTTCGAGGAACACCACCGGTGCGATCAGGATGCCGGCGATGGCGCCGATGGCGGACGCCATGCCCCAGCCGAGCGCAACCATCCAGCCGGTGTTGATGCCGACCAGACGCGCCGATTCAGGCATCGCCGCCGCCGCCCGCATCGCAAGTCCGATCCGCGTGAAGCGGAAGAACACGAACAGCGCGATCAGCAGCCCCAGCGTCACGCCGATCATGCCGACCTGGTGGGTCGAGATGAGCTGGCTGCCGAGGAACGGCGAGGAGCCGAACGGCGTCGGGAACTGCTTGATGGTGAAGTCCCAGATCAGGCCGGCGACGCTGTTGACGATGGCGAACAGCGCGATGAAGCCGGCGACGTTGGTGAGCACCGGTGCCTTGGCCAACGGCTTGAACAGCAGGCGTTCGATGATGACGCCGCCCGCGAACGAGATGATCAACGTCAGCAGAAAGGCCCACCAGTAGGGTACGCCCCACTGCATCAGTTGCCAGGCGATGAACGTGGCGAACATCGCCATTTCGCCCTGGGCGAAGTTCAGATGGTCGATCGCCTGAAAGATCATGACGATAGCCAGCGCCATACAGGCGTAGATCGCGCCCGTGGCGATGCCAGCCAGGACTTGATTGATAAAAAGCTCCATGGCCGGTCTCCTCAGTAACCGAGATAGGATTTGCGTACCGACTCGTCGTTCGCGATTTCCTTCGCGTTGCCCGACATGACGATCCGACCGGTTTCAATGACGTAAGCCTTGTCCGCGATCTCGAGGGCGAGCTGCGCGTTCTGCTCCACCACCAGGATCGAGACCTTGTCCTCGCGATTGATCTTGCCGAGGATGTTGAACAGGTCGCGTACGATCAGCGGCGCGAGGCCGAACGAGGGCTCGTCGAGCAGCATCAGCCGCGGCCGCAGCATCAGGGCGCGCGCCACCGCGAGCATCTGCTGCTCACCGCCCGACAGGGTGCCGGCCTGCTGCGTGTGCCGTTGCTTGAGCACCGGGAAGTGCGCGTACATCCGCTCGATGTCGTCGGTGATCGCCTTCGTGTCCTTGCGGCTGATGGCGCCGAGCTGAAGGTTTTCCTCCACCGTCAGCGTGGTGAAGGTGCCACGGCCTTGCGGGACATGGGCGATGCCGAGACGCACGATGTTCTCGGTCGACTTGCCGTTGAGCGGCTTGCCCTCGAACTGGATCGGGCCGGTCGAGCGCACCATGTTGCAGATCGCGCGCAAGGTGGTGGTCTTGCCAGCGCCGTTGGCGCCGAGCAGCGTGGTCATGCTGCCTTCGTTGAGATCGAACGACAGGCCGTGAAGCGCCTGCACCTGGCCGTAATAGGCGCGCAGGTCGTGAACACTCAGCAATACGCTCATTGGTCCTTGCTCCCCAGATAAGCCTTGATGACCTCCGGGTCCGACTGGACCTGAGACGGCGTACCCTCTGCGAGTTTGCGGCCGAAGTTGAGCGCGACCACATGATCGGCGATCGACATCACCAGCCCCATGTGATGCTCGACCAACAGCACGGTGATGCCGCGCTCGTCGCGAATGCGGCGGATCAGGTCGCCGAGGATGTAGACTTCCTCATGGTTCAAGCCGCCCGCCGGCTCGTCGAGCAGCAGGATTTTCGGCTCGGCCGCGAGCGCACGCGCCAGTTCGACGCGCTTCTGCGTGCCGAACGGCAGGCCCGACACGATCGTATGGCCGACGCTGGTGAGATCGAGATAGGAGAGGATCTGATCGACGTTGCGATTGATCGCAGCCTCGCCACGGCGCACCCACGGCAACTTCAGCGAGTCGCTGATGATGTCGCTGCTGGTATGCGCGTGCATACCGACGCGCACGTTGTCGAGCACGCTCATGTTGGGAAACAGCGCGACGTTCTGGAACGTGCGGCCGATGCCGATCTCGGCGATCTTGTGCGGCGGGCGCGACAGGATGCTGACGCCCTCCATCAGGATATCGCCCTTGCTCGGCTGATAGAGCCGGCTCAGGCAATTGAACAGCGTCGTCTTGCCGGCGCCGTTCGGCCCGATCAAGCCGAGGATTTGTCCCTTCTTCATGTCGAATGACACGCCATTGAGGGCGACGATGCCGCCGAACACGACGCTGACGTCGCGAACCGCGAGCAGGGGATTGGCCGATGCGGCCTGTCCCTGCGCGAGCTGTGCCTGTGTCATCGGCGGCAGCCCAACCCTGTCATTGCAACCGACGATGAACGCCGGAGGCCATGACCGTGAAGATTATCGAATCCCCGCAACCATGCGCGCAACTTTCCCTCCTCCTTTTGATTTTTTGGTGTCGGCTTTTTTTGTATGCGATGTCGAGCTGCCGCCCAACGCCGCTTCGATGTTCCTTACCATCGTCACCAGACGTGGTCCAATGTCGTTCAGTAAACGATCTTCCGTGAAGCGGAATGCGGGTGCGCCGCAGTTGAATGCATACGGACCCGTTCCGTCGTTGAGCGTGATCGCGACGCCGGCGGCGTGAATGTCGTCCTGCCATTCGCCGACGGAGATCGCGAAGCCGCGTTTGGCGACGAGTTCGCCCGCGCGTTCAATGCCTTCGCGAATGCGCGACCAGCGGCTGCCGTAATGTTCGCGTAACTCGCGCAGCAACTGCGTGCGTTCGTCGTCGGGCAGGGCCCAGAGGTAGGCGCGGCCCATCGCTGTCGTCGCGATCGGAACCTTCGAGCCGACATCGAGCTGCACGCCGAGCGCAAGGCCGCTGCGGCTCTGGCCGAAATAGATCATGTTGAGCCGGTCGCGCGCGCCGACCGCGACCGCGCCGCCGGTGGCGCGCATCACATCTTCGCGAAACGACTCGGACAAATGCTGAACGCCGAGATTGGCCAGTGCGGCATAACCGAGCGACATGGCTGCGGGCGTGAGTTGATACTTCTCGAACCGCGGCACCTGTGTAAGATAGCCGAGCTTGGTCAATGTATAGGTCAGCCGGGAAACGGTTGGCTTCGGCAGGTTGGTGCGGGCGGCAATCTCCTGATTGCCGAGCAGCCCGTCCTTGGGATGAAATGCGCGCAACACTTCGAGGCCGCGGGCAAGAGCAACGACAAAATTGCGATCTGTCGCCACTTTCTTGGCTGGACGCTTCATGGCCTGCTACGCGAACCCTCTGTGCATCGACGCCGCCGGGCGCGAGCCCGAACGTTTCAAATCATGAATCCGAAACCGTGAATCTTCACGCGCGAGGCGTGACGATTTGTGAGTCTGAATTCGTGAATTTGAACCCGATCGCGTTACAGTGGATCGTGATACGGTCTGTCGCCATATGTTCGATCATCTGTAACATGTCGATCATGCAATCTTTGATCTTTCGATCATTGACTGCCGATCGTCGATCGCTGCAGCGTGTCCCCCGAATGTTTGAAGGTGAGTTGTGTCAATTCTCACCTCGTTGACAACGGACGCTCTTCAAAATAACCCTCCTTGTCAAGATGTGGAATTAGATTTCGCAGTGCGAAATCGAAGAAAACGCTGATCGGATTGTCCGGATCAATACGCGGTTGAAGGAGATGGATGTGAGCGAAGTAGTACGGTTGGAGCGTCGTGATGCTGTTGCCATCGTTACGGTCGACAGCCCTCCGGTCAATGCGTTGAGTGCGGCGGTACGTCGCGGCATTTTTGAACAGATCAAAACTGCGGCGGGCGATCCGCAGGTGCAGGCCATCGTTCTTACTTGCGCGGGACGCACCTTCATTGCCGGTGCCGATATCACTGAATTCGGCAAGCCGCCGCAGCCTCCGGGCCTCAACGAAGTCATCGCCGCGATGGAGAACGCGCCGAAGCCCGTGGTCGCCGCCATTCACGGCACGGCGCTCGGCGGCGGTCTCGAGACCGCGCTCGGCGCGCATTTCCGTGTGGCGGTTAAAGAGGCCAAGCTCGGCCTGCCGGAAGTTAAGCTCGGCCTGTTGCCGGGCGCGGGCGGCACCCAGCGCCTGCCGCGCGCGGTCGGCCCGGAACTCGCGGTGAAGATGATCGTCGGCGGCAGTCCGATCGGTGCGGCTGAGGCATTGAAGGCCGGCCTGATCGACGAGATCGTCGACGATTTGGTGCCGGGCGCCGTGGCGTTCGCCAAGAAGGTGGTAGCCGAGAAGCGGCCGCTGCGTCGCCTGCGCGACGAGGACGGCAAGCTCAAAGCCGCCAAGGCGGATCGTTCGATCTTCACCAATGCGGTTGCTGCGCTGACCAAGAAGGCGCGCGGGCTCGAAGCGCCGTTCGCCGCCGCCGACGCTGTCGGTGCCGCCATCGACCTCCCGTTCGATGAGGGCCTGAAGAAAGAGCGCGAAGGCTTCATGAAGCTGATGACCGGCGACCAGTCGAAAGCGCAACGCTATGCGTTTTTCGCAGAGCGCGAGGCGGCCAAGGTCGCCGGCGTGCCGGAAGGCACCAAGCCGCGCAAGGTGGAGCGCGTCGCCATCATTGGCGCTGGCACCATGGGCGGCGGCATCGCGATGTCGTTCGCCAATGCGGGCATCCCGGTCACGCTGATCGAGACTGGCGACGAGCAGCTCAAGCGCGGCATGGGCGTGATGCAGAAGAACTACGAGAACACCGCTGCGCGCGGCGGCATCCCGGCGGACGCTCCCGCCAAGCGGATGGGCCTCATCAACGGTGTCGTCGGGCTTGAGAACGTCAAGGATGCCGACCTCATCATCGAGGCGGTGTTCGAAACCATGGCGATCAAGAAAGAGGTCTTCACGGCGCTCGACAAATACGCCAAGCCGGGCGCGGTGCTGGCCTCGAACACGTCGTATCTCAACATCAACGAGATCGCCGCGGTGACCAAGCGCCCGCAGGACGTGCTCGGGATGCACTTCTTCGCGCCCGCCAACGTCATGAAGCTGTGCGAGATCGTGCGCGCCGAGAAGACCGCGCCGGACGTGCTGGTGACGGCGGTGGCGATTGCCAAGCGCATCGCCAAGGTGCCGGCGGTGGTTGGCGTGTGCGACGGCTTCGTCGGCAATCGCATGTTGGCGCAGCGCGGCAAGCAGGGTGAAAAGCTGCTGTACGACGGTGCGCTTCCGCAGCAGATCGACGGCGTGGTGACCAAGTTTGGTCTGCCGATGGGGCCGTTCTCGATGGGCGACCTTGCGGGTCTCGATATCGGCTGGCGCTCGCGCCAGGATCGCGGCATCAAGTCGCCGATCGGCGATGCGCTGTACGAAGCCGGCCGTCACGGTCAGAAGACCGGCAAGGGCTACTACAAGTACGAGCAGGGTTCGCGCGCGCCGCTTCCCGATCCGGAAGTCGAGAAGATGCTCGAGGAGGTTCGCGCCAAGCTCGGCGTCAAGGGGCGCAACATCAGCGAAGAGGAAATCCTCGAGCGGATGATCTATCCGATGATCAACGAGGGTGCGCGCATTCTCGAGGAGAAGATCGCCTCGCGTCCAAGCGACATCGACGTGATCTGGCTCTACGGCTACGGCTGGCCGATCTATCGCGGCGGCCCGATGTTCTATGCCGATCATGTCGGCCTCAAGCACATCGCCGACCGGTTGTCGTACTATGCCAAGGAAACCAACGATCCGTCGCTGGAGCCCGCGCCGCTGCTGAAGAAGCTGGCGGCGGAAGGCAAGACCTTCGCCTCGCTCGCTGCGGCCAACAAGGCGGCGTGAACGGAATGATTGGGAGCACAGTGTTGTGCGCTCCCCTCCCCCTTGTGGGGAGGGGTTGGGGGTGGGGGTTTCACGAGCGCAGCGCTTGTGGCTTACCCCTCTCCCTGACCCTCCCCCACAAGGGGGGAGGGAACGGACGCGCTGTCTCCGCTTTCAAGTAGTGGACATCATTTTCATGACTCACCCCGGCGAGCAGTTTTATCCGGAAGGCGTGCGATGGGATGCTCCGATCGCGCGGGGCACCTTGCCGGACTTGCTCGCCACTGCGGTTGCGAATTACGGCACGCGGCCGGCGCTCGAATTTCGCGACCGTCCGATCAGCTTTGTCGACTTGCAGGCGCGAGTCGATCAGGTGGCGGCGGCATTTTTGCGCGACGGCATCGGCAAGGGCCATTCGGTTGCGCTGTTTCTCGGCAATTCGCCGGATCATCCGATCAATTTCTTCGGTGCGCTGAAAGCCGGCGCGCGGTTGGTGCATCTGTCGCCGCTCGATGGCGAGATCGCGTTGTCGCACAAGCTCACCGACAGCGGCGCGCGCGTGCTGGTCACCAGCAACCTATCGGCGCTGCTGCCGATGGCGCTGCGGTTTCTCGCCAAGGGCCTTCTCGACAAGCTCATTGTTTGCGAGGACGACGACTGGGGCGCAATCGGCACGCCGCAGACGGCGCTGCCGGACGATCCCCGCGCCATCACCTTCAAGCGGTTCGTTGCCGGCGCCACGAAGCCTGCGCAATGGCCGCAGATCGACGTCGAGGACGTCGCGCTGCTGCAATACACCGGCGGCACCACCGGCCTGCCGAAAGGCGCGATGCTGAGCCACCGCAATCTCACCTCGGCGGTGTCGATCTACGACGTCTGGGGCGCGAAAGCGCGCGCCGAGCGCAACACGGTCGAGCGCGTGATTTGCGTGCTGCCGCTGTTCCATATCTACGCGCTGACGGTAATCCTGCTCGGTTGCATCCGTTACGGCAACCTGATCTCGCTGCATCAGCGCTTCGATGTCGGCGCGGTGCTGCGCGATATCGAGACCAAGCGCGCTACCATCTTTCCCGGCGTGCCGACGATGTGGATCGCGCTCGCCAACGATCCGTCGCTGGAAAGCCGCGACCTGTCGTCGCTCGCTGCGGCCGGCTCCGGCGGCGCGCCGCTGCCGGTCGAAGTTGCGAAAGTGTTCGAGCGCAAGACCGGCCTGACGCTCAAGAGCGGCTGGGGCATGACCGAAACCTGTTCGCCCGGCACGGGCCATCCGCCGACCGGACCGGACAAGCCCGGCTCCATCGGCCTGATGCTGCCTGGCATCGAACTCGATGTGGTGGCGCTGGACGATCCGTCGCGCGTGCTGCCGCCGAACGAGACCGGCGAAATCCGCATCAAGGGGCCGAATGTCACGCGCGGCTATTGGAACAGGCCGGAGGAAACCGCCGAGGCCTTCGTCGGCGACCGCTTCCTCACCGGTGATATCGGTTATATGGATAGCGACGGCTACTTCTATCTGGTCGACCGCAAGAAGGACATGATCATCTCCGGCGGCTTCAACGTCTATCCGCAGATGATCGAGCAGGCGATCTATACGCACCCCGATGTCCACGAGGTGCTGGTGATCGGCGTTCCGGACGACTATCGCGGCGAGGCCGCCAAGGCGTTCGTGAAATTGAAGCCGAACGTCGCCGCATTCACCCTTGATGAACTCCGCGCCTTTCTCACCGGCAAGGTCGGCAAGCATGAATTGCCGGCGGCGCTGGAGTTCGTCGACGAACTGCCGCGCACCGCGGTGGGCAAATTGTCCCGCCACGAATTGCGCAGTCAGCAACCTTCACCCACGGTTCAACACTCACCAAAACTCGCAACAGGAGGTCGTTCATGACCGATGCCGTTATCGTTTCCACTGCCCGCACGCCGATCGGCAAGGCCTATCGCGGCGCTCTCAACAACACCGAAGGCGCGACCCTGCTCGGCCACGCCATTGAGCACGCGGTGAAGCGCGCCAAGCTCGATCCGAAGGAAATCGAAGACGTGGTGATGGGCGCTGCCATGCAGCAGGGCGCCACCGGCGGCAACATTGCCCGCAAGGCCGCGCTGCGCGCCGGCCTGCCGGTCACGGTCGGCGGTACCACCATCGACCGTCAGTGCGCTTCGGGCTTGCAGGCGATCGCGCTTGCCGCGCGTTCGGTGCTGTTCGACGGCGTCGAGATTGCCGTCGGCGGCGGCGGTGAATCGATCAGCCTGGTGCAGAACGATCACGCCAACAAATTCCATGTGATCGATCCTGAACTGGTGAAGATGCACAAGGATATCTACATGCCGATGCTCGACACCGCCGAGACGGTGGCCAAGCGCTACGGCATTTCGCGCGAGCGCCAGGACGAGTACTCGCTGGAGAGCCAGCGCCGTACCGCGGCCGCGCAGCAGGGCGGCAAGTTCAACGACGAACTGGCGCCGATCTCCACCAAGATGGCGGTCGTCAACAAGGACACCAAGGAAGTCTCGTTCAAGGACGTGACACTGTCGCAGGACGAAGGCCCGCGCCCGGAAACCACTGCCGAGGGCCTTGCGAGCCTGAAGGCCGTGCGTGGCGATGGCTTCACTATCACCGCCGGCAACGCCAGCCAGCTCTCGGACGGTGCCAGCGCCACCGTGATCATGAGCGACAAGCTCGCCGCGCAAAAGGGCCTCAAGCCGCTCGGCATCTTCCGCGGCTTCGTCTCCGCCGGCTGCGAGCCGGACGAGATGGGCATCGGCCCTGTGTTCGCGGTGCCGCGTCTGCTGAAGCGCCATGGCCTCACCGTCGATGACATCGACCTGTGGGAATTGAACGAGGCCTTCGCGGTGCAGGTGCTGTATTGCCGCGACAAGCTCGGCATCGATCCGGAGAAGCTCAATGTCAACGGCGGCGCGATTTCGGTGGGCCATCCGTATGGTATGTCGGGTGCGCGCCTTGCCGGTCACGCGCTGATCGAAGGCCGTCGTCGCAAGGCGAAGTATGCGGTCGTCACCATGTGCGTCGGCGGCGGCATGGGCTCGGCCGGTCTGTTCGAGATCGTGCAGTAAGTCACTTTCTTCGTCATTGCGAGCGAAGCGAAGCAACCCAGAACTGAAAATAAAGGACTGGATTGCTTTGTCGCTTCGTCCCCCGCAATGACGCTGTGAAACCTGATCGCATTTGAGGAGCTCATTATGGATCTCAGCCTCACTCCGGAAGAACAGGCGTTCCGCGAGGAAGTCCGCGCGTTTTTCCGCGATAACGTTCCGGCCGGTATCAAGAAGAAGCTGTCGGAGAACCGCCACACCACCAAGGAAGACATGGTGGAGTGGACGCGCATCCTGCACAAGAAGGGCTGGGCCGTTCCGCATTGGCCCAAGGAATTTGGCGGCACCGAATGGACCGCCGTGCAGCAGTACATCTTCAACGAAGAGATGCAGGCGACGCCCGCGCCGCCGCCGCTGCCGTTCGGCGTCAACATGGTTGGCCCGGTGATCTACACCTTCGCCAACGAAGCGCAGAAGAAGCATTACCTGCCGCGCATCGCCAATCTCACTGACTGGTGGTGCCAGGGCTTCTCCGAGCCGGGTTCGGGATCGGACCTCGCCTCGCTGAAGACCAAGGCCGAGCGCAAGGGCGACAAGTACATCGTCAACGGCCAGAAGACCTGGACCACGCTGGCGCAGCACGCCGACTGGATATTCTGCCTCGTGCGCACCGACCCGGCGGCGAAGAAGCAACAGGGCATTTCGTTCCTGCTTATCGACATGAAGTCGAAGGGCATCACCGTGCGCCCGATCGTCACCATCGATGGCGGCCGCGAAGTCAACGAAGTGTTCTTCGACGACGTCGAGGTGCCGGCGGAGAACCTCGTCGGCGAAGAGAACAAGGGCTGGGATTACGCCAAGTTCCTGCTCGGCAACGAGCGCACCAACATCGCCCGCGTCGGCATGTCGAAGGAGCGCCTGCGTCGCCTGCGTGAACTGGCGGGCAGCACCCAGGCCGGCGGCCGTCCGATCCTCGACGATCCGAAATTCCGCGAGAAGCTCGCGGCGGTCGAGGTGGAGTTGAAGGCGCTCGAACTGACACAGATGCGCGTCGTTGCCAACGAAGGCAAGAACGGCAAGGGCAAGCCGGATCCGGCGTCGTCCGTGCTCAAGATCAAGGGCTCGGAGATTCAGCAGACGCTGACCGAACTGATGCTCGAAGTGGCCGGTCCGTTCGCCAGTCCCTACGACATCCATGGCGACGACAACACCAACGAGACCATGGACTGGATCGCGCAGATCGCGCCGACCTATTTCAACTACCGCAAGGTGTCGATCTACGGTGGCTCCAACGAGATCCAGCGCAACATCATCAGCAAGGCTGTGCTGGGGCTGTAATTCTCGGCGGCCGGGTCGCTCCGGCCGCGCATCTCTTCGCTGCGTCATTGCGAGCGAAGCGAAGCAATCCAGATTAGACGGCGCGGCGGCAGGCTGGATTGCTTCGTCGCTCGCGCTCCTCGCAATGACGCTGAGATTGACAGTTTGAGGAACGAAACATGGATTTTGATTTGTCCGAGGAGCAGCGGCTTCTCAAGGATAGTGTCGACGGGCTCTTGAACGACTCCTACGATTTCGAACAGCGCAAGAAGTACGGCGCGGAAAAGATCGGCTGGAGCAAGGCGGTCTGGGGCAAGCTGGCGGAGCAGGGGCTGCTCGGCCTGCCGTTCGCGGAAGCCGATGGCGGCTTCGGCGCCGGCGCGGTCGAGACCATGATCGTCATGCAGGCGTTCGGTCGCGCGCTGGTGCTCGAGCCGTATCTGCCGACGGTGGTGATCGCCGGTGGCTTCCTCCGCCACGGCGGTTCGGCCGCGCAGAAGGCGGCGCATATTCCCGGCATCATCGATGGCAGCAAGACATTCGCGTTCGCGCAGCTCGAGAAGAACTCGCGCTACGACCTCAGCGACGTCTCCACCACCGCCAAGAAGAAGGGCGATGGCTGGGTCATCGACGGCGAGAAGTTCGTCGTGCTGAACGGCGAGGCGGCCGACACGCTGGTCGTCACCGCGCGCACCAAGGGCGGACAGACTGAGCGCGACGGCATCGGTGTGTTTCTGGTGCCGCGGACAGCCAAGGGCGTCACGGTGAAGGGCTATCCGACACAGGACGGTATGCGCGCCGCCGACATCACCTTCACCGGCGTCGAGGTCGGTGCTGATGCGGCGCTCGGCGATCCGGCCAATGGCCTGCCGCTGATCGAGCGTGTGGTCGACGAAGCGCGCACCGCGTTGTGCGCCGAGGCGGTGGGAGCGATGGACGAGTCGCTCAAGATCACCGTCGAGTATATCAAGACGCGCAAGCAGTTCGGCGTGCCGATCGGCAGCTTCCAGGCGTTGCAGCATCGTGCGGCGGATATGTTCGTGTTCACCGAGCAGGCCCGCAGCATGGCGATGCTGGCGACCATGGCGAGCGATTTCAACGACGCCAAGGAGCGCGCCGCCTCGGTGGCCGCCGCCAAGGTGCAGGTCGGCAAGTCGTCGAAGTTCGTCGGCCAGCAGTCGATCCAGTTGCATGGCGGCATCGGCATGACGATGGAAGCCTCGATCGGCCACTACTTCAAGCGATTGTCGATCATCGAAAGCACCTTCGGCGATACCGACTACCACCTGCGCCGCGCCAGCGAAGCGGGCGGGATCATCTGATAGCGCCGTGAGGGCTGTGTTGGTCACAGCCATTGCTCTCGCGCACTGCGTCATGGCCGGGCTCTGTCCCGGCCATCCACGTTTTGGGCGGAGCAGTAATGATAAGGCGTCATTGCCGGGTTTGACCCGGCAATCTATCATTTTGAAATGATGGATACGCGGGTCAAGCCCGCGTATGACGCTGGTGTAAGTTGAAGGTCAGCAACAAAAAAACAGGAAACGCCGCCATGCAGAACACACCTTTCGATCTCACCGGCAAGGTTGCCGTCGTTACCGGCTCCAGTCGTGGCATCGGCCGCGCGTCGGCCGAACTGCTGGCGAAGATGGGTGCGAAGGTGGTGGTGTCGAGCCGCAAGGCCGATGCGTGCGAGGAAGTCGCCAAGGGCATCCGCGATGCCGGCGGCGATGCGCTGGTCATTCCCTGCAACATCTCGCGGCGGAACGAAGTCGAGGGGTTGATCGACGGCGCCACCAAACACTACGGCAAGGTCGATATCCTGGTCTGCAACGCGGCGGTGAATCCCTATTACGGTCCGCTGCTCGACATTACCGATGAGGCCTTCGACAAAATCATGGGCTCCAACGTCAAGAGCAACGTCTGGCTCTGTGCGCGGGCGATCCCGCAGATGGCGGAGCGTGGCAACGGCTCCGTGGTGATCATCTCGTCGATCGGCGGCTTGCGCGGCTCCACCGTGATCGGTGCTTACGGCGTTTCGAAAGCGGCGGACTTCGCGTTGTGCCGCAGCCTCGCCGGCGAGTGGGGACCGAAAGGCGTCCGCGTCAATTGTATCGCGCCCGGACTGGTGAAAACCGATTTCGCCCGTGCGCTGTGGGAAGACGAGGCGCTGCTGAAGCGCCGCACCGCGACCACACCGCTGCGTCGCATCGGCGAGCCGCATGAGATTGCCGGCGCCGTGGCCTATCTCGGCTCCGATGCATCCACCTTCATGACCGGGCAAACCATCGTCATCGACGGCGGCGTAACGACGGCATCGGTGTAGGCGTCAAGTTCATATTTCGTCATTGCGAGAAACGAAGCGACGAAGCAATCCAGCCCTCAGAGAAAGACGGGATTGCTTCGCTTCGCTCGCAATGGCGGTAAGGGTTGTGCCACCTAATCCGGCTCGATCTTGGTAATCGTCTTGGCGCCGTTGGACTCGCTGACGGTGAACTTGATTTTGTCGCCGGCATGGACGCCGTCGATCAGTTCGCGCTTGATCTTCATGCGTTCCGCGGAGGCTTCTTCCGCAGCGGCCTTTTCGGCGGCAGCCTTTTCAGCGGCTTTCTCAGCGGCGGCTTTTGCGGCAGCAGCGTTCGGATTGGCGTTTTTGGCGCTGTCCTTGGTCGGCTCGATCACCACCGTTCCGTTCAACCGATTGACGATTCTGACCACGCCGGTCTGCGTCCCGGGCGGCGGGGGCGATGCCTCTTTGAGCGGCGGCGTCCCTTGCCCCAGGGCGACCGAACCGAGTGCGGTGAGCATGGCTCCTGCCAGGACGATCTTTGTCAGTGCCATCGAAGAATCTCCTGGTTGTTGTGCGGCCCCGAAGAGGAATAAACCAAGGCCGTCCAAATCGTTCCGTCGATCACGGAATGGTCCGATGTGGGGCGGGGCTGCCGCATATTGACCTTGGCCGTGCAATCCGGTTGCTTTGGCTTCGAACAGTGTAACCGGGAAATGCCGTATGTCGTCTCATATCCTCGCGATTGATCAGGGCACCACGTCGTCGCGCGCCATCGTGTTTCGCGCCGACACCTCGATCGCGGCGATTGCCCAGCAGGAATTCCCGCAGCATTTTCCGGCGTCGGGCTGGGTCGAACATGAGCCCGACGACATCTGGCAATCGACGCTCGCGACCTGCCGCGAGGCGATGCGGAAGGCCAATGTCGCGGCGGCCGATATCGCGGCCATCGGCATCACCAACCAGCGCGAGACTACGGTGGTGTGGGATCGCGCCACCGGCCGCGCGGTGCATCGCGCCATCGTCTGGCAGGATCGCCGCACGGCGGAGGTCTGTGCGCAACTCAAGGCCGATGGTCATGAGCCGGAAATCACCTCGCGCACCGGGCTGATTATCGATCCGTATTTCTCCGGCACCAAGGTGGCGTGGATTCTGGATCATGTGCCCGGCGCGCGGGCGCGGGCCGAGCGCGGCGAACTGCTGTTCGGCACAGTAGACTCGTATCTGTTGTGGCGGCTCACTGACGGCAAGGTCCACGCCACCGACGCCACCAATGCCTCGCGCACGTTGCTGTTCAATATCCACACCGGCGAATGGGATGATGCGCTGCTGCAAATCCTGCGGGTGCCGCGTTCGATGCTGCCGGAGGTGCGCGACTCTTCGGCGCATTTCGGCGACAGTGCGGCGGAATTGTTCGGCGGCAGCATCGCCATTCGCGGTATCGCCGGCGATCAGCAGGCGGCGACCATCGGCCAGGCCTGCTTCGCGCCAGGCATGATGAAATCGACTTACGGCACCGGCTGCTTCGCGCTGCTTAATACCGGCACCACGGCGGTGACGTCGAACAACAAGCTGCTCACCACCGTCGCCTATCAGTTGAACGGCCGGCGCACCTATGCGCTGGAAGGTTCGATCTTCGTCGCCGGCTCCGCGGTGCAGTGGCTGCGCGACGGCTTGAAGATCATCGCTAACGCCGCCGAGAGCGGTCCGCTGGCGGATCACTCCGATCCGGCGCAGGCGGTCTATCTGGTGCCGGCCTTCGTCGGGTTAGGGGCGCCATACTGGAATCCGCGCGTGCGCGGCGGGCTGTTCGGCCTGACGCGTAACACCGGCCCCGCCGAACTGGCACACGCCGCGCTGGAAAGCGTCTGTTATCAGACCCACGACCTGTGGGCGGCGATGCGCGCCGACTGGCCCGACGCGGCCGGTACCAACACGGTGCTGCGTGTCGATGGCGGCATGGCGGTGTCGGACTGGACCATGCAGCGGCTGGCTGATCTGCTCGACGCGCCGGTCGATCGCCCGGTCATTCAGGAGACGACGGCATTGGGGGCGGCCTATCTCGCCGGGCTCGGCGCCGGCGTCTATCCCGAGCCGGCGCGGTTCGCGGACACCTGGCGGCTGGAACGCCGCTTCAGGCCGAACATGAGCGCCGCCACCCGTGCGCGGAAGCTGAAGGGCTGGGCGGCGGCGATGCGCGGCGTACTCGCGAGCGACGACGGCGACGATTAGTTCGAGGTCTCACGACCTTCAGATACGATCTTTAACTAATTCCACCTGATAATACCGGCACGCGCGGGGGCGCGCGGCGACGGCATGGCTTGCCGTCTGAGGAAACGCGATTCAAGGAGCAATGAGATGTTGAGCCGTCGTGCCTTCTGTGGCTGCGCGTCAGCCGCTTTGTGGTCGGGTTTTGTGGCGACGCGCGCCGAGGCGGAGCCTGCTGCCTGTGCGGTGATGACCAAGGATAGTCAGCGCGCGACCTCGCCTGCTGACGCGCTGGCGCGGCTGAAAGCCGGCAACGAGCGCTTCGTTGGCGGCCACACCGTTAATTGCGATCTGATCAAGCAAGCGAAGGAAACGGCGAAGGGCCAGGCGCCGTTCGCAACGGTTGTCGGCTGTATCGATTCCCGCGTGCCGCCCGAACTGGTGTTCGACCAGCGGATCGGCGACATCTTCTGCGCGCGTGTCGCGGGCAATTTCGTCAACACCGATATCATCGGCAGTCTCGAATTCGCGACCAAGATCACCGGCACGCGCGCCATCGTTGTGCTCGGCCACAACGAATGCGGGGCGGTGAAGGGCGCGATCGACAACGCCAAGCTTGGTAATCTGACGGCGACGCTGGCCAACATCCGGCCCGCGGTGAAGGCCACCAAGGCGAGCGGCGACCGCACTTCGAAGAATGCAGTCTTCGTCCAGGCGGTGGCCGAAACCAACGTCCGGATGGCGGTGGCCGAGCTAACGGCAAAAAGCCCGGTCATGAAGCAACTGGTTGCGGCAGGCGATTTGAAAATCGTCGGCGCGATGCACGATCTTGCGACCGGCAAGGTGAGCTGGCTGAGCTGATTGCGACACGGCGCGCGCCTGACATCGTCAACTGGCGCGCGCCGCTCATGCACGACATGAAGTTACGCCATGCGTGCTACTGGCAAAGCTGTCGCTGGCCGAACGAGTTCTTGTACATGGTGCCGGGGTGGCAGACGAAGCCGTTACGCGCTGCGTAGCTCTGCGAATCCTGCATCACGGTGCCGTTATATGAATACGGCGCGTTGGAGACGTCGTTGTAGGCGTATTCCGGCTCATACGCGTAAGTGTTGCGATAGCCGTAGGGGCCTGCACCGAACGGGGCGGCGGCAACGGCTCCGGCGGTGCCGACAGCGGTGCCTGCGATCGCGCCCGCGGTACCGATCGCGCCGTCAACCACGTTGCCGGCGAAATCGAGCGGCGCGAAGCCGGTGTTCATCGGCCGATTCCATTCGTCGCGATAGGTGGCGCTGCGATCATAGCGCGGCTGATCGGCGCGACTGTAGCGCATGTTGCTGCTGTAACGCGGCTGGTCCATCCGGCTCATGTGCTTGCGGTGATGAGTCGTTTTCTTCATCCGCTTGGCAGAAATGTGCTTGGTCGATTTCTTCATCGGCTTGGCTGCGGTGGGCGGTGTTGCGGTGTCGGATTGCGTCGTGGTTTGCGCAATCTTGTTGTTCGCGGCGGGCGCGGCCATGGCGGGCGCGGCCACCAGCATTGCCGTGGCGGCTGCGGCGGCGAGGAACGTTGTCTTCATGCTCCAATCTCCTTCGCGTATCGGGGGATGCTTCAACAACGGACAATCGCGTGCGGCGTTCCATCGCTCACATGGGTGTGAGCGCGCGCGACTCCAATTGAGCCATGACGGAACTATCGGCACGCGTTGATGTCGCAGCGCTTGAACGTCAGAAGGAGGACATCGAGCGTCGCCTTCGACAGCGAGAAGCCGTGATTGTCCGCGTTGAGGCAGATGAGGCCGGCTTGCTTGTCGCCGCTGAAGAACTGGCAATGAAGCTGCCGGACAATGTCTGCAGACCGATGGCACGATATTCTGCGCGAATACCGGTTATGTGACGGACAGCAGCGGCAGGGTTACGGAAACGCAGATCGTCAGGGATCGGATCGAGGTCACGCCGGTTATCATCCGCGCGGTGATGACCGGGTTGCTGATAACTCGCCGAGGCAGGCTCAATTACGGCGAAAATGTGTTGGTGGCAGCGGATCGTTGTGGGCCAGCGGCGGCCCGTCGCCTTGGCGGTGGCGCGATTGATCCCCATCTTCGAGCGACTCAAGCGAGGTATCAGTGAAGAATCATCGAGCCGAATTGGACCGGCACTTTGCCTGGTTCGAAAGCAAGCTGCCGCCGAAGCTGGCGCGTTTCTTCACCTGGGTGCGTCAGCCGTCCTCGCGGCTGGTCCGTATTCCCTTGGGGATTCTGCTGATCGTCGGTGGCATCTTCAGCTTTCTGCCGGTGCTGGGACTCTGGATGCTCCCACTCGGCTTGATGCTGATCGCGCAGGATATTCCGTTCCTGCAGGGACCGATCGTCCGTTTGTTGGGTTGGATGGAGCGCAAATGGCTTGAACGTCAACGCGCGCGGGGTGGCGAGGCAGGTTGAAGCCGCGCTTTGCACGTTGTTGCATTGCATGGTGTGACTCGAAAGGCCCACTCACCGACTAAATCTAGTATGTCGAGACTCTGATATCGCAAATTTTGCTTTAACGAATCAGCAACCTGATTCACTTTCGCCTTCTGGGGTCAATCTGGAGGCCAAGGTATGAACGTTATTGTTTTTGCATCACGCAAGGGGGGCTCGGGGAAAAGCACTCTGACGGCTCATCTTGCCGCGCACGTCCATAAACCGTCGCGCCCATGTCTTCTTGTCGATGCCGATCCGCAAGGATCGTTGACGCTCTGGCACAAACTGCGCGGCACCAACGAGCCGCCGCTGAAAACCGCTAATCGTTCGGTGAGCGAAATCGTCGCGAGCGCCAAGCGTGATGGCTACGAGTGGGTTTTCATCGATACGCCGCCGAACGTGTCGGCCGTTGTCGACGACGCCATACGCAATGCGACGATGGTGATTATTCCCGCGCGGCCCGGCGTATTCGACGTCAACGCCGTGCAGGAAACCATTCTGACCTGCCGTTCGGCGCGCAAGCCTTATGCCGTGGTGATGAACGGTGCGCCGGCACTGCGTGAAGGTTCTGAAAGCCCGATCGTCACCATCGCGCGTGAAGCACTGGCGAAATTCCGCGCACCTGTTTGGAGCGGCCAGGTCACCAACCGCGCCGATTTGCTGTTGGCATTGGCCCACGGCGAAGGCGCTCAGGAATACTATTCCGAAGGCCGCGCGGCGTCCGAGATCAGCCGGCTGTGGTCCGCGATCGATCGTTCGGTCAAGGCCATTCGCGGCAGCGCATCGTCCAACGGCGCGATGCACAAGCAAGCGGCGTAATCGTACGCCGCAGCCGCCGAGCTTCAAACGCGCGCATGTCGCGCGTTTTTTGTTGCGCGGATCATGCTCGTCGGTCGGGTGCAGAGTTGCGCTGAAACGCGCTCAACGCGAAGAGATAACGGCGACGCGAAGAGATCATGGCGCAAGAAAAAAGCCGGGCTCGAAGAGCCCGGCTTGAGGTATTGGCCACGTGAGGCCGACACAATCACCTTCCAAGAGGGATAACTGAACGCCCGCACCGCTAGAGGAGGGGGACAGATGCGCGGTGCGACCGCTCAGTGTGTGAAGAGTATGATCCCCGTCGGCGCATTGCGGCAACCAGACAAGTCGCATGTCAGTCATGCGACGATTGAAGGTGTGCAAGGCTGGTATTCGAGAAGAGCTGCTATTCAAGAAGCGCTGGTATTTCAGGACGGCCAGCGCTGCGCCTTGCTGACGACAAAATCCCGGAAGGCCTGCACGCGCGCCACCGACTTCAGTTCCTCGGGATACACAAAATATGTATCGAGTTGGATTGAATCGGATTCACTGAACAGTTGCACCAGCCGGTTGGTATCTTCGACCAGGTAATCGGGCAGTGCGGCGATGCCGAGCCCCTGCTGGCAGGCGCGCACCAGTCCGAGGATGTTGTTGACCTTGAAGAATGCCTCGCGCGGGCCGGAGCCGTTGCGTCCGGCTTCGACCAGCCAGTTGCGGTTCTGAAGGTGTTGCGGCACCTGCGCGTCGCTCAGCAGGATGATGCGATGGCCGTCGAGATCTTCCAGCGTGCGCGGCGTGCCGAAGTGCTTGATGTATTCCGGCGAGCAATAGGCGTGGAAGCCCATCGCGAACAGCTTGCGCTGGATCAGGTCGGGTTGCGTCGGCTTGCGGGTGCGGATCGCGACGTCGGCCTCGCGCATCGAGAGGTCGAGTTCTTCGTCGGTGACGATCAGCGAGATGCGGATTTCGGGAAACAGCGCGGTGAATTCGCCGAGCCGCGGGATCAGCCAGTGAATGCCGACGCCGGGCGTCGTGGTGATCTTGAGATCCCCGCTGGGGCGCTCGCGGCTGTCGGTGAGCTTGGCGCGCGCCGCCTGCAACTGCATGAACACGTCATGCGCCGTGCGAAACAGCAGGTCGCCCTGTTCGGTGAGGATCAGGCCACGAGCGTGGCGATGAAACAGCGAGACCGACAATTCCTGTTCGAGCGCGCTGACCTGACGGGAGACTGCGGACTGCGATAGTCCGAGTTGCTCGCCGGCGTGGGTGAAACTCCCGGCTTCTGCCGCGGCGTGAAAGACCTTCAGCTTATCCCAGTCCATGTCCGAGAAGCTGTCGCGATTACGAGGCATGTTTACTCCGCTGCGGCCCGTTCGGTGGCGCTGTGGGCAAGGAAACGTTCGGCTTCGAGGGCGGCCATGCAGCCCATGCCGGCGGCCGTGACGGCCTGGCGATAGGTTTCATCGGCGACGTCGCCGGCGGCAAACACGCCCGGCACAGAGGTTGCGGTGGAATGCGGGGCGACCTCGACATAGCCGGAGGGTTTGAGTTTGAGCTGACCCGCGACCAGTTCGGTCGCCGGCGCATGGCCGATGGCGATGAAGACGCCGTCGGCGGCGATTTCGGTCACCGCGCCGGTCTTGATGTTCTTCAGTTTGACGTTGGTGACCTTGGTCGGCTCCTTGTCGCCGCAGATCTCGTCGAGCACGCTGTCCCAGACCACCTCGATCTTCGGGTGATTGAACAGGCGATCCTGCAGGATGCGTTCGGCGCGGAAATGGTCGCGGCGATGCACGACGGTGACCTTGGCGGCGAAGTTGGTCAGGAACAACGCCTCCTCGACCGCGGTGTTGCCGCCGCCGACCACCACGACGTTCTTGCCGCGGTAGAAGAAGCCGTCGCAGGTGGCGCAGGCGGACACGCCAAAGCCCTTGAACATTTCCTCGGACGGCATCCCGAGCCAGCGCGCCTGCGCGCCTGTGGCGAGGATGACGGTGTCCGCGAGATAGACGTCGCCGCTGTCGCAGGTGAGTCGGAACGGCCGTTGCCCGAGGTCGAGCTTGGTCACCAGATCGGTGACGATCTTGGTGCCGACATGAGCGGCCTGCCGCTCCATCTGCTCCATCAGCCAGGGGCCCTGGATCACGTCGCCGAAGCCGGGATAGTTCTCCACGTCGGTGGTGATGGTGAGCTGCCCGCCGGGCTGGATGCCCTGGATCAGCACCGGCTCCAGCATCGCGCGGGCGGCGTAAATGCCGGCAGTATAGCCGGCCGGTCCAGAACCGATGATTACAACCTTGGCGTGTATTGGCGTCGACATGGGGGTTTTCCCCTTCTCTCAAGGAAAGGCCGTCAGAGAGCGAAATCGCTGACGGCGGCAGATGGCTTGAATGAGCCGGAAGATTACAGCGAGTTTAGGCTATCTGGGCAGCTATGCAAGAATTGCAACACATCGCTGGCGATTTTCCCCTCCCATCTCCCGCCTTTGCATATCTCGCGAAATAAAATTGCGCGATGCGGGGCGGGTGAGGTAAGGCTGTTGCCGTGGCGCTCGCCGCCGAATCGCACCAGCGGACTCGGCAATTGGGGATTTGAACTGCGTGTCCAAGAGCCTTGACGAGATTGATCTGAAGATCCTGAGCGAGCTTCAGGCTGACGGTCGTATCACCAATGTCGAACTCGCCAAACGCGTCGGCATTTCGCCGCCGCCCTGTTTGCGGCGGGTCCGTACGCTGGAGGACGAAGGCTATATCCAGGGCTATCGCGCGCTGCTGGACCCGCGGCGGCTTGGCTACGACGTCACGGTGTTCGCCTCGGTGCATCTGTCGAGCCAGGCCGACGCAGATTTGCGCGCCTTCGAGGATTTCGTCCGCCGCGCGCCGCTGGTGCGCGAGTGCTGGATGCTGTCGGGCGAAGTGGACTTCATCCTGAAATGCGTCGCGCCGGACATGGCGACGTTCCAGGCCTTCGTCACCCAGCTGACGGCGGCGCCGCATGTGCGCAATGTGCGCACCTCGCTGGTGTTGCAGAACGCCAAATATGCCGCGTCGGTGCCGCTCGAACTGAAAGTGCCGCAGGATTAGGTTTGCGGCGCGCTGCGCTGGGCCAATGTTTTGACATGGCTGCGTTCCGCGTATGGCGTTTCCCGCCGAAGGGGTTTATGCGCATTTCCGAGTTTAAGTTTTCGGGGGCGCATTCGAAGTTGTCGATCGGTCCCGTCGCCGCGACCGGTTAAAGGGGCTGGTGTGACACTCTTCCAAATCTTTCTGCTTGCGGTGGCGGGGTTTGCTGCCGGGACCGTCAATGCCGTTGCCGGTGGCGGCACGTTCGCGACCTTCGCGGCGCTGGTCGCCTGTGGCCTGCCGACGCTCGACGCCAACGCCACCAGCGCGGTGGCGCTGACGCCGGCCAATCTCGCGAGCGTCGTGGCCTATCGCTCCGAGATCCGCACACACTTCCGGCGCATGTTGCCGTTCACGTTGATCGGCCTGGCCGGCGGCGCCATCGGCGCGCTGTTGTTGATCCGGATCGGTGACAGCGGCTTTCGTCCGCTAGTGCCGTGGCTGCTGTTGTCGGCGACCCTGATGTTCGCCTTCAGCGATCGCATTCGCGAATTGACCAAGCCGCTGGCGCAGAGGGGCAACGGCGGCTTGGCGACCCGCGGTGTCGCCTTCGCGGTGATGGCGCTGGCAACGATCTACGGCGGCTTCTTCGGTGCCGGCATGGGCATCATGATGCTGGCCGCGCTCGCGATCATCGGCAGCGGCGATTATCACGAAGACAATGCGGTCAAGAACCTCGTTGCATTTTTGATTCAGATCGTCTCGGCGGCGCTGCTGATCGCCGGCGGCCTTGTACACTGGCCGCAAGCACTGGTGACGATCGTGGCGTCGGTGCTGGGCGGTTATTGGGGCGTCAGCGTCGCGCGTAACGTCCCCATCAAAGTGATCCGCGCCACCGTTGTACTGGTTGGCGCGGCGCTCACCGTAATCTTCTTCCTGAAGGGCTGACCCGGGAGAGTGCTCCCGGGCTTATTAGCCGTTACTTCTTCCGCAGCATCGCATCGAGGCTGATCGGGCCGCCGCCGGCCGTCGCGAGATAGAGGCAGGTGAAGCAGAGCGCGATCGCCAACGTGCCGCCGTTTACCAACGGCAGGAAGACCGGATTCGCAGCCTTGAACATGTGGCCGAGGAAATAGGCGAAAGCCATCTGTCCGGACAGGATGAACGCCACCGGCCGCGTGAACAGTCCCAGCAGCAGCAGCGCGCCGCCGATCAGTTCGATGGTACCGGCCACCACGATCAGCGGCGGGATACTGGCGAAGTACGGCAGCACCGGAAATTTGAAAATCTTCGCGATGCCGTATTGCAGCAGCAGCAGGCCGATGATGAAGCGGAGAAGGCTCAATATCGTCGGTTGCCACTTGGAAAGCGTCTGGTCCATTTTTTACCCCCTGGTTTGCGGAGTTGGTCCGCGCATAACGTTGAAACGAAAAATAGAGTGAAGTGCCGCCGTCGTTGTACGCAGGCATAACCCGCGATCAAATCACAAGGCCGTTGCGCATCGGGTGTCGCGTCCCCCTTGTTCGCGATTTCATCCAACGGGAGCTAACAACCGGTCCCGCCGAATATTCCGATTCGCCAGCATTGATTTGAGGTCAATGTTCCGTCAAGACGCAAAAAAGCCGCGACATCCGCGGCTTTTTCTTGACCTCGCAATTCAGGGAGGGCGCTCAGCGCCACTCCACCTTGGCAATCTCGTAAGCCTTGGCGCCGCCCGGCGCCATCACTTCGACCGAGGAGCCTTTGGTCTTGCCGATCAGCGCGCGCGCCAGGGGCGAGGTGATCGAGATGCGGCCCTTCTTGGCATCGGCTTCGGTTTCGCCGACGATCTGCCACACCGCCTTCTTCTCGGTATCTTCGTCGATCAGCGTCACGGTGGCGCCGAACTTGATGGTATCGCCGGACAGTTTGGTGACGTCGATCACTTCGGCGCGCGCCAGCTTGTCCTCGAGCTCGGCGATGCGGCCCTCGTTATGCGACTGTTCTTCCTTGGCGGCATGGTACTCGGCGTTTTCCGACAGGTCGCCATGCGAGCGAGCCTCCGCGATCAGTTCGATGATGCGCGGCCGATCCTCTGATTGGCGCCGCTTCAACTCGACCTCAAGCGCAGTATGACCACCGGGGGTCATCGGAACCTTGTCCACCATTTACCCTCGTCCTTGGATTTCCATATCGACCGCCGTGGCGGTTTGGGAAATCAGTTGCAAAACGGATTGATTAGCCAAGCCGCATCACCCAAGTTTCGTCACTCAAGTCGCGGCCATCAACAGGCGCACTTTGTAACGGAACACTTCCGAGTGCGGCAGGTTCCGTTACGTTGTTCCGATCCGCAGTCGCGGATCGCGGCCGAAGATCAGTGTTCGGGAAAGTAACTCTGCAACGTGCGGACCTCAAGGTCCCCGCCCAGATAGGCTCGAATGCCCTGCGCGGCCGCTACAGCGCCCGATAGAGTGGTGTAGTACGGCACTTTATGCAAGAGGGCAGCGCGTCGCAACGAGCGGCTGTCGGCCAGCGCCTGCGGGCCTTCGGTGGTGTTGAACACCAGTTGCACCTCGCCATTGGTGATCGCGTCGACGATGTGCGGGCGGCCTTCCAGCACCTTGTTGATCTTCTCGGTCGGCACGCCGTTATCGGAGAGATAGCGTTGCGTCCCTGAGGTGGCGATCACCCGGAAGCCGAGCGACGACAACAGCCGCACCGCTTCAAGAATGCGTGTCTTGTCGTCTTCGCGCACTGACACGAACACCGTGCCCTTGCGCGGCACGCGGGTGCCGCCGCCGAGCTGGCTCTTGGCGAAGGCGACTTCGAAGTTGCGGTCGAGACCCATCACTTCGCCGGTCGAACGCATCTCCGGGCCGAGCACGGTATCAACGCCGGGGAAACGCGCAAACGGGAAGACGGATTCCTTGACGCCGACATGCTTGAGCTGTTGCGGCTTCAATTTGAAATCCGCGAGTTTTTCGCCGGCCATGATGCGCGCGGCGATCTTCGCCACCGGCGTGCCGATCACCTTGGCGACGAACGGCACCGTGCGCGAGGCGCGCGGGTTCACTTCCAGCACGTAGATGGTGCCGTCCTTGATGGCGTATTGCACGTTCATCAGGCCGACCACATCGAGGCCGAGCGCAAGCTCGCGGGTCTGGCGTTCGAGTTCGGCGATGGTCGCGGCGTCGAGCGAGCGCGGCGGCAGCGAGCACGCGCTGTCGCCAGAGTGAATGCCGGCTTCCTCGATATGCTCCATGATGCCGACGACGAAGGTGTCCTTGCCGTCGCAGAGGCAATCGACATCGATCTCGATGGCGTCCGACAGATAGCGGTCGAACAGCAGCGGGTTCTTGCCGAGCACGGTGTTGATCTGCCCGGTCTTGTCGTTGGGGTAGCGCGCCTTGACGTCGGCAGGCACCAGTTCGGGCAGCGTTTCCAGCAGATAGTCGCCAAGCTGCGTATCGTCGCGGATGATCTGCATCGCGCGGCCGCCGAGCACGTAGGAGGGGCGCACCACCAGCGGATAATCGAGATCGGCGGCAACGAGCCGCGCCTGTTCGACCGAATAGGCGATGCCGTTCTTCGGCTGCGTCAGCCGCAACCGGTCGAGCACGCGCTTGAAACGGTCGCGATCTTCCGCGAGGTCGATGGCGTCGGGCGAAGTGCCGAGGATCGGCACGTCGGCGGCTTCCAGCGCGCGCGCCAGCTTCAGTGGCGTCTGGCCGCCGAATTGCACGATCACGCCATGCAGCGTGCCGTTGGTACGCTCCCGGTCAATGATCTCGAGCACGTCTTCCTGCGTCAGCGGCTCGAAGTAGAGACGGTCGGCAGTGTCGTAGTCGGTCGAGACCGTTTCCGGGTTGCAGTTGACCATGATGGTTTCATAGCCGGCATCCGACAGCGCGAAGCAGGCGTGACAACAGCAATAATCGAACTCGATGCCCTGGCCGATGCGGTTCGGGCCGCCGCCGAGAATGATGACCTTCTTGCGGTCGGACGGCGCGCTTTCATCAGCGGGGCTGCCTGCGAACGGCGGCTCGTAGCTCGAATACATGTAGGCGGTGGGCGAGGCGAATTCCGCCGCGCAGGTATCGATGCGCTTGTAGACCGGGCGCACGTCGAGCGATTGCCGCAGCGCGCGGATTTCGGCTTCGGTGGTGTTGGCGAGCACCGAGAGGCGGGCGTCGGAGAAACCCATGGCCTTCAGCGTGCGCATCCCGAAGGCGTGCGGCGGCAGGCCGTTGTCCTTGATCTTGGTTTCCATCTCGACGATGCCGCGCAGTTCGGCAAGGAACCACGGATCGATCTTGCAGGAGGCGAAGATCTCCTCGTTGCTCCAGCCGAGCCGCATCGCCTGCGCCACTTGCAGGATGCGGTTGGGCGTCGGCGTGCCGAGCGCGGCACGGATCGCGTTCTTGTCGTCGCCCTTGCCGAGACCGTCGATCTCGATCTCGTCGAGGCCGGTGAGGCCGGTCTCCAGACCGCGCAGTGCCTTTTGCAGCGACTCCTGGAAGGTGCGGCCGATCGCCATCACTTCGCCGACCGACTTCATCGACGTGGTCAGCGTGGTGGAGGCGCCGGGGAATTTCTCGAAGGCGAAGCGCGGCACCTTGGTGACGACGTAATCGATGGTCGGCTCGAACGAGGCCGGCGTCGCGCCGCCGGTGATGTCGTTTGCGATCTCGTCCAGCGTGTAGCCGACCGCGAGCTTGGCCGCGACCTTGGCGATCGGGAAGCCGGTGGCTTTCGACGCCAGCGCCGAGGAGCGCGACACGCGCGGATTCATTTCGATCACCACCATGCGGCCGTCGGCGGGATTGACGCCGAACTGCACGTTGGAGCCGCCGGTCTCGACGCCGATCTCACGCAGCACCGCAAGCGATGCGTCGCGCATGATCTGGTATTCCTTGTCGGTCAAGGTCAGCGCCGGCGCGACGGTGATGGAGTCGCCGGTGTGCACGCCCATCGGATCGAGGTTTTCGATCGCGCAGACGATGATGCAGTTGTCCTTCTTGTCGCGGACCACTTCCATCTCGAATTCTTTCCAGCCGAGCACTGACTCTTCGATCAGCACTTCGTTGGTCGGCGAGGCGTCGAGGCCGCGCTCGATGATGTCGAGATACTCTTCCTTGTTGTAGGCGATGCCGCCGCCGGTGCCGCCCATCGTGAACGACGGCCGGATGATCGCGGGCAGGCCGATATCGGACAACGCCATCAAGGCTTCGCCGAGCGCGGCTTCCTGATAGCGCTTGCGGCGCTCGTTCTCGCCGAGCACCCATTGCCGCTCGTGCTCCGCCAGCGCTTCGCCGGTGAGCTTGGCTTTTTCCGCGAGATACTTGTCGCGATACTGCTTCTTCAGCGCGGAAGCGTTGGCGAGCCGCGACTTCGGCGTCTCGAGCCCGATCTTGGTCATCGCCTCGCGGAAAAGCTGGCGGTCTTCGGCTTTGTCGATGGCATCGGCGGTGGCGCCGATCATCTCGACGTCGAAATCGTCCAGCGTGCCCTGCCGGCGCAGCGACAGCGCGCAGTTCAGCGCAGTCTGGCCGCCCATGGTCGGCAGCAGCGCGAAGCCGCCGGGAATGACGTGGCGTTCCTTCTCGATGATCTTGCCGACGATCTCCGGAGTGATCGGCTCGATGTAGGTCGCGTCCGCCAGTTCCGGGTCGGTCATGATGGTGGCCGGATTGGAATTGACCAGCACCACCCGGTAGCCTTCCTCCTTCAACGCCTTCACCGCCTGGGTGCCGGAGTAGTCGAACTCGCAGGCCTGGCCGATGACGATCGGGCCGGCGCCGATGATGAGGATGGTCGAGATATCTGTGCGTTTAGGCATTGCGGCTCACGGGCTGGAAACCAGGCATAAAAAAGGACGCGCGGCGCGCGTCCCGATGTCCGCGATCGCGGGGCGCGGCCCGATCCGGGCAAGACCATGCGATCACTCAGCAAACCAGAGCGCGACAGGACGCAAAACCGCATTCCATGGGTGCTGATGCGCCCAGGACGGTTCCTGCGCGCGAGGTGTGTTTAGACCAGATTGCCTTGGTGGGAAAGGACTTTAAGACACCGTCAACCGGCGATTGGAGGCCCAGCCTGGACTCGAACCAGGATGAGGAGCGTTGCATCACCCCCGCGTGTACACTTCCGCCACCGGGCCACCCGTATCCTGACCGATCACGCCGCCGTGCGCGACGCTAAGCTCGGGTTAACCCTAATGGTCGCGGTAGCATTTGGCCGGGCGGTGGATAACCCGGTCGTAGTCAATGCGCGCGTCGCGCCACGAAGGTCATCCGCGCCGCGTTGTGGCCGATGTTCTTCGGCGCGCGCTCGGCGGCAAAGCCGGCCGCCTCTAACTTCGCGATCATCTCGTCTTCGGTGTAGCGTTGCAGGCCGATCCTGGTCCGCAATTGGCGGTAATCCGATAGGGCGGTGCGGACCAGCCCGACCAGCGCGTCCTTGAGGAAACCGTGTTTCGCGCCGAACTTCAGCAGCGCGGTGACGTCGCGGGCCATCCCGACCTTGGGGTGCAGGATATCGCCGACCACGAGGCGGCCGGTCGGCTTGAGCAGCCAGTGTAGCGTGTCGAACGCCCAGTCGAGCTCGGCGGGTGTCATGTACTGGGCCGCAGAATTCAGGATCGCGAGGTCGACGGAGGCTTCCTCCATGCCGCGCAATTCATCCAGCGAGCGGACCCGGATCCGAGTGTTGGGGGCGAAGCGGGCGATCAGCCGGCCGCGCACGCCGGGGGCGGGCTCGGCCAGGATCAGCTTGGCGCAAGCCTCGGCGACCTTGGGCGCCGACAGCGCCTCGCCGCAGGCATAGTCCAGCACGACAGCGTCGCGCGAGGGGATATAGCCGATGATGTCGGCGGCGATGGTTTCGAAATGCACATCGCGGTGCCGCTTGCTGGCGTAAATCGTGTGAGTCGAATCGTAATAGTCGATCCAGTCATCCATGCGTGCGGGCCAGCTTTGATCGGTATTCTGTGAGAGGAACCAAGTTCTTACGACGGCGTTGGAACGGGGTCCAAGAGTTTGTTTAAGCCAATAAGACTTTTGCTTGGACGGTTAAGATTTCCGTTCGGGCGAGAGTGCCGCCGTCGACATTCCGATTCTATCAGAGTGGCGGTCGAATGTAGCGACCGGAAAACGCTTCGACGGCGATTTTCGTCGTGCCCTCAGCATGAGAAGGACCCGCGCCGTGACCAAAGCCAAGACCGCATCCGGGAAAGTCGCCTCTGATCTCGATACGCCGACCGATCTGCCGCAGGACGGGGTCGACAAGATTTCGGCGGCGATGAACACCATCCTCGCCGATACCTTCGCGCTCTATCTGAAAACCAAGAATTTTCATTGGCACGTCTCGGGCCGTCACTTCCGTGACTATCACCTGCTGCTGGACGAGCAGTCCGAGCAGATTTTCGCCTCCACCGACGAGATCGCCGAGCGGGTGCGCAAGATCGGCGGCACCACGCTGCGCTCGATCGGCCAGGTCGCCAAGCTGCAAACGCTCAAGGACAACGACGAGAATTACGTCCCGCCGCGAGAGATGCTGCGCGAACTGATGAACGACAACAAGAAGGTGGTGGCGGCGATGCGCAAGGCCCACGACGTCGCCGACAAGTACGAGGATGTCGGCACCGCGAGCCTTCTCGAAAACTTCATCGACCAGGCCGAGCGGCGCACCTGGTTCCTGTTCGAAGCCAGCCGTCAGGAAGGCGGCAACGAACAGTAATTCTTCTGCATTCGCGTCGGGCCGCGCGATTGTCTCATCGTGTGGCGATCAGACCGACACGCGCCGGACTGGGGACATGTTCTCCACAGTCGGCCATGAGGCGGTTTTCGTTGCGGTTAGCCGCACGGCGATAATCGTCGCCGCCAACCACACCAGTGCGCCGGCCAGCAGATCGATGACATAGTGTCCACCGATAGGTATCGTGGAGATGATCACAAGCAGATTCCACACCAGTGAGGCGGGGAAAAGCCATCTGATGCCTCGCGTCGCGAAGATCGTCATCAGCGCGAGGCAACAATGGAACGAAGGAAACGTCACTACGCCTTGAAGGCTGGCGAACGACAGGACGGGAGCTGGATCGTCGCGGAAGTAATTAAACTTCGGCAGATGGTAGAGACCTGAACCGGTCGGAAGGCGGTTGAGGATATCGGTCGAATAGTCGAAGTAGGTGAACGCGCCCTTCGCCGGCCATACCACCGATACGGCGGTCGATGTCACGATGGTGATCGCGAAAACCAGAGCGAGTTGCCACAGCTTATCGAACCGGTGGCTCACCGAAAGGAAGATGACCAGTGCACACAGGATGACAAATGAGCTGTCATAGGCCGTGCTGAAGAGTTGCGGCCAAAACGGATGCGCCGCTGACCATTCGACAAATGACGCAACATTCAGCCCGACGACGCGATCGAGCTCTGCAAGTTGGGTGTCGATCAGCGGGGCTTTATAACGCAGACCGATCAGGCTGATGATTCCGGCCGCCGCGCCCGACCAGATGACGGCAAGCAGCGCCCCTCCGATATTGCGGAGCACGGGTTCCGGCCGCCACGATCCGTAAACGATGTAGATGCCGGCTGGCGCCAACAGCAGTGCCAGCGCCGCGATCAGACTTCGATGCTCGACCGCGATCTGGAAACGCCAGAGTAAAAAGCCGGCGAACAGCGTGGCGACCACGCAAATCAGCCAGGTAGCGCGTTCGACCGCGGCATGAGACACGGCGGGCATATTCATCTCGACAGAATCTCGTGTGGTTCGACCGGGCGAACTTTACGGCATCGACCCTGACGATATCCTTCGCGTTCTATCGCGCATGTCGCGCTGGTTAACGACGTCTAAAGGATCGTTGCCCGGCTATGCGGCCGGGCGGGCCTCGAACACCAGGCACGTTGTCGTGCCGTGCGCGAGCAGACGGCCTTTGCCGTCCAGCAACTGGCCCTCGGCGGTGCCGACGCGGCGGCCGACATTGAGCGCGCGACCCTCGGCGCGCACCTCGCCGGTGTCGCGCGTGATCGCCCGGATCAGCGAGATCTTGAATTCCAGCGAGGTGTAGACAGTGCCGGCCGGCAGCATCGACTGCACCGCGCAGCCCATCGCGGAATCGAGCAGCGTGGCGGCGAAGCCGCCATGCACGGTGCCGATCGGGTTGTAGTGCTGCGGGCCCGGCACCGCGCGGAAAATGACATGCCCCTGCGCGGCGCTGCCGCCGACGAGGCCGACCTGCTGCATCATGGTGGCGTGCGGCAGTTCGCCAGCGAACATCTTTTGCAGGAAATCGAGCCCGCTCATGGACGCCAACACTTCCGGCGGCGTCAGGCCGAAAGAGATGGGCGGGTTGGCTTTGTCATGCATGATGCGATGCCCCACGTTGCTGCGGTCATCCTGAGGTGCGAGGGCATAGCCCGAGCCTCGAAGGATGAAGGGAGACCCACCGTGTCATCCTTCGAGGCGCGCAGGAGCGCGCACCTCAGGATGACGGCATATTCTTATGCCCGCTTCTTCTCGCGCATCAGGTCGGAGAAGCGGCGGAACAGGTAGTGCGAGTCGCGCGGGCCGGGCGAGGCTTCCGGATGATACTGCACCGAGAACACCGGCTTGTCCTTCAGCGCGATGCCGCAGTTGGACTGGTCGAACAGCGACACGTGGGTCTGCTCGACGTTGTCCGGCAGCGTGGTCTTGTCCACCGCGAAGCCGTGATTCATCGAGGTGATCTCGACCTTGCCGGTGGTCATGTCCTTGACCGGATGGTTGGCACCATGATGGCCCTGATGCATCTTCACGGTCTTGCCGCCCATGGCGAGACCAAGCATCTGGTGGCCGAGGCAGATGCCGAAGGTCGGAATGCCGGACTCGACGATTTTCTGGATCACCGGCACTGCGTATTTGCCGGTTTCCGCCGGATCGCCGGGGCCGTTGGACAAGAAGATGCCGTCCGGCTTCAGTGCGAAGATGTCTTCCGCCGAGGTGGTGGCGGGCACCACCGTCACCTTGCAGCCTTCGCCTGCGAGCAGGCGCAGAATGTTGCGCTTGATGCCGTAATCGACGGCGACGACGTTGAATTCCGGCTTGTCTTGATGCCCGAAACCCTTGTCCCACACCCACGGCGTCTCGTCCCAGGTGAAGCGTTGGCCGCTGGTGACCATCGGCACCAGGTCCATGCCTTCGAGGCCGGGCCACTCGCGCGCCTCTTTCTTCAGCGCCTCGATATCGAACTTGCCGTCGCGCGAATGCGCGATCACCGCATTGGGCATCCCCTTACTGCGGATCAGCGCGGTGAGTGCGCGGGTGTCGATGCCGGACAGGCCGATGATGCCGCGCGCCTTCAACCACTGGTCGAGATGGCGCGAGGCGCGGTAGTTCGACGGATCGGTGATCGCCGCGCGCAGGATCGCGCCGCGTGCACCCAGCGTCGCGGCCATGTTCACCGTCTCGATGTCTTCGTCGTTGGTGCCGACGTTGCCGATGTGCGGGAAGGTGAAGGTGATGAGCTGTCCGGCATAGGAGGGATCGGTGAGGATTTCCTCGTAGCCGGTCATCGCGGTGTTGAAGCAGACCTCACCGACGGCGGAGCCCTCCGCGCCGAGGCCGAAGCCCTCCAGCACGGTGCCATCGGCAAGCACGAGCAGCGCGGTCGGTTTTCTGTCCGGCCAGGCGGGGGAATTGTCATTTGTTGTCATAAGTCCATGACATAGCCCGCACGTTGCGGCGCGTCAAAGGTCAAACGCGCGCTGTCCATGCGCTTTCCTCATGTTTGGCGGCCACGCCCCGCGCCATCCGCAGGGGATGGTTGTCCGGGGGCGAAAAACCCCGTAAATCCAACGCGGATTTGGCGCGTCTTGGCGCCGCGAGGAGAACGACCATGCTGCGCGACGATATCGGCAACGCCGTAAAAGAGGCGATGAAGGCCAAGGAGGAGCGCAAACTCTCCACGCTGCGGATGGTGAATGCGGCGATCAAGAACGCCGACATCGAGGCGCGCGGGCAGGGCAAGCCGCCTTTGTCCGACGAGGACATCCTCGGGCTGTTGCAGAAGATGATCAAGCAGCGTCAGGAATCGGTCGAGCTGTACGACAAGGGCGGACGCGCGGAACTCGCGGCGCAGGAGCGCGAGGAGATCGCGGTGATCTCCGCCTATCTGCCGAAGCAGATGTCGGACGACGAGGTGAAGGCCGCCATCGCCGCCACCATCAAGGACACCGGCGCGGCCGGCATGAAGGACATGGGCAAGGTGATCGGCGCGCTGAAGGCCAAGTACGCCGGCCAGATGGATTTCGGCAA
>JAFKKM010000117.1 GCA_017305555.1 Hyphomicrobiales bacterium | reverse complement strand
ACCGGCGTAGTGCCTCTCAGCTCGTCATTGCGAGCACAGCGATAGCGAACCTCAGAAACGCCTCACCCCGCCGTGCGCAGCTCGCGCTCGCGCTGGATCACTTCCGTCGCCAGTCGCAAGTACGCTTCGCTGCCGGCGCATTTGAGATCGTAGACCAGCACCGGCTTGCCGTAGGACGGCGCTTCGGAAATTCGCACATTGCGCGGGATCATGGTCTCGTAGACCTTCTTGCCCATGAACTGCCGCACGTCGGCGACCACCTGGTTCGACAGGTTGTTGCGCGAGTCGTACATCGTCAGCACGATGCCGTGGATCGACAATTCCGGATTGAGCGTGGAGCGCACCTGCTCGACTGTCTGCAACAATTGCGACAGGCCTTCGAGCGCGAAGAACTCGCACTGCAACGGCACCAGGATCGCATCCGACGCCGCCATCGCGTTGACGGTGAGCAGGTTCAGCGACGGCGGGCAATCGATCAGCACGTACGTGAAGTCGGCCTCCGGCGAAACGTTGGCGTTCAGTGCCTCGATGGCGTTGCGCAGCCGGAAAGCGCGGTCGCGGGTGTGGCCGAGTTCGAGTTCGAGCCCGGAGAGATCCATGGTGGAGGGCGCGATGTGGAGCCGCGGCACCGCGGTCGGCACCACCGCCTCACGCAGCGAGACTTCGCCGGTCAGCACGTCATAGGTCGAGGCGCGGCGGTCGCGACGATCAATGCCGAGGCCGGTGGAGGCGTTGCCCTGCGGATCGAGGTCGACGATCAGCACCCGCTCGCCGATGGCCGCGAGCGCCGTGCCGAGGTTGATCGCCGTGGTGGTCTTGCCGACGCCGCCCTTCTGGTTGGCCAGCGAAATGATCCGCGGATGTCCGAGCGGCATCGTCGCATCACTCCCAAACCCTTGATAAATCTCGTCCATCACTGTCATCGGTACGCCATATTGCACTGCAACATCAATGCGGCGCCACCGCCTCGATGTGATTGATTTCGACGATCCAGCCCTCGCCGCCGCTGCGGCTCCGATGCAGGACCGGCGTAATTTTCCAATATTTAGTAGCTTCCGTCAATTCTGACTCTACATCTTGACCCTTGAGCAGCAGCGCTTTCGCACCTTTCCGCACCAGAGGTTCGACGTAGCCCAGCAACAGATGTAACGGAGCCAGCGCCCGCGCGGTGACGCAATCGGGCCGCGCAGGCGAGCTATCCACATAATCCCCGATGTCCTTGGGATAAACCTCGCCGCTGGCGCCGGTCACCCGCAGCGCCTCGCGCAGGAAGGCGGCCTTCTTGGCGATCCGCTCCACCAGACCGACCCGGCCGCCCCGATCGGCCAGCGCGCAGGCCAGCACCACGCCGGGAAATCCGCCGCCGCTGCCGAAATCGGCCCAGCGCGTCGCGTCCGGCGCAAGATCGAGAAGCTGCAACGAATCGGCGATGTGGCGGGTCCAAAGCTGCGGCAGGGTCGAGGGCGCGACCAGATTGGTGGTCGCCTGCCATTGCAGCAGCA
Source organism: Hyphomicrobiales bacterium (assembly GCA_017305555.1). GTDB lineage: Bacteria > Pseudomonadota > Alphaproteobacteria > Rhizobiales > Xanthobacteraceae > 62-47. Next base: position 4,489 of record JAFKKM010000117.1, on the reverse strand, counting down.
GCTCGACATAGCGATCGAGTCGTGCCTCTGTTTCACGTGAAACAGGCGTAAGCCGTAGGGCAGCGGCCTTGTCGGCCGCCAGATCGATAGACGCGATTTGGTGGGCTGCTTTCGCCATCAGCGGGGAGAGCTTTCTGAAGAAATCGAAGAAGACTTATCCGACAAGTTTGACTTAGAGCGCCACTCGCGGGGATCAAGGCTTATTTCCCGTCATTGCGAGAAGCGCAAGCGACGAAGCAATCTGTAGCGCTTTGGAGCGTTTGCTGTTTAAGCGGGAACGTCATTGCCGGGCTAGAGCCGGCAATCCATCCTCTTTTCAGAGGGTGAATGCGCGGATCAAGTCCGCGCCTGACGTCCCATGATTCCATCAGAACGGAAAGCCTCTAGGGAAGCCGAACTGCTCTGCGAGGCTCCTCAGCAGCGCCATAGCGGCCTAAGGTGCGCGTTAATGCGTCTTGGTTGTCGATCCGAGTGCTTGCAATGACCGCCGCTCAGCCAAGTCAAGCATCCGCGGGTTGGTTCTCTCTCCCGCTTGCGGGGGAGAGACAGAGAGGGGTGCTTCTGTCTGTCTGTTCGGCCAGCAAATCTTTCGACGGATCGCTTCCCCCTCCCCAACCTCCCCCGCAAGCGGGAGAGGGAGTAGGCCGCGCGGCGCGTTGGCGTCATCGCGATCAGCCGGACCTTTCCGTCGCCATATAAGGGCATCGCCGTTGAAGAACGGTGCTGCTTCGCTCACCTGAATCCCGGGCTTCCCGGTTCGACCGGTTGCTCCGCGAGAACGTGGATGGCCGGAATAAATCCGGCCATGACGACGCCGAATCGTCCATGCGCATTTTCAGGCCAGAAATGAAAGCAGTTTGCGCCGTCCGCCTGCCTGTTTCACGTGAAACACCTCACGCGACGCCGGCGGCGTCCTTCTTCCGCGCTTCGCGGCGCAGGTAGGCGGCGAGAATGCCGAGTGCGGCCGGTGTCAGGCCGTCGAGCCGGCCCGCCTGCCCCACCGTGCGCGGTTGCGCTCTCTCGAGCCGGTTGCGCGCCTCGTTGGACAGCCCCGGCACCGCGCGATAGTCGATCCCGGTCAGCACCAGCCCCTCGTCGCGGCGGAACGCCTCGACGTCCGCGACCTGGCGCTTGAGATAGACGTCGTATTTGGCGTCGATCTCGACGTGAGTCGCTATGGCTGGGTCAATGGCCGACAGCTCCGGCCAAATGCGGCTGACATCCGCCCAGCCGATCTCCGGATAAGCCAACAGCTCAAAGGCCGAGCGACGGTGACCGTCGCGGTTGAGGTTGAGGCCGTGCTTCGCCGCTTCATTCGGCGTGATCGCCAACGATTGCGCCAACCCTTTGGCCGCCTCCAGCGCCGTCATCTTGGCGCGGTGGTGCGCGGACCGCTCCGTCCCGACGCAGCCGAGTGCGATACCCTTGTCGGTCAATCGCTGATCGGCGTTGTCGGCGCGCAGGGTCAGGCGGTACTCGGCGCGCGAGGTGAACATCCGATAGGGCTCGGTGACACCGCGCGTCACCAGATCGTCGATCATCACCCCGAGATAGCCAACGGCGCGGTCGAACACGATCGGAGCGCCCCCACCCGCCATCAGCGCGGCGTTCAGGCCCGCAACGATGCCCTGCGCCGCCGCCTCCTCATAACCTGTGGTGCCGTTGATCTGCCCGGCCAGGAACAGCCCCGGCACCCGGCGGGTCTGCAAGGTCGGCTCAAGCTCGCGCGGATCGACGTGGTCGTACTCGATGGCGTAGCCGGGCCGGATGATCTTTGTGTTCTCCAGCCCCGGAATCGACGCCACGATAGCGCGTTGCACGTCCTCCGGCAGCGAGGTGGAAATGCCATTGGGATAGACGGTCGGATCGTCGAGCCCTTCCGGTTCGAGAAAGATCTGATGACCGTCGCGGTCGCCGAACCGCATGATCTTGTCCTCGACCGAGGGACAATAACGCGGCCCGGTGCTCTTGATCTGGCCGGAATACATCGGCGAGCGATGCACGTTGGCGCGGATCACGTCGTGGGTCGCCGGTAAGGTGCGGGTGATGCCGCACTGGATCTGCGGCACGGTGATGCGCGCGGTGAGCGTCGAGAACGGCTCCGGCGGATCGTCGCCGGGCTGCATTTCCACAGCGCCCCAGTCGATGGTGCGGCCGTCGAGCCGCGGCGGCGTGCCGGTCTTGAGCCGGCCGAGCGTGAAACCCGCCGCTTCGAACGACTTCGACAGCCCGAGCGCCGGCGCCTCCCCGACCCGGCCCGCCGGCCAGCTCTGTTCGCCGAGGTGGATCAGTCCACGCAGAAACGTGCCCGTGGTGACGACTACCGCGCCGGTGGTCAGTTCGCGGCCATCGGCCAGCCGGATTCCGGCGACGCAACCATCCACGCGTAGCAGATCATCTGCCTCGCCTTCGATCACCGTCAGATTCGCCGTCTCGCGGATCGCGGCCTGCATCGCTAAGGCGTAGAGCTTGCGGTCCGCCTGGGCGCGCGGCCCGCGCACCGCCGGCCCCTTGCGGCGGTTGAGCATCCGAAACTGGATACCGGCCTGATCGATCACCCGGCCCATCACCCCGTCAAGCGCATCGACCTCACGGACCAGATGACCCTTGCCGAGACCGCCGATCGCCGGATTGCACGACATTGCGCCGATAGTATCGAACCGATGCGTCACCAGCGCGGTGCGCGCGCCCATGCGCGCGGCCGCCGCCGCGGCCTCACAGCCGGCGTGCCCGCCACCGATCACGATCACATCGAATGCGTCTGCCAACGGCGTATCCGTCTTGAGGTTGAATTGATGGGCGGCGTTTTATCGCGAGACGCGCGCCGGGGGAAGCGGAAACCGGGACTGGCCGGGTCAGCGCTGTTTCACGTGAAACAGACGAGTCCTGATCGGCCGCGGTATCGGTGTTTCACGTGAAACAAAGGCGGAGGCTCTGCCATCTTGAAGAAGGTGTCCGATCAGCCCGCCAATTACGAGCGTCGCCTCGGTTGAGGCACGCGAACCTGCTTTAGAGCAGGATTTGCCGAGGCTTGTATCTGGGGTCGCTGTCCTGAGGTGCTGGCGCACAGCAACCAACCCAGCAAGCTGGCAAGCCAACCTGTGCCTGTCCAACCCTACCCGGGTAAAGCCAAGATCAGATGGCGGCAGCTACGATCCTTCGAGGCTCGCTTCACCGGCACTTCAAGATGACGGTAGGCTTCAATTCAACCAAATCACCTTTTCGGTTGGCCGCCAGCGTCAAAAAGGCTCGCCCGGTCCTGGTCGTTGGAGCTTCGAACGCGATAATCTAATCCATAAAGCTTCATTTCTATAAAATGAACCTAAAATTATTTTTACAGAATACTATTATTACTTGCCAATACAGAAATCCCGGAAAATAACATCGAGCAAATCCTCGACATCGACCCGGCCAAGCAACCGTCCCAGAGCCATCGCTGCGGCCCGCAGTTCCTCCGCGACAAGTTCCTCTCCTTGATCAGCCAAATCCATGCTGCGTTGCAGCATTTCTGTTGTCTCGCGCAGCAATTCCCGGTGCCGGACACGCCCGATCAACCCCACCTCGCCTGCCGCGAAATAATCTTCCGCGAAAGCCCGGATCGCCGCGACCAGCTCAGCCACGCCGTCGCCCCGCGCTGCGGAGATGGCGAAGCCGCGTCCACTCCCCCTTTTGCCTGCCCGAATGCTGCCATCAAACGGCTCTGGTCCTGCCGCAGGAATCCCGGCGCTGTTTCCGGCCTCATTCACCCCGTCCAGATCAGCCTTGTTGCGCACCAACCAGCGCGGCGCCTCGCCGGCAAAGTCGGCCATCGGCCCATCGGCCAATGAACGACCGTCCGACAGCCACAACACCAGATCGGCGTCCCCTGCCCGCGCCTTGGCGCGCCTCACGCCCTCCTGCTCCACCGGGTCGCTGGTCTCGCGAATGCCGGCAGTGTCGATCAACGTCACCGGATAGCCGTCGAGATCGAGCTGCACCTCGATAATATCGCGCGTGGTGCCCGCATGCGGCGAAACGATCGCGACCTCGCGCCGTGCCAGCGCATTCATCAGCGTCGATTTGCCGACGTTCGGCGCGCCCGCGATCGCCACCACCAGCCCGTCACGCAAACGTTCGCTATGCGCCGACGTCGCCAATGCCTGTTCGATCTCGTCCTTCAGCGTCGCAATCTTCGCCAGCGCCGGCGCCAGCAATTGTTCAGGCACGTCGCCTTCGTCGGCGAAGTCGATCCCCGCTTCCACCAGCGCCGCCGCCTCGATGATCTGCCGCCGCCAGTCGCGCGCTTTGTCGCCAAGCAATCCCTGCAACTGCCGCAGCGCCTGACGTCGTTGCCGGTCTGTGTCGGCATGAATCAGGTCGTCGAGTCCTTCGGCTTCCGTGAGATCGATCTTGCCGTTCTCGAACGCGCGTCGTGTGAATTCCCCCGGCTCCGCCGGCCGCACATCGTTGAACGCCGACAAGGCGGCGAACAATGCCGCCAGCACCGCGC
>JAFKKM010000030.1 GCA_017305555.1 Hyphomicrobiales bacterium | reverse complement strand
CCATCGCCTACAACCTCAACCGGATCGCAGCACGACCTGCTTGAAGCCGCCACCCAACACAGAACACAGACCCCTCTCGCCTCAGCAGCGATCTCTCCGGCCAAACATCACGCCCCAGCCAAATAAATACTTTCGCAGAGGCCTCGCCTGCGCGGGGACGACGCCGAGATTTATTGGAGCGTGTTGCGATCACTGTGAGAGCTTTGGAAAGTCGATCACAAGGTCGTTGACCTTCAGCGTCGCGTTTCGACATCTTCCAAACACTCAATTACCTCGCATTGAACGCCGTTTATTCACGTCGCGCCGCGCGGCCATGCGCAATGCGCGTCACAGCGCCATGGCAAGAATGCGCGAAACGCGATATCCCAGTGCAAACCTTTTCCTGCTTGCACTGGACATCGATCATGGCCCCTTCCCGCAAAACCACGCGCGCGCCGCGCGCCGCCACCCGCACCGAAACCGACAGCTTCGGCCCGATCGAGGTCCCTGCCGACCGTTACTGGGGCGCACAGACCGAACGCTCGCGGCAGAATTTCCGCATCGGCGGCGACCGGATGCCAATGCCGATCGTGCGCGCGCTCGGCATCGTCAAGCTGGCGGCGGCGCAGACCAATCAACAACTCGGCCTGCTCGACAAACGCCGCGCCACCGCGATCGCGCGCGCCGCGCGGGAAGTGATCGACGGTAAGCACGACGACGAATTTCCGCTGGTGGTGTATCAAACCGGCTCCGGCACCCAGAGCAACATGAACCTCAACGAGGTAATCGCCAACCGCGCCAATGAATTGCTCGGCGGCAAGCGCGGCGCCAAGGCGCCGGTGCATCCGAACGATCACGTCAACATGAGTCAATCGTCGAACGACTCGTTCCCGACCGCGATGCATATCGCGGCGGCCCAGCGCATCACCGCCGACCTGATCCCCGCGCTCGCTTATCTCGCCAAGGCGTTGCGGAAGAAGGAGAAGGCGTTCGCCAAGATCGTCAAGATCGGCCGCACCCATACGCAGGACGCAACGCCGCTGACGCTCGGGCAGGAATTCTCCGGCTACGCCGCGCAGGTGGAAAGCGGCATCGCACGGTTGCGCGTCGCGCTACGCGAACTGTATCCGCTGGCGCAGGGCGGCACCGCCGTCGGCACCGGCCTCAATGCGAAACCAAAATTCGCTGCATCGTTTGCCAAACATGCGGCCGCGATCACCAAGCTGCCGTTCACCAGCGCGCCGAACAAATTCGAGGCGCTCGCAAGTAACGACGCCTACGTCTCGGTGCATGGCGCGATCAGTTCGGTCGCGACCGCGCTGTTCAAGATCGCCAACGATATCCGCTTCCTCGGATCGGGACCGCGTTCCGGCCTCGGCGAACTGATTCTGCCGGAGAACGAGCCGGGTTCCTCGATCATGCCGGGCAAGGTCAACCCGACCCAATGCGAGGCGATGACCATGGTCTGTTGCCGGGTCTTCGGCAATCAGACGACCATTACCACCGCCGGCAGCCAGGGGCATTTCGAACTCAACGTTTACAAGCCGGTGCTGGCATATTGTATGATTAATTCCATTCAACTGATTGCCGACGCCTCTCGCTCATTCACCGATCATTGCATCGACGGCGTTCATGCAGATGAACAACGTATTCAGGAACTTATGCAGCGATCGTTGATGTTGGTCACGGCGCTGGCGCCAAAAATCGGCTACGACAATGCCGCAAAGGTTGCCAAAACTGCCCATAACAGAGGCACAACCTTGAAAGAGGAGGCCGTCCGGCTCGGCTTCGTCACAGCTCAGGAATTCGACCGCCTGGTCCAGCCCGAAAAGATGACCCGGCCAGGTTGATTTAACTGCGATCACAGTTCCAGAGGTATCCCGTTCGGCAGCGGTTAGTTTGCTGAATAATTATGAATCATACGCCTTAAGGACTGATAGATTCGGAAAATAATGGTGCAACAGTGCGTTATCCTGACCAACGGGGTATCGCACCGGATCACCCAACCGAGACGCAGCGAGATCGCGCCTAACGATGGCAACAAGCCAGTTCAAATCCATGCACCACCATCACTCCCTGAACCGTATCGCTCCGTGTTTGGCGAACGGGGACTGACGGAGGCTGCGTTGGGCGATCTCGTTAATCTCAATCGGCACAGGAAACGCGTCGAGCGCGATCGGTCCGCCAAGCAGGCGGATGAAAATCGCGCACGATTCGGCCGCAGCAAATCCGAGCGCGCCATCGAAGATAATCGCGCGCACAGGGCGAAAACCCTGTTGGATCAGCATCGCATCGACAAGGATCAGACATGAAATCGCCGGTAGTGAAACGTTCGATTGTAATTGCCGGACACAAGACCAGCGTCAGCCTGGAAGAAGCCTTCTGGAACGGCATGAAGGAGATTTCGGCGCGGCGTAACATGACCTTGTCGGAACTGGTCGGCGAGATCGACAGCAATCGTCAGCAGGGAAATCTGTCATCCGCGATTCGCCTGTTCGTGCTGGATTACTTCCGCAACCGCACCGCACCGTCGGTCGCGGAGGGTGAAATTCGGCCAAGCGCCTGATCGTCTTCCACCAAATCGATGCGACGTCACGCAAACCAGGATGCCGCGTAGCTCGCATCGCGCCCCAGCTTCGCGTGAGGTGAATATCGGACAGAACTGAGTTCGTTGCCACGACAGCGGGTCAGGTCAACGAACGCGCCGAACAAGCGCACGAAGCATCCATGGTCTCTCAAGAGCTGTGACAACCTCTAGGTTGTTTTCCGAATATCCCGTCCCGACAGTTTGAGTTAGTTTGTAACGGTCGTGCAACGCACGATGGTGCGACCCGCGACGGGGGACGTTTCATGACGATCGACGCGCTTCATCGGATCGGTACAACGACGCCGGTTGCCGGCAACCTCAAATACGCGGTGGTCAAGCGGTCGGTGATGGTTGGCGGCCACAAAACCAGCGTCAGCCTCGAAGATGCGTTCTGGGACAGCCTGAAGGATATCGCCGCACGGCGCGGGATCAGTCTCTCGACACAACTGGCCAGCATCGACACCCATCGCAACACCGGCAATCTGTCGTCGGCGATCCGCCTCTTCGTGCTGGATTACTTCCGCACCCGCGCCATCAGCATGATGATGATCGGCGAAAGCCGAACCACCTCGCCCAGCCTTGCTCCGCTTGCCGAGCCGGTTGCGGCCGAGAGTGCGCTGGCGTTGCGCTAAAGGCGTCTCGCACATCGTGCTTGATGCGAAATGTAGTTTATCGCGAAGTACTTCAACAAGCTCGGCGTCGTCCCCGCGAAGGCGGGGACCCATAGCCCCTGGCATTAGTTGTCGCAAAGACATTCGCCGTGATCATGGAGCCGAACCGCTGCGGCGTATGGGTCCCCGCCTTCGCGGGGACGACGATGTTCATGCTGAATATCCGCCTACAAATAACTGCTCGACAGGCCCGCCCATTGCTAATGCGCGACCTGCGGCGTTAGCACCAGCGGCGCGCGCGGCTTCGGCGCGGTCTTCGCACCGGGCACCGGCCGAACTTCAATCGGCGGCGGCAACGGTGTCACCGCGTGGCCGGCGCGCGGTGAATCGGCGGCTTGAGGAGCCGGTGACGGTTTCTGCGGCGCGGCCTCCTTTGGTTTCGGTGGCGCACGGCGTGGATCGCTGTCGGGGAACGGCACGTCGGCGATCGGCGGCCGCGGCGCCTCGGCCGGATTCGATAGTTCTGGCTTGGATACTTCAGGCTTGGATGTTTCAGGTTTGGAAATCTCAGGCTTCGATGCCTCGGGCTTTGATGGCTCCGGCTTGGCCGCCGACGTTGGCGCGGCAGGAGATTGCACTGCTGCCTCGCCGCGCGAGATCGCGTCCAGCCGCCGCGTTTCGCGATCGATCGTACGCAGCGCCAGCCATGACGACAGGCCGGATACATCGACGGTGCGCGCCAACGCATCGGGTGTACCCACCGCAAAGATATCGAGTTGCGGCGGACCGTTGGTCTTCTCTGTCGCACGCGACGTCAGGCTGGCGCGAATGTCGACCTGATCGGCCACGATGTCGTAACCGCCGGACACCACCGCGCGCGCGCCATCCGTTTCCAGCGTCGTCGCTCCGACGCTTATTCGGCCGTCGTGCAGCAGGAACGGAATCTGTGCCTGCTTGATCCCGAGATCGCCGCGCGTCAATTCCGGCGCGACGATCTGCCGAAGCTGATCCTCGTTCGCCGCCTTGCCGGCATCGCTGGCCTTGATCGCAACCTCGAACACATCGGGATTGAGGCCGGCGATGCGCGCGGCATCGATGGTCAGCGTGCCGCTTCCGGTCAACGCGCCGGTGAGCGCCGCGATGCTGCGGCCCTGACTGGCGAAGGTCATCCGCATCGACGCCTTGCCGGACGGCATCGCCAGCGCGCGATAACGCAACGCCGCGCCATCGACGCCATCGAGTTGCACGTCGCCGCTCAACGCCAGGCCGTCCGCCGTCCGCCGCGCGTCAAGATTCGCCCTCGCCTCGCCGCCGCCGATCTTGCCCTTCAGCGCGTTGATCGCGAGCGATTGTCCGTCGCTTTTCAGAACGCCGCTGACCGGCTGCAATTCGAGTCCGGCGGGCAACGCGCCGCGCAGCGCCTGAAAGTCGATCTTGCCGCGCCAGCCTTCCAGCAGGTTCTTGCCGAGCGGTGCGCCCTTGTCGCGTGCGGACGCGCCGATCAGCAGCGCGAAAGCGTGCGGCAGATCGAGCTTGTCCATCCCGAGTTCGCCGTCGAAGCCGCCGTTATCGCCGAGCGTCACACCAACGCGCCCGCGCAGCCGCGTTCCGGCAACCGTAGCATCGACATCGCCGAACTTGATCTTGTCGCCGTCGCGCGTGACACGCGACGACAGGCTCGCGTCCTGTCCGAGCGAACCCGACGCATCGAGACCGAACAGCGGCGCGAGGTTTGCGCCTTGCAGCTTGACGACGAGATCGGCGGATTTTTGCGCGGTCGGCGTCACGTCGCCATGCACGTCGGCGGTCAGCGCGCCGGCACTCAGCGCGGCTTTGACTTGCCATGCCGTATCCCACATCCCACGCGCGGAGCCGGTAAGGCGCGCCGCGCCCTCGCCGGCGGCAAGCACGCGGTCGAGTCCGAGCCACCGCAGCAACGTCGCGCCGTTTCCGGCCGAAGCATCGATCGCAAGATTAAGTGGAGTTTTCGCCAACGCATCGATCTTCATCGCGTGAATGGCCTCACGCTTCGGCGATGCGTGCAGCGTCGCGGTGCCGCTGAGTTGCGGAGCAGTCAGTTCAAGCGTCGCGCGCGCGCTGGCGCGGTCGGCGGCTTTGGCATCCTTGTCGAGATCGAGCGTGAGTTTCAGCCGCGCGGCGCCCGGCGCCTGTGCGGCAGGCGCGTTCAGGCGCGCGGCGAATGACGGTGCCCACGGCGCGATCATGTCGGCGAGATCGGAGACCGACGGCGCGGCGGCCTGCAACGCGATATTGCCGGTCACCGCATCGCGATGAAACACGCCGGAGCCGTCCATCGTCAGCCCGCGCGCCTGCCCGACACGCAAGGCATCGAGCACAATCGTCTTGTCATCGTAACGAAGCTTGGCGACGAACGGCCGCAACTCCTGCCCGGACGACACCGCGCGCGCGATGTTGATGGCGAATTGCCCGCGATCCGGCCAGTCCTGCTGTGGAATCCCGATGCCGCGCATCAATGCCATGGCGGCGTCGAGATCGAGGCGGTCGGCGGCGAGCTCAGCATCGAAATTGGATGCGTTGCCGTCCTTGCGCGCTGCCCATGCGATACGTCCGGTAATGGCGCCGCCATCGACGTCGGCCTTGAGATCGTCGATGGCGATGCGATCGGAGCCAAGATGCACGTTGCCGGCGACATGCAGCGCCTTCTGCTTCTGCGCCGCTGCGTCGGTGCGCCCGAGCAGCCACGCGGTAAAGTTGCCGGGATCGGAGGAATCGATCTTGAGCACGCCCTTGAAGCTGTCGTCGACATCGGACGATGCATCGTCCGGATGGCCCGCTGACGCCAGCGCGCCCTGAATGCTGATATCGGTGCTACCCGGCGCGCGCACTTCGAGCCGATCCACACTCCACGATCCGCTGGCAGCGCGCAGTGTCAGGTCGAGATCCTGCACCGGGCGGCCACCGAGAATGATGCGCTCCACGTTGATGTCGATGCGGGTCGGCAGCGGCGCTTGCGGCAACGCCGCCAGCAACGCGCGCAGCCCCGGCATCATCTGCACCGGCTCGGTGGAGCCGCTCTGCTTCGCCAGCAGCTTGTCGGCGTCGAGTTGCTTGGCCGACAACAGCGCCTGCAACAGCGGCTTGCTGCCGAAGCGGAAGTCCGCCAGTCCCGTCAGTTTCATCGCTGCGTCGTCGCGGCCGTAGCTGATATCCAGCTGCGCCAGCGAGGCTTTGACCGGGTCGGCTTTCAGCTTCGTCGTCAGCCGCCACGGCGTCACCGAATCCGGCGCGGTACCGTCCGGCGCGGATCGCGTCACCGCCATGGTGCCGTCGAAGTGCGGCACCCGCGCCTCGAACGCCAGCGCGCCGTCGAGATCGACCGTCCAGCCATGCAGACCGGGATCGAGCGTCAGGCGGACGCGCGCGCCGCCGGCGTCCTGCGAGGACGACACGCGAAACGGATAGCGCGTGCCCGACACCGTGAAGTTGCCGTTGCCACGGATTGATCCGGCGAGACCGCGCACGTCGCCGCTGAACGCGATGTCGTTCAGTTCCAGCGTGCTGCGGCTCGCGGCATCGTGCAGCGCGACGCGGCCTGTGAGATTAACACGGTCGATCGCCAGCGCGGCGAGATTGGAATTGTCGGAAGACACCGGCCAGTCAATGCGGCCTTTCTGATCGAGACCGAGATCGAGCGCGACGCCGTTGACGGTGAGTTCGGTCGCACGCCATTCGCCGCGCATCAGCGAGCCGAGACTAAACTCGACCGCGAGGTTGTCGGCACGAATGCGGCCGGGATCGTTGGGGCCGCCGACCACGACCGACTGAAGGCGCAGCGACGGCGTCGGCAGCAATGTCGCATCCAGCGATCCGCCGACGCGCACCGGCGCGCCGAGAATGCGGCTCGCCTCGACCTCGAACTGCGGACGAAACCGGGTCCAGTCAATGAAGTGCGGACCGATCAGGGCCGCGACCAGCGCGACGATAAAAGCGATTGCCAATCCGAGCAGGGTTGTCTGCACGGCGTCTCCCTCTCCGGCGCGATGACAAGCCGATCCCACCCGAACCGGACTTCAAACTGCGCGTTCGCTTGCGACACCATCGGCCCATCGATCACGATGCCGCGCCGAACACGCTCGCTTGTCGCGGCAAACTTATAGCAACAAGTATGGCAAAGTCACAGCGTCGCGCGGGAGCGCAGGAGCCACATTCCCGTCATTGCGAGGGTCGCTTTTTGGCGCGCAATCGCGACGTTATGTTGCGTCGGAAGTCACCGGTTTGGCGTGTGGATCGAACAGGTGCGCACGTCCGGCCACCGCGCGCACCTTGCCGGGCGCGGCAAACCAGATCGCCGCACAGCCGAGCAGGCTGAACGCGATCGACAGCAGGAACGCACCGGTATAGTCGCCATACCAGTCGTGCAGCAGGCCGGTGATCCATGGCCCTGCCGCGCCGCCGGCCAGCCCGGCCAGCATGACCGTTCCGAAAATGCTGCCGTACTGCTTGCCTTCGAAAATCTCGACCACCACCGCGGCCATCACCGACGTTGTGCCATAGCCGAAGAAGCCTTGCGCCACGATCATGAGATAGAGCAGCGCCGTGCTCGGCAGATAGGCGAGCCCGATCAGGGCGAACAGGCAAACGACAAATCCGAGACCGCTGATGGTCCAGATCCATTCCCGCCCGATGCGGTCGGACCAGTGGCCAAGCAAAATCTGGCCGGGAATGCCGAGCAGGCTGACCGCGCCGAGCGCCCACACCGCGACGTTGGAACTGAAACCGACCTCGACGAGATACTTGGTCTGATGCACCTGTACTGCGTACCAGGAGTAGAGTCCGCAGAAGAAGCCGAGCGAGAGCCACCAGAATCGGGCAGTGCCGATCGCCCGGCGAAGCGTCCAGTCGGTTGCGGCCCACGCCGGATTGACGATCACCACCGTCGGCCGTTTCGTCTGCACCACCGCGCCACTGCCGGCACTATCGCCGTCGGGCAGCAGCCCCATATCCTGCGGACGCTTGCGCACCATCAGGTTGATCGGCACCAGCACCACCAGCATCACGATGCCGAGCGCCGTCGAGGCCGAACGCCAGCCGGCGTGCGCGATGACGTAGCCGATCCACGGGAACATGATGATCGAGCCGATGCCGACGCCGGCGAAGGCGAGCCCCATCGCCAGGCCGCGCTTTCGGACGAACCAGTTCGGCAGATAGAGCGATTGGCCGGTGTAGCTGAGGCAGACGCTGCCGCCGCCGACCAAAAGCCCCATGGTGAGATACAGATGCCAGATCTGGGTGGTGAGCGGCGCCAGCAGCAGACCGGCGGCCATCAGCAACACGCCGGTTTCCATCACGATGCGCGGACCGAAGCGGTCCATCATGCGGCCGATCAGCGGGCTGAAGACGGCGGAGACGATAAAGCCGAACGAGAACGCGCCGGCGGTGAGCCCGCGCTCCCATTGGAATTCATCGACGATGGAGGGGAAGAACAGCGAGAACGCCGTGCGCGCGTTGACGCCGATGGCCATCGTCACGAAGGTGACGGCGACGATCACCCAGCCGTAGAAGAAGCGCGCGCGCATGGATCACCGGCCCTCTGAGACGTGTCGCGAAGTCTGACGTTCGCGTACACAGCGCGGCCCTCCCGCGACTGCTCCGTATCGATTTGAGACGACCTCCGCCGCCCGGTCAATGACCTCGCAGGTAAATCAGCCCTGCGGGATAATCTTGCCCGGATTGAAGATGTTCTGCGGATCGAGTGCGCGCTTCAGCGCGCGCATGGCGTCGAGTGCCTCGGGGCCGAGTTCGCCGACGAGATACTTCTGCTTGCCCTGGCCGATGCCGTGCTCGCCGGTGCAGGTGCCGTCCATCGATTGCGCCCGCTCCACCAGCCGATGCATGAAATCGTCGGCCCGCGCCATTTCGTCCGGATCGTTGACGTCGCATAGCAGCGAACAGTGGAAGTTGCCGTCGCCGACATGGCCGACGATGGGGGACAACAGATTGAGGCGAATGAGATCGGCCTCGGTCTCGGTGACGCAATCCGCCAGCCGCGAGATCGGCACGCAGACGTCGGTGGCGACCACGCCGGCGCCGGGGCGCAAACCGCGCACCGCCCAATAGGCGTCGTGCCGTGCCTGCCACAGCCGCGTGCGGTCCTCGGGTCGCGTGGTCCATTCGAACGAGCCGCCGTGGCATTCCCGTGCGATCTCGCCGAAGCGGCGGGTCTGCTCGGCCACCTCGACCTCGCTGCCATGGAATTCCAGCAGCAGCAGCGGCGTTTCCGGCAGGGTCAGCTTCGAATAGGCGTTGACCGCCCGCACCTGCGCGGCGTTGAGCAATTCGATGCGCGCCAGCGGAATGCCGGTCTGGATCGCCAGAATGGTCGCCTGACACGCGCCCTCGACGCTTTCGAACGAGCACGACGCGGCGGCGATGGTTTCCGGAATCCCGCGCAGCTTGATGGTGAGTTCGGAGATGATGCCGAGCGTGCCTTCAGCGCCGACGAACAAATGCGTCAGATCGTAGCCGGCGGAGGATTTCTTCGCGCGTGTCCCGGTGGTGATGATCTCGCCGTCGCCGCGCACCACCTTCAGCGCCAGCACGTTGTCGCGCATAGTACCGTAGCGCACCGCATTGGTGCCGGAGGCACGGGTCGCGACCATGCCGCCGATCGAAGCGTCGGCGCCGGGATCGATCGGGAAGAATACGCCCTGATCGCGCAGGTTCTCGTTCAGCGTCTTGCGAGTGATGCCGGGCTGGATCACGCAATCGAGGTCCTCGACGTGAACCGCGAGCACCTTGTTCATGTCGCGCAGATCGATGCAGACACCGCCGGCCGGCGCGTTGACCTGCCCTTCCAGCGAGGTGCCGGTGCCGAACGCAATCACCGGCACGCCATTGGCGGCGCAAATCCGCACCACATCCTGAATATCGGCGGTCTCCTGCGCCATCACCACCGCATCCGGCGGCTGCGATTTCAGCCAGGTCATGGTGTGGGCGTGCTGCTCGCGCACCGCCTGCGAGGTCACCAGCCGGTTGCCGAACCGCGCCGCCAGCTTCTCCAGCGCGTTCGCAAGCGCCTTGGGGTCGGCATGGGGCAGATCGAATGGATTGTGGATGTTCATTGTGTTTTCCTCCCGGTCTTCCCGGCGACGCGACCGTTGCAAAGGATGTATAACGGGTCAAGTGAACGCACAAACCCATCCTCGCAAAACCGCAGCCCCCAGCTTTGCGCCCGAACAAGGATTCGCCATGACGACCAATGCCGCCGGATTGCCGCTGACGCAGGTGCCGTACCGGGCACCGGTGATGCAGATCGAACCGGCCTGGATCGATTACAACGGCCACCTCAACATGGCCTACTATCATGTGCTGTTCGACCGCGGGGTCGACGCGCTCTGGGCCGAAATGGGAATCGGCCCGCAGTATCTGAAAACGCGCGGCGGCTCGACCTTCACGGCGGAGTGCCATGTGCGCTATCTGCGCGAGGTGCATCTCAACGATCCAGTGCAGGTCTCGATCCTGCTGGTGGCCGCCGACGAAAAACGCCTGCACACGTTTCAGGAGTTGCGCCACGCCACCGAGGGCTGGCTCTCGGCCACCTCGGAAAACATGTCGGTGCATGTCGACATGGCGGCGCGCAAGACTGCGCCGTTCCCGCCGGACATTCGCGCCAACATCGCAGCCGTGGCGCAGGCGCATGACGCCCGCCCGCGCCCCGAGGGGCTCGGCCGCAAGATCGGAATGCCGGTGAAATAGCCAGCCGGTTCCCTCCGCGAGGGTGGAAAACAGCGTCGATATCGGCCCCGGGATCGGGAAAACCTGTCATCCGCCCCACGGAAGTCCTATATCCGCAGCAATCCTGGAGCCTCCCCTTCACCGGCCCACGGTGGCAACGTGGGTGGGAAACGATTCGCATGACCGAACTGAACAAATTGCCGCGCCACGACCTGCCCGACCATCAGCCTATGGCCGGCGGCATTGCCGCGCGCGCCCGCGCCGCTGCTGCGCCGCCTTATCTCACCGCGCTCAATCCCGAGCAGCGCGAGGCGGTGGAGACGCTGGACGGCCCGGTGCTGGTGCTGGCCGGTGCGGGCACCGGCAAGACGCGGGTGCTGACGTCGCGGATCGCGCACATCCTCTCGACCGGCCGCGCCCGGCCGCACGAAATCCTCTCGGTGACTTTCACCAACAAGGCCGCGCGCGAGATGAAGCACCGGCTCGGCCAGATGCTCGGCCACGCTGTCGAGGGGATGCCGTGGCTCGGCACCTTCCACTCGATCGGCGGCCGCATCCTGCGGGTCCATGCCGAACTGGTGCAGTTGAAATCCAATTTCACCGTGCTCGACGTCGACGATCAGGTGCGGCTGCTGAAACAACTGCTGCAAGCCGACGGTATCGACGACAAGCGCTGGCCGGCGCGGATGCTGGCCGGGCTGATCGATGGCTGGAAGAATCGCGGCCTGACGCCGTCGCAGGTGCCGTCAGGCGAAGCCGCCGTGTTTGGCAACGGCCGGGGCGGCAAGCTCTACACCGCTTATCAAGAGCGACTGAAGACGCTGAACGCCGCCGACTTCGGCGATCTGCTGCTGGAAAATATCCGGCTGTTCCGCGAAAACCCGGACGTGCTGCGCGGCTACCAGAACCGCTTCAAATATATTCTCGTCGACGAATATCAGGACACCAACGTCGCGCAGTATCTCTGGCTAAGGCTATTGTCGCAGATGGCGACAAGCACTCCACCTCCCTCTCCCCCTGCGGGAGAGGGTGCTGAGCCGCGCAGCGGCGAGGCGGGTGAGGGGTTGCTGTCCGCATCCGATGACCCCTCACCCGGCTCGCTGCGCTCGCCACCCTCTCCCGCAAGGGGAGAGGGTTCATCCGCATCAATCGAAACGTTGAGACAGAAAAACATCTGCTGCGTCGGCGACGACGATCAGTCGATCTACGGCTGGCGCGGCGCCGAGGTCGACAACATCCTGCGCTTCGATCACGATTTTCCCGGCGCGAAAATTATTCGTCTCGAACGCAACTATCGCTCGACCGGCCACATCCTCGCCGCCGCCTCGCACCTGATCGCGCACAACGAAAGCCGGCTCGGCAAGACGCTGCGCACCGAGGACGTCGAGGGCGAGAAGGTCACCGTCACCGGCGCATGGGATTCCGAGGAAGAAGCCCGCGCTATCGGCGAGGAGATCGAGCAATTGCAGCGCGCCGGCGACAAGCTCAACGAAGTCGCCATTCTGGTGCGCGCCTCATTCCAGATGCGCGAGTTCGAAGACCGTTTCGTCACGCTCGGCCTGCCCTATCGCGTCATCGGCGGCCCGCGTTTCTACGAGCGCGCCGAAATCCGCGACGCATTGGCTTATCTGCGCGTCATCAACTCGCCCGCCGACGACCTTGCCTTCGAGCGCATCGTCAACGTGCCGAAGCGCGGCATCGGCGACGCCACCGTGCAGCTTCTCTACGATCACGCCCGCAAGCAGCGCATGTCGTTAGCGGCGGCGGCGCGCGCCATCGCCGACACCGACGAATTGAAGCCGAAGCCGCGCGGCACCTTGCGCGGCCTGATGGACAATTTCGACCGCTGGCGGATGCAGAGCCAGGCGATGCCGCACACCGAGCTGGCCGAGATCGTGCTGGATGAGTCCGGCTACACCGAGATGTGGCAGAAGGATCGCTCGGCGGATGCCGCCGGCCGCCTCGAAAACCTCAAAGAGTTGGTGCGCTCGATGGAGGAGTTCGAGAACCTGCAAGGTTTCCTCGAACACATCTCGCTGGTGATGGACCGCGACGGCGGGCCCGAGGAAGACGCAGTGTCGCTGATGACGCTGCATTCCGCCAAGGGACTCGAATTCGACAACGTGTTCCTGCCGGGCTGGGAGGAAGGCCTGTTTCCGCACCAGCGCGCGCTGGACGAACAGGGCCGCGCCGGGCTCGAGGAGGAACGCCGCCTCGCCCACGTCGGCATTACGCGCGCGCGCAAACGCGCCAAACTTTATTTCGCCACCAACCGCCGCATCCACGGAACATGGTCGACGACGGTACCGTCACGCTTTCTCGACGAACTGCCGACGGACAATGTCGAGATCACCGAATCCAAGGGCGGCTCCGGCTGGGGCGGTTCGAGCGGCTACGGCGCGTCGCGCTTCGACAACCTCGAAGCCTTTGGTTCGAGTTATTCGACACCCGGCTGGCAGCGCGCGCAGGCCAATCGCTCGCGCGGCGGATTCAACGAAGCCGGCACCCCCTATGGTGCAAACGGGGGGTCACGCGCACGCCGCGCCCCGCTCACCATCGAGGGCGAGCTGATCGCGAAATCGACCGGCACCACCTCCGAGTATTCGCTCGGTGACCGGGTGTTTCACCAGAAGTTCGGCTACGGCCGCATCGTCAAGGTCGACGGCAACAAACTCACCATCGCCTTCGACAAGGCCGGCGAAAAGAAGGTGGTGGACAGCTTCATTCAGCGGGCTTAGGCCGAACTGACGCGGCGGCATCATCCTGAGAGTCTGCTCGGGAAATTGCTTGTAGCCGGACTCGCAACACGACAAGCGTCGTCCCCGCGCAGGCGGGGACCCATACGCCGCAGCGGTTCGGCTCCATCACCAGCGGCAAGTTTATTTTATGACAACGAATGCCAGGGGTTCTGGGTCCCCGCCTGCGCGGGGACGACGCTGAGAATGTTGTGACGGCGCCCGTTCCATAACGGCCCTCAAGTCAATCTTGATTCATTTCGCTCCAACCGATTGCG
This sequence comes from Hyphomicrobiales bacterium, assembly GCA_017305555.1. Taxonomy (GTDB): domain Bacteria; phylum Pseudomonadota; class Alphaproteobacteria; order Rhizobiales; family Xanthobacteraceae; genus 62-47. The sequence continues at coordinate 58,200 of JAFKKM010000030.1, read as the reverse complement.
GAACCGTGATCGCCTCCCTATGTGAGGGAGCCGTTCGCCGTTTCCGTTCCCTCCATCCGCCGTTCGCGCATGTCCTCCATCATTTCCGTCACACATCTTTCGAAAACCTATGGCTCCGGCTTCACGGCGCTGAAGGACGTCAGCCTCGACATCCGGCGCGGCGAGATCTTCGCGCTGCTCGGGCCGAACGGCGCCGGCAAGACCACGCTGATCAGCATCATCTGCGGCATCGCCAATCTCAGCACCGGCAAGGTGTCGGTGGGTGGCCACGACATCAACACCGACTATCGCGCCGCGCGATCGCTGATCGGGTTGGTGCCGCAGGAATTGCACACCGATGCGTTCGAGACGGTGTGGGCCACCGTCAGTTTCAGCCGCGGCCTGTTCGGCAAGCCGAAGAACCCGGCCCATATCGAGAAAGTTCTGAAAGACCTCTCGCTGTGGGACAAGAAGGACAGTCGCATCATCGAACTGTCCGGCGGCATGAAGCGCCGCGTGATGATCGCCAAGGCGCTGTCGCACGAACCGCAGATCCTGTTCCTCGACGAACCCACCGCCGGCGTCGATGTCGAACTGCGCAAGGGCATGTGGGAAGTGATCGGCAGGCTCCGCGACGCCGGCGTTACCGTCATCCTGACGACGCACTACATCGAGGAAGCCGAGCAGATGGCCGACCGCATCGGCGTCATCAACAAGGGCGAGATCATCCTGATCGAGGAGAAAGCGACATTGATGCGGCAGCTCGGCCGCAAGCAACTGACGCTGCAATTGCAGGAGCGCCTCGCCGCCCTCCCCGCAACGCTGGAGCCCTATCGGCTGATCCTCGACGACGACGGAATGCGCCTCACCTACAACTACGACACGCAGGGCGAGCGCACCGGCATCACCGCGTTGCTCGGCGATTTGAGCAATGCAGGCATCCGCTTCAAGGATCTCAGCACCACACAAAATTCGCTCGAAGATATCTTCGTCAGTCTGGTGAGGCGAAGCGCATGAACCTGACCGCGATCCGCGCCATCTATCTGTTCGAAATGGCCCGCACCTGGCGCACGCTGCTGCAAAGCATCGTCTCGCCGGTGATCTCGACCTCGCTGTATTTCGTGGTGTTCGGCGCCGCCATCGGCTCGCGCATCAGCGAAATCCAGGGCGTCAGCTACGGCACCTTCATCGTGCCGGGACTGGTGATGCTCTCGGTGCTGACGCAAAGCATCTCCAACGCCTCGTTCGGAATCTATTTCCCGAAATTCGTCGGTACCATCTATGAAATCCTGTCGGCTCCGGTGTCGTATTTCGAGATCGTCATCGGCTATGTCGGCGCGGCCGCCACCAAATCGATCCTGCTCGGCCTGATCATTCTCGGCACCGCCGGCCTGTTCGTACCGCTGCATATCCATCATCCGTTCTGGATGCTGGCGTTTCTGGTGCTCACCGCCGTCACCTTCAGCCTGCTCGGCTTCATCATCGGGATCTGGGCCGACAACTTCGAGAAGCTGCAAGCGATCCCGCTGCTGGTGGTAACGCCGCTGACCTTCCTCGGCGGCAGCTTCTATTCAGTGAACATGCTGCCGTCGGGCTGGCGCACCCTCACGCTGTTCAATCCGGTGGTCTATCTCATCAGCGGTTTCCGCTGGAGCTTCTACGAGATCGCCGACGTCAGCCTCGGCGTCAGCGTCGGCCTCACGCTGGCCTTCCTCGCGATCTGCCTCGTCACCATCTGGTGGATCTTCAAGACCGGCTATCGGCTGCGAAACTAATCGAACGACGCCGCGTCAACGAAACAGGCCCGGAGATACTCCGGGCCTTTTCATTGCTGCCTATCGAATTAACGGCGATAGCAATGGAAGTGGTGGTGCCTGTCGTAATAGCCACGGCAGCGCTTGCCGCGATAGGGGCCACGATCGGGAATGCCGAGCACGCCCTTGACGCCGCCGACCACACCGCCAACGCCGGCGCCGATGGCACCGCCCACCGCGCCGCCGATCGGACCGGCGGCCCGATTACCCTCGCGCGACCCCTGATGCGCGCCCCGCTCCATTCCGCCGATCACACCTTGCGCATGAGCCAGATTGGGGGCGGCGAACAAGGCCGCGGCCAAGGCCGCCATGGCCAAATGAAGGCGCAACGACGGACGGGACGGCAAAGCAACGGCCTGCGTTTTCATGGCTTGGATTCTCATCGGGGCTCCTCGCGGGTTAACCAATCAAAAGACGCCGGCAGCCAAGGCGGCGCCGGCAAACTGCTGCGGATTGCTTACGACAACGCACGAGATCGCGATTGGTTGCCACCGTCGCGTCAAACTGGTTGCCGGCTACCATGGCGGTCCGGCGCCCCACGTGTCCGGCGGCCATGCTTCCGCCATCGATAAATCTCACCAAGGCGTGTCACCGCGCCATTAAGATTGATGCGCTATGGGACTGGTGCCGCCGCGCGATCATAGGCATATAAACGGCGGGGACGGACAAGTGACCTTCGATGTCTGGCGAAAGCCTGGGATCGGATTTGGAGGCCAGGAAAGACATGCGTTCGTTGCTCATTCCGGTTGCCGCGCTGATGCTCGCCGCCACCCCTACCGCCGCCCTGGCCAAAGTCGCCATCACCGTCGACAAGGACAACCAGATCATGACGGTCTCGGTCGATGGCGTGCAGCGCTATCAATGGCCCGTGTCGACCGGCAATCCGTCGCATGAAACGCCCGACGGAAAATTCCAGACCTTCCGCATGGAGGAGGACCACTTCTCCAAGGAATTCGACGATGCGCCGATGCCGCACTCGATTTTCTTCACCAAACAGGGGCACGCGATCCACGGCACGTTTTCGGAAAAGAGCCTTGGCACGCCGGTGTCGCACGGCTGTGTCCGCATTTCGCGCGCCAACGCCACAACGCTTTACGATCTGGTCAAGCGCGACGGCCTGCTCACCACCACGGTGACGCTGACCGGCTCCTCGCGCGTTGCGCTGGCCCGCAAGGGCAAGTCGAAGACCGAAGTCGCCCGCCGCGGTCCCGCTCCGGGAGATATCGAGACCGGCTACGACGCCGCCGGCAACCCGATCGACCTGTCGCCGCAGGCGCGCCGCGTGCAGCGCCCGGCGCAGCCCCAGCAGCAGGTCGCGCGCGACGACGACGGCTACATCTACCCCGCCGACGGCAGCAACAGCGATCAACGCTATCCGTCGCCGCGCCCCTATCGCCGCGTCTATCAGGGACAAGCCTACGGCAACCAGTACGGCCAGCAATACGCCGCGCCGCGCGGCTATGACGACCCGCAGGGCTACTATGCCGGGCAACAGGGCGGCTACTACGCCCCCCGCCCCTACCTGCGTCCGCGCGGTTTGTTCTCCGACGCGGATTGAGGTGTGTCGTAGTGAGTGAGCGCGGTCAGCGCCCCATCACTGTTGACTTAAGAATCGAGCATAGCGTTCTCAGTTCGTCATGGCCGGATTTATTCCGGCCACCCACGTCTTAGCAGGCACGCAACGGGAAAGACGTGGATGGCCGGGACAAGCCCGGCCATGACGAAAGAACAACTGAATACGCGGCATTCGCGCTCCAACGCACTGCCCTCAATTATCCCCATCGCGCAGGCGTCGCCATACCGCGCCGAGGATGTTCGAATAGTCGTCGGTCCAGACCTGCTGATCGGCGGGCGGTACGGTCTTCACCCACTTCTCGTTCGACGCGAGGCTACCGATGTCGGCGTCAGCGCGCGCGGAGATCACCACGTCGGTGGTAAACACGTAAGTATCATCGCGGCCGGAATCCTCATTGAAGTGCCAGCTCGTCAGCCCGTTGGCATTGGCGATGCCGGCCACCACGCTGGCGAGCTCGAGGTGCCGGTTGGAAACGTGCATCGCCACCGCGCCCTGCGGCGCGAGTTTCGACCGGTAGATCGCCATCGCCTCCTGCGTGGCGAGATGGATCGGGATCGCATCGGACGAATAGGCATCGACGATAATGAGATCGTATTGCCCATCCGGTTCGCGCGCGAAGGTGAGCCGCGCATCGCCCAGCACCGGCTTCATCTGCGGCGCGCACTTCTCAATGAACGTGAAATAGCGCGGATCGCGCGCGGTATCGATCATGGTCTGATCGATCTCGAAGAAGGTCCAGTTCTCGCCGGGCACTGAGGCGCAAGCCAGCGTTCCGGCACCGAGGCCGATGACCGCGACGCGGATCGATCCACTCTTGCGCGCGCGGATCGCGGCGATGGCCTGACCGATGCCGCCGTCCTTGTCGTAATAAGAAATCGGCACGGGGCGATCTGTCACCGGCGTCCCGTCGTCGTTCAGCATCCGCTCGGCGCCGTGGATGGTGGTGCCGTGCATCAGCACGTGATAGTGCCCGCCGGGCGTCACCACGATCTTGTGGACGCCGAAGAAGCTGCGCACCGTCGTCACCCGCCCCTCGTCCGATGGATAGGCGCGCAACAGCAGCAGCGCCAGCGCTACTGTGCCTGCGACCTTCCAGCGATTGCCGCGTGGCAGCAGCGCGACCAGTGCCGCGAGGCCGCCCAGCACACCGATGACATAGACACGCTGTTGTTCGAGCCACGTGAACCACGCACCGCCGCTAAACGCGGGCGCGATCAATCCCACCGCCAGCAATACCAGCAACACCCAGTACCAGCGTGTCAGGTTAGGCCAGCGTTCACGGAACGGCGGACGGCACAACGCCGCCAGCACGATGAGGATGGGATATTCGGCAATCCATGAGAACGTGAACGGCGCGATCAGCCCCGCGAACAAACCGCCGACCATGCCGCCGAACGACAGCGCGACATAGAAGCCGGTGAGATAGCGCGGTGCCGGACGCGTGCGCGCCAGTTCACCGTGGCAGGCCATGGCGATGACAAAGAAGCAGAGTTGATGCCCGCCGAGCGTCAGCAGCAGATTCTGTTCGCCGCCGAACGCCAGCAACACGATGACGCCGGCAATGGCGAGCGGCTGCAATGCCAACATCCATGTATGCGGCAGCAATGGGCGCGACTGGAACACCAGCACCCATGTCAGCAGATAAAGCGAGAGCGGCAGCACCCATAACAACGGTGCGGCGGCGACGTCGGTGGAGATATGCGCCGTCACCGCGATCAGCAGGCCGGACGGCACCGCCGCCAGGAAAATCCAGCGCAAGCGGATGAGCCATGTCGGCGGCGGCCGATTATCGCCTGTTTCCACCGTCGACTCTGTCGCAACCGTCTGCGGCGAGCGCAGCAGCAACGCGCCGCAGCCCGCGATCAGCAGGATGAGCACGCCGTAGCCCATGGTCCACAGCAGGTTTTGGCCGCGCAGCGAGAGCGCCGGTTCCAGCAGGAACGGATACGACAGCAGCGCAAGGAAGCTGCCGATGTTCGACGACGCATAAAGGAAATAAGGATCGCGTCCGCCGGGATGGCCGGTGCGGACGAACCACGCCTGCAACAGCGGGTTATTGGCGGCGAGCGCGAAGAACGGCAGACCGATCGACACCGCGAACAGGCCGAGCAGCCAGACCGCGTAGCCGCTCGACGGCGGTTCGCCCCACCCGCTGGCGATCGCCAGCGGCAGTGCCGTCAATGCCGCGATCAGCAGCATCAGATGGATGGCGAAGGCAGCGGCGCGGCCGGGCAGTTGCGTCAGAAAGTGCGCATAGAGATACCCTCCGAGCAGCAGCGACTGGAAAAACACCATCGCCACCGACCACACCGCCGGCGAGCCGCCGAGCCGCGGCAGCACCATCTTGGTGAACAGCGGCTGCACCGAAAACAGCAATAGCGCGCTGACGAAGATCGCGACGGTGTAAAGGATCAGGATCAGGCGATGGCGTGATGGCGACGGCGTGTCGCGGCTCGCGGGCGGCGCGGAAAGCGTCATGCGGTCTTCAGCCTCGATCCGATACTCTCGCGGCCTTGCGCCGAGGGCGCCGGATTGAAGCACAAGGCCCCGCCGCAAACAATGCGGAGGAAACCGGTATCGTTCCAGGAAACGCCCTTTCAACCCTCACCGCGACAAAAGGCTGCAATCGGTTCCGCGAACCCGGTAAACTGCCCCCAACTTCTCTTTATGCGCGAAGGCATCATGGCCGACTTCGATACCGACGTTGTCATTATCGGCGCGGGCCACAACGGCCTCACCTGCGCGGCCTATCTGGCGATGGCGGGCTTGCGCGTGCGCGTGGTCGAGCGCCGCAAGGTGGTGGGCGGCGCGGCAGTGACCGAGGAGTTTCATCCTGGCTTCCGCAATTCGGTCGCGGCCTACACCGTCAGTCTGCTCAATCCGACCGTCATCGCCGACCTGAAGCTGCACGAGCACGGCCTGCGCATCGTCGAGCGCCGCGCGCAGAATTTCCTCCCGACGCTGGAGGGCGACTATCTTCTCACTGGCGAAGGCCGCACGGCGGCGTCGATCGCGCGCCTCAACGCAAACGATGTCGAACGATACACCACGTTCACGCGCGAGCTCGAGGCCATTGCCGACGTGCTGCGGCAACTGGTGCTGCGCGCGCCACCGAATCTGGTGGCAGGCTTCGGCGCGCCCGCAATCCGCGAAAGCCTGAATGCGCTCGGCACCGCCAACGTGCTGCGCGCGCTGCCGATGGAACAGCAGCGCCTGCTGCTCGACCTGTTCACGCGCTCCGCCGGCGAAATGCTCGACGAGATTTTCGAGGGCGAATTGGTCAAGGCGCTGTTCGGCTTCGACGCCATCGTCGGCAATTATGCGAGCCCCTACGCGGCGGGCTCGGCTTACGTCATGCTGCATCACGCTTTCGGCGAGGTGAACGGCAAGAAGGGCGTCTGGGGCCATGCCATCGGCGGCATGGGCGCGATCACGCAGGCGATGGCGGCAGCCGCGCGCAGCCATGGCGTCGAAATCGAAACCGGCGTCGGCGTCCGCGAAGTGATCGTCGAGGACGGCCGCGCGACCGGTATCGCGCTCGACGACGGCCGCCGCATCCGCGCGCGCTATGTCGCCGCCAACATCAATCCGAAACTGCTCTACACACAGCTGATGCCGAAGGAGGCGCTGCCGGGTGATTTCCTCGCCCGCATCGCACGCTGGCGCAACGGCTCCGGCACCTTCCGCATGAATGTCGCGCTTTCATCGCTGCCGTCATTCACGGCGCTGCCGGGTGACGGCGACCACCTCACCGCCGGCATCATTATGGCGCCGAGCCTCGGCTACATGGACCGCGCCTGGCAGGACGCGCGCGAATACGGCTGGAGTCTTGCGCCGGTGGTGGAGATGTTGATCCCCTCCACGCTCGACGACTCGCTCGCCCCGCCCGGCCAACACGTCGCCAGCCTGTTCTGCCAGCACGTCGCGCCGCAACTGCCGAACGGCTCGTCATGGGACGACCACCGCGACGAGGTCGCCGACCTGATGATCGCGACGGTGGACAGCTACGCCCCCGGCTTCGCCGCCAGCGTGCTCGGCCGCCAAGTGCTCTCCCCCCTCGATCTCGAACGCGAGTTCGGTCTGCTCGGCGGCGATATCTTCCACGGCGCGCTGACGCTGAACCAACTGTTCTCGGCGCGGCCGATGCTGGGCCACGCCGATTATCGGGGGCCACTGAAGGGGCTCTATCACTGCGGCTCAGGCAGCCATCCCGGCGGCGGCGTCACCGGCGCCCCCGGCCACAACGCCGCCCGCACCATCCTGCGCGATCACAAGGCGTTTTTTGCCTGAGGGAGGCCGGCCGGATCGGCCCCTCGTTGATATCCCTGTGGATGGAATGTGGATAATCCGGGGATATCGCGTGGATAAATGTCCTTCAACAAGCCACGCAATGAGACCTCAAGTCCCGTATCGATGTTGCGCCAATCCTGTACCAGGCGTGGAAAAGCCTTGAATTATCTGTGGATCGCATGTGAACAAGGGGCGCCGCAGGAGCCCCCGTCCCTCCCATGACCACGATGACCCCGCAAAGTACCAGCGCCACTTTCACCGTCGGCGACGAACGCCAAGCACGGCGCATCGTCGACGTGCTGGAAGAAAGCCTCGATCCCGGCGAGGTCGCGGTCGCCGCGTTCGAGAACGCGAGCGGCGTGTGGGAGGTGGTGCTGCATTTTCCCTCGCCGCCGGATGAGGATGCGATTCGCAATCTGGTCGGTCTTGCCGGCGGCGACGGCGCGGCTGCGGCACTGTCATTCCAGACGGTCGAGGCCAAGGACTGGGTGAAGGCCAGCCTCGAGGGGCTGGTGCCGGTCGCGGCCGGACGCTTCGTCGTGCATGGCCAGCACGACCGCGAGCGGATCGCGATCAACAAGCTCGGCATCGAGATCGAGGCGGCGCTGGCGTTCGGCACCGGCCATCACGGCACCACGCGCGGCTGCCTATTGCTGCTCGACGACGTGCTGAAGCGCCGCCGTCCGTCGCGTGTGCTGGACCTCGGCTCCGGCACCGGCGTATTGGCGATCGCCGCCGCGAAAGCATTGCGAAAGCCGGTGCTGGCCAGCGATATCGATCCACAAGCCGCCTTGGTCGCGCAAGACAACGCAACGCTCAACACTGTCGGGCAACTGGTTGAGGCGATCTGCGCGACCGGATTCGCCGCGCCGGCGTTTCGTGCGCGCGCGCCGTTCGACCTGATCCTCGCGAACATCCTCGCCAATCCGCTGCAGCAGATGGCGCCGACCATGGCGCGGCATCTCGCACCGGGCGGGCTGGTGATCCTGTCGGGATTGCTGCCGGCGCATACACGCGGCGTGGTGGCGAGCTATCGCGCGGTCGGCTTGCGGTTGATCCGGCGCTTGCAGGTCGATGGCTGGTGCAGCCTGCTGATGCAGCGCCCGGCTTCGCGTGGCTGATCGATTTTAGCGTTGCGAGGTCTGTTTCGGTTTCGACGCTTCGGAGCGGCGCGCCGTTGCGCGGCCACGCGCGGTGAAGCGATCCAGCACTCGCCGCAGCTTGCTGCGCGGCTTCGTCACTTCGACGACCGGCTCGGGAGCGCGCGGTGTGGAGGCGCGCGGCGCGGACGTCGACAACTTCTCAAACGTAAAGGCGGGCAAAGTCATCCCCCATCGTTCGGACCGAGTTGAAACACTCCGGACGTTTCCCGATACTGTCGAATTGTGAGCGTTCGCCGTGGCGGCGATGTCCCTGCCCGTCTGGCGCGGGCGTGGCAATCTAATCTAAGTTACGCCACGATTACAACTTTATGACCTGAAGTTCCGGTGAGTTCCGAAAAACTTGTCCGCATCCGTGTCATACAATCGAGGAATCATGTTCGAGGCTCACTTCCAGACATTCGAAGACCCGGAGGGCGGCGTTGCGCTCACCGCGCGGCTGGCGGCCTTCCGCGCCGAACTGGCGCGCGAGAAACTGACCGGATTCGTGATTCCACGCGCCGATGCGCAGCAGAACGAATATGTCGCGCCGTCCGAGGAGCGGCTGGCGTGGCTGACCGGCTTCACCGGTTCCGCCGGCCTGGCGATCGTGCTGCCGCGTGACGCGGCGGTGTTCGTCGACGGCCGCTATACGCTGCAAGCCGCGACGCAAATCGACACTACGGCATGGAAAGTCGAATCGCTGATAGAGCCGCCGCCGGAAAACTGGCTGGCGGAGCATCTCGCGCCGGGCGATCGGCTCGGCTTCGATCCCTGGTTGCACACAACGGCTGCGGCGGAGCGGCTTGCTGCCGCCTGCGCCAAGGCGGGCGCGGAATTGATCGCGGTCGAGCGCAATCCCGTCGACGCGGTGTGGCGCGAACGGCCCGCGCCGCCACTGGGGCCGGTGTCGATACACGACGCGAAGTTCGCCGGCATTCCGGTCGCCGACAAATTGAATCAAGTCCGCAACGAGATCGCGCGTCTCGGCACCGATGCGCTGGTGCTGTCGGATTCCCACGCGGTCGCATGGACCTTCAACATCCGTGGCGCGGATGTCTCGCATACGCCGCTGCCGTTGTCCTACGCGCTGGTGCCGAAGGACGGACGGCCGACCATCTTCATCGATCCGCGAAAACTCTCCAACAGCGTGCGCGACTATCTCGAAGGCCAGGCCGACGTTGCGACGCCGGATCAATTGACACCGCAACTGACGCAGCTCGCGCAGCGCGGCGCGAAGATCAGCCTCGACAGCGCCACCGCCGCCGATGCGCTGAGCCGCCTCGTCACCGCCGGCGGCGGCAAGGCGGTGCGCGGCAACGATCCGATCAGCCTGTTGAAGGCGGTGAAGAACCCGACCGAGATCGCCGGCACCCGCACCGCGCATCAGCGTGACGCGGTGGCGCTGGCGCGTTTCCTGGCGTGGGTGGATCGCGAAGCGCCGAGCGGCAAGCTGACTGAGATCGACGCAGTGGAGGCGCTGGAAACGTTTCGCCGCGAGACCGGCGCACTGAAGGACGTATCGTTCCCGACCATTTCCGGCACAGGACCGAACGGCGCCATCGTGCATTATCGCGTCACCCGCAAGAGCAATCGCCGCATCGCGCCGGGCGACCTGCTGCTGATCGATTCCGGCGCGCAGTACGAAGACGGCACCACTGACGTGACGCGCACCATCGCCATCGGCGAGCCGACGCAGGAGATGCGCGACCGCTTCACCCGCGTGCTGCGCGGCCATATCGCCATCGCACGCGCGATATTCCCCGACGGCACCACCGGCGCGCAACTCGACACGCTGGCGCGGCAATTCCTCTGGCAGGCCGGCATCGATTTCGAGCACGGTACCGGCCACGGCGTCGGTAGCTATCTGTCGGTGCATGAAGGCCCGGCGCGCATCTCGAAACTCGGCACTGCGCCGCTCAAGCGCGGCATGATCCTCTCCAACGAGCCCGGCTACTACAAGACAGGTGCCTTCGGCATCCGCATCGAGAATCTCGAACTGGTGGTGCCGGCGGAAATCGAAGGTGCGGAGAAGCCGATGAACGCCTTCGAGACACTGACGCTCGCGCCGATCGACCGCCGGCTGATCGACCGCCGCTTCAGCAAAAAGGAAGTAAAGTGGGTCAACGACTATCACGCGCGCGTGCGCAACGAGGTACGGCCGTATCTCGACGAAGCTACGCGCATGTGGCTCGACGCCGCCACCGCGCCGATCCCGTATGAGGATCACTTTCCGGGCTGAGGTGATCTTAACTCGAAGATTCTTTGTTGCGTCATTGCGAGCGAAGCGAAGCAATCCAGGGCCACAAGGAAGAACTGGATTGCTTCGTCGCTGCGCTCCTCGCAATGACGGCAAAATGAGCAATCGAACATAAATTCATCCTGCTCCAGCAACACGACAATCGTCGTCCCCGCGCAGGCGGGGACCCAGACTCCGCAGCAGCGGCGATACGAAAACGCTAGTTGCCCACACTCATGATCAGAATCAAGGCCAGGGGTTATGGGTCCCCGCCTGCGCGGGGACGACGCCGAGGTTGTTGAGCCTATCCCTCAATCAACTCGAGCCACTCGTCTTCAGTCAGCACCGCAACACCTAACTCGCGCGCCTTGGTGAGCTTGGAGCCGGCGTCCTCGCCGGCCACCACATAATCGGTCTTCTTCGACACCGATCCCGCAACTTTGGCCCCGAGACGCTCCGCGACCGCCTTGGCTTCATCGCGGGTGAACTTTGTCAGCGAGCCGGTGAACACCACCGTCTTGCCGGACACCGGTGAAGTCTGCCGCGGCTTTTCTGCCGGCAGCACTTCGATCTCGCGAAGCAGCAAATCCAGCGCCGTGACGTTGCGCGGTTCGGCGAAGAATTCGACCACCGCGTCCGCGACGATGTCGCCGACCCCGGCGATATTGTTGAGGTCCTGATAAGCTTCCGAGGTATTCTCGTCGCCGCCCAGCCCTGCGGCGGCTGCCAGCATCGCCTCGCGGAACGCGTCGATGGTGCCATAGTGTCGCGCCAGCAACTTGGCATTGCCCTCGCCGACGTGGCGGATACCGAGCGCGAAGATCAGCCGTTGCAGTTCGATCTTGCGGCGCGCGTCGATCGCTGCAAACAGGTTGCGCGTCGAAACTTCGCCATAGCCCTCGCGGTTGGCGAGCTTTTGCGCAGCTTCGGCGTCACGCCGCTGCAAGGTGAAGATGTCGACCGGCGTTTTGATCAGGCCTTCCTGATAGAATTGCTGGATCTGCTTCTCGCCCAGCCCTTCGATGTCGAAGGCAAGACGCGAGACGAAGTGCTTCAGCCGCTCCACCGCCTGCGCCGGACAGATCAGCGCGCCGGTGCAGCGACGCACCACCTCATCATTCTCGCGGACGGCGTGGCTGCCGCAGGCCGGGCAGACATGAGGAAATTGATAGGGCTTCGCCGCCTTCGGCCGCTTGTCGAGCACCACGCTGACGATCTGCGGAATCACGTCACCGGCGCGCTGCACGACGACGGTGTCGCCTTCGCGGATGTCGACACCGTCGCGGATCGGCTGCCCGTCATTGCCGATACCCTTGATGTAATCCTCGTTGTGCAGCGTGGCGTTCTGCACCACCACGCCGCCGACCGTCACCGGCGTCAGCCGCGCCACCGGCGTCAGCGCACCGGTGCGGCCGACCTGGATATCGATCTTCTCCAGCAACGTCGTCGCCAGCTCGGCGGCGAACTTGTGCGCGATGGCCAAGCGCGGCGAGCGCGAAACAAAACCGAGCCGCTCCTGCCAGTCGAGCCGGTCGATCTTGTAGACCACGCCGTCGATGTCGTAACCGAGCGAGGCGCGTTCTTCACCGATGCGGCGATAGAACGCCAGCACCTCCTCCACGCTCTTGCAGAGCTTAATCAGCGGATTGACGACGAAGCCGGCGTCACCGAGCCATTTCAACATGCCGTGCTGGGTGTCCGCCGGGCGCTCGACCATTTCGCCCCACGCATAAGCGAAGAACTTCAGCGGCCGCGACGCGGTGATGCTGACATCCTTCTGCCGCAGCGAGCCCGCCGCCGAATTGCGCGGATTGGCGAATACGGTGTCATCCGCTTCGGCCTGCTTCTTGTTGAGCGCGAGAAAGTCCTGCTTGAGCATGTAGACTTCGCCGCGCAATTCGCAGGCCGCCGGAATCTTGCGGCCTTTCAGGCGATGCGGCACATCCTTGATGGTACGGACGTTCTCGGTGACGTCCTCGCCCGTAAACCCGTCACCGCGCGTCGCCGCGCGCACCAGTTCGCCGTTCTCGTAACGCAACGACAGCGACAGCCCGTCGATCTTCGGCTCCGCAACGATGGTTGGAAACTCCTCGGCGTCGAGCCGGAGAAAGCGACGCACGCGATCGACAAACTCCTGCACTTCCTCGTCGCTGAAGGCGTTGCCCAGCGACAGCATCGGCACGGCGTGCTGCACCTTGGCGAAGCCGCGCGCGGGCGCTGCGCCGACGGTCTGCGTCGGAGAGTCCGGTGTGGAGAATTCGGGAAATTTCGCCTCGACAGCTTCGACGCGACGGCGCAGCGCATCATAGTCAGCGTCACTGATGGTCGGCGCGTCTTTTTGATAGTAGCGCTCGTTATGCGCTTCCATCTCCAGCGCAAGCCGCGTCCATTCCTTCTTCGCCTGCACCTTGGTCAGCGTCGCGACATCGGGAAGCGCTTTGGTCGATTTCGGTTTCGGCATTCGTTGTTTCCGTCGTGACCCGGTCCGGCTATCCGCATGTTGGCGAGCATTCTAACGCAACACCCAGACTAACTGTCATTGCGAGCGGAGCGAAGCAATCCAGAAAGCCACGAGGCAAGAACTGGATTGCTTCGTCGCGTGCGCTCCTCGCAATGACGAAACAACCTGGTCAGGCCGCACGAGCAAGTCCCGCGTTACCCCGCCGCCTTCAGCAAGCGCTCCGCCGCAGCGCGGGCTTCCTTGGTGATTTCCGCGCCGGCCAGCATTCGGGCGATTTCCTCGCGGCGATGCTCGTCGGCCAGCGCATCGACGCGGGTGGCAACGCGTTTGCCCTTGTCGAGCGCGGCCTTTGAAATCAACAGATGTTGGTCGGCGCGCGCCGCGACCTGCGGCGCGTGGGTCACCGCCATCACCTGCACCTTGCCGGCCAGCCGCGCCAGCCGCGCGCCGATGGCGTCCGCCACCGCGCCGCCGACGCCGGTATCGATTTCGTCGAACACCAGCGTCGGCGCAGAGCCGCGATCCGACAGCACGACCTTGAGCGCCAGCAGGAAGCGCGACAGTTCGCCGCCAGACGCGACCTTCATCATCGGCCCCGGCCGCGTGCCCGGATTGGTCTGCACCCAGAACTCGACGCGGTCGATGCCTTGCGGCCCCGGCGACGCCGCATCCGAATCGACTTGCGTGATGAACTTGGCGCGCTCGAGTTTCAGCGGCGCGAGTTCGGCATTCACCGCCTTGTTCAGCTTCTCTGCGGACTTCGCACGCGCCATCGAGAGTTTCGCGGCTGCGGCGTCGTAACGCTTCACGGCCTCAGCGGCCGCCTTCTCCAGGCCTTGCAACTGCTCCGCGCCCGCATCGATCAACGCGATATCTGCCGCGTATTTCGCGGCCAATGCCGCAAGCCCATCGACCGGCGTGGAATACTTTCGCGCGGCGGCGCGCAGCGCGAACAGCCGCTCCTCGATGCGCTCCAGTTCGGCCGGATCGAAATCGGCGGCGACGAGTGCCGCGCTGAGATGCTGGTCGGCTTCTTCGAGCGCATTAATCGCGGTGTCGATCGCTTTCACCGCCGGCTCGACCAGCGCCGGCGAACTACCAGCGCGACGTTCCAGCCGCCGCACCGCCGCCGCCAGCGCCGCGATCGGCGAATTGTTGCCGCTCACGGCTTCTTGCGCGTCACGCAGATCGCCGGCGATCTTCTCGCCTTGCATCATCACGGTGCGGCGCTCGGCGAGTGTGGTTTCCTCGCCGTCCTGCGGTGCAAGCTTTTTCAATTCATCTGAGGCGTGACGCAGATAGTCGGCCTCGCGCGCGGCGCGCTCCATGCCGGCGCGATGCTCGTCGAGCGCCTGCTGCGCGGTGCGGCGCGCGGTCCACAGCGTCTCCAGCGCGGCGACGTCCTTGTCGAGGCCGGCGAAGGCGTCGAGCAACCGCCGATGGGTAACGGCGTCGACCAGCGCCCGCTCATCGTGCTGACCGTGAATCTCCACCAGCGCCGCGCCGACCGCCTTGAGGGTCTGCACGCTGACCGGCTGGTCGTTGATGAAGGCGCGGCTGCGGCCGTCGGCCAGTTGCACGCGGCGCAGAATCATCTCGCCCGTATCGTCGAGATTATTATCGTTGAGAATGTTCGACGCCGGGTGGCCCTTCGGCACGTCGAAGGTGGCGGTCACCTGCCCCTGCTCGGCGCCGTGGCGCACCAGCCCGGCATCGCCGCGCCCACCCAGCGCCAGCGCGAAGGCATCGAGCAGAATCGATTTGCCGGCGCCGGTTTCGCCGGTCAGCACCGCGAGGCCTTGAGCGAATTCGATATCGAGCCGTTCGATCAGGACGATGTCACGGATCGAAAGACGGGCCAGCATGAGGTGGTCCTACAATGAGCTAGCCGAGACCCATTTTCTTAAAGGCCCGGCTCATCCAGGACCCCTTGTTCTCGCTCGGCTCGAGACCGCCGGACTTTACTAGATTGTACGCGTCTTGGTACCAGCGGCTGTCAGGAAAGTTGTGGCCAAGAATGGCGGCCGCGGTCTGCGCCTCGCTGACGATGCCGATCGACATATAGGCTTCGGTCAGGCGCGCCAGCGCTTCCTCGACGTGACGCGTGGTCTGATAGCGCGTCACCACCGTCTTGTAGCGGTTGATCGCCGCGCTGAAGTCGCGCTTCTCCATGTAATAGCGGCCGATACTCATTTCCTTGGCTGCGAGTTGGTCGCGCGCGCCTTCCAGCTTCTTCTTGGCGTTGGCGGCGTATTCCGAATTCGGGTACTTGCGGACCACTTCCTCGAGCGCGGCGATCGCCTTCTCGGTGCGGCCCTGGTCGCGTGAGACGTCGGGAATCTGGTCGTATTGGGAACTGGCGATCAGATACTGCGCGTAGGCCGCGTCGGGGCTGCCGGGATGCAACGTCACGTAACGTGTCGCCGCGCCGATGCAGCTGTCGTAATCGCCAGCGTTGTAATAGGCGTAAGCGGACATCAAAAGCGATTTGCGCGCGAGATCGGAATAGGGATGCTGCCGATCGACTTCCTCGAACTTCTTCGAGGCCGCCCTGGGATCGTTCTCCTTATTCATCATGTACAAGCCCTCGTTGTAGAGCTTGTCGGCCGGTTCATCGACGAATGCGTCGTCCTTGTTGCCTTTGAGCTTGTCCCAGAAGTCGCCCATTCCGCCCATGCTGCTACAGCCGCCGAGGCTGGTGGCGAACGCGACCATGCAGACGGCCAGCAGCACCCGGCTGCGCAGACCATGCCGGAATGAGAATCCGCGCGTTTCAAACGTCGAACGTGGTGCCGCCATCAAATAAGACCCTGACGTCTGGAATGCCATTGTTGCGAAGTTGACCGCACGCCTCGAACCCGGCTCTCGCCATTCGGGGCAGTGCTCACGCGACCGCGCTTCTGTATCGGAAAAAACGCACGCGACCAACCGGATACGGAGCCATTTCGCCCGGATTAAGGCGAATTGTCGGGATGCGATGAAGTGCGATGTAAGTTCGGAGCGGAGTGCGAATCAGGACACGTCCGGGCCGTAAGCTGGAGCGACCAAGCCGCCGACCATGCCGCCTACCGCATCCATGGCCGGACGCGTGCGGCGAACCCGCTCGCCCTCAACCACCCGCCATGCGCTGCGATCGGCCAACAGGGCCGTCAGCACCGCGTGGTTCAGCTTGTGGCCGCCCCGCACCGAGCGATAGGCGCCCAACAGCGGAAGGCCGGCAAGCGCCAGATCGCCGATAACGTCGAGCACCTTGTGACGGGCGCATTCGTTGGCGAAGCGCAGGCCCTCGGCATTCAACAGGCAGGTCTCGTCGAAAACCAGCGAGTTCTCGAACGACGCTCCGCGCGCGAAGCCGGCTTCGAGCAGCTTGGCGACATCGCTCATGCAGCCGAAGGTGCGCGCGCGGCTGACTTCGCGGCGGAAACTTTCTGGGTTGAGGTCGAGAGAGAAACTCTGCTTGCCGATCACCGGATTGGCGAAGTCGATTTCGACATCGGCGCGGAACCCGTTGGCATAAGGCCGCAGTTCGGCGATGCTCTCGCCCATCTTGACCTGGATCGGTTTCAAAACCTGGAGGAAACGGCGCGGAGCCGCCTGCTCGACCACACCGGCCTGATCGATGGCGGCGACGAATGCAGCCGCACTGCCGTCCATGATCGGGACTTCGGGGCCATCCACCTCAATAATGGCGTTATCGACGCCCATGCCGCGCAGTGCAGCCAGAACGTGCTCGGCGGTGGACACCACCGGTCCCTCGCGATCACCCAGCACGGTGGCAAAGGCGGTGGCGGTGACGGACTTGGCGGTCGCCCGCACTTCGCGCTCGGTTCCATCCGGAGCGACGCGGACAAAAACAAAGCCCGCATCGACCGGCGCGGGCCCGAGAGTCAGTTGAACAGCGGCACCTGAATGTACGCCAACACCCGTCACGGTGGCTTGCGACCGAAGCGTGGTCTGTCGGCTGAATTTCATGCGTAAAGTGCCCAAAACCTAACACGAGAAGATCGTAGCTGGCCGAAGGCGGCGCGACTCGATCCTAGTGTCCCCAAAGACGTGCAAACCATACTGGTTGCCACAAAGCCCGCCAACTCACGCTTTTTTACGTATTGTTACCCCATTTCGCCGCATTGGCGCCGCCCGTTAACCATAATTCGGCGCGGCTTTGGCGCGGAGTCAACCCGCGTTCGTCCATCGGGATAAAATTAGAATTAAAATCAAATACTTAAATAAATCCTCACCATCCCGCCCGAACAAACGAAAACCCCGGCGCAGGACGCCGGGGTTAGCAAATCGTTTACTTTAGTCACAATTCGTTAGTTCGACTGCCGCCGCAAAAATGCGGGGATATCAAGATGATCGTCGCCCTGTGGCGCAGGCGCAACAGGTGCCGGGCGGCCATGGAGATCAAGGCCCTGCGGCGCGGGACGACGGGCATATTCCGAAACCGGGTCGTGCGCTGCCATCTGCTGGGCGACGGTGCGCTGCGGCCTGCGCTCGGCGAGCGGCGGCATCTGTTCCATGGCCGGTCCGGAGGCTCGCGCCGCGATCGGCGGCTCGGTCTCCTCGTCACGTCGTCCGAGGCCGACATTGGCCAGACGCTGTAACAGCGACAACCGGACCTTCTGCGGCTGGTCCTGATCGACCTCGCCCCGTGCCTGGCGGATCTCGTTCTGGGCCGGCATCGGCAAGTCGTCGAACTTCGGCATCCGCGGCGCCCGCATCGGCATCCGCTCGGCGGCCTTCGGAATGAAGGCATCCGGCGGCGGCGGTTCATGCATCTCGGCGCGCGGCGCCTCATGCTCCGGGAACAAGGACGGCTTCTGCGCAATCGGGCGCACCGTCACATCACCGTAGGAGGCGGGCTGGATCTGTGCCGGTGCCGGGGCCGGCATCGGCTCGGCAGCCACGGCAGCCTCGATCGCGGCCAGGGTCGCACGCTCGTGGTTCGGTGCCTGTTGCATCGGAGCCGGAGCCGGCTGACGCGGCGCCTCAGTGCGCGGCGCGGGAGCGGCAGCCGCCATGGCGCGCTGACGCGCGGCAAGATCGGCCAAACGGTTGTCGGTCGAAGCACCATGCGCAACGGCTGCTACGGGTGCAGCAGCGTTCGGCGCGGCAGCGCGGGCGAGAGCGGCCTGCTCGATGCCGGTGGCAACCACCGAGACGCGGATGACGCCGTCGAGATTCTCGTCGAAGGTCGCGCCGACGATGATGTTGGCGTCCGGATCGACTTCCTCGCGGATGCGGGTGGCGGCTTCATCGACCTCGAACAAGGTCATGTCCTTGCCGCCGGTGATGGAGATCAACAGACCACGCGCGCCCTTCATCGACGAATCATCGATCAGCGGATTGGCGATGGCGGCTTCGGCGGCGGTCAGCGCGCGCTTCTCGCCGGAGGCTTCGCCGGTGCCCATCATCGCCTTGCCCATCTCGCGCATGACGGCGCGGACGTCGGCGAAGTCGAGGTTGATGAGACCTTCCTTCACCATCAGGTCGGTGATGCAGGCAACGCCCGAATAGAGCACCTGGTCGGCCATCGCGAAGGCGTCGGCGAAGGTGGTCTTCTCGTTGGCGACCCGGAACAGGTTCTGGTTCGGGATGATCAGCAGCGTGTCGACCACCTTGTGGAGTTCGGTGATACCGGACTCGGCGGTGCGCATCCGGCGCTGGCCTTCGAAATGGAACGGCTTGGTGACCACACCGACGGTCAGGATGCCGAGGTCACGCGCGGTGCGCGCGATCACTGGCGCCGCGCCGGTGCCGGTGCCGCCGCCCATGCCGGCGGTGACGAACACCATGTTGGCGCCCGAGAGATGATCGCGAATTTCGTCGATCACTTCCTGCGCGGCGGCAGCGCCGACATCCGGCTGCGAGCCAGCGCCGAGACCCTGCGTCACCTCGGTGCCCATCTGGATGATGCGCTGGGCCTTGGTCATCGACAGCGCTTGCGCGTCGGTGTTGGCGACCACGAAGTCGACGCCTTCGAGGCCGGCCGTGATCATGTTGTTGACCGCATTGCCGCCGGCGCCGCCGACACCAAAGACAGTGATCCGCGGCTTCAGCTCGCGAACATCAGGGGGTGTGAGATTGATGGTCATGGTTGCCTCTCGATTACGCGCGCTTGGTTTTGCGATGCCCCCAGCACACGGCCGGAGAAGTGAGCGGGTTGGACACGGGGGTGGAACGAATTCATCAGAAACCCTCGCGAAGCCATTGACCGACCTTGCCGAAGTAGCCGCCGGTTCCAGTTTTCAATGGCCGCACGTGACGCGGCTCGACGAATTCGAGGTGAGCATATTGCGGATAAACCAAAAGCCCCGACGGCACCGCGAAGGATGCGCCCTTGGCTTCGTTGGGGAGCCGGCCGAAACCCAGCGGGCGGCCGACACGCACCGAGCGGCCGAGAATCCGCGTTGCCAGTTCGGGCACGCCGGTGAGTTGCGATGCGCCGCCACTCAGCACGACGCGGGCGCGAGGCTCGGCGGCAAACGGCGAATCCTTCAGCCGGTCGCGCACCATTTCAAAGATCTCCTCGACGCGTTGCCGGATGATGTTGGCGATCGTCGCCCGCGACACCACCTGCGGGAAATCCTGTTCGTCTTCACCTGCGGTCGGCACCGACATCAACTCGCGTGCATCCGAACCGCCGGTCAACACCGTGCCATATAACGTCTTGATTCGCTCGGCGTCCGCAATGCACGCGCCAAGTCCGCGTGCGAGATCCATCGTGACGTGTTGCCCGCCGACCGCAAATCCGCTGGCGTGGACGAAGCGTCCGCCGGAATAGATCGACATCGTCGTTGTGCCCGCACCCATCTCGACCACGGCCGCGCCGAGATCGAGTTCGTCGTCGGTCAGCACCGCAAGGCCCGACGCATAAGGACTCGCCACCATGGCTTCGACATTGAGGTGGCAGCGCTCCACCGCCAGCATCAGGTTCTTGGCGACGGTTGCGTCCGCCGTCACGACATTCATGTCGACGCCGAACTGACGCGCCACCATGCCGCGCGGATCGCGAATGCCCTTCACGCCGTCGAGCGCATAGCCGACCGGCAGCGCATGAAGCACGGTGCGGCCCGCGGCCGTCGCGTGGCGCATTCCGGTCGAGGTGATACGGGTGACGTCATCCGGCGCGACCGAGCCGCCGCGAATATCGGACGCCGCCTCGATCAACTGACCCTGCAAGCGGCCGGCGGAGACCGACAGCAATACGGATTCGACGCGAACCTTGGCCATGCGCTCGGCAACCGCCACCGCGTGGCGCACCGCCTGCTCGCACTCGATCATATCGACCACGGCGCCAGCCTTGACGCCGCGCGATTGAATGTGGCTGTAGCCGATCAACTCCACCGCATGGGTGCGGCCACGCAACGCATCGCTCGGCGCACACGGCTTCAGCCGCGCGATCAGGCAGGCGATCTTGCTGGTGCCGATATCGAGCGAGGCGACCAAAGCCGTCCTGTTCTGCGGCATCGGGCGCGTCTTGGGCGTTTGATGGCGATCCAAACTCGTCATGCGTCGCCGGCCTTACGTTTGGGCTTCTTTTCCTTGAACATTTCTTCGCGCGCCTTGGCGGCGTCTTCCGACAGCCGCACGATCAAGCGATCCGGCAAGCGCGCATCGACCGCGACGATGTCGCGGGTGAACAACTTGTCTTCCTTGTCGAACTTCGACAGCGTCGCCAGCGCGATGCCGACATCGTGCTCCGGCAGGCGGACATCGAGGCCGTTCTTCAGGCGCAGATTCCAGCGGCGCTCGCCGACATACACCGCGGCCCGCACCAGCGGCTTGATCTGCGGATAGCGATCCAGCAACGCCAGAAAATCATGCGCGTGACTTTCGGCGCCCTTGCCCACCACCAGCGGCAGCGACGTGAATTTCTTGACGACGTAAGGCTCCAGCACCGCGCCGTCCTCGGCGATCACCGACACCTTGCCGTCCTCCTGCCACAGCGCGAACGGCGAGCGCTCGGTGACGTCGATCTGCAACGTGCCTGGATAGAACTTGAGCACGGTGGCGTCCGCAATCCACGGATTCGCCATCAGCTTGGCGCGCACCACGGCGGCATCAAGGAACAAGAGCGATGAGCGGCCGTTGACGCCGCCGATCGCCAGCACTTCATCCTGGCTCAGTTGCTTGCGGCCGTTAATGGCGACGCCGGTGATACGGAATCCGGCGGCATTGGCCACCGCGTTGCGCGCATCGCTCAAGCCGGTGGTGACTTCTTCTATATGTCCGCCCTTGACGACGCCGAACACGGCGCTGCCGCACAGGATGGCGACGGTCGCGATGATGCCGGCGCGACGCGGCACGCGGCGCTCGACGAAAACGATCAGCGGATGATTGCTCGACGGCACCGGCCGGCGCGCCACCGGGGGTGGCGTCCGGCGCCGCATCCGCTCGGCCACCCACTCGCGCAGCAGGATGACCGCGCCCAAGGCGGCGGCTTTCAGATCAGTTTGGGGCCTCGGCAGTCTCACCGACCGAGCGAGGCGTCCTCCACCATCCATTGCACGAGCTCGTCAAATGTTGTGCCCGCGTGCGCTGCGAGCTCTGGCACAAGTGACGTCTCGGTCATGCCGGGTTGGGTGTTCACCTCAAGACAGATGAGGCCCCCTGTTCCCTCGATGCGATCGTCGAAGCGGAAATCCGCCCGGCTAACGCCCCGACAGCCGAGCGCAACATGCGCCGCCAGCGTTAACCTTCGGACTTCCTGGTAAACAAATGGTAAAACCGGTGCAGGCAGGATGTGTTTTGACGCGCCCGGAGAGTACTTTGCCTCGTAATCGTAAAACCGTACCGCCGGAACGATCTCGATCACGCCGGTCGCCTCGCCCTTGACCACCGCGCAAGTCAATTCCTTGCCGGCGATGTATTTTTCTACCAGAAGTTGATCGCCATGCGGCCAGTCCTCGCGGAACAGTTCCTGCGGCGGGTGCGCGTGGGCCTCGGTGACGATGAAGACGCCGACGCTCGAACCATCGGCCACGGGTTTGATGACATAGGGCGGCTCCATCACATGCGCCTTGGCGATCTCGGCACGCGACAGCGTCAGCCCCTTTGCCACCGGAATCCCGGCCGCCGCCATCACCGTCTTGGCGAGGTCTTTTTGCATCGCCAGCGAGGAGGCCAGCACGCCGGAGTGGCTGTAAGGAATACCGAGCGTTTCCAGGATGCCCTGAATGGTGCCGTCCTCCCCGGGGCGACCATGCAGCATCATCAGCGCGACGTCCGGCTTCAGCGCCTCGAGCACCGTGGCGATGTCCCGCTTCACGTCGATGCGGGTGACGCGATAGCCGCGCCGCTCCGCCGCATCGGCACAGGCTTTGCCCGACCGCAGCGACACCTCGCGCTCCGACGACCAGCCGCCCAACAAAACAGCCACATGCTTCGAACTGCTCATTCGCCACCTCTTCTGCTGTGTCCTCATTAAGCTGATTTGCGCTCGTGACCAAATTGCGCGCGCGGCGGTATTGTCGAAACGCAACGGCGGCGATTCGAGACGAGTGGAGTGAATTTGACATTCGCTACCCGTTTGCAGCTAGCGGCGAGCGAATGTCAAATTCAGAACTCCACTCGAAACTTATAATTGCTAGTGGTCCTTTGATTCCAACATTTGCGAGAGCGCCCGCTGCAACGGGATGCAAATGTTGGAATCGGACCACTAGAGCTTCGACAAGGGAATATCTTCGATGATCAGAGCCTGGCTCGACATGACCCCGGCGGGAATCTTCCTGTCGCTCTCCATCCTCTATTTCGGGATGGTGGCGGTCCTCGCGTTCCTGGCCTTCCGTTCGCCGGTGCGGCGGTCGATCCATTCCTTCCACGGCGTCGTGGCGCCGTTCTTCAACGCCGTCGCCATTCTGTTCGCGCTGCTCGCGGGCTTTCTCGCCAACGACATCAGCGAGCGCAGCCGGCAGGCGATCCGCACCGTTCAGGCGGAAGCCGGTGAATTGCGCAACATCCACACGCTGAGCGTCGCGACCGTATCGGACATGCAATCCATCCGCGTGGCGTTAAACGCTTACGTCACCTCCATCGTCGCGGAAGAATGGCCCGCGATGGATGCGTTCAAAGATTCGCCGCACACCGCCGCCGCTTATGACAACCTGCTGCGCGAGGTCAGCCAGCCTTCTCTATCCAAGGCATCCGGACAAGCCGCGCACGCCGCCATCCTCAACGCGACGGTTCGCGCCAGCACGCTGCGGAACGTCCGGCTATCGCTCGCGACCGACCACACCAACGATCTGAAATGGCTGGTGGTGCTGACGCTCGGGCTGTTCACGCAGATCGCCATCGGTCTCGTGCATCTCGAACGTCCGCGCGCCTTCATCGCGGCGATGACGCTGTTCTCGGCCGCAGTGGTGGTCGCGCTCGGAATCATCGCGATGCAGGAATATCCATTCGAGGGAAGTTTCCGGGTTTCGCCGGCGCCCATCGCAGCCCTCGAGAAACTCAGCCACTGATACCACTCGCGTAACCGTCGCGCGAAGCATCAGCTTCGCGCGGCACCAATGCGCTTGATCTCCCAGTGCAGGTCGATGCCTGACTGCGCCTTGACACGCGCGCGCACGGTTTCACCCAGCGTCTCGATGTCGTGCGCTGTGGCGTCGCCGGTATTGATAAGAAAATTGCAGTGCATCTCCGACACCTGCGCGCCGCCGACACGCAGCCCGCGACAGCCTGCGGCGTCGACCAGTTTCCAGGCGCTGTGGCCGGGTGAATTCTTGAAGGTGGAGCCGCCGGTTTTCTCGCGGATCGGCTGCGCCGTTTCGCGATGCTCCTGCACCGCCTGCATCCGTGCGCGAATGACGTCAGCATCGGCGGGCACGCCGCGAAACCGCGCCGAGGTGAATACGAACGAGGTATCGACGCCGCTGTTGCGATAGGTGAAGCCCATCGCCGCATTATCAAACCGATGCAGCGTACCGTCGCGGGCCACCGCCGTTGCCTCGACCAGAATGTCCTTGGTCTCGCCGCCGTTGGCCCCGGCGTTCATGCGCAACGCGCCGCCGATGCTGCCGGGAATGCCGAACAGAAATTCCAGACCGCTGAGATTGGCGGCGGCCGCCGCTTCCGCCACCCGCTTGTCGAGCGCGGCGGTGCCGGCGTGAACGATGTCTCCATCGATGCGCGTTGCGCCGAACGCGCGCGGCGACAGCCGGATCACCACGCCCTCCATTCCGCCGTCGCGCACGATCAGGTTCGATCCGACCCCGATGCAGTAGACCGGGATATCGGCGCGCAGATGTTGCAGGAAGTAAGCGAGATCGGTTTCATCAGC
Organism: Hyphomicrobiales bacterium; assembly: GCA_017305555.1. Lineage (GTDB taxonomy): Bacteria > Pseudomonadota > Alphaproteobacteria > Rhizobiales > Xanthobacteraceae > 62-47. The sequence goes on along the minus strand of JAFKKM010000030.1, from coordinate 33,421 downwards.
CGGCGTGAACAACACCTGCGCCGGGCCGCCGACGCGAAACCACGTCAACGGCGCCAGCGGCTCATTGCCGAGCAGCCGCCCGCGCAAGTCGGGCATCGCGGATTTCAGTTCCGGAATGAGATCGGGAAACATCAATACAGCCAGCTCTTGTATTCGGGGTTGGTTCGCATCCGCTCGCTGAACAACCACACCATGCGATCGTTGAACCAGGATTTACCAACCAGCACATTGACAGTGCTGAGCACAACCACCACGGCGTCGGATAGCACAATGCCCCAGATCAACCCAACCAGGTTGACAACCGAGAGTGCCATCAGCGCACGAAACACCCGCGGGTGCTGATCCGGCAGCCCTCGCTTGCCTTCGTTCAACCAGACGCGCTCGCCCAGCACCGCCTTCGAAGCCCAGTTGTCGGTCGAGCGCGGCGGCGGAAACAGCCATGGATTGATGTAGAGAAAGCCAATCATGACGGCCACGGGCAGCAGCGCCCACCAGCCGATGACGTGATAACTCCATATCGCGACGACCAGCAGCGGAAAGGCCGCGTAGCGCGTCCACACACTCCACGGATTGGCGTGGCGACGCCATGTCTCGTCGCTGAGAACGGCCATATCCATTCTCCCTTGCGTGGTTCGCGCGGGCTATCCCAGCGCTTTCAATTCCGCCGGCAGCGCATAGGCCCATTGCGTGATGTTACCAGCGCCGAGGCAGACGACGTAATCGCCGGGCTTCGCCACGCCGCGTACCACGCCGGCCAACGCCGCGGCATTTTCCAGCGCGATCACTTCGCGATGGCCATGCGCGCGAAGCCCGAGCACGAAGTTGTCGCGATCGATGCCGGGGATCGGCGCTTCGCCCGCCGGATAGACATCGGCGACGATCACGGTGTCGGCATCGTTGAAGCAGGTGCAGAATTCCTCGAACAGCGATTGCAGGCGGGTGTAGCGATGCGGCTGCACCACCGCGATGACTTTATTTTTCGTCGAGTCGCGCGCGGCCTTCAGCACCGCCGCGATCTCGACCGGATGATGCCCGTAGTCGTCGATGATGGTGACGCCGTTCCATTCGCCGGTGCGGGTGAAGCGCCGCTTGACGCCGCCGAAGCCGGCTAAGGCCTTGCGGATCACGTCGTCGCTGAGGCCGAGCTGATGCGCCACAGCGATAGCCGCCGTCGCATTCAGCGCGTTGTGGCGGCCCGGCATCGGCAGCACCAGATCGGTGAGTTCATGCGCGGTGCCGGCCTTGCGATCGCGGAACGCAACCTTGAAAGTCGATCCGCCGTTCGCTGCCTTGAGATCGACCAGTCGCGCGTCAGCCTGCGGATTGGTGCCGTAAGTGATGATGCGCCGATCCTCAATCTTGCCCACCAGGGTCTGCACCACCGGATGATCGATGCACATCACCGCGAAGCCATAGAACGGCACGCTCTCGACGAAATTGCGGAACGCGTCCTGCACCGCGTCGAACGTCTTGAAGTGATCGAGGTGTTCGGGATCGACGTTGGTGACAATGGCGATATCAACCGGCAGCTTGAGGAATGTGCCATCGCTCTCGTCGGCTTCCACCACCATCCAGTCGCCGCTGCCGAGCCGCGCATTGGTGCCGTAGGCGTTGATGATGCCGCCGTTGATGACCGTGGGATCGAAATCGCCGGCGTCGAGCAAGGTTGCGACCATCGACGTCGTCGTGGTTTTGCCGTGGGTGCCGGCGATAGCAACGCAGCTTTTCAGCCGCATCAGTTCCGCCAGCATTTCCGCGCGGCGCACCACCGGAATGCGTTGCGCACGCGCGGCAAGCAATTCGGGATTGTCGCGCTTGATCGCGGTGGACACCACCAGCACGTCGGCGCCGGCGATGTTGTCCGCCTTGTGACCGACCGTGACCGTGATGCCCTTCTCGCGCAGCCGGGTGACGTTGGCGCCCTCGGACGCGTCAGAGCCCTGCACCGTGTAGCCAAGGTTGTTCAGCACTTCGGCGATGCCGCTCATGCCGATGCCGCCGATACCGACAAAATGGATGGGTCCGATCTCGCGCGGCAGTCTCATGGTCGAGGTTCCTCAGAAGTCATCGAGGTCATCGTCCGCGAAGGCGGACGATCCAGTATCGCTAGGCTTATATGATTCCGTCAGCCCTGCGGATACTGGATGCCCCGCCTTCGCAGGGCATGACAAGGCTAAAACGGCATTTGTGGCTGCCCTATTCCCGCCACTCTCACAACCAGATCGGCCAATCGCTCCGCCGCATCGAGCTTGCCGATGCCGCGCGCGGCACCCGCCATGGCTTTGAGGCGCGAGGGCTCGGCCGAAAGAGCGGAAATGTCCGCCGCCAATCGATCCGGCGTGAATTCGGCTTGCGGAATCCGAATTGCGCCGCCGGCATCCGCCAGCACGCCGGCATTGGCGAACTGATCCTGATCCAGCGCACCGGGCAACGGCACCAGAATCGACGGTCGGCCGATGGCGCCGAGTTCCGCCACCGTGGTGGCGCCGGAGCGCGAAATCACCAGATGGTTCGAGGCCAGCCGCGCCGGCAGGTCGCTGAAGAACGGAGCCAGTTCGACATTGATCTTGAGGCGGTCGTAGACCGCGCGCACGCGCGGCATGTCTTCGTCGCGCACCTGCTGCGTCAGGACCAGATGCGGCCATAACGCCGGCTCCAGCCGCTCGACGGCGCCGGGCACGATGTCCGACATCACCCGCGCGCCCTGACTGCCGCCGACCACCAGCAAACGCAGCGGCGCGTTCGGCTCGGGGGCAGCGAACGGCACGGCGGCAGCAGCGAGAATCGCCGGCCGCAGCGGCGTACCGGTCACGGTGGTTTTCGCCGCGAGCGCTGGGTCGCGATCCAGCACGCCGGGCAGCGACGTCGCGATGGCGTTGACGCGCGCCGACAGCAAGCGGTTGGCGCGGCCCAGCACCGCATTGGAGTCGTGGATCAACGTCGGCACACGGAGCAGGCTTGCCGCGAACAGCGGCGGCAAGGTCGGATAACCGCCGAAGCCGATCACCGCGGCGGGACGCAAGCGGCGGATCAGGTTGAGCGCAACGGCCGTGCCGGCCGCCAGCGTCAAACCGGTTTTCGCCAGCGACAACGGCGAGCGGCCACGCACTGTCGCGCTCGGCACGACGTGCAGCATTTCCTTGGAGAACAGCCCGCTATAACGCAGCGCGCGCTCATCGGTAACGAGTTGCGCGCGCAATCCGCGATCCATCAGCGCGGAGCCCAGCGCCTCGGCCGGAAACAGATGGCCGCCGGTACCGCCCGCCGCGAGCAGAATGAGAGGCGCTTCGCTCATGATTTCGACAACTCGGACACAACGACGAACGGCATTGCAAGCAACTACGCGTAAGCCTGGGCCGCGTTAATATCGCCGATCGACGCCATTTCCGTGGAGGGCCGCTGCCGCGTCAAGGCCAGCATCATGCCGACACCATAGGCCAGCGACACCATCGACGAACCGCCATAGGAAATGAACGGCAAGGTCATGCCTTTGGCGGGGATCAGATGCAGATTCACCGACATGTTGATCGCCGCCTGCACGCCGAACAGAATCGCGAGGCCGGACGCCGCAAACCGCGTGAACAGATCCTCGTTGGCATAGGCGCGCGACAGCGTGCGGATCACGATGAAGGCGAACAGCCCGGCCAGCGCCAAACAGAAGATGACGCCGAACTCCTCCGCCGCCACCGCGAACACGAAGTCGGTGTGACTGTCCGGGAGAATGCGCTTCACCGTGCCCTCGCCCGGCCCGACGCCGAACCAGCCGCCATGGAAGAACGACTCCATCGCGGTATCGACCTGAAACGTATCACCCGATGCCGGGTCCATGAATCGTTTGATGCGCGCGGCGACGTGCGGCACCAGCAGGTAAGCGCCGAACAATCCGGCGGCCGCCGAGCCCGCGAGCCCGAACACCCAGACCATCCGCATCCCGGCAATGAAGAACAGCGCGCCCCACACCATCAGGATCAGCATGGTCTGGCCGAAGTCCGGTTCCAGCACCAAGAGCGTCACCAGGCCAAGCAGCGAAACCAGAGCCATCGACGTCGCCGGCATTTCCGGCCGCCGCGCCGATTCCGCGAACAGCCACGCCACCACCACGACGAAGGCAGGCTTGGCGGATTCCGAGGCCTGAATGTTGACGCCGAGAATAGTGATCCAGCGCCGCGCGCCCTTCACTTCAGCGCCGAACAATAAGGTGATCACGATCAACGTCACGCTGATCGCCAGCACGATCAGCGCGCTGCGCCGGATCTGCCGTGGCGACAGAAACGAGACGCCCAGCATCACAATGAGCGACGGTGCTAGGAACAACACATGGCGATTGAAGAAGTGGAACGGATCGAGCCCGATGCGGGTCGCGACCGACGGGCTAGCCGCCAGCGACAGGATGACCCCGCACAGGATCAGCAAGACGAATGCGCCGAGCAGCAGCCGGTCGACGGTCCACCACCATTCGGAAAGCGGGGTGCGTTGTTCGCGAGAAATCATGGCAGGTCCTGCGGGCCGTTAACTGCCCATTGGTCCCCCATCATGGTTTCCGAACCGTTAACAGGTAGCGAACATTTGTCGTTAGAGCATGATTGGCGAAGCGGAATCGGAGATCGTCACCCTGAGGTGCTGTCGCGTAGCGACAGCCTCGAAGGGCGACGGCCGCGATCCTTCGAGGCTCGCTTTGCTCGCACCTCAGGATGACGACACGCGCTTCAATTCAAGGCCGCTCTCAGACCACCGGCACGACGCCGTCCAGCGCTCGCACCAGCTCGCCGAACCGCACCCCGCGCACCTCGAAATTCGGGAACTGATCGAACGAGGCGCAGGCCGGCGACAACAACACCACCGCGTCCGACAATCCCGCCGCATCGGCGTCTCGCGCCGCATTCGGCACCGCGACCTCGAGCGTCTCGCTGATCTCATACGGCACCTTGCCGTCCAGGGTCGCGGCGAACTCCTGCGCCGCCACGCCGATCAGATAGGCCTTGCGGATGCGCGGGAAGAACTCGGCGAGCGAGGTGATGCCGCCACTCTTCGGCTTGCCGCCGGCGATCCAGAAGATGTCGCCGAACGAGGCCAGCGCTCGCGCCGTGGCGTCGGCGTTGGTGCCCTTGGAGTCGTTGACGAACAGCACGTTGCCGCGCCGCCCGACCTGCTCCATGCGATGAGCGAGGCCGGGAAAACTGCGCAGCCCCTTCTGTAACACGTCGCCGCGAACGCCGAGCGCCAATGCCACGGCTGCGGCGCACGTCGCGTTCTGCGCATTGTGAACGCCGCGCAGCGAACCGATACCGCCGATCCGCGCGATTTCGGTGCGCGCACCACCTGCCGCGCGGACGATGGTATCGTGCTCGACATACATTCCATCGGCCAGCGGCTGCCTGACCGAGACACGCACGACAGGCTTGCCGGCCTGATCGAGCCGGTCGGCCACTGCGCGACACCAGCCGTCATCAACGCCGACGATCGCCGCGCCGCCGGGCTGCACACCGGCCACCAGCCGCTCCTTCACCGCCGCGTAGTGCGCGATGCTGCCGTGGCGGTCGATGTGATCCTCGCTGACATTGAGCAGGATGCCGACGCTCGGGTCGAGCGAGGGACACAGGTCGATCTGATACGACGACATTTCGATGACATGGACGCGGCCGGCGCGCGGCGGCTCCAGCGACAGGATCGCGGTGCCGATGTTGCCGCCCATCTGCACGTCATGCCCCGCCTCGCGCATCAGATGCGCGATCAGTGCCGTCGTGGTGGATTTGCCGTTGGTGCCGGTGATGGCGACAAACGGCGCGTTTGGCGCGTGACGACGACGCTCGCGGCAGAACAGCTCGACATCGCCGATCACCTCGACGCCGGCGCGCTGCGCCAGCAGAACGGTCCAGTGCGGCTGCGGATGCGTCAGCGGCACGCCGGGCGTCAGCACCAGTGCGGCAAATGTCTCCCACGCCGCGCTGCGCAGATCGGCGGTGACGAATCCGGCGTTCGCGGCGGCAGCCATGCGATCGGCGCTGTCGTCGCATGCAACCACATCGGCGCCGCCGGCGCGCAACGCTTCACAACTCGCAAGGCCGGAGCCGCCGAGCCCGAACACGGCAACGCGTTTGCCGGCGAATGAGGTGACAGGGATCATGGTTTCAACGCAGCTTGAGCGTGGAGAGGCCGAGCAGCGCCAGCATCACCGCGATAATCCAGAAGCGGATCACCACCTGCGGTTCGGTCCAGCCCTTCTGCTCGAAGTGATGGTGGATCGGCGCCATCCTGAACACGCGCTTACCGGTCAGTTTGAACGAGGTCACCTGCACGATCACCGACACCGCTTCCAGCACGAACAGACCGCCGATCACCGCCAGCACGATCTCGTGCTTCACCGCCACCGCAATCGAGCCCAGCATCCCCCCGAGCGCCAGCGAGCCGGTATCGCCCATGAAGATCGAGGCCGGCGGCGCGTTGAACCACAGGAAGCCGAGCCCCGCCCCCAGCACCGCGCCGCATAGCACCGCCAGTTCACCGGTGCCGGCGACGTAATTGATTTGCAGATAATCGGAGAACACCGCGTTGCCGGCGAGATAGGAGATCATGCCGAAGCTCGCGGCGGCGATCATCACCGGCACGATGGCGAGGCCGTCGAGGCCGTCGGTGAGGTTCACCGCGTTGCCTGCACCGACGATGATGAAGCCGCCGAAGATCACAAAGAACCAGCCGAGATTGATCACCGCTTCCTTGAAGAAGGGGATAGCCAGCGAACTCGACAGCGGCTCACGACCGAGTCGCATCAGGGCGTAGCACGCGAGCGCCGCGATAACGCCCTCGATCATCAGCCGGCTGCGGCCGCCGAAGCCGTTGTGGCTTTGCTTGGTGACTTTCAGGTAGTCGTCATAGAAACCCACCAGACCGAAGCCGAGCGTCACGCCCAGCACGATCCAGACATATGGATTCATCGGGTTGGCCCACAGCAGCGTCGAGACCACGAGGCCGGACAGGATCATCAGCCCGCCCATGGTGGGCGTGCCCTTCTTGGTCAGGTGCGACTGCGGCCCGTCGGTGCGGATCGGTTGCCCCTTGCCCTGGCGGATGCGCAGGTTGTCGATGATCCATGGCCCGAACAGGAACACGAACAGCGCCGCGGTGACCATCGCGCCGCCGGTTCGAAACGTGATGTAGCGAAAAACATTGAGGCCCGGGATCGCCGGCACCGCATCGATCAACCAATAGAACATTCAATCCGCCTTACACCGCTGCGTCGTCGTGCGCGGCCTTATCGGGGAAACGCTTTTCCAGTGCACTGACAATGACTTTCATCTTCGAGCCGAGCGAGCCCTTGATCATGACCGCGTCGCCATCGCGCAATGCCGCCACGACCTGCGACTCAAGCAGGCTGGAGCTTTCGGCATAGCCGCCGCGCTTGCCGGAGGGAAGCGCATCCCACAGGTTTTGCATCAGCGGCCCGCAGCAGAATACCGTATTGATCCCGTTCGCCGTCACCGCCTCGGCGAGCCCGCGATGCAGGTCGGCGCCGGTCGGTCCGAGTTCGAGCATGTCGCCGAGCACCGCGATCTTGCGTCCCCGCGGGCCGACCGCGGCGCGGCCGAGCACGTTCAGCGCCGCCGCCATCGAGGCGGGGTTGGCGTTGTAGCTCTCGTCGATCAGCGTGGCGCTGCCGTGAAGGAGTTCCAGCGTCTTGCGCACGCCGCGTCCTGACGCAGCCTGGATTTGCGACAGTGCCAATGCCGAGCGCGCGAGATCGGCGCCCGCGAGCGACGTCGCCGCCAGCACCGCGAGCGAATTCAGCGCCATGTGGCGGCCGGGCATCGCCAGCTTGTAGGTGACATCGTGATCGAGAATGTTTGCGTGGATCGCCGAACAGGTGGCATGCAAGGCGACGTCCAGCAGCCGCGCATCGACGGCCTTGTGGGCACCGAAGGCGACGATATTGGCGATGCCCGCCTTCTTGGCGCGGCGCTTCAAGCGAGCGAACTGATCGTTATCGCGATTGAGCACCGCGACGCCGCCGGATTCGACACCGGAGAAAATCTCCGCCTTGGCGTCGGCGATGGCTTCGACGTTCTTGAAGAATTCCAGATGCACCGGCTCCACGGTGGTGACGATCGCGATATGCGGCCGCACCAATCCGACCAGCGGCGTGATCTCGCCGGGATGGTTCATGCCGATCTCGAACACGGCGAAAACGGTATCCGCCGGGCAACGCGCCAGCGACAGCGGCACGCCCCAGTGATTGTTGAACGAGGCGACGGACGCGTGGGTTTTGCCTTGCTTTTCCAGAACCTGACGCAGCATCTCCTTGGTGGAAGTCTTGCCGACCGAACCGGTGACGGCGATCACCTTCGCGCCGAGCCGCGCGCGCGAGGCCTGCGCCAGATCGACCAGCCCTTGCAACACGTCCTCGACCACAAGCAACGGCGCATCGGCAGCAAACTGATCGCGCTTGTCGCGCGACACCACAGCCAGCGCCGCGCCCGCCTTCAACGCGGCCTCGACAAAGGCGTGGCCATCATGCACGTCACCCTTGATCGCGAAGTAAGCGTCGCCCGGCGCAATGGTGCGGCTGTCGATGGACAGGCCATAAATCGCGACCGGCAGCGTGCCGGCGGCTTGCGCCTGCATCGCGCTCGCCATGGCGTCCGGCGTCCAGAGGGGCTGCGTGCTCATGCGACCTTCACTTTCAATGTGTCCGCAACCGCGTCGTGGTCGCTGAACGGCAGCGTGCGATCACCGACAATCTGGCCGGTTTCGTGGCCTTTGCCGGCGATCAACAGAACATCGCCGTCCTGCAAATCGTCGATGGCGGTGCGGATGGCCTCCGCGCGATCGCCGATCTCGCGCGCGCCGGGCGCGGCGGCCACGATGGCGGCGCGGATCGCGGCCGGGTTCTCGCTGCGGGGGTTGTCGTCGGTGATGATCACGGCATCGGCGTTCTGCGCGGCAATCTCGCCCATCAGCGGGCGCTTGCCGGCGTCGCGATCACCACCCGCGCCGAACACCACGATCAGCCGTTGTTTCGCATAGGACCGCAACGCTTGCAGCGCCTTGGCCAGTGCATCGGGCTTGTGGGCGTAATCGACGAAGATCGGCGCGCCGTTGCGCTCGCCGACCAATTCAAGCCGCCCCTTCGCGCCTTCGAGACGTTCTAGCGCGGCGAATACGCGCGCCGCGTCGCTGCCAGTAGCAATCGCGAGACCGGCCGCGACCAGCGCGTTCTCGATCTGGAATTCGCCGACCAGCGGAAGGCGCAGGCTGTAGCGCTGCCCGCGATGCGCGAGCGTGAGTTTTTGCGTGAGGCCATCGACCGCAACGTCGATCAGGCGAATGCCCATTCCCTCGCCGTCGCCGCGACGCCCCACGGTAAGAAGACGCAAACCGCGCTTACGCGCGGTCTCGATCACCTGTTGCGACACGTCATGATCGGCGGCGATCACTGCCGCACCGTCGTCCACGATCAGATCGGTGAACAGCCGCAGCTTCGCCGCGAGGTAATGCGCGACGTCGGGATGATAGTCCATGTGATCGCGCGACAGATTGGTGAAGCCGCCGGCATTGACGCGCACGCCATCAAGGCGGAATTGATCAAGCCCGTGCGAGGAGGCTTCCAGCGCCAGATGCGTGACGCCATCGTCCGCCAGTTCGTCGATGGTTCGATGCAGCGCGATCGGGTCCGGCGTCGTCAGCGAGCCGTAGACATTGCGCCTCGTGCTCACCACGCCGACGGTGCCGATGCTGGCCGCCTCATCGCCGAGTTGCTGCCAGATCTGGCGCGCGAACGCCGCAACCGAGGTCTTGCCGCTGGTGCCGGTGACGGCGGCAATGGTCTTCGGCTGATGCGGATAGAAACGCGCCGCGGCGAGAGCCAGCGCACGACGCGGATTGGCCACTTTCACGAACGGCACGCGCGCAGAATCCGCCGGCGCGTGATCGCCGGCGACGGCCACCGCGCCCGCGGCAATCGCCTGATCGATGAATCGCGCGCCGTCGGTTTTCACCCCGGCCAGCGCAAAGAACAAATCGCCCGGCTTGACCGCACGGCTGTCCATCGCGAGACCCGTCACCGCGATCTCCCGCGCCGATGGATCGATCGCAACGTCCGCGCTGAACAGTTCGAAAAGTCTCATGGTCTCCGGGCCTGACGGTGCCTCTCGCGGCAACGCCTCAGCAAAATCAAAATCGGGTCGTCACACATCAACGCAACGCAAACCCGCCTACCTCGATGTCGCAAGAATAAGGCGCTCAGACGGCGGCAGATCGAAACGCGGTTGAATTCCCAACAGCGGCGCGATGCGGGCGATCACCTTGCCGCCGGTCGGCACCGCGTTCCAGCCCGAAGTGATGAAACCGTAGGTTTCCTTCAGCGGCTGCGGCTCGTCGATCATGATGAGAAGCTGATACTGCGGGTTGTCCGCCGGAAGGATTGCAGTGAAAGCGTTGAGCACCTTCTTCTTGGCGTAACGCCCGTTGATGACCTTCTCAGCCGTACCGGTCTTGCCGCCGACATAATAGCCCTTGACGTCGGCCTTGCGCGCGGTGCCGATCTCGGCGTTGAGCCGCATCAGGAAGCGCATCTTGTCGCTGGTCTCGGGCTTGATGACGCGCTTCGCCAGCTTCATCGCCTCTTCCTGGGACCGTTTGAGAAAGGTCGGCGGGATCAGATAACCACCGTTGACCAGTGCATCGATTCCCATCACCGCCTGCAACGGCGCCACCGCCATACCGTGCCCGAAAGAAATGGTGACGGTGTTCAGTTCACCCCACTTGCGCGGCAGGATCGGCGACGCGCTCTCCGGCAATTCGGTGCGCAGCCGCGTCATCTGACCCATTTTGCGCAAGAATGCCTGATGCGCCTCGACGCCCTGCGCCAGCGCCATGCGCGCCGCGCCGACGTTCGACGAGTAAGTGAAGACTTCCTTGGTGTTGATGAAACGGCCGAGCGGATGGTCGTCGTGAATCTTGAAGCGGCCGTAGTGCAACGGGCCGCGCGCATCCCACATCGAGTTCAGCGTCGCCTTGCCGGAGTCGAGCGCCATCGCCAGCGTGAACGCCTTGAAGGTCGAGCCCATCTCATAGACGCCGGTGGTCAGGCGATTGATACGGTCGGGATCGTTGGCTTCCTTCGGATTGTTCGGATCGAAATCCGGCAGCGACACCATCGCCACGATCTCGCCGGTCTTGACGTTGGAAACCAGCCCCGATGCTGCCTTCGCCTTGTAATGCTCCTTGGCCTTCACCAGTTCGTCGCGCAAAGCGTGCTCGACGCGCAGGTCGACGGCGAGTTCGACCGGCTTCTGCAAACGGTCGGTGGCAAAGCCGGCACGGTGCAGATCCGCCAGCCCGTTGGTGTCGAGCCACTTCTCGATGCCGGCGATACCCTGGTTATCGATGTTGACCAGACCGATCAGATGCGAAACGTCGACACCGTTCGGATAGACCCGCTTGTTCTCGCGCAGGAAGCCAATGCCGGGAAGCCCGAGCCGATGAATGTCATGCTGCTGACGCGGCGTGATTTCACGCTTGAGCCAGACGAAGCCCTTCTTCGACGACAGACGGTCGCGCACTTCCTTGGTATCGAGATCGGGTAGCGCGCCGGTCAAGAGTTCAACAGCCTCGTCGACGTCGATCAGGCGGCGCGGCTCGCCGAACAACGACGGTGTCTTGACGTCGGTGGCGAGGATTTGCCCGTTGCGGTCGACGATGTCCGGCCGCGCGGTGGCGATGGCGTCCTGAGTGACACGGCGCGGTCCGTGGCCTTCGCCGAAGGTCGCGAACATCACCAGCCGCGCGCCGATCACGACATAGACCAGCGAGAAAATCAGGATGGTCAGACCCACGCGCACCCGCGCCCGCGCCGCGCGATCCACGTTCTGCCCATAGAGCAGGCCACGGATCACGCGCTGGCGCCATGCCGAGAACGAACGGTCGGGAGCGCGCACGACGTCGACTTGATCGTTCATCGCGCGCCCTCCGTTGCGGGAATCGAACCGGTCATCAGGTCGGGATCGGTGGTATCGATCATCGCACCGATGGGATCGGGCTCGTTGGGATTGATCAGCGTCGGCGACCGCTCCGGCAGGTTCTTCAGTTGATCGTACTGCCGGGCATCAATCGGCCGCAGCTTGGTGTGACGCTCGGCGAAGCCTTGCAGGCGCTTCGGTGAATCGAGCTTCGCCCATTCGGCGCGGAGAGCTGCGATGGCGTCGCGCTGCGCCCGCACTTCGGCGTGCAGCCGCTGCACGCGCTCGGTGCGCGAGGTGGATTCCATCTTGATGCGGTAGACATAGGATGCACCGATCACCAGCAGGCAGACGACGAGAAGATGGATGATCCGCATGGCTCAACCTCCTCGCATGACGCTGTCGAGCGTCGGCCATGACGGCAGGTCGGCGGCCGCTAGCGCCGGCGCATCGGTTCGTTCGGCGGCGCGCAGTTTTGCAGAGCGCGCACGCGGATTGACGCGGACCTCGTCATCGCCGGGCTTCACGGGGCGCTTGGTCAGCACAGCGAAACGCGGCGCCTCTCGCGCGACCTGCGGCAGATGCCGCGAACCGCCGCCGCGCTGGCTGCGCTCCACCAGAAAATTCTTGACGATGCGATCTTCCAGCGAGTGGAACGTCACCACCACCAGGCGGCCGCCCGGCTTCAGCACCTGTTCGGCCGCGGCCAACGCCAGATGCAGTTCGTCGAGTTCGGCGTTGACGAAAATCCGCAAGCCCTGAAACGTCCGCGTCGCCGGATGAATTTCGCCCGGCTTGGCACGCACCACCTTGCCGACGATATCGGCCAGCGCGCGGGTGGTCGCGATCGGCGCCTCGCGCCGCGCCGCGACGATGGCGCGGGCAATATGCCGCGAATAGCGCTCCTCGCCGAAGATGTAGATGATGTTGGCGAGATCGGCTTCCGAGGCGGCGGCGACAACATCGGCGGCGGTGGGGCCTGAGCCGCTCATCCGCATGTCGAGCGGACCGTCGAGCCGGAACGAGAAGCCGCGCTCGGCCTGATCGATCTGCATCGACGACACGCCGATATCCATCACCACGCCGTCGACAGCGTTCACGCCTTGCGCAGCGCAGACCTCGGCCAGATTGGAGAAGCGATCTTCCACCAACGTCAGCCGTCCATCCGCTTGGTCAACGAGAGCAAACCCACCCGCGATAGCGGTGCGGTCGCGATCAATGCCGATCACGCGGGTGCCGTCGACTGCGAGTAGCGCGCGGCTGTAGCCGCCGGCGCCGAAGGTCGCGTCGACATAGGTGCCGCCACTATGCGGCGACATCCATTCGAGCACCTCGCGCCCGAGCACCGGAATATGTCGCGGCGGAAGCGCGGTCATGGTCGCTTGCCCTCGCCGCCGTGCCGAGAATGTCGCGCGCCGACGCCGCTGCTGACTGGCTTGGCCGATGGCATGGGCGAGGACATGGACGTTGCGCCGGGTTCCGCTTTCCGTTTCGACGCGAACATCCGAGCTTCCGCATGGGACGATGTGCAGGGCCATGGGATTCGTCAGCGTCAAAGGAGCCTTAGCCGCCCGAACGGGCTGGCTTTTCACCCTTCAGTAACGATGGTTAGCGTTAAAAAAGCGTTGATGACATCGCGCAAGTCCGATGCAAGACGCGCCGGCCGCGAGCCGAATACGGATTCCTTGTGGATGTATCGCCCTGAATAGCGCCATCGCTTGCCCGCCGACGGGCGTGCTGGCACCTTTATGTCGAGATCGTGACCACGACGCGCGGCGGATTGATCAACCGCCGCCAAAATGCGCGGCGAGCGCCGTGGTGCCGCCGGGTTTGAGGGATGAAGTTGAATTGGGTCCAGTAGCCGAGAAGCCTGCGCCGAGGCGCCAGCGGGCCCTTCCGATCCCGAAGGCCGCCGCCGATATGCCGAAATTCACGCCCGATTCCTCCGTCGTCTTCGAGGTGGTTCCGTCAGAGAATTTCGGTGAGCGGAACAACGGCCTGACGCCCGACATGATCCTGCTGCACTACACCGGGATGCCGGACCTTGAAGGCGCGCTGTACCGGCTCTGCACCGCCGGAACCGACGTCTCCGCGCATTATGTGGTGCTGGAGGATGGCCGCATTCTGCAATGCGTACCGGAATCCAAGCGGGCTTGGCACGCCGGGGTCTCCTATTGGGCGGGCGAAACCGATATCAACTCGTGCTCGATCGGCATCGAGATCGTCAATCGCGGCCACGACTGGGGCTATCCGGATTTTCCTCTGCGGCAGGTCGCGGCGGTGATCGCGTTGTGCCGGGGCATCATCATCCGCCGCGAGGTACCGCCGCATCGGGTGCTGGCGCATTCCGATGTCGCGCCGTCGCGCAAGCAGGACCCCGGCGAGAAGTTTCCGTGGCGCTCGTTAGCCGATTCCGGCGTCGGGCTGTGGATCGAGCCGGCACCGATCGTCAAAGGCGAGATGCTGCGGCCGGGCGCGACCGGCGACCAGGTCCGCGACCTGCAAGCGGCGCTGGCCCGCTTCGGTTACAGCATCGAAGCGGACGGCCGTTATGACGTGCCGACGCGTGAGGTCGTCACCGCGTTCCAGCGACACTATCGCCCCGAGCGGGTCGACGGCATCGCCGACCAATCGACGCTGAAGACCTTGCAGGCGTTGCTCGCCGCGCTTCCCGCGTCAAAGCCACCGGTTGCCGCAACCTCATAACGCTCATCGCATTCGCTGCGCCGCTTGACGGATCGCCGCCGACCCCGCATGGGTGGCGCATCAGTCGGCCGGACGGCCGCTCCGGCACCGGCCGAAAGGCCGCCGGGGAGGAAAGTCCGGGCTCCATCGACATGCGGTGCCGGATAACGTCCGGCGGGGGCGACCCCAGGGAAAGTGCCACAGAGAACGAACCGCCCGCCTTCGCCCTTTGGGCTTTGGCAGGTAAGGGTGAAAAGGTGCGGTAAGAGCGCACCGCGTCGCCGGCAACGGCAACGGCATGGCAAACCACACCGGGAGCAAAACCGAATAGGGACGGCGCAGCGGCTGGTTCGCGCAAGCGATAACACCGCGAGATCGTGTCGGATCTGCCGTCCGGGTAGGTTGCTTGAGGCAATGTGCGAACATTGTCCCAGACGAATGGCCGTCACGCGTCGTCCGTGCGAACGGGCGATGCCCTACAGAACCCGGCTTACAGGCTGGCTGATATTTTATCGTACACCATGAGGGGTTCGGCGCCCGGCGCCGAACCCCTCGCCACGCCCCAAGTTCCCGATCGTTCAAAATTGAACGATTTGCCGACCTTTGATTTTACGGCTGAGCGATAAAGCTGACGGAGCGCTGGCCAAGACCGGCGGACATCAGGCCCCGTCATGACGCACTCCTTCACCCGATTGTTGCGTTTTGATCGTCCATCGGACGCAATCTACGTCGAACTGGTGGACTCGCTGTTCAGCCTGGTGCCGCCGATGATCTTTCTGGCGATCTCGGTCGGTGTGATCGGGGCGGCGATCTTCGTTCGCACCGGTGACTGGCTGGTGATCGGATCGACTGTTGCCATCCTCGCGATTACCGCCGAACGCATCCTGATGGCGTTACGTTATCGCAAGGCCCGAGCGGCCGGCCCGTTGTCGTTTGCCGCCGCACGCGATTGGGAATGGCAGTTCGCGGCGCGGAGCTTCCTGACGACGTCATTCCTCGGCGTCATGGGCGCGTGGTGCTTCACCCTGCCTTATCCCAAGATTCACATGCTGATGGTCGGCATGTTGTTCGCCTATGCCGCAGGCACCGTGACCCGCGTGGCTTATCGTCCACGGCTGGCGATCCTCAATCTCCTGATCCTCGCGACCCCATCGATGATCGCCTGCCTGTTCATCGGCGGGACGATCTATTTATGCCTCGCCTTCCTCATCGTGATCTTTCTGCTCGGCGGATTCGAAACGGTACAGCATCTCTATGCCACCATTGTCAGCCAGCTCACACTCAAGCTCCGCTTTGCCGGCCTCGCGCGCCGCGATGCCTTGACCGGCCTGTCCAACCGCCTCGCCCTGAATGAAAATCTGGAAACCATCGTCGCCGCGGCTTCACTCGAAGGCCGCCCGCTCGCGATCCACAGTCTCGATCTCGACAACTTCAAGCAGGCGAACGACCGTTTCGGCCATCCGGTCGGCGACGCCGTGCTGCGCGAAGTCGCCACGCGCCTGTCGTGGCTCACGCGCGAAAACGATCTGCTGGTCCGGCTCGGCGGCGATGAATTCGTGCTGGTCCAGGTCGACGTGACATCACGCGAGCAGGCGTTGGCGCTGGCGACGCGTATCATCCGGGAAATCGCCACGACGTATCAGATCAACGGCAACACCATCCAACTGGGCACCAGCGTCGGCATCGCCATGATGACGCCGGAGCAGCCCGTGACCGCTGATGAACTGCTCGACCGTGCCGATCAGGCGCTCTATCAGGCCAAGCGGACCGGCAGCGGGTATATGGTCCATGCGGTGGCGCCGCAATTGGTGCCGCCGCTCCCGGACGGCAGCGCAATCGACGACGCACGCAAGACCGTCAACTCAAACTGACACCCGCGCGCTAGGTCTCATTCAACGATGTTGAATCAGACCCGTCTTTTTTATGGAGCATGATCTTTTCCGACCCGAAGGGCCGCGAGGCGCAAACCGGCTTCCGCTTTTCGGGATCATGCTCAGCAACCGCGATTTGCATTGCAGCCATGTTACGGCCCCGCGAGGGCCCTCTGCGCTGGAACCTCCGCGAGTGAACCGCTACAGCACGACGATCACCGATCGTTCGCTGCCGTTTCACATCGCTTCCAGCTTCATCGTCCGCATGTCGTCTCTCGCCCCACGTCAATCGCTCGGTCTGTCGCTCGGTTTCCTCGGCGTCGTGATCTTCGGCGGCACATTGCCGGCAACGCGCCTCGCCCTCACCGGCTTCGATCCGTATTTCATCACCGCGAGCCGCTCGGCCATCGCTGGCCTCTGCGCGCTGGCGCTGCTTGCGATCCTGCGACGCCGGTTGCCGCCGAGACATACCTGGCTGTCGCTGGTGCTCGGCACGCTCGGCGTCGTGGTCGGCTTTCCGCTGTTCATGGCGATGGCGATGCAGACGCTGCCGGCGGCGCACGGCGGCGTGGTGCTCGGGATATTGCCGGTTGCTACCGCCATCGTCGCGGTGCTGGTGACGCATGAACGCCCCGGCCTCGCTTACTGGATCGCGGCGTTGGTCGGCGCGGCACTGGTGATCCTGTTCGCGTTGCGCCACGGCGGCGGCGGAATCGCCATCGGCGACTTGTTCCTGCTGCTGGCGGTGGCCGGCGGCGCCATCGGCTACGGCTTTTCCGGCCGCCTCACCGCATACATGCCCGGTTGGGAAATCATCAGTTGGTCGATGGTGATCGCGCTGCCGCTGACATTGCCGGCCGCGTGGCTCCTGATGCCTGCCGATTTTTCCGGCGTTCCGCGCGACGCATGGCTCGGCCTGGCCTATGCCGCGCTGTTCTCGCAATGGATCGGCTTCTTTGCCTGGAACGCGGGAATTTCGATCTGCGGCCTCAGCAAGGTGTCACAACTGCAATTGCTGCAACCGTTCGTCACCATCGCGCTCGCCGCACTGGTGAACCGCGAGGCGATCGACATCGACACCATCCTGTTCGCGGCGGCCGTTGTCGCCACCGTCGCGATCAGCGCGCGGACGCGGATACGCGTCGCATCGCCGCTGACACAAACGTAACGACTGATCGGAGCTTAGTCGTCGTCTTCGTCGTGGTTCGGCGCATGATGCTTTGCGCCGCGACCGCCGATCGAACTGGTGTAAGCGGGCTCGCGATTGGCATACGAGCCGCCGCGACCGGCGCGCGCCGCGATCTCCTCACCCGACACAGCAGCAGGTTTGCAGATCACGCGACCGCTGGAGCGCCGCATCAAATCGACGTGAATGTGATTGTAGTGATAGACGTTGGCGCCCGGCGCCAGCACGGTGGTGAAGTGCTGGCACGCAGCACCCTGCACGTCGCGCAGGAAGCCCTGCTCTTCCGGCAATCCCTTCCAGCCCTTCTGCACCGAGATATAGCGGCCATCGGCCAGCGTGAAACCGGCGACGTCAAGCGCGTTGCCGAAGGCGTGCTCGGAAATATGCGCGCGCGGATTGCCGTTCATGCCGCGGCACGAATAGGCCGAGATTTGCTTGATCTCGACGACGCGCGCGCCGAACCAGCGCATTGCCGCCGGCTGGATGTTTTCGGTCAACCAGCGATCCAGCGCCGACACGATCGGGCACGCCAGGGTCGCGGTCGGCTTCAGCGCGACAGGGCCGAAGGACGACACCGCCGGACCGCGCGCCGGACCCAGCGCCGGCAATGGCGCTTCGCGCGCGGTCTCGTTCGGCATTGCGGACCCGCGCGAATAGCGCGGCGCGGCGTCGCCTGAGGAATAATCCTGCGGCGACGCGCTCGAGGTGGCGTAGCCGCGTTGCGGTTCTTGTTGCGGTTCGTCACCACGCTGCGAATAGGGCTGCGGTCCGGTCTGCCAGCCGGGCGGCGTATTGGCCGCCGGTTCGGCGCGACCTTCCGCCGGCAGCGGAATCTCGCCGCCGGCAGGCGCGACGCCCGGCGCGTTCAGCGACACCGGCCCGCGCCCGGCACCACCATTATAATCGGAGCGCGACGCGACGGACTGCGATGCCGGCGCAGCCGCATAGCCCGGCTGCGAACCCGGCCAGCGCGGCTGGTTGCTGCGACCGCCAACGGCGGCCGGTGGCCGCATGTCGTCGGCAAACCCCAGCGAGGTGGATGCGTCACCAAGCGCCGCAACCTTCAACGGGAACTCGGCACCGCAGACGCCGGGGCCGGAAATCGGATTGATCCGCACCAGTTCGGCGCTTTCCTTCACCGTACCGGACTTGAGGCAGGCCGCCTCGGCCTCGGCGCGCCACGGGGCGCGTTGCTCGACCTGGAAGAAGCCACGGCCGCAACCCGCCAGCGAGGCGAGCGCAGCACAGCCCATCAGCGAAAGGATTATTCGGCGCTTCATTCGCGCACGTTGGTCGAATTTATTTAAAGACTCTTCAACGCATTGATTTCAGGAAGTTTTAACCATGTACGCCAGCGCACGCCTTCGCGGACCTCAAGCCAAGGGCAATGCGACGTTGCCGATGCATTTTTTCGGGAACGAACCGCGGCTTTCGCCGTTGAGCAAATCGCCGGAATGAACGCCCTCAAAATGGGGAGGTGGCCCATGACGACGTTCGGCACATTGAGCACCCTGACCGCATATCTGTCGCTGGCCTTCGTGGGAGCCATCGTCCTCGGCCTGCTCTGAGCCCGGGGGCAGCGCCTGCGCGGCGCCCGTCCGGCCATTCCACCATCGCCCGACCGTTTCCGGCTCGCCTTGACGACGCCGCACTGAGGTCCCATTGACGACGACGATAGGTTTCGTCGTTGGGGGATCCGGAAACCGATGCGCCTTAAAACCATTATGATCGCTGCCGTGGTGGTCGCAGCCGCATTCGCTGTCAGTCTGAAAGCGATGGACTGGCTGGCGCCCAACCAGTCTCCACCGCCGCCGGTGCTCGCGAAGCTGCCACCGCTGCCGGAGGCAACGCGCAATTCGACGCTGCTGGTGCCGATCCGGATTCCGCTGAAAGCCATCGGCGGCGCCGCCGAGCACGCCGCGCCGCGCAACTTCGCCGGCAAGGCCGCCAACCCCGTGCCGCAACTGTTGCAGGACGCCGATATCAACTGGACCGCCGCGCGCGGCGTTATCACCGCCAGCGGCGCACAGAACGCGCTGTCGCTCACGACGCCACTCACCGGCAAACTCAACGTCACGGGTTCGCTGTCCGCCAGCGCACGCGGCGCTCTCAACGATGCGCTCGGCTCGCTGCTGGGCGGCAACGTCGCCAAGCAGATCGGCGCAATCAACATCAAGTCGTTCAAGGCCGACGCCGAGATTCGCGGCAATGTCGGCATGACATCGCGGCCGGCGCTGACGGCGAACTGGCGCATCGAACCGAACCTCGCAGCGCAGGTCGATCTCGGCGACACCAATCTTTCGATCGCCGGCATCCGCGTCAGCGTCCCCGCGCAGACCAAGCCCGCGATCGACCAGGCGGTGAACGAACAACTCGCCGCCTTGCAACAGCGCATCCGCAACGATCCGCTGCTCGAACAGAACGCGCGGCGGGAATGGGCCAAGCTGTGCCGCTCGATTCCGCTCCGCAATCCATCCGTGCCGCAATCGCAGCTGTGGCTGGAAATGAAGCCGACCAAGGCCATCGCGGTGCAGCCGGCCATCGACGCCAGCAACGTCACGCTGATGCTGGGCGTCAACGCCGAAACCCGGATCACCGCAAGCGAAACCAAGCCGCAATGCCCCTTCCCCGCGACCATCGAACTGGTCGCGCCGCGCCCCGGCCGGGTCGATATCGGCGTGCCGGTGGATCTGCCCTTCACCGACATCAACAAGATCCTTGCCGCGCAACTCGTCGGCAAGACTTTCCCCGAGGAGAAGGACAGCGCCGTTGCCGTCACTGTCAAAGGCGCCACAGTGGCTGCGGCGGGCGATCGGCTGCTGATCTCGCTGGTGGTCGATGCCAAGGAAAAACGAAGCTGGTTCGGGCTCGGGGCCGACGCCACCGTGCATATCTGGGGCAAACCGGCTCTCGATGCGAAGCAGCAGACCGTGCGCCTGACCGACATCAAGCTCGCGGTCGAATCCGAGGCTGCCTATGGCCTGTTCGGTGCGGCCACCCGCGCCGCGATTCCGTATCTGGAAAAGGCGGTGGCGGAGAAAGCGGTGATCGACCTCAAACCGCTCGCCGCCGATGCGCGTCAACAGATCGGCACCGTGATCGCCGGTTTGCAGAAGAAGGACGACGGCGTTCGCGTCGAGGCCGCCATCGACAGCCTTCGCCTTGCCGGAATCGCGTTCGATTCCACCAAGCTAAGGATTGTCGCCGAGGCCAGCGGCGCGGTGAAAGTGACCGTGACGACGCTGCCCACGTTCTGAAGGTTTCCGAATTCATCGCGCGAAGCGGCTCGAATAGGCGTTTTCTCCGCGCGATCCGCATTCCACTTTCGTTAAAAACGTCGCCGCTGCGACAATCTGTCTTGCGGCAAGGTTGCGATATTGGCACAACCGCAACCGCGTGGCGCAAGCTGCCGCACACACCCGCAATAAGAACAATCCAAGGAGATAGCCGTGATGAACAAAACCGCCGCAACCTTCCTGGCCGGCCTCGCCATCGCCCTTTCCGGCGGCGCGGCGCAGGCGCAGATTTCGGACGACGTGGTCAAGATCGGGGTCTTGACCGACATGTCGAGCCTCTATTCCGACGCCACCGGCAAGGGCTCGCTGATCGCCACGCAAATGGCGGTCGAGGATTTCGGCGGCAAGGTAAAGGGCAAACCGATCGTCGTGCTGTCCGGCGACCACCAGAACAAGCCGGACGTCGGCGTCAACATCGTCCGCAACTGGGTCGATAACGACAAGCTCGATGCGGTGTTCGACGTGCCGACCTCGTCGGTGGCGCTGGCGGTGTCGACGCTGCTGACCGAGAAGAACAAGATCTTCATCAATTCCGGCGGCGGCAGTTCGGACCTCACCGGCAAGGCCTGCTCGCCGATCTTCGTTCACTACACCTACGACACCTATGCGCTGTCGAGCGTCGCCGGCAAGGCGATGGTCAAGCGCGGCGAGGACACCTGGTTCTTCCTCACCGCCGACTACGCGTTCGGTCACGCGCTGGAGCGCGATGCCACCAACATCGTCAAGGCCGCCGGCGGCAAGGTGCTCGGCGCCGTGCGCCATCCGCTGAATACGTCCGACTTCTCGTCGTTCCTGCTGCAAGCGCAGGCCTCGAAAGCAAAGGTGATCGCGCTCGCCAACGCCGGCGGCGACTCCACCAACGCGCAGAAGCAGGCGGCCGAATTCGGCATTACCCAGGGCGGCCAGAAGCTGATCGCGCTGCTTCAGGAGATCACCGATACCCACAGCCTCGGCCTTCAGCAGGAACAGGGGCTGATCCTCACCGACGGTTTCTACTGGGACATGAACGATGAGACCCGCGCCTTCTCGAAGCGCTTCATGGCGAAGGTCGGCCACATGCCGACGATGATCCAGGCCGGACTCTACTCGGCGACAATGCATTACCTGCAGGCGATCGACGCCACCGGCACCGATGACACCGCCAAGGTGATGGCCAAGATGAAGGCCACACCGATCAACGACTTCTTTGCCAAGAACGGCCACATCCGCGAGGACGGCCGCATGATTCACGACATGTATCTGTTCGAAGTGAAGAAGCCCTCCGAATCCAAGGGCGAATGGGACCTCTACAAGCTGCTTGCCACGGTGCCGGGCGACGAAGCCTTCCGCCCGATGAGCGAGGGCGGCTGCCCCTACATCAAGAAGTAAGCGCGACTTAAACGACAAACAGCGAAGGGCCGGACGACACTGTCGCCCGGCCCTTTTCATGCGCGGTTCAAATCAAGCGACCGGTTAGGTCGAATACTTGAACTCAGGCATCGCCTTGAGCTGGTCCTTCGTGGCGCTGAAGACACCGTGGTCAGGATACCACGGGTTCGACTTGGCCGCCGGCGTCGTCGTGGCCGCGCCGGTGGTGGTCGTCGAAGCCGGGCGGCCGGTCATGCCGGTCGAACCGCCGCTGTTGCTCGCGGTGGCCGACGGCACGGGCGTATCGACCCATTTGATTCTGTCGAACGGCACCGCGACATAGTGCTCGCCCATGCCGAGGAAGCCGCCGACGCCGATCACCGCAGCGGCGATCCTGCCATCCTTCTCGAACAACAGATCGTTCACCGAACCGAGGCTCTCGTTGCTGTCGTTATAGATCTTCAGGCCGACAACCTTCGACGCACGCCATTGGCCCATATGAGTCATTGTTCCGTCCGCCGGAGCTGTGGTCGTCGCGGCAGGCGGCGTCGTTGCGGTGCTGGGACTCGTCGGCGATTGCGCCAGCGCGGCGGTTGCCAACATCGTCGAACCGACCAACACGGTCATCATGGACTTCGCGATCATGTGTGCTCTCCCTTCTGCGAAACTCTGCGAGGTGAACACGCCAGGGTGACGGATGTTCCGGCACAGAGACGCGATGACGCTGCAACCTGCGAAAAACTGGGTTGCGAATTTGCAAGCTATCGCGTCGGAACTAATCTGTTACTTGCGTTTCATCGAAGCACACAGGCGCGGATTCTCACGCATATGCAGCGTGTTGACATGTAAGAGAACGTCCATGCGTGACGCTTGCGCGCTGCGTCAGAAGCTGCCCCAATACGGCGGCACGCTGTAATAACGATGCAGGTCTTCTTCCTGCGTGCGGTCGCCCCAGTCGAAATCCTTGTCGGCCAGGAACGACGGCGCTTTCTTCAGTTCATCGTCGGAGATATCGAGCTGATAGGCTTCGTGCTCGCGGCTATACGACAAGCGCGCCCACGGCAGCGGCAGCAGACTTGCGCCGAGGCCGAGGAAGCCGCCGAAGCTCAATATCGCGTAGGACACTTTGCCGCTGATCTTGTCGATCATCAGCCGCTCGATATGGCCGATCTTCTCGCCGTTCGGACGCCGCACGGCGGTGCCTTCGACGCGGTCGCTGGCAATCAAACTATGGGGTTTCTTCATCACCTGATCGAGGGTCATGACGGCCTCCCTGATGCGTCTGATGAGATATCCCGGTCAACGCCGCCCGCCGACGCAAGTTCCACCGAGCGGCTGCCCTGCCAATGCCACAGTTCGCGGCGCATAAGGAACCCGATCACGTCATGATTTCAGCTTTCCAGCGCGCTGTTCCGGCCGCTGAACCACCATTTGGACACGCCATGAAACCTGCCGTCCTGTGCGCCGCGCTCGCCCTTGGGTGTTCCATGTCGCTCAGCGATGCCGCATGGGCGCAGCGCGCCAATTACGAGGCGATGGTGGCGGAACATGCGCGGGCCAACGGCATTCCGGAGGCGCTGGTGCATCGGGTCATCGTACGCGAAAGCCGCTATCAGCCGCATCTGGTCGGGCGCGGCGGGACCATCGGTCTGATGCAGATCAAGCTCGCGACCGCGCGCGGCCTCGGCTACACCGGCACCGCCGCCGGGCTGCACGATCCCAACACCAACCTCACCTATGCCGTACGCTATCTCGCCGGCGCCTACCGCGCCGCCAACGGCAACGCCGACCGCGCGGTCCATTACTATGCCGCCGGCTACTACTATGCCGCCAAGCGGCAGCGGCGGCATCACGGCGGCCGTCACGCCGCGCAAGCCCATGCTGCACAAGCCGGTGCGCCGCTCTCGATCCTGCCTCCCGAGTAACGCCCGACGGGACGGCCGTTCGACACGCATTCAATCGCGGCATCGTTTCGGATAAGGTCGGCGACGCACGATATTGCTCGTGGCTCGCGAGACCAACGCCATGCATCATCTCACTCCCCTCTCCGGCTTCCTCGGCGGCGCTCTGATCGGATTGGCCAGCGCACTCCTGATGCTGTTGACCGGTCGCATCGCCGGCATCAGCGGCATCTTCGGCGGGTTGTTGCCGCTCCGCGCCACCGATCGCGGCTGGCGGCTCGCCTTCATCGTCGGATTGATCGTCGCGCCATTGCTAGCCGCGCTCGGCGGCGCGTCTCTACCAATGCCAACGATGCCCACGAGTTATGTCGTGATCGCCATCGCCGGCCTGCTGGTTGGTGTCGGCACCCGCATGGCCAGCGGCTGCACCTCCGGTCACGGCGTCTGCGGCACCGCGCGGCTATCGACACGCTCGATCTCCGCCACCATCACATTCATGATCGTCGCCATCGCCGTCGTGGCGCTGACGCGTCATCTCGGCGGGAGCTGACATCATGCCGCAGCTTCTCGCCGCTTTCGGATGCGGACTTATGTTCGGCGCGGGCCTGTTGATCTCGGGCATGACGCAGCCGGACAAAGTGCTTGGTTTCCTCGACATCTTCGGCGCGTGGGACGCCACGCTGGCCTTCGTCATGGCCGGCGCGGTGATCGTTACCGGCCTCGGTTTCGCACTGGCGCGACGACGCGGCACGCCGATGCTCGCAAGCAAACTGCAATGGCCGACCCGTCACGATATCGATGCACCGTTGCTGACCGGCGCAGCGTTGTTCGGCATCGGCTGGGGATTGGTCGGGCTTTGTCCCGGCCCCGCCATCGTCAATCTCGCCAGCTTCAGCCTGCCGGTGATCGTGTTCGTCGTCGCGATGGCGGTCGGAATGCTCGGCTTCGAGCTGTGGCAACAGCGCGCATCGATGCGCGTTGCCGCCACGGCTGCATCGGCGACAGACGGCTGATCGTCGCACCCATCGGTATTTGACAGTTCAGCGACGGTTGGTCACGCTGGCGGTCAACAATAAAACTCTGCCGGAAACCCCAACCAGAAACCCCATGTCCAACGCACCGCATTTCGATATCGACGTCCGCGACTTCTGGAACGATCCCTACCCCGCGCTGAAGCGGATGCGCGCCGAGGCGCCGATCGCCTTCATCCCACAACTCGGCTCGACCATCTTCACGCGGCGCGACGACATCTTCGTCTCCGAAAAGCAGATCGCGGTGTTCTCCTCGCATCAGCCAGCTGGCCTGATGAATGTGCTGATGGGCCACAACATGATGCGCAAGGACGGCGACGCGCATATGTCCGAGCGCGCCGCGATGTTTCCCGCCGTGTCGCCGCGCACGGTGCGCGATACATGGCGCGCGCAATTCCAGGCGCACGCCGACCGCATTCTCGACGAGCTCGCGCCGCAAGGCCGCGCCGATCTGTGCAAGGCCTTCGCGCTGCCGCTGTCGGCGGAATGCCTCAAGCACATCACCGGCCTCACCAACATGCGCTACCAGGACATGGACGCGTGGTCGCAGGCGATGATCGACGGCATCGCCAACTACACCGGCGACAAGGTAGTGGAGGCGCGCTGCAACGCCGCCACCGCCGGCATCGATGCCGCCATCGACGACATGATCCCGGTGGTGACGAAACATCCGAACCAGAGCATCCTCAGCGTGCTGATGACGGCGGGAATGGCGATGGAGAGCATCCGCGCCAACATCAAGCTGGCGATCTCCGGCGGACAGAACGAACCGCGCGACGCGATGTCCGGCACCATCTGGGCGCTGCTCACCCATCCCGATCAACTCGCGCTGGTGCGCGACGGCAAGGCGAAGTGGATCGAGGTGTTTGAGGAATATGCGCGCTGGATCGCACCGATCGGCATGTCGCCGCGTCGTGTCGCCAAGCCGTGGACTTACGGCGGCGTCGATTTCGAGCCGGAGGACCGCGTGTTCTTCATGTTCGGTTCGGCCAATCGCGACGAGGCCTGTTTCGACGATCCGGAAACCTTCGACATTACCCGCGACACCGCCAAGAGCATCGCCTTCGGCGCCGGCCCGCACTACTGCGCCGGCGCCTAGGCCTCGCGCGCCATGGTGGCCGACGTCGCGCTGCCGATCGTTTTCGCCAGGCTGAAGAACCTGCGGCTCGACGAGGCCGATCCGGTGCGCATCGGCGGCTGGGCCTTCCGCGGCCTGCTCAATCTGCCGGTGGTGTGGGACGCGGCTTGAGTGGCCTAGCTCGACATGTGTTCAGCAACGCCGGGATTCTATCCGTCATTGCGAGCGAAGCGAAGCAATCCAGCTTCACACGAGAAGACTGGATTGCTTCGCTTCGCTCGCAATGACGAGAGTTGAAGTGAGTACAGACACTCGAACCTGACTGCTCCATCCTTTAGTCAGCCGCTGAGACGGAAATCCCCTTTCAACGAGCCTCTTGCGGACCACCATCTCCAGTTGCAGACTGAAGCAGCTGGGGAGCAAGCGTCGATGCGTATGGTCGGGGCATTGGTGGCGGTGACGGTGCTGGGTGGCTGCGTCACCCGCGATCCGGCGGTGAGCGTGTCGAACGCCACGCCGTCCGGCAACTGGAAGATCGAGAAGACCGTCGACCGCATCACCGGCGCGCCATTGCCAAGCGCGCAATTGATGACGCGAACCAGTTCGAATTCGGCGGTGAGGAACGAGCGGCCCGCCGGCCTGCAACTCACCTGCTTCGAGAAACAGCCGTTGGTGCGGCTGTCGTTCGACTTCAAGATCGGCTCCGACGCCAACACCAGCCTCGGCTATCGCTTCGACGAGAAGCCGGGTCGTGACGATGTTGTCTCACGCGTGCTGCCCGGCCATCAGGTTATCGTCATCGAGGATCGCACGGCGGTCGCCGACTTCATTCGCGACCTGAACGGTTCGCGCGTTCTCTACGTGCGGATTCGTTCGCTCAACGCGGGACGCTCCACGGCGGAATTCAATCTCGACGGCTCGGCCGCTGCCGTGCAAGCCGCTTTCGCCGGCTGTCTGCTAACGCCACCTGCCGAAGCCGGTCGGAAACGGCAAACGACCGACGTGGTCAATTCTCCCGACAAACAGCCAGCCTGACGATAAAGACGTATACCAATATAGTCGTCATGGCCGGGCTCGACCCGGCCATCCACGTCTTCGAATTTACGCAACCCCCTAAAACGTGGATGCCCGGCACAAGGCCGGGCATGACGGATAGAAAGGAATATGTTCTGGCTTAGTCCTCAAGCCCGCCCATATGCTTCTGGGCGTAAAGCTGGACGCCGAGGCGTTTGACCAGCTCGAGTTGGGTTTCGAGGAAGTCGATATGGTGCTCCTCGTCCTTCATCAGGCCGATGAACAGTTCGCGCGACACGTAGTCCTTGACCTTGTCGCAATGCGCCGCCGCTTCTTCGTAGAGCGTGCGCGCACTGATCTCGGCCGCAAGGTCGCATTCGAGGATTTCCTTGACGTCCTGGCCGATCCGCAGCGGATCGAGCACCTGCATGTTGGGGAAACCTTCGAGGAACAGTATCCGATCGGTGAAGCGATCGGCGTGATTCATTTCTTCGATGGATTCCTTGCGCCACTGCTTGGCGAGGTCTTTCAGGCCCCAGTTGTCGAGCAACCGGTAGTGCAGCCAGTATTGGTTGATCGCGGTCAGTTCGCTCCGCAATCCCTTGTTGAGATAATCGATGACCTTGGCATCGCCCTTCATAATCAAGCTCCTTACCGCAAGCTGCGCTGTCACTTTCTAATTTAGAACGTTTCTAAATGAAATTCGCGGCAGGGGCAAGCGCGATGATGTCGCCGACCCACAGGCATAACACGCCCCGCCATGTCGGAACCGGCGGAACGCTGTTGCAGAACGAAGATTTTTTCGGGTGATCAGGCGGTTACGGCGACGTGGGCATGATCGTGGGCGACGACCGTAGCCTCGCCCGGATGGGCGGCTTCGTGCGCATGGCTGTGCGGACAGCCGGAACAGCAGGCCGTGGTACAGGCCGCGGCGCTTTCCGTCAGAGCCTCGGTCAACGCGCCGGTCAGCGCCTCGCTCATGATCTGCTTGATGGTGCGGGCACAGCGGCCGCATTCAGCGGAACAGCCGAGACAGCCATAGACCTGTTTCGCCGTGCGCGGCGTATCCGACGCGGCGGATACGGCAGCACGAACGTCGTGGTCGCTCAGCACGTTGCAAGAACAAACAATCATGACAGGGAAGTAGCCCGGTGATCGATGCTCCTTGGATATTCATCCGGCCCGGCGGAATCAAAAGGAAAAGCGCCAATTTGCAGCTATTCCAAACTGCCGGCGCAAAAGCGCAGAAACCAAGTTGGAATGATTCCAAACAATCGAACGAACCCTGCTTCCCCACCCGGCGACCCATCGCCATGGATCGGCAAGCCCTGCAACGGTCCGCTGGCCTATGGAATGGAACGCGGTTCCCTATCCGGCCATTGATGGCAGGATTCGGCAGGCCCGTTCATTGAACGTTCAAGCGAAATATGAAACCTTCCGGCCGACAGATCGCTTTTCCTGTCCAGAGGTTTCGAGAGAAAGGTAAAGCCATGAAGAAAGCACTGATGGCCGTTGCAACTGCCGCCACGCTCGCCGTTGCGGTTCTGGCGACGCCGCAAACCGCCGAAGCACGCGGTGGCCGCATCGCGGCGGGCGTTGCCGCGGGTGTGATCGGCGGCGCCCTGCTCGGCGGCGCGCTGGCCGGACCGGGCTACTACGGCGGATATGGACCGGGCTACTACGGACCGGGCTACGGCTATTACGGCGGCCCCGCCTATGTCGGGGCGCCCTGCTACTGGCAGCGCCAGCGCTTCTGGGATGGTTACGGCTGGCGTGTGCGCCGGGTTCGCGTTTGCGGCTGATGCCGTGCGGACGCAACCGACGCAAGACACTGTAAAGGCCTGAACATTAAAATCGCTCCGGATGGCGATGCAGCCATCCTGAGCGTTTGTTTTGGCGTAAATTGGCCACCATTGCAGCCGACTGAGTCCGCGTGTCGACCTGCGATCACGATCCGACGGTCCGCACCGGAGCCCCAAGAACCTAAGCAAGAACCTGAACACGAAGCTGAACCAGAATCTGAGTTTTCGTTTCAACCGGACCTCGAACCCGTCGCGCGATAACCCAGCGCTCCCCATAGCGCTTCCTTCCAGGAGTCACCCGATCATGAAGAAGACATTCACAGCCCTGTTGGCGGCAGCCACCGTGGCAGGCGCCGTTGCGGCGGCAACGCCTGCGGCTCACGCCGATGGCGGCCGCATCGCTGCCGGCGTTGCCGGCGGCCTGCTCGGCGGCGCGCTGCTCGGCGCTGCGATCGCCAACTCACCACCGGCTTATGCGGCTCCGCCGCCGCCACCGGCCTACTACGCCCCGCCGCCGGCCTACGTGGTCGAGCCGGCTTGTCACTTCGAGCGCGAGCGCTTCTGGGACGGCTACGGCTGGCGTCACCGCCGCATCCGCGTTTGCGATTAAGCCAGAGAACTGATCGTCATTGCGAGCGAAGCAAAGCAATCCAGAAATCCACGCAGAAAGAGCTGGATTGCTTCGTCGCTAACGCTCCTCGCAATGACGGATAAGATGGATAACAAGAAACCCGGCCATGGCCGGGTATCTTGCGTCTGCGGTCTGCGGCGTCAACGCGTGGTCATCGCCCGCAGCACCGCCTCGCTCGGCCAGCAATCGGCCTTGATACCGGCTGATTTCTGGAACGCGCCGAGCGCCGCGCGGGTCAACATCCCCGCCTTGCCGTCGATCTTGTCGCGATAAAGTCCGAGCTTGGTCAGATGCCGCTGCATCGCCTCAACATCGCGGCTGCGCAGTTGCGTCGAGGCCGACCACTTGGTCGCGAACGGCAAGCCATCGACCATCCGGTCGCTGAGATGGCCAACGAACAGCACGTACAGATCCGAGAAATTGTACTCCTTGATGACGAAGTAATTCTTCGTCGTCAGGAACGCCGGACCGTAGCTGCCCTCCGGCTGCAACAGCGAGGCCGGCTGCGCCTGCTCCGCCGCGCTCAGCTTTTCGCCGCGCACCGGCACAAAACCAAGACGCAGCCATTCGCCGATCGGCCGCGTCACCTCGGGCGTGCCTTGCGTGCAATCGGCGTCGCGTGGCGCCTGCACCTCGTAAGCCCAGCGCACGCCGCGCTGCCAACCCTTGTTGACGAGTTGCTGCGCGGCAGAGGCCAGCGCGTCCGGAATCGAGGTCCAGATGTTGACGCGACCGTCGCCGTCGAAATCGACGCCGTGCTTGTAAAGCTCCGACGGCAGGAACTGCGTCAGCCCGGTCGCACCCGCCCACGACGAACGGAAATCCTTGCGCGCCACCACGCCGTCGTTGAGCAGTTTCAGCGCCAGGATGAATTCCTCGCGAAACTGCTCCTTGCGGCGACCCACATAAGCCTGCGTCGCCACCACGCGCAGCGCGTCGTAGGGCAGACGATAGCGGCCGTAGTCGGTCTCGCGGCCCCAGATGGCAAGGATCACCGAACCGGGCACACCGAACCGCTTCTCGATTGCGGCCAATGTCGCGCGATGCTGCTGCATCAGCTTGCGACCCTCGCCCGCAAGCCGGGCGATGGTCGTTTCCTTCACATAAGCCGCCGGCACCTGCACGAACTCCGCCTGCGACGGCGCACCGGTGGCGGGTCGCCCCGGCAGCAACAGATCGGGCAACTTGTAGTCAGGCTCCAGCCCGCGCGTCTGCGCCTCGAACGTCGCGCGGGTGACGCCAGCCTTGTGCGCATCCGGCCAAACCGACTCCACGAAGCGCGTGAAGCCGGCATCAGTGGCGCGGGCTTGCGGCGTCGCCATGCAGAACGCGACAAGCATCGGAACCGCGAGCGCGCATCGCCGCACCAGCGCGAACCGGCGGCGCGTTCGCGCGCCCATCAGTGATGCGCCTCGGCGGCGTGGGCCTCGCGCTCGGTCACGCTCAACAGGCGATCGACATAGGCGATGCCTACCGCCGAGACGATGAAGACGAGGTGGATGATGGTCTGCCACATCACACCGGTCTCGGTGTAATTGGTCTTGCCGCTGCCGAGGCCGCCGGCCTCGATGAAGGTGCGCAGCAGATGGATCGAGGAGATGCCGATGATGGCCATCGCCAGCTTGATCTTCAGCACGCTGGCATTGACGTGGCTGAGCCACTCCGGCTCATCGGGATGGCCTTCGAGATTGAGCCGCGACACGAACGTTTCGTACCCGCCGACGATCACCATCACCAGCAGATTGGAGATCATCACCACGTCGATCAGGCTGAGGATCACCAGCATGATCTGCTGCTCGGAAAAACTGGTGGCGTGGGTTACGAGGTGCCACAGTTCCTTGAGGAACAGCACCGCATAGACCGCCTGCCCGACGATCAACCCGACATAAAGCGGCAGTTGCAGCCAGCGCGAGCTGAAGATGAGCAACGGGATCGGCCGCAGGCGGAAAGGTCCTGGCGGCGGCAACGGCATTTCGGGCGTCATCGACATGCGGGAATGATCTCTGATGAAGACAAATGATGGGAGCAATAGATGCTGACGCGACCATGGCGACAGCGGATTTTGTCTGATTCGTGTTGCGCGGACGCGATGCGCACGGTTATCCGCTGTGAAAAATCAGCGCACCGCGACGATGAAAATGCGTGGGAACCGCAGCAGCACCTTGCCGTCGGCCTGCGGCAAATAGGCCGCGGCCACGCGCGCGGTGTACTCGGCGAGGTACAGCTTGCGCTCGGGCGCTTGCAGCGGATCGAGGAACGGCCGCAGGCCCGTCCCCTTCACCCATTCGACGATAGCAGTGGCGTCGTCGAGCACGTGATTGTAGATCGTGTGCCAGAGGTCGAGCCGGCTACAGAGCGGCTTCAAGGCATCGTAGTAATCGCGCGGCCGCGGCAACGCGTCGCGCATCCGCGCGGCATTGGTTAGCGGTTCGCGAAACGGCTCCTCATGTGCCACATCACGCATCAGGATGTGCGACGGCTCGTCGAGATTGTCCGGCATCTGCACCGCCAGCGCGCCACCCGGCGACAGCTTGCCGACCAGCCGCTTGAGATGCTTGAGATGATCCGGCACCCACTGGAACACGGCGTTGGCGAACAACACGTCTGCCTCGGCGGGCGGCACCCAGTGCGCGACATTGGCCTCGATGAAGGTCTGGTTGGGCAAGCGCTCGCGCGCCTGCCTCAGCATGTCGGCAGAGGTATCGATGCCGGTCACCGCCGCATCCGGCCAACGCTTGACCAGAAGTTCGGTCGAGTTGCCCGGGCCGCAGCCGATATCGACCACAGTGCGCGCCTGTTGCAGCGGCACCTGCGCCAACAGATCGCGCGCCGGGCGCGTGCGTTCATCTTCGAACTTCAAATATTGCTCGGCGCTCCAGTCGGACATCGCGATCCCCCTCCTGCGGAACGACGTTTTACGTCACCCGCTCGGCGAAGACCAGCTTGCCCGCCTCGCGATGATCGGCGCGACGCAGCATCATCGGACTACCGTTACACTCCGGCAGTCGATGTCACCGCGTCAGCTTCTTGTACTTCACCCGGTGCGGGATGATGCTGTCCTGGCCGAGGCGGCGCATCTTGTCCTTCTCGTAGTTCTGGAAATTGCCCTCGAACCATTCGACATGGCTGTCGCCCTCGAAGGCGAGGATGTGCGTGGCGATGCGGTCGAGGAACCAGCGATCGTGGCTGATGACCACGGCGCAGCCGGCGAAATCCTCCAGCGCTTCTTCCAATGCGCGCAGCGTATCGACGTCGAGATCGTTGGTCGGTTCGTCGAGCAGCAGCACGTTGGCGCCGGAGCGCAACATCTTGGCGAGATGCACGCGGTTGCGCTCACCGCCCGATAGCGCGCCGACCTTCTTCTGCTGGTCCGCACCCTTGAAGTTGAACGCCGAACAATAGCCGCGCGAGTTCACTTCCTTCTTGCCGAGCAGGATCTGGTCGGTGCCGCCGGAAATTTCCTCCCACACCGTCTTCGATCCGTCGAGCGCGTCGCGCGACTGATCGACATAACCGAGATGCACCGTCTCGCCGACGGTGATGTTGCCGGCGTCAGGCTTCTCCTGTCCGGTGATCATGCGGAACAGCGTCGTCTTGCCGGCGCCGTTGGCACCAATCATGCCGACGA
>JAFKKM010000116.1 GCA_017305555.1 Hyphomicrobiales bacterium | reverse complement strand
ACGTAGGTCAGGTCGCTGTCGACCGAGAAGGTGCGGTGGACGCGAAGCACCACGACACCGCCGCCGCCATAGTCGCCGGCATGCAGCGTAATGCTCGGGCTGATGACAGTGTTGCCGATACGGCGTTCAGACTGCTTGCGGATCAGGCGGCCGCTGCTGTTACGGTGTTCCCAAGCCGCGAGCTTCTTGCGATGCCGCTCTGGCGGCCGCGGCGTGTCGTCGGAAAATCGGATGATCGCGCCGAGCGGAGCGAGGTCGTAGATCGACTGTGCGGACATGACGTCCTCCTGTTCGTGGGAGTGGAAACGAAACCGCCGCCGGTAGAGCCGGCGGCGGGGTGTCATTCAGATTGTCGTCGCCGGGCGGACTATTCCGCCGCCTCCGGGAAGGCCTCGGCGTCCGAGGCGTCGTCGCCATCGTCGTCGGTGACTTCCGGATCCTCGACCTGGTCGTCGGCCTCGTCGGCGGCCTCGTCGTCTGCTGCGACGGCATTCTTCGCCAGCCACGACGACACGGCGGCCTTGTCGGGAGCGAACAGCGCGGCCGCAGGAACGAAGCGGCCCTCCTTGAAGTGCTCGACCAGGGCGGCGCGGGTGTCCTTCACCTTCTGGCGCGGGAGAACCGGCGTGTCCTTGCACGCGCCTTCGAGCGCGGCGCGCGACAGGCACGAGAGGAAGTCGTCGGCGCCCATGTTCGGCAAGAAGTTGTCCGCGCCGACCACGTCACCGGCGACGCGGGCGACGATGCCGCTGTCGGTGCGGTTCTCCCGGCACGACAGGACGTCCGTGAGGGTTGAGCGCGCCGCGACGCGGAGCGTGTCGATGTCAAGGACGAGCTTGCCGTCCTCATCGAATAGCGCCGCGGCATGGCGGGCGAAGCGCCGGTTGCCGTAATACGTCCCGCCACTGCCGGAATCGACCGAGACGTTCTGGCCGGCGAAGGCGAGGATCAACAGCGCCATCAGAGTGTCGTCCTCGATCGGCGCGCGGGCCAACGCCTCGTGCAGGGCGTCGGTGCGGAAGTCGCCGATCATCTCGACGCCCTTGCGCGTCACGTCGGGACGCGGCTTCGAGACGGCAGACGCATCCGCAGAGTCATCGCCGGTCACCGCGTCCTTGTCCTTCGGCTTCTTCGCCGCGGGCATGCGGTAATGCACGCTCTGCACCCGGCCGTCGCGGTCGAGATACATCGCCGTGCAATCGCTCTTCGATGGCTTGCCGTAGACGCGCTCCGCCTTCGGCGGCAGCTTGACCTCGCCCCAGTTCGTCGTCTCGGCGACGATGCCCTTCTTCGGCAGGTTGTTCGTCATCCACTCCTGCTGCGCGCCGAGGAACGCTTCCACATCCGTGGTGTAGCGGCTGTCCTCGTCGGCCGGCGCGAACAGGTCCTCGACCCACTGGATGCCATAGGCCTGGGCGAGATCGTCACCGAAGCTGGCGTGGCGTGCGTGCATGCGGGCCTTGGTCAGAGCCTGCGCCACGCTAAACCATGACACCTGAGGGTCGGCCTTGGAGGGCTTGTGCTTCTTCCACACCTCCTTCTGCTCATCGAGCGAGGCGGACGCGATGGTGCGCAGCTGCCGCTCGTCGGGCACGTCGCCCTTGGCCATGTGATCGAGCATGACAGGCAGCACGTTGGCGAGCAGGCGGAGCTTCCTGATCTGCCGGACCGGGAGGGCCAGTGCAACGCCGATCGCTTCCTCGGTCCAGCCGAGCGCGACGAGGCGTTCGATCGCACGCCATTGGTCGACGGGATTGAGCGCTTCGCGGGCGATGTTCTCGATCATCGAGCGCATGGCGCCGTTGTCGTTGGCGGCCTCGTCGACAAGCACGTCGATCTCCTCGAGGCCGGCGGCGATCGCCTGCTTCACGCGGCGGTGACCGGCATTGATGACATAGCCGTTGCCGCCGCCGGTCTCGGGCGTGATGACGGGTGGCTGGACGATGCCCACAGCCTTGATCGTCGCCAGCAGCAGGGCGTCGGCCTGCGGCGTCGACTTCGTCTGGCGCATGCGGTCGGGATTTTCCTTCAGCGCACGCGGATCGACCTTGATGAGATGCATGGGATTTCTCCTGTTCGGGGTTTGCGGACCACGCCTCGCGCGTCCTTCTTCGTCTTCTTTCCGAAGACACCCCCCGGCCCGCGGAGCGGTCGGGCCGGCACAACTGCGGCCGAGCATCCCTGTCCGGCCGGACCAGCAGGGCTCACAGCCCTGCGAAGGACGACGGGCCGGGATCGCGCAGGCGGCGGTTGAGCGTCAGCGCTGCGGGCCTGGCCGATCTGCGAGCGGACTCCCTTCCTTCTCATTACGCCGCAATGGCGCTCGCGCCGCTTCCCTCCACATCGCTCGCAAGGGCTTTCTCCACCTCCGCCAACTGGCGGCGCTTCTCTGCGAGCTCGCCGGCGAAAGCGAAATCGCCGTCCTCCCGCGACCGGTAGGAGGCAAGCCTGCGATGCGCGTCGGCGAGACGTTGGCGATAGCGCTCCCGCTCGCCTTCGAAATCGTCGAGCGCATGTTCGAGACGGGAGATCGCGCCGAGCGGCGTCACCGTCACGGGCAGCTCGATCTCGTATTCCGCGCCGGTGCGGATCAGCATGGTGCTGTAGCGATAGCCGTCGCGGCCGAAGCGTTCGCCGGAATATTCGAGGTCGAAACCGCCGATCGCGGCAATGGTGCTCTCGCCCTCCTGCTGAAGCTGCACGAGGGTCAGGATTTCCTTCATCAGCGCGCGGCCGGCGTCCTTGCGCTCGACATGGCGCGTACCGGCGACGCTCGCAGCAAATGCCTCGCCCGTCGTGGGAAGGCGGCGTTCGATATCCTCGCCGACCTCCGCGATCCGCCGCGTCGAGAATTCGATGTCGCGCTCGGCGTCGCGGATCTGCCGGCGGACGGCGTGCTGATCGTCGATATGCGCCGCGCGCAGACGCTCGAGTCGGGCGATGTCGGCCTCAAGCCCGGCCTTCTGCATCAGCCGCTGGTCGCCGCTGGCGATCGCCTTGGCCATGGCGAACTGGTTGGCCTGGCCCTCGCCGAGGTCTTCGAGCCGGCGGATCGACGTGTCGCCCGAGAGCGCCGCGGCGATGAAGCGGGCCTTGCGCTCGTTGTTCTGCCACATGCTCGCGTCGAGCGAGCCCTCGGTGGCATAGGCGAAGATGTCGATGACGTCGTGCTGGTTGCCCTGACGCTCGATCCGTCCCTCGCGCTGCGCGATCTGCGACGGCAGCCACGGCACGTCGAGGTGGTGGAGCGCCTTCAACCGAAGCTGTGCGTTGACGCCCGTCCCCATCGTGTCGGAGGAGCCGATCAGGAAGCGGACCTTACCGGCGCGCACGTCGCCGAACAGGCGCTGCTTGGCCTCGGACTTCTTGAAATCCTGCATGAAGGCAATCTCGGACGTCGGCACGCCCAGGCGGACGAGCTCGTCTCTGATCCAGCGATACGCCGAGAAGCCGCGCGTCTTCTCGACGTTGATCGTGCCGAGATCGGAGAAAATCATCTGCGCGGCGCCGGGCAGCTCGTAGGGCTTGCCATCGACGCGCACGTAACTGTTCTCCGCCGTCTCCTTCCAGATGCGCAAGGCGTTGGCGACGAGCAGGTTCAGCTTGTTGTCCGGCTCGTTGTCGTTGTCCGGATCGACCAGACGCAGGTCGATCGCCGCGTGCCGTCCGTCAGTGATGACGGAGAGCAGGATGTCGTCGCCCGGCTCCGGCGGCCGATCGCGCATTTCGATCGCCTTGATGCGCGCGTCGAGCAGGAGCTGGTAACGCTTGAACGCCGATGTCGGCTTCGCCGTGAGAATCTGCCGCTTGCCGGTCGAGATCGCCGGGATTTTGACATACGCGCGCAGGTCCTCGGGCATCACCACATCGGCGAAGGAGCGGAACATGGCGATCAATTCGGGGACGTTGACGAAGGTCGCGAACCGCGTGACCGGCTTGTACTTGCCGTTGGGTTGGAGCTCGAGCTCGGTCGAGACGTCGCCGAAGGTCGAGGCCCAGGCATCGAACTCGTGCAGGCCGCGATCCCGAAGCGCCGCGAATCCAAGGTAGCGCTGGACCGAGAACATCTCGCCGAGCGTGTTGGTGATCGGCGTCCCGGAGGCGAGGACGAGCGCGCGGCCCGGGTTCTTCGTCTCGATGAAGCGGGCCTTCACATAAAGATCCCAGGCGCGCTGCGAACCGTTGGGATCGACGCCCTTCAGAGTCGACATGTTGGTGGCGAAGGACAGCTTGCGGAACTCCTGCGCCTCGTCGACGATGATCTGGTCGACGCCGATTTCCGAGATGGTCAGCAGATCGTCCTTGCGGGTGGCGAGCGCTTCGAGCCGTTCCTTCAATCCCTCCTTCAGCCGCTCGAGCCGCTTGCGCGAGACGCGATCGTCGCTTTCGACCTTGGTGAGGAGTTGCTCGTAGAGCTCCAGCTCGTCCTGGATCATCTGCCGCTCGAATGCGGACGGCACGCCAATGAAGCGAAAAGCTGAATGCGTGATGATGATCGCATCCCACGTCGCGGTCGCGGCGCGCGACAGGAAGCGATGCCGCTTGGCTAAAGTGAAGTTGGTCTCGTCGGCGACGAGGATGCGGGCGCCTGGATAGAGCGCCAGAAACTCCCGCGCCGCCTGCGCCAGGCAATGGCCGGGAACGACCAGCATCGCCTTGGCGATCAGGCCGAGCCGGCGCTGCTCCATGATGGCGGCCGCCATCGTCATGGTCTTGCCGGCGCCGACGGCATGGGCGAGATAGGTGGCGCCCGACGCGATGATGCGCCAGATGCCGCGCTTCTGGTGTCCGTAGAGAACGAATGCGCCCGAGGCGCCGGGCAGTTTCAGGTGCGAGCCGTCGAAGGCGCGCGGCACGATGTTGTTGAAGCGGTCGTTATAGACCCGCGCTAGGCGGTCGGTCCGGTCCGGATCGGACCAGATCCAGTTCTGGAAGGCGGTCTTGATCTTGTGCAGCTTCTCCTTCGCTGCCTCGGTGTCGACGACGTTGAGGACACGACGCTCAGCTTGGCCGTCCTTGATGGTGTCGAAGATCTGCGGCACTGAGGAATTGAGCGCATCGGAGAGCAGCTGGCCGGCGTGCCGCCGCTCGGTGCCCCATTCCGACGTGCCGGCGGCCATCCAGGCGAGCTGCCGGGCCTCGACCGTCCATGACGCCAGCTCCGGCATGTGATGGATCTTGATCTCCGCGCCCATCGTCTCGTGGACGAAAGCGACGATGTCGGCAGCGGGAATCCACGGTGCGCCGAGCCGCGCGGTGATGTCTGAGGGCCGGAGGTCGGCGGGTTGCACCTCCCGCAGGGCCGCCACATTTCGCTCATATTCGGGGTGGAGCGCAGCCGCGGCCTCCGCCGCCGCAACCTTCGATCGGACGGCGCCTGAGAGATAGGCGTCGGCGGTCTGCCAGGAGCCGTCCGCGGGATCGCGGAAGATGGCGCTGCCGAGTTCGGCGATGACATCGTCCGCGTCGCGATGCAGGAGCTCGGCGATGTGGTCGGGATCGACATGGCCGCGCTCGTTGAGCGCGACAGCCAACGCATCGGCGGCGCTGGTGATGACGGGCGGGGCAGGGGGCGCGATCACCCGCTCGGTGAAGATCGGACCCGGCTTCGCCGTGTCGGATTCGAGGTCATAGTCCTCGATCGACGCGACCAGCCAGCAGTCTGGATCGTCGAGGAACGGCTGGAGGTTCGGCCGGCGATGCGTCTCTCGCACTTCGCCGGTCTCTGGGTCTTCGGTCGTCGAGACGACGGTGCTGTTGATGGGTCCAAAGGCGCGGACGAAATTCGACCAGGCAATGCGCAGCCGGACCTGCGCGTCCTTCCACGGTCGGTCGAGCTCCTGGCACTTCAGAACGTCGCGGACCGCGTCGCGGATCGGGATCAGCTTCTGGATGATCCGGACATGCCTTTCCGGAATGCCGTCGGCGCTTCGGCCCTTGCGCACCACAACAGTGAGCGGCTCGCCGTCGAGAATCTGCATCAGGCCATGGCGGTTATCGAGGAGATAGCTGCCCTCGCGTGCTGTGAGGCTCGCGGCGTTCTCCAACTTCGCCGGCGCGGGCTCGTCCTCGGCCTCAGCGTCGATTGGCTCGGGCTCGCCGTCATAGATGGCGTCCGGAAGGAGGGTGGCGGCGGCGGCCAGCGCGGTCGCGAGGTCCTCGCCGGCGTTGGGATGGCAGGTATAGGTCTCGCCGAACGGACCGGAGGTGAGCGCGTGCGTCCCGAGCACAAGCCGGGGATGCTGCGCGAACCAGCGATTGACGCGAATGGCGCCCTCGTCCTCGGTCGCCGGGCGAACCTCCTCGAGATCGAGCCAGGACAGATC